>JAQYWR010000010.1:121035-156802 GCA_029379225.1 Nostoc sp. S4 | reverse complement strand
CCTACGTGAAAATAGCTCGATGCCAGGTTTATATTTCAACTCTAACCCTCTAGCGCTTTACAACAGCTAGGGGGTTTGTGTTTATGTTCTATTCAACTTCCGCTTCATTTATTTCTACGAAAATACACTGTATAAGCCGTATCTTAGCGGTTTTCCTTTTTCTAATTTCCCATCTTTAGAGGATGTTTGAAAAGTCGGAAAGGGTGTAAAAAAGCTCTCTCAGTATAATAAGCTGTGAATAGATAATAAACAGCGCTGAGAGAGTGAGATGAGTAAAGCATATCCCAGCAACCTAACACGCACCCAATATGAATTTCTTAGCGACCTAATTCCAGAACCAAAACCAGGTGGCCGCAAGCGTGAAATCGATAAACTTTTCAAACATCCTCTTAGATTTACTTTATAAATAAATAGGCTATAATCTAGTATAAATAAGACTAACTAACAAGCAGAAGTCTGCAATTCCGATGGGTGCTAAATCAAAGAATAAAGCACTATTCAACTGACTATTAACAATATGCTGTGACATCTTCACCGCATTTATCGGCAAGATAACAGAGTGCTCTAAAACGTAATCCAACAACTTCGCTGTATAGTGGATTTAATTTACACATTGATGGAAGATGAAATAGCTTGCGACCTAACACACAGATGTCTCGTTCAAACGGACATTGAGCAGGAATAGTTTTGCAGAGGAAATGAGCTAATTTGGAGTTATGAATTTCTATTGCTTCCAACCACTCGCGCGCTGGGTGCAGTAAATCGTTGTGTAACCTAATTTTAATAAAGCTTGACATAATTGCTCTCCTTGATAGTTTTCCAAATATATTTAGTTTGTTGTATTTGAACCTCTATAAATATATACGGTCAAGTCTGATAGTTTTATGCAGTGATTGCTCGTTTTTTGGTTTTCTACAGAGATATCATAATTCTCTAAGAACACTCTTAACTACAAACTCAAGTGCCAAATTCCTGATAATTTACTAAGGTAATTATAAGTAATTTGCTAAACGTTAGGCTAGATATTGCCGGACTGCAAAGCTATAGTTAACTAACTTCTTGGAGGCGCAGGTACTTCTTACCCTAAAAAGCATTAAGCTTCAGGGAAACTGCGAAAACTAATGACCTTTGGCTTTTTTAGTAACAAAAAGTTGCTTTTTGATCGCTGGGCATCAAGCTACGATTGGCTCTTTCCTTCAGTATTTTATCGAGCCATCCACAAACGATTGCTAGAGTATATCAATTTACCAAAACAAGTAAATGTACTCGATATAGGGTGTGGTACTGGACGCTTACTTGAACGCCTTGCTAGTGAATTTACCGCTCTCAAAGGCATTGGATTAGATTTATCTACTAATATGTTGCGGATGGCAAGACTGAGCAACCACCATCATCCACGCTTGATTTTTGTTGAGGGCAAAGCTGAGTCTCTTGCTTTTGCTGATGGTCAGTTTGATGCTGTTTTCAGCACTATCAGCTTTTTACATTATTTGGAACCTCAACAGGTATTTAATGAAATAGCACGGGTACTTTCTCCTGGTGGATACTTTTATTTGGTTGACATTACTTCCAAAAAAGATACAGAACCTCAAATATTACCAATTTCTCCCGTGGAATTAGACTCTACAGCCCTAATCAACGTCAGCTTCTAGGTTCCTGTGCTGGACTAGTGTGTTTGAGTCACAATTATTTATTAGGGCCTGTGTTGCTAACTATTTTTACTAAGCCTGGGATTTGAAAATGGGGAATGGGGAAGTAAAGGATTGGAAACAGGTGATATCAAGCTCCGTTATATATGTCTTAATCAGGAATTACGATGATACTCCATAAACACCACAGGAACTTTGAGCAGTATTCTAGCTAATTGTGAAAATCTAAATTTATCCTTGAGTGTAGGCAAGACTTCTGTCTTCGGGAATTGTGGCAAGTCTGCAAAAGATATTGGCACAAAGCCAAAGCGACTGTAAAATTGGCTTAATCGCTGACCCAAACATTCAAGATAAAGTGGTTGCGTTGCTGTATTAATTAAATGCTGAGTTAATAAACTACCCAAACCGCGACCTCTCCAAGCTGGTGCAACTACTAAACTACCAAGTTCTTGTGCCCCTGAGAAATTACGTACCTGTCCACAAGATACCAGATTGCGATCGCATTCAATTACCAAAAATTGTTGCCAATTTAATTGGGTTGGATCGAGTTTGGCTGAAAACACTAGCAATCGAATCGACCATTGGTCAGCAGAGGTTGCCTTGCGAAGGATACACCCAGATGGTAATAATACATTACTTTGGTTCATTAATTAGACTTTGGTAATTTATATAATCATCGCATCATATTCTTGAGTCGGTCATACTAAAATCAACTGTCATTTTCTGTGAACTATCAATCAATTCAGCAATTTCAAAAGTATCTTAACTTAAACATCAAAGCAATTTTAAATTCTTACTTTAGGAATAGTAGCTTTCTTAACTTTACTAATTATATATTTATTATTTTTAATAATTACTATATATAATTAATACTTTCGATAGAGGGAAAATCAACTATAACTATATTGTAGATAGATAAACTCACACTCTTATCTTCTTATTATAAGAATAACAGTAAATAATTAGGAATCTAGTAATGTCTGAACAACAAAAACCTAGTAATGAAGATACTACCCCCACTGCTTCTGGTGGCTACCAAACTACCGTCGATGAAAGTACCCGCAAAACTGGCGATCCTGAAAAAAGTGATGCTAAAACTACTGCTACACCAGAAGCACCAGAAAATGATACTGTACAAGGCAGCCCTAATCAAGGAACTGAGTCACGGTAATTAATTTAAATCTTCCCAAGTTTTAATTATTTTGTGGCGCTTTTTAATGAATTTAATCCAGTAGTTGAGAGTGGAGATGTGGCGTAACAGTCATAACACTCCACTATTTTTTATGATAAACATCTAGGGGGTAGAACGGAGCGATCGCATTTTATCTGTAAAAACTGGTATTTTTAGCTATAAGCTTGGCAACAGCTAACATAAATAACTCAAATTGTATAATTTTTTTAAAATATTTCATTAAATATACTAATATTATTGAATCTAAGGGTCGCCAGAGCGTTTTATAACAGCTAAAACTGATATAGATATCAGCTATACTTGTACGAGTATTCTATAAACAAACGTGAAGTAAAATTTGTTGCAAGTGTTTTTAGCTTAGCATTACTGCTAATCAGTGACGTCGCAATAACCGTATTGCAGAGGACGCAGTAGAAAGTCATCAGATAAAACTTCCTCATATAGCAACAATCTAAGTATAGTTTAAAACTTAAGCTGACTGTCAAATTGAGACACCAAAAGACTTTCAAGCCTGTTGTCTATCGCGTATTGGCTTTCTTGATTTTTTAATTATTCTTAATTGTCACTAATTTCCAAAGTAAGTAATGATTGTTGCTATATACAACCAATTTTGTATGATTGTAAGTTGATTCTATTTGAAAACGCCATCTATCTGGAGGATTTAATAAAAATATATCGGTGAATATATCAGGGATATTCGGGATAGTTTGGTCTTTTACTAATTGAAATTTTACTTTTGGCTGTAAAAGATAACTTAGAGAAAACACATTACCATAATTTATTCCAGAAGCATCACTAATTAAAACTGGATGAGCAGCCTGATTAATAATTTTGGCAACTTGTGGATTATCATAGCTAATAACCTTACTCCACCACGTTTCCGCCTGAGAATTCACCCCATAAGAAACTAGTCCACAAATAATTACTATTCCCATGATTATTTGCCAGATTCTTCGGTTGACAACACTTTTATTATTTAGTTGGGTAGCTAATAGATAGATAATAGCTAATTGAATACCTAAATAAGAAGGTAATAAATAGCGTTCGGCAAGCGAACGTATACCACCAAAAATTAAATCTGGTAGTACTAGGGGTAGTGCAGGAATTAGAATTAAGATTATGATAAATAACCAGATTTTGTAGCTAGTTGTTCGACACAGAAAATAAATTGAATATGTAATTAATATTAAAAAAATTGGTGTAATTACATAGGTAAGCGGATTTTCAAAGCCAAAATTTAAATCTAGCAAAATCCGACTTAACTGTAAAAGCCAAGATTTAATTAATATTTCTAGGGGATACTCGGTCTTTGTCCAAGCTATCGAACTATCAAATTGTAAAAAGTTAGTTATTACAACCAATATCCAGAATGTAAAGGCTAAGAATCCTACTATTGATGCTACTAAATAAGCTCTAAATGTCCGATTTAACCTAAATTTAGCAGTGATAATTAAATAAATTCCATGAGCAATTGCTACAAATCCACTAAATAAAAACGTATAGAGACTAATTGTCAAAGTTATTGCATAAATTCCCCAATTTAATACACTTAGCTTCCAGTGTATTGATTCTAACCTTATTGCTCGTAATAATGAGGCACTGCATAATAAAATAGTGACTACCCAAAGAATATATTCTCGTGCTTCTTGAGCGTATACTAGCTGAATAGGGGAGATTGCCATAAGTGCGATCGCAATTTCCGAGAGCCATAACTGTGTTCTAAATAATTCTCTACATAGCCAATAAATACTGGGAAAAATTAATAAGCTAATCAATGCAGATAAACTTCTAATTGCCGTTACCGAATTGCCAAAAATACCTACCCAAAACCGAGCAATTATATAATACAGCGGCGGATGCTGTGGATCTTCGACTTCTAAAGACTTGATTGTATCAATTAAGTCTTTAGAAGTACTCAGACTTTGAAATTTAGCAAAACTTTCTTTACCAATTATACGACCATTAAATATTTGCTGTTTTACTTCATTTACTGTATACCCAGAAATTCGCAATGAAGTAAAAGTCTCATCATGCCAGTAAACTTTGCGATCGAGGTTAAAAAAACGAAAAAAAATGCCCACCATTAATAAAATAATAATAAAAAAGCGCAACCTATATTGAGTAAGTTTAAAATGCCTCATAACTAAATTTGATATAGAAATAATTTTTACACAATTATAGTGGTTCTCGTTTGGATGAAATACGCTTCAACTCTTTGGGGTAACGACTGTATTGTAACGAAGTCATAAACGCTATATTTTCTCTCTCTGCGCTTGGAGTATCCACCTTTATAGGGAGAACGGGAAGTAGGCTACGCATTGGTGCAGCCCGCAACAGACATGAAACTTCTTCTATGCGTTCGCTAAAATAAATATCTAAGATATTACCAATTTATAAATTAGCAGACAATTTATTATTAAGTGGCATATCACTTCGATGTAAGTTACCAGGTTTACTTAATTTCCAAACATAATAATAATTATTACCATAAATAATGTCTGTCTTGAACTGATACTTTTTTTCTATTACTTCGCGCCAGTTGTTTGAAGGATTGAATAAAAATACATCAGCATACTCATTAGTAATTTTGGGTATTTTTTGATTATTTACCAACAAAAATCGCACTTTTGGTTCCAACAGATAGCTTAAAGAAAAGACATTTTCATAATTATTGTCCAAAGAATTACTAATTACAAGTGGGCTAGTACTCTGATTAATAATTTGGGCAAATTGCAAATTACTATAATTCATGCCCTTATTCCACCAAGTTTCTGCTTGAGAATTCACCTTAGAAGAAATCAAACCACAAATAATCACCAACATCATGATTGTGTGCCAAATGGTTCGACGTGACACATTCTGATTATCTAATTGCCTAGATAGTAGATAAGCAACAGCTAGTTGGATTCCTAAATAAGACGGTATTAAATATGGTTCAGTAAAATATCGTATACCCCCAGCACCTAAATCTGGTAGTATTATAGGCAGTGCTGGGACTACAATCAATGTAATAATAAATAACCATATTTTGTAACTACTTGTAACATAAATAAAATAAATTGCATATCCTACCAAAGTTAAAAAAATTAATGCAATTAAATAGCTCAAAGGATTTTCTAAGCTAAAATTTATGTCAAAAAAAATCCGGCTTAACTGAATCAGCAAAAATGGAATTATAGGCATCAAAGATGACTGTGTTGTTACTTTATCTCCAGAAATCAGAAATTGGAAAAACTCACCGATCGCAACTATTATCCAAGGCATAAAAGCTAACAAACCTACCAATGATGCTAAGAGGTAATTTCTCACTGTTTCAGTTAACTGGAATTTAGCTATGCCAATCACATAAATTCCGTGAGCGAGTGCTACAAATCCACTCCAAAGAAATGTATAAAAACTAATTGCCAAAGTTATTGCATAAATACTCCAGGCAGCAAAAATATCTGGGTGTTGTTTTTTTATTAGTTCATCTTTATCTTGTGGTTCTAACTCCATTGCTCGCAATAGGGAAGCGCTAGATAGTAAAATAGTAACTAACCAAAGAATATATTCTTGTGCTTCTTGGGCATAGACTAAATGAATTGGAGAGATAGTCATAAGTGCGATCGCTACACTACCAAAGGATACCGAAACATTAAATAATTCTCGACAGAGCCGATAAACACAGGGAAAAACTAGCAAGCTAATGAAGGCAGATAAACTTCTAATTGCTGTTACAGAATCACCAAAGATTTCCAACCACAATCTGGCGATTATATAATACAACGGTGGGTGCAGAGAATCTTCTCTTGCTAAAGACATAATTGTATCATTTAAGTTTTTTTCTGCATTTGCGCCTTGAAATTTAGCAAAACTTTCTTTGGCAATAACACGATTATTAAAAAGTTGTTCTTTTGCTTCAGTTATTGTGTAACCAGAAATTCGCAATGAGCTATAAGTTTCATCACGCCAATAAACCTTACTATCAAGGTTAAAAAAGCGAAACAATATACCCATCGTCAACAAGAAAACAATTAAAAATCGCAACCAACTCGGCGCACATTTGAGATGGGGCATAAGTAATTTTCCCAAAAATTTATCTGAAACGATCCAGTTTGCTTAGCTGGATGAGGTGTCCAAGGATAGCCCATCGTAGACATTGCCGAGATATCAACTAATTTGAGTTCGAGGAAGGCGATTTGACTTCTCGGTTAAAAAGCTTTCATAAATGAAACCTCCACTCAAACTTTTCCTTCTTCAAATCTCTCCTCTTCTAGGGGAAAGACTTAAAATCCTTTTGTGGTAAGATACAACTAGTTAATAGGGGGTCACACCCCTCATTTGATATATCTCTCATTTTCCTATGAAATAACCTTTGGGATATGCTAGATTTAATTCTAAAAAATCAATTGTGGCGTGAGGGGTAACATGCCTCAATGACTACTCCACCCGCTTTCGTCATTCACACGGGAGACATTTCCCATTTGTCTAAACCTGAAGAATTCAATTGGGCTAAATAACTGCTTTCCCAATTGAAAGTCCCACTGTTTACTCTACCAGGGGAACACGATACGATTGGCGATCGCAATCTTCATAAGTCAAGGGCAAACTACACCTTCTTCAACAGTAACGATAAAACAGGACACTTACCAGTTGTTGTAAAGCAGATATGTCAACAGAAGATGTAGCTGGCGATCGCTATAACAGTCCTTGTCTGACGTTGGGTATATCGATCAGTTGATAATCTTGCTGATTACCAAACAACTTGACGGTATCCAATTGAGGTTGAAAGTTGAGAATGTAAAGAGCCTCGTTGATACCAAGATTCGATGATTGAGGATTCACATAGTAAGGCTTTTGCCAATCATCCAAAATAAAAGTATCTGACCAATTACGTGGAATGCGCTCACCTGGAAATTCTCCTTGTAAAACATCCGCCAGAACAGCATCACTCTGCGCCACAAATGGATTACCTGCTGGATCGTAAATGCATTTTTAGTGAGCGCCTACCTTTATGATGGCGCAAATATAGAAATGGATAAAGTCGAACTTAGATAAAATATAATTTTTACAAAATTTAATAGCCCGATCTGCCAAAATCTTTGCTATTAGATATAGTTAAAAAATCAATAGTCTTAAACTGTCTATCAATGGCTGGAAAGCTACATATTTTAGCTCCAATATTCAAGTATGCCTGTAAAATTTTCGGAATTTCCATATTAGATGAATTATGAGAATTTTGAGGCAAATCTAGACAAGATTGTGAATTTGGATAGACTAAAATACTGGGATGCATCAAACCATTCTGCTGAAAATAATCATAAACGCAACTAGCTTGCCAAGGAGATTGCGTTAGTAATGATACACAGCCAAAGAAATATTGATTTCTACTCCAGATGAGATAATTTGCTAACCCTTCCCAAAGTAATAAAAGTGCCTGAGTATTTCGATATTCTTTAGCTATACATGCACGTCCAACTTCCACTGATGCTTGAAGCACAGAATTAGGAATTGCATTAAGATTAAATATATCGGCAGCATCAAAGCCTAATCTTTGAGAAGCCATTCTATAGGTTTGCATCCGATAAGTTCCGATGGTTTTACCCGTCTGTTTGCAGATGAGAATCAAATGATGGCAAACCTCATCAAACTTATCTAGATCCATCTCGGTAACGCTAGAAGTAGATAATCCTAACCCTAATTCCAGATTAAAAACTTCAAAACGCAATCGAAAAATTGATTTTAATTCTTCTTCAGTTGAGGCCAGCCGTAGGATATATTTTTTAGTTTGAAGGACAGGAAAATCTTCAACAGGAGGATTCAGTGGGTAATTGATATTGCAGCGAGAAACTTCCATCTGTCTTCCTACTTAAATTGGCGAAAATATCCTACTAGGATTTAGGCACTATACTATATCGCATTATGAAATTAATGCGTTGAAGTGTGATTGGGACAGTTTTCAATAAAAAATCCTCTAGAGAGATTTTTTGCTCTCTGGGATTAGAGGTAGATTGTTTTTATTATGGATATTAATGCCAAAAAAATCTGGCAATAAGATACAAAATTTTCCTTTGATATAGAGTATAAATGCAAGTAATACTATTTCCAAAAATTTGGACATATAGGGCTACCGCTCTATCGCTTCTACACATGTATCTGTAGCAGTAAGTTAATGAAATAGTATCACTTAACAAAGTTACAATTAAGGAAACAAGCCCCTAGAATAATCTAAGGGCTGGGATAATTTTGATTGTAATGCCTGGGTTAGGCGTAGCGATCGCCACTCATAACAAAAGCGCTCTCAAATACTTTATCAACTACGGTGATTATTGCTGTAATGAACTCTTGTACCTGCCCAGAGCAACTTCTCCCGCAAAGTTTGGTAGTAAGAATTGTTCTCGCGCAAAATAATAAATTTAGCTCGACAATCCGCCATCCGCACATCAACGCGATGTCCAGGCCAAATCGAAGTCCCTAAAACTCCATCTGTCCACAACTTGGTACTCAAATCGTAATCCCCTAAAGGCCAAATACTTACCACAGAACCAGGAGGTAAAACGAGGGGGCGACTAGAAAGACTCATTGCACAAATCGGAGTGACAGTAATCGCCTCCATACCATCGTGCATAATTGGTCCATTAGCAGAAACAGTGTAACCTGTGGAACCTGTGGGAGTGGAAATAATTAACCCGTCCCCAACGTATTGATCGACTACCTCACCATCGATTTCCATCTCTAAAATCGAGGTAATCATTCGGTCAGCGGAAGCCGGTTTGACGCAAAATTCATTCAAAGCGAGGTAACGCTCACTGACTGGCTGCAAATTAGACCCATGACCCTCATACACCGCAGCTTGTAACATCATCCGCCGTTGGATAGCATAGCGATCCTCAAACAGCCGATCCCAAACTTTCTCGGTATCCTGAAACTCATCCACTGACTCAGTTAAAAACCCCAAATGACCTCCCACATTCACTCCCAGAATTGGGATGCCAGCTGGGGCTAAATGTCTGGCACTAGTTAAAACAGTACCATCACCGCCGAGTACCAAAGCGAGATCGATTGGTTGACCCGCCGAAGCCAAAAAGACTGGATAAGGGTTGTCTTTCGGTCCGCTAGGCCCCATCAACACCTGGCACTGGCGATTTTCGAGTTGTTTAGCACAGATTTCTGCCCATTCTTTACTCCGGGCATCCCGCGCTTTATAAGCAATGATTACCTGCTTGAGTTGCACGCACAGTTACCACTTCAGGAGATTAAACTGCTCCATATCGACGGTATCGCGGTTGCGATAAATGGCAAGCACGATCGCTAAACCCACCGCCGCTTCGGCTGCGGCCACGGTAATCACAAACACGGTGAAAACCTGACCCTTAATTAATGTTGAGTCAAGGAAGTTGGAAAATGCCATTAAATTCAAATTAACAGCATTGAGCAACAACTCAATCGACATCAGCACCCGCACCGCGTTGCGGCTGGTAATTAAACCGTAGATACCGATGCAAAATAAAGCTGCTGCTAATAATAAAAAGTACTGGAGTTGCATGAATTTGAGTATTCCTTCTGAAAAAACAGGACTTTTTATTTGCGACTAAGGTCGCAAATTTTACTCTTTTGTTTCGCTGCTGCTTGATACCAGTTCTCTGGGGCGTTCTGGCAAAGTCAAAACGGTTTGTGGTAGGTCAGACGATGTAACTTGGTCTGGCAAATACTCGCGACGTGCCAAAATTATCGCTCCTACCATCGCCATCAGCAGCAAAATCGAAGCTAGTTCAAAAGGTAGTAAAAAGTCACTGAAGAAATGCTCACCAATCAGAACTATAGAATCTTTAGTACCCACAGCCCCAGTTGAGTAAGCCCAAGGAGTCGCCAGCACCATCGTACTCAAAAGCCCAAACAATCCGAGACTAACTACAGCCGTTAGTGCCTTCCGCACCCAAGAGTTGGGAAATGGCACAAAATTCTGCCGTTTGTTGACCAACATAATGGCAAACAAAATCAGCACGTTAACTGCCCCAACATAAATTAGCACTTGTGCGGCTGCAACAAAATCACCATTCAGCAACAGGTAGATTCCCGCAATGCTGATGAACACGCCCCCTAGCATAAAGGCAGAATAGACGATGCTGGAGAACAGTACCACGCCAAGAGCTGCCCCAATCATCATCACACCCAGTAAGCCAAGGGATACTAACTGTACTCCTTCCGCTAGATTCACTGTTTTTTGTCCTCAGTCAATTGTCATTGGTCATTGGTCATTGGTCATCGGTCAATTATCATTGGTCAATTGTCATTGGTCATTGGTCATTTGCTTTAGACAAAGGACAAATGACAAATAACAAAGGACAAATAACAAAGAACAAATGACAAATGAGATTTATTTTTGGGTTTGTTCGGCCAAGTCTTGTGGACGCACACCCGCAGGCGGTGCATCCGCAGGCAATCCGTGGGGTTCGAGGACACCTTTGGGTAGGTAAACTAGTTCGCGTAGTGGTGTCACCATTGGGTCATTTGTTACCTTATAGGGCAGACGACCTAGCGCTACGTTGTCATAGTTCAATTCATGGCGATCGTAAGTGGAAAGTTCATACTCTTCTGTCATGGATAGACAGTTAGTTGGGCAAAATTCCACACAATTACCGCAAAAGATACAAACTCCAAAGTCAATGCTATAGTGGTTGAGTTTTTTCTTTTTGCTGGCTTTGTCGAATTCCCAATCTACTACAGGCAGGTTTATCGGACAAACGCGAACACAGACTTCGCAGGCGATGCACTTATCAAACTCAAAGTGAATTCTACCGCGAAACCGTTCGCCAGGAATCAGTTTCTCGTAAGGGTACTGTACGGTAATCGGACGCCGCCGCATGTGGTCGAAGGTAACAGAAAGTCCCTGACCAATGTAACGCGCAGCTTGTATTGTTTCTTTGGTGTAATCACCAACTTGTTTTAGAAACTTTAGCATCGTGTTTCACTCTCTGTGTTTAAGCTATCAGCGTTATTTGTCTTTTGTCCTTAGTCATTTGTCCTTTGTCCAAAGCAAATGACTAATGACTAATTGACTAACCGCCAAAGGCGAAAGGAAAGGCTAGTTTCAGGGCCGCGGTTAATAGGAGATTAACCAAACCAACTGGCAACAAAAACTTCCATCCTAAATCTAACAATTGATCGATCCGTACCCGTGGCACTGTCCAGCGTAACAAAATAGCGATAAACACTAGTAAATAGGCTTTGAACACAGTCATGGTGATACCTAAAGCAGCAGTTACTATCTGCAACACGGGATCGGCTTCACTAATTCCTAGCCAACTAGCTATGAGGTTGAGGGGAATGGGAAAGTCCCAACCACCCAGGTAGAGAATTGCTACTAGTAGGGCAGAAAGTATTAGGTTAACGTAAGAACCCAGGTAGAACAGACCGAATTTCATGCCTGCGTATTCAGTCTGATAGCCTGCTACGAGTTCTTCTTCTGCTTCGGGTAAGTCAAAGGGTAATCTTTCGCACTCAGCTAGGGCGGCTATCCAAAAAATCAGGAAACCGACTGGTTGACGCCAAATGTTCCAGCCCAGGATGCCGTAGCCAGATTGTTGATTAACAATGTCAATGGTGCTGAGGCTATTAGACATCATAGCGATCGCTAATACTGCTAGCGCTAATGGAATTTCATAACTAATAGATTGCGCTGCTGCCCGTAAGCCCCCTAAAAGGGAGTATTTGTTATTAGATGCGTAGCCAGCCATCAACAAACCAATAGGCTGAATGCTTGACAAAGCAATCCATAAAAAGACGCCCATGCCCATATTGCTAATTACGATGTTCTGCCCAAAAGGTACAATCAAAAACGAGAGAAACACCGGAATCACAACAATAATTGGCCCAAGGGTAAACAACCAAGGGTCAGATTTAGCTGGTACGATATCTTCTTTAAATACCAGCTTCAAACCATCCGCTACAGGCACTAGTAATCCAAAAGGCCCTTGGTATTCTGGACCTATTCGTTGCTGTGCAGCAGCTGAAATTTTTCGTTCTAGCCAGGTAGCAACTAATACCCCCACTGTTGCCCCAATTAGCATCAGTACCATTGGCAGTGGCAGCCAAATTGCTTTGGCAGTTCCTGCTGGTACACCTAAATCTGTGAGGGATTCAATAAAAGTTCCTTGGAGGTCAATTCCTGAATTCATGTTTGATGCTCTTTGAGACACAAGTCATTGTGAGTTACAAATATTACTTAATTAATATCTGTAAATTCACTCATTAATAATTTTTGCCTAGATGATATGTGATTGAAGATTTGTTGCCAATTCCCATGCCTAGTATATCCTTGGATGGTTTTACCACCCTGAAGCGAGATGAGAACTTCTACTTATGGTTGGCATTGAGATTGGCTATTGAGTCGAGGGGATGGGGGACGCGGGGATGAGGGAGATGTGGTTCGACTTGGCGGTAGTTGAGTGTAGTCGCACCAACCGGGAGATGAGGGGGTCTGGGGACAAACAGACAACTTGCAACAAGTCTTTTCCCTTGTCTATCCTCTTTCTTCAGAGCGTTAGAGCGTCCCCTTGTCCTCTTTTCCATGCCCCATGCCCATTCCCGTTAACGTTGGTCAATGGGCAGATAACGAACTTCGTGAGCACCGTTATAAATCTGGGTAGGACGGAAAATCCGGTTTTCTGCTAGCTGTTCTTTCCAGTGAGCTAGCCAACCGGCAACGCGAGCGATCGCAAATATTGGTGTAAACAAGTCTGTAGGAATACCCATCTTCCTGTACACCAAACCAGAATAAAAGTCAACGTTGGGAAAAATTCCTTTGCTACCGAGTTTTTCCTCTACCACACGTTCCACTTCTAAGGCAATGTCATAGAACTTGTCATGTCCAAACTTCTCAAATAGTTGTTCTGCTAGGCTTTGTAAAATTGTGGCTCGTGGGTCTTTTACTTTGTAGACACGATGCCCACAGCCCATAATCTTTGCTTTGCGTTGCAGGCGATCCTCCACGTAAGGACGTACATTTTCCACAGAGCCAATTTCTTCCAACATCTGAATTACTTCTTCATTGGCTCCACCATGCAGGGGCCCTCCTAAAGTTCCGACCGCACTAGCAACTACAGCATAAGGATCGGTCAAGGTAGAAGCTGTCACCCTAGCACTGAAGGTAGAAGCATTCATTGTATGCTCGACCTGAAGTATCAAGCAGATATCAAAAATTCTCGCTGCCAAAGGATCGGGTTCTTGCTCATTGAGCATGTATAAAAAATTGGCAGAGTAGTCTAAGTCATCACGGGGACGCACGGGGTCGTTACCTTTTCGCATCAGTTGGAACGCCGCCACCATCGTGGGAATGGTTGCTATCAAGCGCACTACCGAATCTCGAATGTAGGCAGGATTATGTAAGTCCCGGAGCGAATAAAACAAGCCTAAAGCAGCAGCAGAGGCTTGCAGGGCATCCATTGGGTGACCGCTTTCTGGAAAGCATTTCATCATGTCGCGAATGCGGTATTTTATTCGCCTGTGGTGAAGAACTTCATGTTCAAATGCTTGGAGTTCTTGTTTACTGGGCAATTCACCCCAGATTAAGAGATAAGCAGTTTCTAGGAATGTACTTTTTTCTGCTAGTTCCTCAATCCGGATGCCACGATATTCTAGTATTCCCTTTTGCCCATCAACATAACTGATACTGGATTGGGCGGCGGGAATGCCTTCTAGACCAGGCTTGTATTCGCACACCATCATGGCAACACCATTGACTTTTTGAAATATTTGATCGAGCTAATTTACCAGAAATTTATTGTCGCCATAACAGTAGCCGTTCTAACAACAATCAAAAAATGTTGAAAAACTGTTATAGCAGGTACTTGGGTGGTGTCAACCAAAACATCTGACTGCAACCCAAAGGAGAACCAGTTTCTGGTAGTTTTATCCCAATCATACCTGCTTTTTTCAAGACTAAGCTTGCTTTAACCTCCCCCCATAAGAGAATTTCTGCCCAATTGGTTAAATCAGGTTCATGTCCAACCAAGGCCAGTTGGGTATTTTGGGAATAATTTCTTGGCTCTAACCAGTCTTTGAGCCAACCAGAAATTTGACCATCGTGGGCGAGATGGCTAGATTCCTCTAACTGGGAACTCAATCCTGCTGCTATGAGGATTTGTGCCGTTTGGCGGGCACGCACTAAGGGGCTGGTGACAATCAAATCAAACTTTAAATCCAGTTTTACAAGTTTCTGGGCAACTTTTTCGGTTTTTTGCGTTCCTTCTTTGGTAAGACTGCGCTCCTCATCCTTGATGCCTAAATCTTTATCTTCGGCGATGCCATGACGAATTAAATATAGTTCCATATTTTGAATTTTATTAGCGTACCCTGTGCTGAGTTATTTTAGTTACGCTTATTGTGTATTTATTTATCTTAACTTTAATCATCATTATCTATTCATTGATCTGCCATCTATTTTCTATAGCCAAGTGTTAAGCCTTCTAACTTGTTAGGGATATGGCAATAAATTTAAACCTTAAATAAATCTATAATTCCGTTATAATGCTATCCCCCACTAAGTAATTTGTCATATTCTGGATGCGACCCAATCTAAAACCAGACAAAATTATCATCTTCTTCTACAGCAAGCGCCCGATAATGTATACCAATACGCACTGACCAAAACTGACCAACTTTTTTGAAATGCAATGATGGATATTTAGGATCTTGTCGAAGCAATTCATAACATCGGTCAGCAAGCTGTTGGATATCAATTGGTAACTGGCGATAGTAATACCAAAAATCTGGGGTTGCTCGATGTTTCACAGGTCAGTACAACGCCCTTCTCGCAGATGTTTGAGTGCTTTCTGTGCTAATGCATCTAACTGACCTTCAGCCACATCTTTTTCAATCTGTTTATCCCAAGCTGCTGCATCGAATTCCGCAAACCAGACACGAAAAGCCGCGAGATCCTCTGGTGAAAGTTGACTAACAGCAAATTCGACTTCCTTTAGGCTACTCATAATCTAGCTAAATCAAGCTTGTAATTCTCTAACTTAAATATACAAGGACTTCCGATCAAAATAGTTGAATTAATTTAGGCTAAATATTTTGGCACCATTCACACTGCTTAAACCTCTGTTTCAAAAATTGTTGGTTGGGACGATACATTTCATCTTTTGGTACTCGTAGTTCTTTACTATCGATTGTTTGATATTCAGTTTTTTTGATAATAGGGGAAAGATGTACCTTCATTGTTTTTGGATCGATAGCAATAAGGTTTAAGTCAAATAAGGTGTGCAAGTCAGCACGTAATAATAAACTATTTGATGGATGATTATTTTCTGTTTCAATATAAGGAATTATATGGGTAGCTTAAAGCGCAGCCTCAGCATCAAAATTGGTAATAGCGCACTTACTAGAATAAGCATCTAGCAAAGACTTACGAAATTGTAATTGTCCCTGCCTCCTAGCTATTGATACAGTAATTTTTTTACGAGCGTCGGAATCACTTTTAAAATTGAAAAACTTTTGTTTATCAAGTTCTTCTCTAGCGAATAATATTTCGTCAATCTCTGGCAATGTTTTCGACTCTAATGACGGTATTTTAGGCTCTGGTTTTACCGATGGTTCTAGAGGCTTTGGTGTTTCGCTAATCTTCCGCAAAATTGATTCACAGAAACTTATTCTATTAATTGCTTTGACATATTTTGAATCAATTTTAATGCTGATTTATAAGCGTCTATTGCAGCTTTGTATTCCTTGTTTTGCTTAAAACTCTCTTTTTGTTCAAAGAATATATCAACAAGTCTACGTCCTCGCCTTTTCCTTTAACAAACGTGTTTCCACCATTGCCTCTCGCTGCACTCTTTGATAGTTAGTATTTATCCACTCAGCATCATTTAAAATAACAGCGCAAGCTAGAGCTTTCTTGCAGCAATTCATTTACAGCAGATTGCGACTAAGTGAGGTACAAGATCCAGGACTGATTTATCACACATAAAGAGTTTCTACCTCCTGCCCCCTGCCCCCTACCTCCTGCCTCCTGCCTCCTGCCTCAAAACCCGTAACTTTGTACTTCATGCGAATGAAAAGTGCTGTAAATAGGTAGGCACGAGTTAATACTTGTATCAACTTACTAAACATTAGGTATGAATTACATTGCCAATCAATTAATAAAATTAAATTCCCGACTTTGAATCAAAGTCGGGAAGGAATGCTATGTAATCAAACACACTTCAACTGCTACATGATTTAGGAGTTCTCCCAATTTCCCTTATCCCTACTCAGACTCAATCGGGTTATCTCTGGGATTAACTAACCTCAGTAGCTTTTGCTTAATTTGAGTGTCAAATACTTCCCATTTCATTTTTGCATAGGTGGAATTTTCGTTACTACCAGATAAGAAACCCATCGGGATTTCAAAGCCGCCAGCGCTTGTCCTTCCACCACCAAAAAAGCGCCCTGTGCTATCTTGCCCAAAGGCTTCTTTGATGAATTCATCGGGGTCAAGAGTAAGTTTGGTGGTTCTTAAAGAACCAATAACTATTTCTAGTTCTTCGTCTTCATCGTGAACAATGCCATAAACTACGGCAGTATGCACGTTTTCTTCGGTAACGAGAAAATCAGCTGCTTGGGGGATGGCGTCGCGGTCGTCGTAGCGGAGATAACCGACACCAGCAATGGAAAAGTTATTTTGGACGATGCGGTTTTTGAGCGATCGCTCGATCACATCCATCACCCGCTTGGAACGATTCGCCTGTAAAATGGCATTCAGCAGTTGCGCGTCATAAAATCGGCTTAAATATGCAGCTGCCATAAAGTCTTCTTCTTGCGCTTGCATCAGGCGATTTGTATCCGATCGCAAGCCATGCATTAAAGCAGTAGCGCATTTGACGTGTTGATTGATGCTGCTATCTAATGCTAGTAATCCTGTTTGCAGGTATTGAGTAAAAATTGTTGCCGTCGCTCGTACATAAGGACGGATATCCTCAAACTCTGATTGGAGATCGCCTTGTATACTGTGATGGTCGATGAGCGCCACTAAGGGAATTCCAGCCTCTTGCACTGCACACAGTAGCTGCGAAGTCGTTCCTTGGTTATCGATGAGTACAAAACCTTGATAAGATGACAAATCCTTGCTTTTCAAAGTTTGCTGCGTCCAGCGTTGGATCGGTAAATTAGTCAGTCTGACCAAGGCAATATTTTCTTGATGACTTAAAGCGCCAGCATAAATGATTTCACACTTGATGTCGTATTGCTGGGCAATTAATTGATAAGTCCAGGCGCAAGAAAGAGCGTCTGGGTCAGGAAAATCTTGCAAAATTACTAGTTGGCGATCGTGTCGGTGCGCTAGCAGAGTTTTTTGCAGTTCTTCTGATTTCTGTTGTGCTAGGGAATTACCACGCTGACTGAGATAGATGGCTCCTTCACCTAGCGATGGCTGTAATGATGGACTCTTAAGTGCAACTTCCACTGGGTCTTTCTCTATTTCAGATTCCTCTGGGTTTGGCTCTGTGGTCAATGACAAACTCTCAAACTCATTAACGGGAGAATTTAAATACATAGGGAACTTTTTTTAACTGTGAGGCTCCATGAATTCAGAAACGTTACAATCAGCAATTCACTGAATTTAGGCACATTATTTCGATCTTCGCAAAAATATTAAGATATAGCACTCTCTATCTGAGTATATTTTTTCTCAGTGACAGTGCTTAGGAATCAATTAAATTTTACTAGAACGCATATAAGTGCTAGAAAAAACGAAGTTTCGTATATCTGACTGTATCTAGTAGCATAAATGTCTTCGATCAGCTTTTTTGTTTTCTGTAAATTGAACTAAAGAAATTTTTATTCAAAGTTGATAACCGACATTTAAAATTTATCTTACTTAAGGTATACTTTTCATTTAATACTTAAGAGTTAGTTTTTCATATTTGAAATCATCTTATGCTTAATAGTCTCATTATTTTGATTATTGAGCAATCAATAATTATATCTTTAACGAACAGGGCATGTTTTGTATTTTGTGTAAAAGCGATTGGGCATGAGTCAAACAGGCAGTGTGGGAAGATTATTAAAAAGCTTTCCATCCCTCTAAGACTTCCTTATCTGGCTACGTCCCGCTGTCCCCTTCTACACCTGGCGCTTGCGTGCTTTGCGTCGTCTCTCATCCCCATAGATCTCAAGTTATGGTAGAGGACTTTGGCAATCAGGGATTCGCTACCACTGCACCCAGTTAAAAATTCAGAGATTTTCTAGCCAAACCCAGTTATTTGCCACTTTTATCGGGTATGGTAAGAAATTGTTGTCTTTTTTGCTTGGATTTCATCAAACTGTGATGCTAAACTATTCCACATTAAAGTTG
Source organism: Nostoc sp. S4 (assembly GCA_029379225.1). Lineage (GTDB taxonomy): Bacteria > Cyanobacteriota > Cyanobacteriia > Cyanobacteriales > Nostocaceae > Nostoc. The sequence continues at coordinate 137,649 of JAQYWR010000010.1, read as the reverse complement.
CATATAATAAGCGGGCAAGATTAAGTAGGTGGGTAGGAAAATTTATCGTTGAGGTAAGGCAGGAGGCAGAGGGCAGTTCTTGCTGGAGGAAAGAGAGTTTTAGTCTAGTTAATCTTTCTTCACATGGTTTAGTTTTATTGTGCCGACTTACTTACGCGCACTACAAGAATTGTAGGTTTTTGGGTTATCCAATGAATATATTTTAACTTAACTTGCGCCGATCAATGTCTTTCACTATCAGTGGACAAGCTTCAGGCAACACACAATTTTTCAAAGCCAAATGTCTACTAAATCGACTTTAGGCTGATTCTAAAATTAACCAACAAAGCAACCTGACTATTGCTCTATACTCTTTGGACTAGTAGGCTACATCATATCAAAGTCCTATAACATATTTTTGCCACTCTGCGTGCAGTCCACTCTTAAGATGTTTGCTTACCTCAAAATAAAGGCTGCTATAAGGTTGGCGAGGAGGATGACGTAAAGGCATATGAGCTTCGTGGGGAGTACGACTACCTTTTTTGACATTGCAACGAACGCAAGCTGTAACAATGTTCTCCCAAGTATCTCCCCCCCCGCGCGATCGCGGTATTACATGGTCTAAGGTCAACTCATCCCCTATGTAACCACAGTATTGACAAGCATGACCATCACGATGCAATATGTTTCGGCGAGTTAGAGGAATTTCTTTATAAGGAACGCGGACATAATGACGCAACCTAATTACGGTCGGCAACGGGAAATCTGAGTAAAGGAATTTACCGTTGTGTTCCACGCGTTCTGCCTTGCCCTTGATTAACAGAACCGCAGCACGACGCCAACTCGTTATATTGAGAGGTTCGTAAGAGGCGTTTAAGACTAAAACCTTCCCCATTGATCTGCGCTCAGGGTATTAGTTTTACATATATTAACACAAATATACTCTTCTCGGGAGATGAGAAGAAATTATACTTTCGGAATAATTCAGAAATTAACTTATGAGTTACGAGTCAAGAGTTAGGAGTTTGGAAGTAAAACGCTTAAGCCCAGCACTTAGACAAAATTCTAAAAAATATAGACACAAATAGATTTATCGTCGGCTAACGCCAACGCTAAAAGCTGGTGCTCAGACTTATGTGGCAATGGAGTGGTATAACTTGGACGAAGTAGTACAGAGCGGCTAAATCACTCCATTGATTTGAAATGTCTAAAACCCTTACGCAACGTGAATTACGAATTACCCATAACTTTTACTTGAGTAGCGCAACACATTGTATCAATTCCAAGTCAAGGGTAAACTTCCTGTTTAATCTGATATCGCTTCTAAGAGCGTGTATAGATAGATAATTTGAAGTTGAGCTACGGTGTGATAGGAGTCAGTACAAATGTTAAGTCGCAAACAAATCCCTGGTGTAGTTCGTAATGAGCAATGCGACACCTACGCGTGGTTTTCGCAACGAGCTTGGCTAGAAATTGATTTAGGAGCGTTATCGTACAATGTACAGCAACTAGTACAGTTGTTGTCGCCACACACCCAGTTGATGGCAGTGGTAAAAGCTGATGCCTATGGACATGGAGCGGTAACAGTTGCTCAAACTGCAATTCAATCGGGAGCTAGTTGTTTGGGAGTCGCTACAGTTCCAGAGGCGATTCAATTGCGAGAAGGCGGAATTCAAGCTCCGATTTTGATTTTAGGGGCGACTCATACACCAGAGCAGATTTATGCGATCGTTCAATGGAAACTTCAGCCTACATTGTGCAGCCCGAAACAAGCTTTAGTGTTTTCTGATACTCTAGAATCCATGAATTTTGGTTCTCCCGTACCCGTGCATATCAAATTAGACACGGGAATGTCCAGGTTGGGAACTAATTGGCAGCAAGCTGGTGAATTTGTGCAATTAGTGCAGCGGTTACCACATCTTTCTATTGCGAGTATTTATTCCCATTTGGCAACAGCAGATAGTCCCAATACTACGGCAATGGCAGAACAGCATAGACGATTTGAGGAAGCGGTCGCCCAAATCAAAGCAATGGGAATTCAACCACCTTGCTTGCACTTGGCAAATTCCGCAGCTGCACTCACAGACCGAGCATTGCACTACGATATTGCACGAGTAGGTTTAGCAGTTTACGGACTTTACCCAGCGCCGCATTTACAAAAGGCGATCGACCTCAAACCCGTTTTACAACTTAAAGCACGAGTTACCCAAGTCAAAACAATTGCCGCAGGAACGGCTGTCAGCTACGGTCATCAATTTATTGCCCCGCGCGAACTTCGCCTCGCCGTTGTGGGAATTGGCTATGCTGACGGCGTTCCTCGTCATCTTTCTAATAAAATGCAGGTGTTAATTCGCTCTCAGCGAATCCCGCAAATCGGGACAATTACAATGGATCAGTTGATGCTCGATGTGAGTGCTATACCCGATATCCAAGAAGGAGAAGTAGTCACCTTGCTTGGAGAACAAGGAAAAGAAAAAATTTCAGCAGACGATTGGGCAGAACAATTAAATACTATTTCCTGGGAAATTCTTTGCGGCTTCAAGCATCGTCTGCCTCGTGTTGCTGTTATGTAATTGGACATGAAGTATTGGGAGTGTTGACTGTTGAGTTAGGAGTTAGGAATTGTCCCTTTGCCCCATCTCCCCGTCTCCCCCACTCCCTATTCCCAAAAATAATTTCTTATGGTATGATAGAAAACTGATGCGGATGTGGCGGAATTGGCAGACGCGCTAGATTTAGGTTCTAGTTCCGAAAGGAGTGAAGGTTCAAGTCCTTTCATCCGCACTTCTAATTAGCAAAAGCTATATGAGCCTAATGGCGTACAGGGACTAATTATTTGTCGTCTGTGACAGATTAATGTTGTAATGACATTTTAATTGTCATTGTGACAAATTAACGTTAACTCGATACTGTTTTGCATATTTTTGCTGAACTTCTACGCAGCCAGGACATTTTGCTTCGGCTATGGTTTCAATTTCACTTTAGACAATCTCCCGCATATCCCCAAGCTTGGGCAAAACGGTACTGCCAGCTTTGTAGGTTTGAGCGTTAGCGAAGCTCGCCGTTCGCGCAGCGTCTCCTACAGGAGAAGGCATCGCTACAATTTCTTTAGCTAATAATCTGTCTGCATACTGCCCTAATCCAGATGTACCAAATTGATCGGCAGAAAAACTTTTTTGTACTTTGTGGCGATTAAAAAAATAGGGAAACTTTCATTTTTTATACTGCTATGCTTCCATTCATGAAGTGAGGGAGGAGTAAATCACGGGCTTGTTGAATATATTTATTTTCTCTTTGTAATCTTTGCGTTCTACTGGTTTTACCTTGTCGAAAAACCACAATGTACAAGGTATAGCAGGAGGCAGTTCTTGCTGGAGGTAAAACATTACTATTCCTAACATCCAAGCTTTCAAGATGTCCTAATCAGTCTATTCATTGGTTGATGGTGAGTACCAGATCAACCAGTTTCGTGGGAGCAAACGCATTATTTCACCTACATTCAGAGAATTGAATTTAACCGCCGAACAGATTTTTCAAGCAGGAGGTGTGCAAATCTAGGCACAACTGCACATAAAAAAGAATATTAAATTTTGGCAATCGCTACTCGATAGCATGGGAATGGCGATTATCTAATTATTGAACTCAAAGCTTTCAAACAGGCGATCGCAGTTGCCACAATCAAGTAACAACGTTAGATACATCTAAATTGAGTTACAAAATTTAACATCAAAAGCGATGTCTGAGCGAAGAGACATTCTTATTAGAGGAGTTCGATATTACAACAACTCAAAAAATGCCTGGACAATTTGTTAGCTAATACTTATAGTGATAAGGCCTTTTAAAATTTGTAATTATACACGAAATTGGTTCGCTAAATATAGCTAATTCAAACATGGTGTAAAGCTCCCTTAAGTTAGTTAAAGATTTATGGCTAATACTGGAATACTTACAATTTCTTTTGTATTAGTTCACTTGTTACTACTAGAGCAAAAACTATGTTTTTTATATTTACGAAAAGACGCAACAAGCAGTATGTTCATTTATTATTTATTTTGATGACCGCTATTGCTATTACCCTCAGTTTTCCTCTTAAAGCTAAAGCAGAATGGTATGTTGTTGGCTACGATGATGAAGAGAATGCAATATACATAAATGATGAATCTGTCTATATTAAAGGCGAAATACATGGTGCTGAAGTGAAAACTAAACTTTTTGGGCGTGCAATCTTTGTAGTGAATTGTCAAACAAGTAATTATTATATTCAAACCAATCAAGGGACACGAGAAGGTTATGCAACACCAGGGACAATTGCAGGGGTAATAGCAGACGAAATATGCGAAAAATATCATTGATGGGCTAAAAGGCTCAAGCGTCGAGGGCTAAAGAGTCCTCACCTAGCCCTTTCAAAGTGATAAAATTTAAAACGAAGATTGATTATTTCAACCTTCAAAAAGCCCAAAATATAAGCAGAGTAGCAATACTCTCCTTTTTTTTGCATAAACCTGCTTAAATTAATGCCCAAATTCAGCTAAATTTAAGGTAATCTGACTTTTCACGTTATCTGGAAAAGTCCACAGACAATCTCACTTCCAAACTAGAAATTCAAAGTCTCTCTCCTCTTAGGAGAGAGGTTTTTCAGATTCCGTGAAAAGTCAGGAGGTGATGAGTTTTTCAATTAATTCGATAACACCATCCCCTCGACTACCATTAGTCACAAAATCCACACACTCTTTGAGTATTGGCAAAGCATTGGCAACTGCTACTGAATAACCACAAATACTCAGGAAATCATAGTCATTTTCTGCATCGCCAATCCCAACTACATTTTTAGGTGATAATTGCATTTTAGCCAAGGCGGCTGCTAACCCTGTAGCTTTGTTAATTCCTGAGGGTAGCACCATCACCGCAGCTTTGTTCAATATGACTTGCAATTCTAATCCCATGTGACGGATAGTTTCTAAGACTGTACTTTCATGGGGATGCCATGTGGCAACAATTACACGACCAAATGAGAGGGGCTTGACTTGGCGATCGCGCAATGCATTAATAAATTCTGCTGATGGTTGCGAACCTAATAGTTTTTCCTGACGGGTAGCTGGTGAGTACAGTAAAGCGCCGTTTTCTGCTACTACATAATCAAATAAATCTACATGTACAAAAACTTGTTGCAATTCATCTAACTGTCTACCTGTCACCAGGATGAGTTTGTAACCAGAACTTTGCAGACGTGTAAGTGCTGCCAAAGTATTTTCATTTACATGATTGTCAGTTGCTAGTGTCCCGTCATAGTCAGTGGCTAGTACACAATAACGCATAATGTTACTCTATTTTTTGAGTGTTGAGGAAGAATGCACAATTCAGAATCAATTCTATGCAGGTATTTACTGCTAATCTAAGAGCGATCGCATCCTCGTGTTGCTTTAATTTAGGGATAATCTTAAAAGCTTCACTAGCTAGTTTTTTATTGAATGTAGATGTAGGAGCTCGGCGCTCGGCGTTCGGAACACATCACTTGTGCTGAAACTCTATACTTTTCTCAAATATGGATTCCTGGTATTGAATTATTCTCATAATAAATATACGAACTCTCTATTATGTTTGATTTTTTCAAAAAAATCAGTATTATCCCTGTAGTCACAATCAGGGTACTTAATAAACAGTAGCTTTATTTAGTACTTACATAATTGAAAACTAGATTTTACTTAAGTGTAAATACAGAAGTTCAAAGATATTGTTTTAAGAAAATCAGTATTATTCCTGTGGTCAGAATGGGGTTACTCAATGGAAAGTGGCTTCATCTAGTCTTGACATTTCTATGTCTTATTTTTCAAGAATGTCTCTAAATCTCAGTAACAGGAAGTAAATTAATAAGAATTTACGAATTTACTGAGATTTGAGCATTTAAAAATAACGCTGCTTCCGTTGAGTTTCACCACAAATCTAGAGGTTAAATTTATGTACTTTAAAATACAAAGCTTAAAAGCCTTTTACTTAATTTGAATTGTGGAAGAACTCTGCACGAATTTAGCATACACGTACCGAATTTAGCTGAGTAAAAGCAAAATGAGCACAACTCCTATAGGTAGCTTCAAGTTGTTCCAAAAACTACATCCGCTATCTCTGTTGGCACAATTAACTAGTCGGCGTGCTACAGGTTGCTTAAGCGTATTTACTGGGATAGTTTATTGGTCAATTTATCTAGAGGACGGTAAACTTACTTATGCCTCCTATTCAGATAAACTGTTTGAGCGGCTTGATAGTCACTTGCGGCGCTTGAGTCAGCAAATTCCTGCTCTCAATAGCGCCACTCGCGTACAGATGCGGCTGATGTTTGAGACAAAAAATGAACATCAGTCAATACAAAATGCTGACTATCAAGCTATTTGCTGGTTAGTAAATCAGGATTTGATTACCCCTGTGCAAGCAGCAACCCTAATAGACGAATTAGCAAAAGAAGTACTGGAATCATTTCTGTGCTTAAAAGAAGGTAGCTATGAATTTAGTCCAGAAAATTCTTTGGCTGAACTACCAAAATTCTGTCGTCTGGATTTGCGGTTACTTGTCGAACATTGTCAAAAGCAGTTAAGAAATCGACAAAATATCAAGTCTTCAATTCCTGCTGGTGGGAGTTCTCAAGTTTTGCCACAATTGCAAATCAAACTTGGGCAAAAATCCCCTAGACAAATCAATTTTGATATTTCGGAAAATAATATAACGCAGTTACCTGTTGGCAAAAATATATATACAATTGCCTGCATTGATGATAGTCAAACGGTGTTGAATTCCATTAAACACTTTTTGGATGAAAACACATTTTCAGTTGTAACAATCAGCGATCCAGTGAAGGCTTTAATGCAAATTCTCCGGAGTAAGCCCGATTTGATTTTGCTAGATGTTGAAATGCCTTCATTAGATGGCTATGAATTATGTTCATTATTACGTAAACATTCAGCTTTTAAAAATACCCCTATCATCATGGTAACTGGGAGAACAGGATTTATTGATAGGGCAAAAGCTAAAATGGTCAGGTCATCAGGATATTTGACTAAACCTTTTACGCAGTCAGAATTATTAAAAATTGTTTTTAAATATCTTGATTAATTGAGAATTGTGAATTCTGTCTCCTGAATTCTTAATTCTGACTTCTGACTCTTGAATTTTTATACCAAATTTAATTACCTTAATTTACTTTTAGGAGATTTATAGTGAGCCTGATTTTGCTTGGCACAATTCTGATTGTAGAAGATTCTCCCAGCGAATTGGAATTAATGAGCCATTATTTGAAAGAAAGTGGTTACAACGTAATTAAAACTACTGGTGCAAAAGAAGCTTTAGAAAAAGCTGTGTTAGAAAAATTAGATGCAATTGTTACTGATGTAGTAATGCCAGAAATGAGTGGATTTGAGTTGTGCCGTTCCCTGAGAAAAAATCCAATTACTGCAAAAGTGCCAATTGTAATTTGTAGTTCTAAAAATCAGGAAATTGATAGATTATGGGCGATGAGACAAGGAGCAGATGCCTATATAACTAAACCTTACACCCGCGAACATCTCCTACGCACTATTAAATCAGTGGTAATTTAAATCAATGACTAGTACAAAAATTACACTTTCCTCAAAACCAGTCAAAAATAACTTAGCAGATGGTTATTTAAAATTCCAGTTAAATCAACAGACTGGTGCTGTTTTATCAATGAAACATACTCAAGAAGCAATTATTATACCTGTTGAGTCTGTTACTTCGATGCCTAATATGCCTGCTTGCATATTAGGATTAATGAATTGGCGCAGCCGGATAATTTGGGTAATTGATTTGCCAAAAATACTGAATTTAGAATCTCTTGATTATCGGGTGCGGCAGTATAATGCGATCGTTGTTCAAGTAGAATCATTGCTGTTAGGCTTAGTTGTACAAGAAATCAAAGGTACAACTAAGTTTGTTGCTGATGAAATTCATTCTCCTATAGGACAAGTGGCATCTAGTTTAGTTCCTTATTTATGTGGCTGTGTAGTGCAACAAAAAGAAATATTACTCGTGTTAGATGCTCAGGCTATTGTGCAGTCTTCTATTCTTCGCAGTGATTAAAGTTTACTAAAAATATTTCAGGAGTCAAGAGTTAGAATTATTTATAAAAAATAATTTTTAGTGTACTTATTCACATACTGGAGAAGTAATTTTATGTTTAATAAAACTGATGCAAACAACGGTAGTGTTCCTCCAAATCAGACATCACTGATTTCGTCTCAAAAAATTATTGGTAGTGCAGTAAAGCTGCCAATTAAACCTACTACTGACACTGCTATCAAGTCTCCGGAAAATCCAGTTTTTGACTATTTTTCAAGGATGAGCTTAGTTACGAAAGCGACAATTTTGGCGATCGCCATTGGTACACTACCAGTATTGACCATAGGTGCGATCGCTTTCAGCTTTGCTAACAAATCGATTACGAAGCAAATTACTCAGTCTCAACAAGCCCAAGCCACTGGTTTAAGCGATAAAGTTAACCGTTTCATGTTGGGACGCTATGGAGATATTCAAGTAATATCTAGTTTACCATTTTTGACAAATTCTCAAGCTAGTGTAAGCACAAATAGTCAAGAAAAGCAAGCAATTCTGAATCGGGTTGTGGAAGCTTACCAAGCTTATGACAGTGTTGCCATTTTCGATACCCAAGGCAATTTAATTGTTCAATCTACAGGCGAACTTCCAGAAAACCAAAGAGACCAGAAGTATTTTCAAGAGGTTCTGCAAAAAGATACTCCTGTTATTAGTAATCCAGAAGCAGTAACAAATACTGGGGTGATAAATATTTATATAGCAGCACCAATTAAAAATACATTTACCAATCAAACTATTGGTGTGGTTAGAGCGCGGATACCTGGAAAATCTTTAGATGAAGTTATTAAAAACTATACAGTTAACGGACAAAAATATTATTTAATTGATGCGGCAGGAATAATTTTCTTAAGTCCACAAAAGCAATTATTGGGCAAACAGGCAAAGGCAGAATATCGAAGTTTAGCTAAACTGTTAACAGCAAAAAAAGTAGATAGTTTTATTGAAGTTCCTAAAAATTTTAAAAAACAAGAATTAGTTAGTTACGTGCCATTTACTAAATTAGATGGCTTGCCCGATTTAAATTGGCAAGTACTTTTATCTACAGACACAGCAATTGTATTTGAGCCACAAAGACAACTATTGTGGATTATAGCCATCGGCACTGGATTAACAGCTTTGATAGTAGCAGCGATCGCATTTTGGTTAGCGAAACTGACTACACAGCCAATTTTGAATGCAACTGCGGCATTAGCAAAGCTAAATCAAGGAAAATTAAATACCCGTTTGGACATCCAAAGAGAAGATGAATTAGGGGTATTGAGTGCAAATATCAACCAGATGGCTGAACAATTAGAGGTTTTATCCAAGGAGCAGGAACTAGATGTTGAAGCAGCAAAACTCTTAGCAGATACTAGTTTAAATATTCGGAGAACTCTGAAAACAGAAGATATTTATCAAATAGCAGTTCAAGAAGTTCGCCGAGCGATGAAAACAGACCGAGTAATCATTTATCATCTGAATCCAGATACTAAAGATGGTGTCGTTATTGCTGAATCAGTAAGTAGCAATTGGCCTCAAATGATTGGAGTGCGAATCGACGAGCCTTCTTTTTGGACACGCCATATAGAAACTTATCCAGATAATCGAGTACAAGCAGTTGGCAACATTTATCAAGACCAAAATTTCAAAAATACCGATTGTTACATTCAACTATTAGAAAAATTCGCAGTCAAAGGTAATTTAATTACACCAATTATTGTCCAAGAGCAACTTTTAGGCTTATTAATCGCCGATCATTGTGAAACTCCTCATGTTTGGCAACAGCCAGAAATTAACTTGTTTCAACAGATAGCAACTCAAATCGGTTATGCATTGGAAGAAGCTAAGCTATTAGAGGAAGTAAAACAAGCCAAGAATGTTGCAGTAATAGATTCTGATGAAGAACGGCAAGAAAAAGAAGCACTGCAACAACAACTTTTAGAATTACTCGATGACATAGAAGGTGCAGCTAGAGGCGACTTGACAGTGCGTGCAGACGTGACTGCTGGAGAAATAGGCACTGTTGCTGACTTTTTCAACTCGATTATTGAAAGCCTACGAGATATTGTTACCCAAGTTAAACAAGCTGCTACTCAAGTAAATACTGCCATCAGCTCTAACGAAGGAGCTATTCACCAATTAGCAGAGGAAGCACTCACCCAAGCAACTCAAATCAATTGTACTCTCGATGCTGTTGACCAAATGACCCAATCTATGCAAGCCGTAGCCGAAAGCGCCGAAAAAGCAGCTTTTATTGCTAATCATGCTGCTGACAACGCCACTCAGAGTGGACACGCGATGGATTTAACAGTACAAAACATCCTGTCTATGCGGGAAACAGTTGGTGAAACTGCCAAAAAAGTCAAGCGTCTCGGTGAATCTTCGCAACAAATTTCTCGCGTAGTTTCTTTAATTAACCAAATCGCCATCCAAACCAACTTGCTTGCAATTAACGCTGGTATAGAAGCTGCGCGTACGGGTGAAGAAGGTCAAGGTTTTGCTGTCGTTGCAGAAGAAGTTGGCGAACTAGCAATTAGGAGTGCAGCTGCAACCCAAGAAATTGAAGAAATTGTCGAGAATATCCAACGAGAAACCAGCGAAGTGGTATACGCAATGGAAATCGGAACTACCCAAGTGGTGGAAGGTACTCGAATTGTAGAGGAGGCGAAGGGAAGTCTAAATCAGATTTTGGATGTATCGCGTCAAATTGACTTTTTAGTGCAGTCGATTTCTACTGCAACTGCATCTCAAGTAGAAACATCACAAAGTGTCAGCCAATTGATGAAAGATATTGCCTCTGTATCACAACGCACCAGTGATTCTTCTGTGCAAATCTCCCAATCTCTGCAAGAAACTGTGGAGATTTCCCAGCAATTGCAAGAGACTGTTGGAACTTTCAAAGTTAATTAAGTTTGTCATTAGTCGTTACTCATTTGTCATTTGTCCTCTCTTACAAAGTTAAGGCAGTCCGTTGGCGGGGTTCCCCCGCTTAAAGAAACTGCCGTCTGTTCGGAGGAAACCTCGCAAGAGACTTTGCGTTTTGTCATTTGTCCTTCGTCATTTGTTATTTATCCTTTGTTAATTAACAATAACCAATGATTAATGCCTAATGCATCATGCACAATGACTAATGATTAATGACTAACGACTAATTACTAATGACAAAGAACTAATGACAAAGGACAAAAATCATGTTGAATAACAAAGAATTAGAAATCCAGATGCAGTTTCTGGAAGAAGCAACCGATTACTTGAATACTCTGGAAGGGGTATTGCTAGAAATCGATACTAGCAATCGCATCGATTTAGATAAAATTAATGCTGCACTCAGGGCTGCTCATTCGATTAAAGGTGGTGCAGCGATGATGGGATTTCGCTCGCTTAGTGATTTATCTCATCGTTTGGAAGATTCTTTTAAAGTTTTCAAAACTCGAAAAAATTCTTTAGAAATTGATACTCAGTTGCAAAGCTTATTGCTTTCTGGTGTTGATTGGTTGCGGCAAATTGTCGAATTACTTGCCCAAGGAAATGTTGTTGAAGAACAGTGGTTAGCAACTTTTTGTTACCCAATTTTTGATGACTTGCACGAACGCTTGGGTGACCCTACCCCTGAGGATGCCACAACCATGTTATCCCCAGAAGATGGACAAGATGTTATTCCTTTGCTATTTGAAACAGAAGTAGAAGAGTGTTTGCAGCGTTTAGAATCTGCGTTGGCAAATAGTCAGCAGTTTAATTTACAACAAGAATTTGCCGCTATGGCAGTGGAATTGGGCGGCTTGGGAGAAATGCTCCAGTTACCAGCTTTTAGCAAACTTTGTGAGTCAGTAACCCAGCAATTAGCCACTGCTAGCAGCGATCGCATTTATGAAATTGCTCAGTTAGCATTGCAAGCATGGCGGCGATCGCAAGCTTTGGTACTGACGAATCAATTAGATAATTTACCTACAAAAATTCAATTTGGTAATTCTATCCAATCTCAGCCAATATTAAAAACAGAAGTAATACCACCGTTGAGTGCTACAAATACAACTGACACAGATATCTTAGAGACAGAAATTGTCTCAACATCTATAGAAATTAGTAATCAAGATGAAACAGTTGCTACCAATTTTATATTTTTAGATACAGAATTTACTGATAATATTAATGCTGGAAATATTATAGAACAAAATATAATATTTACAAAAGATAATCACGCTCTAGATGCCAAATTAACTATTGGCAAAGACCGAGAAATTCAAGAAAATACTGTTCGAGTTCCCAGTAAACAACTCGAACAAATTAATGATTTATTTGGAGAACTGGTTGTTCAACGCAATGGATTAAATGCCCAATTAGAAAGATTACGCAAACTGGTGCGTCATCTCAACCAGCGAGTACAAATTCTCGACCGGGAAAACCAAGAATTACGTACAGTATACGAGAAAATTTCTACTCAATTTACTATGCCTGGTAGTGGACAATTCCTACTTGAAAATGGTCACCATGTCCCAGAGGTAGAGAGAGAATTTGATGCTTTAGAAATGGAGCGCTCTAACGATTTAAACCTGCGATCGCAGGAAGTTATGGAAACCATTGTTCAGCTACAGGAAGTCACAACTGATGTGCAATTGAGTGTAGACGATACTGACCAAATTGCGCGCAAACTTAACAAAACATCAAAACAATTACAAACAAAACTCAATCATATCCGGATGCGACCGCTGTCAGATTTAGTTGAGCGTTTTCCGAGAGCTTTGCGTGACTTAAATGTAGAGTATGGAAAAAATGTACAGCTAAAAATTGAAGGTGGCAACACTCTGATTGAACGCAGTATTTTAGAAGCATTGAACGAGCCTTTAATGCACCTATTAAGGAATGCTTTCGATCATGGTATCGAAGATCCTGCCACCCGTCGCCTTCTTGGTAAACCAGAACAAGGATTGATTGAAATTAAAGCAACTCATCATAGTAATCGCACGCTTATTAGTATACGTGATGACGGTTGGGGCATTTCTCTAGAGAAAATTCGCACCCGCGCTTTAGCAATGGGCTTAGATGCTTCTCTAATCGATAATGCTAGTGATGAAGAACTGTTATCACTCATTTTTGAACCAGGTTTTAGCACTTCCAACCAAGTGACAACATTATCCGGTCGTGGTGTTGGAATGGATGTGGTTCGCAACAATCTTAAATTGATTCGAGGAGATATCAAAGTTGATACCGAACCGGGAGTTGGTACCACCTTCACTCTCTCAGTACCATTTACACTTTCCATAGCACGAGTGCTGCTAGTAGAAATTAACAAAATGCTATTAGCATTTCCCACAGATGTCATTTCTGAAATATCGCTCCTCCAAAACGAGCGAGTTTTTCAAATGGCGGGTAGCGAAGTCCTCAATTGGCAAGGAACTATGTTGCCACTAATTCGTTTGAGTCGCTACTTAGAATTTAATTGCCTGCGTTACGATAACGCAGAACTGGAAACTCCAGCAGCAATTAATGCTAATAGTGTGTTAGTAGTCAAAGGTAATAATCAGCCAGTAGGGATACAAATAGACCGTTGTTGGGGCGAACAAGAAGTAGCTATTCGCCAAGTTGAAGGAAATATACCTCTACCTCAAGGCTTTAGTAACTGTACAATTCTCGGTGATGGTCGAGTAGTGCCACTAGTTAATACCAACGAATTGCTATATTGGATTGCTAGTAATCAGAGGACTCCTAGAGGGACTCAATTACCGTCAGCAAGATTAAAGACACCGTTCTTGATATTTGATGAAGAGAAAGCATCAGTAGCATCTAGCAAATTCAAAGGCACAATTTTAATTGTAGACGACTCGATTAATGTTCGCCGCTTCTTAGCTTTAACCCTGGAAAAAGGAGGATATGAAGTAGAACAAGCTAAAGATGGTCAAGATGCTTTAGAAAAGCTCCAAAATGGATTGAAAGTTGAAGCAGTAATTTGTGACATCGAAATGCCTCGTCTTGATGGTTATGGCTTCTTAGGTCGGGTAAATTCAGACGTTGGTACAAAAAATATTCCAGTTGCGATGTTGACTTCTCGTAGTAGTAATAAGCATCGGCAGTTAGCTATGCAGTTGGGTGCGAGAGCTTACTTTTCTAAACCTTATAACGAACAAGAATTACTTCAAACATTGGAAGAAATAATTCATAATGTTGCACAAAAGGCAGCGTCTAATTAAAAATTGCTAATTCCTAATTAGATTTCATAAATTATCGTAGGGTGCGTTACGTCAAAGGCTAACGCACCGCTTGTTTTATATAGTGTCTTGGCGACTAGAAGTCGCGGTTATACAGATAAAACCCGCCTGCATAGGTTAAAAGACTGAGTTATATCAGTAATAATCACCCAGGTTTTGCGTAATACTATTTACATTAGTTGAAATAGTTTCTATATCAATTCAGTTTATGGTGAATTTATGGTAACTGTAACACTGACGGCTGTTGCTAGTGCGATCGCCACTACGCTTTGGACTAAAGCACAAGAGAAAATCGGCGAAAACATTGGTGATACTACATGGACGCTAAGTGGTAAGTTAATCGAATTACTCTGCCGGAAGAATAAGTCGCCATTACTCACCAGTGCTGTAGAGGGAGATGAACCGCAGCGATTAGATTATGGTCAAGCAGTGCTGGAACTCAAAGCAGCCGCTGACGCAGACCCAGAAATTGCTCAAGCTGTTGCGGATGTGGAAGCAGCAGTCAACAACGAACAGTCTGAGAGTGTTAAGGAAATTAAAAAGTTAGCAGAACAAATCAACTCGCACTCGTCAGTTGTCAACAATGCAAAGTTAGCAGACGAGATTAAGAATGTCTTCCAAGGCAATCAATTTAATGGCCCAGTTACGTTTGGCTGACCGCAGTCGTCTCTAGGGGAGGATGGGACAAAGTTAACTCCTAATGATTGGCGTCAAGTCTGCTGTGAAATACTAGTAAAACGGCGAAAGCTGACTACAAACCCTCTGACATCAACAGAAGGAGTCGCCCTGCAAGTTGATGATGTTTACGTGCCACTAGGATTAGTTGAGCGCAAAAAACCATCTAAGCGTCAGGGTGATATTTCTCCAGAACAGGGGTCAGAACTGTACAAGGAGACAGAAATCACCAAAACATTTGAGCATGATGCTTTTCTCGAAGAAGTTCTCAAACAGAAGAATACGCCTAAAAGTCAAGGTAAGCGAATTGCAATTATTGGTGAACCAGGCGCGGGAAAGACAACACTATTACAACAGATTGCTAATTGGGTATCTCGTGAGATTCACCAGTCCATTGTCATTTGGGTATCTTTAGCAGATTTGCGAGAGAAGGAACTAAAATCTTATCTGTTCGAGAGTTGGTTAACTCAGGTTGCCGAAAAAACAGGTAAAGCTGAACCCACTGAGCAACTGAAGGATGATTTTGTTGCTCTATTTAATCAAAATAATGTCTGGCTGCTGCTAGATGGGTTAGATGAAATGTTCGCATCTTCAGGTAATCCGCTAACAGAAATTGCACGACAATTCCGTGATGTAAGGTTAATTTCTCAAGCGCGAATTGTGTTAACTTGTCGGGTTAATCTGTGGGATGGCAGCATTAATGCACTTGATGATTTTGATACCTATCGCAGTTTAGATTTTTCTTATCCACAACAGGTTGAGAGATTTATTCACAAATGGTTCGCTGCTATTCCCGAAACTGGAAAGCAGTTATGTATTGCGTTGAAAGAATCAGGTAAAGAACGGATTCAGGATTTAGTGAAAAATCCTCTGCGGTTGACACTGCTGTCTTTAAATTGGCAATCTAGAGAAGGTAAATTACCGGATACTCAAGCGGGACTTTATCAGCAATTTGTTGATGATTTCTACAAGTGGAAAAAAGAGGAATTTGCTACAAACTTTTACCAGCGTCAGCAACTTAATGTCAAATTGGGAGAATTAGCTAAAGCAGCAATAGATAAAGAAGCAACCCGTTTTCGCTTGCGGCAGGATTTTGTTAGTCAGTTTTTGGGCGATGCTGAAGATGAAAATTCACTGCTGAAATTGGCACTAAATCGCGGCTGGCTGAACTGTGTCGGGATAGATACAAATAGAAAATCTGTTTACGCTTTCTTTCATGCCTCATTTCAAGAGTACTTTGCTGCTAAAGCAATTGATGAGTGGCATTTCTTTCTCAACCATGTTCCCAAAAATCCCACTCAAGGAACTTATCGCATATTTGAACCGCAATGGAAGCAAACAATATTACTTTGGTTAGGGCGAGAAGAAGAAAACCTCAAACAGCAAAAGCAAGACTTTATCGATGCTTTAGTTAGTTTTAAAGATAGATGTCGAAAATTTTATGAATATCGCGCCTATTTTTTAGCTGCCGCAGGAATTGTAGAGTTTAGGGATTATTCTAGAGCAGACAAAATAATAGCGCAAATTTTCAAGTGGACAACTAATTATCGGAGTTCAATTACAGAGGAAGCTAAGTCAGCACTGCAACAAACAGACCGCGCAAAAGCGATCGCCGCCTTGGTGCAATTGCTGCAATCAACTAGTGTGCCTGACTACACCC
>JAQYWR010000010.1:0-120935 GCA_029379225.1 Nostoc sp. S4 | reverse complement strand
GCGATCGCCGCCTTGGTGCAATTGCTGCAATCAACTAGTGTGCCTGACTACACCCGTTGGCAGGCAGCATCTAGCTTAGGGACAATCGGCACAGGCAATGAAAATGCGATCGCCGCCTTGGTGCAACTACTGCAATCAACTACTGTGGATGACTACACCCGTTGGCAGGTAGCATCTAGCTTAGGGACAATCGACCCAGGCAATGAAAATGCGATCGCCGCCTTGGTGCAACTGCTGCAATCAACTACTGTGGATGACGGCTTCCGTAGGCAGGTAGCATCTAGCTTAGGGAAAATCGGCACAGGCAATGAAAATGTGATCGCCGCCTTGGTGCAACTGCTGCAATCAACTACTGTGGATGACTCCACCCGTTGGCAAGCAGCAGATAGCTTAGGGAGAATCGGCACAGGCAATGAAATTGCGATCGCCGCCTTGGTGCAACTGCTGCAATCAACTACTGTGTCTGACGACTTACGTAGGCAGGTAGCATCTAGCTTAAGGAGAATCGGCACAGGCAATAAAAATGCGATCGCCGCCTTGGTGCAATTGCTGCAATCAACTAGTGTGCCTGACTACACCCGTTGGCAGGCAGCATCTAGCTTAGGGACAATCGGCACAGGCAATGAAAATGCGATCGCCGCCTTGGTGCAACTACTGCAATCAACTACTGTGGATGACTACACCCGTTGGCAGGTAGCATCTAGCTTAGGGACAATCGACCCAGGCAATGAAAATGCGATCGCCGCCTTGGTGCAACTGCTGCAATCAACTACTGTGGATGACGGCTTCCGTAGGCAGGTAGCATCTAGCTTAGGGAAAATCGGCACAGGCAATGAAAATGTGATCGCCGCCTTGGTGCAACTGCTGCAATCAACTACTGTGGATGACTCCACCCGTTGGCAAGCAGCAGATAGCTTAGGGAGAATCGGCACAGGCAATGAAATTGCGATCGCCGCCTTGGTGCAACTGCTGCAATCAACTACTGTGTCTGACTACACCCGTATGCTGGCAGTAGATAGCTTAGGAGAAATCGATCCAGGCAATGAAATTGCGATCGCCGCCTTAGTACAACTGCTGCAATCAACTACTGTGGATGACTCCACCCGTTGGCAGGCAGCATCTAACTTAAAGAAAATTCTACAGAATAATAAGCATCGCTTTGCAGTAGTCAAAGCTTTAAGTGGTTATTGGCAACTGGATGATAATTACTACGATTTAGCCTGGAAATGTGCCCAGAATATGACTTACCCTGATTTTTATCAAGCTTGGCATCAGCATAATTTTGCTACTCGTGCAATGCAAAGTCTAAATAAAATCCTCTTCACAAGAATAATTTAAATGCTTTTGCAGCTCCTAATGATGCAGAAACATTATTGAAACAAAACGGAGTTAATTTAAAGAATGTCTAATAACTTATATGATCGCGATTTGCAATATTGGCTCGAGCAAACGATTCAACAGTTACGAAATCGTGAATTTGAGTCGCTCGATATTGAGCATTTGATTGAGGAACTAATTGATTTGAGTAAGGTGGAGAAAAATGCTTTAAAGAGCAATTTGACTATTTTGTTAGCACATTTACAAAAGTTAATGGTTCAATACGATGTGCCCGATATGATCAAAGGAAGTTGGTATAGTTCGGTACTTGAACATCGTCAACGAGTTTTTAACAATTTGTCAGATACTCCTTCTCTCAAAAATTTTTTAGTAGAGGCAATAGAAAAAGCTTATTTGGATGGTCGAAAGCTGGCGATAAAAGAAGGTAAGCTAGTTAAATTTGGGATTCGTGTACCGGAAGAAAGTGAGTATCCAGTGGTTTGTCCTTTTTCAGTTGAGCAGATTCTAGATGAGGATTTCTACGGGCTATAATCGCTTTAGCAAAAAAGTTACAGCAGATGTTATTAGCAAACGATAGTACAAAAGCGATCGCCGCCTTGGTAGACAAGAATAATTAAGTGCTTTTACACTAGCAACATTACCAAATGAAGTCAGTCTGGTAACAACAGCTTGCCCAGTTGTTAGGAAGACAGATGCGGACGTTACAAATGTTCGTCTGTTATCAATAACAGCTTGAACATTAATTATAAATGGACACACGTTTATAGCAATTGCTGTCTCATTTATAACTAATGCTTAAAAAAATCGCAAACGAATTAAGTATTAATTATAAATAACTACTCATTTATAGCAATTGCGTAATCATTTGCGGCAATTGTTTACGCATTTGTTATAAATGCTTGAAGATTAGTCAAATTGTATCTGGATTGATATTTAACTCCCGCAGTTTTGCTGCCAAACGTGCTGCTTGTTGTTGTGCTTGCTGTGCTTGTTGTTGCGCTTGCTGTACAATTTCTTCGGGTGTGGGTACTATTTGATAATCTGGTGTAAAGTAACGTAATAATCCCTCATAAACACCAAGATACAATCCTAATTGTTGACTCCACAAATGCCCTCGTTCGTTTGTTTGCAGAGGTTGATATTCTCCATCTAATAAATGAAACCCTGTTAATTCTAAGGTGTAAGGATCAAACCAAAAATAATCCGGTGTGCGGAAGGTGTCTTGATAAATTGTTTTCTTTAAACCTTTGTCTATATTTGCTGTGTAGTCAGACAAAATTTCGACGATGACATTGGGATATTTGCCATATTCTTCCCACACTACCCAACTTTTTCTGTTTTTACGTTCGCATCCTAGTACTACAAAAAAATCTGGCCCTCGGAAGAATTCTGATTTGCGTTGATGCGGACTGTAGTAGATAGTCAAATTTCCCGCCGCGTAGAAATCATTTCTATCTTGCCACAGCCATTTTAAACATTGGAGTAAGAGCATAATTTGCTCTAGATGTAGGTCACTTTCCAAGGGTGGTTCGTCACTATATATCTCACTAGGAGGAAATATAACATCTTGGCAGATACCTGCTTGAGGATTTACTTCTGGCGCGATGGTCATAAAATGAATACCGCATCAAGTATTGGTTTATTTTAACAGTGTTGTCTGAGGCGATCGCTTTCTCAAATCCAATTTTCAATTCCGGTTTAAGACTGTGGAGGTTAACACAAGCCAACCTCCACAAAATTTAGTTTGATGATTGCTGTAAATACTGAATCAATTCTCTGGAAATAAAATACTTCCAAGAACCTTTATTAAGCCTCGACTTTTACACCCTTCCAAAAAGCCACATAGCCTTCAATATTCTTAGCTTTCTCCTTGGCACTAGGATAGTACCAAGCAGCATCTTTGTTGACTTGTCCATCAACTTCGACACTGTAGTAGCTAGCGACACCTTTCCAAGGACAAGTAGTGTGGGTGTTACTTTCACTGAAGTACTCTTTATTAATTGTGTCAGCCGGAAAATAATGGTTGTTTTCTACAACTACGGTATCATCGCTCTCGGCTAAAACTGCACCATTCCAAATTGCTTTCGGCATAAGTGATTTTGTAAATAAAGTTTACATATATATTTTGACACTTCTACCGACACAAGGAAATCTTACAGCTGGTCTTTGCTTGAGTTTTTACGCCTAATGCTTATTTACTCTAAAAAATAAGTTCCTAACTCTTTTATTCTCTCTACCCAACCTTTCACCTCATCAGCCACTTTATACTTCCATTGAAGTTGAAGCACTTCTCTGGTATGAGAATCATCAAATATAACTTTGTCTTTGTTTTCAAAGACAGGTGCAACGAATTCTACCCCAGCAGCCTCGGCAAACAAAGTTGATATCTGGCTAATACTCAAATTTTCCGGCGCAGCCAGGTAACGTCCTCCTTTAGTACCTTTTCGCGTTGCGGCAATGTAGCAGTCTGCCAAATCATGAACATGAACCCACGCCGTCATAAAATCTGGCGGAAATGGCTGATAGCCTTGGTGTGGTTTTCCTGTAATGAACTGCTGAATTGCAAAATCCCAAAAACTGCCACGAGTTGGTGCCGAACCATACACTGATGAAGGATAGACAATAGAAGCGTTACCTCCATTACTGATATATTCTTCTACTAGCCCATCTTTGAGGACATTTACACCCATTAGTAAGTCAATAAATGCTAAATATTCGGGCGGTGTATAACCTCTAGGGGGAGGTGTTTCCGTGATTCGTCCGCCATCAGCGGTAATTAAAGAGAAATTCCCACTGGTTGTAATTACATGAATATCGGGTGAAACTGCTTTAGCACCGTGTAAAGCGGCTTCTAATGATATCCGGTCTTTGGCAAATTGAGCTTCTTTAATTGGTTCTGGAGGCATGTGCCAAGCTACATTGATTACTGTTGCAATATCATGCTTGCGAATTGCTTGAGCAACATCATTGCTGGAAAAGCCTGCCTCTTGAGAGCGGATTATTTCCTTGCACAAAGGCTTTATCGCCTCAACATTACTACTCGGACGTACAAGTGCAAATACAGCTAAATCTTCGGTCTGGGAACACTTATGGCACAATGCTCCGCCAATATAGCCGGTTGCACCTAAAATCAAAATATTTTTCCTGGAAGAATTTTTTTCCGATAAAAATTCTTTATTGTCTGACATAAATTTGTAATTTGTAATTGCTGAAAGTACCGCATCATCAATTATTTATTGTGCGTTAGCCTACACACCCTACTGTGTAAGATATATATTTTGCTGCAAAGATGGATTCACAATAATTAAGCTATCTTACATATTTTATCTGTCAAAATATTTATTTTATCTAGGACAGCACTAGCAACGAGCGAGTTATCCTAATAATTAGAGCCAATAGCGATCGCCACCGCGTTCCTGCTCTTTACATTTCTTTAGAAACAGCCTTTGACTTTTTATACTCAGTTCTTAAAATAACAAGTTATTAAAAACAATTGGTGATTACACTGAAGATAATAAAATTGATAGATTTTTCTTTATTCGAGCATTTTTTCAGTTGTATATTATTACTAAGCTAAAGGAAATCTGTAATTTTATTCAATGTTTAACTTTTAATAACCGTGGAAGAATTGCTAGAAGCAGTAGAAAAAATTCTACAAAATAAGCCTCTCGATTCCATTGAGTGGTTTGTGCTTTATCAATCGTGGTTGGGCAAAACTTACGATGAAATGGCAGAGGGAACAGGTTATGGTAGAAACTACATAAAGCAAATTGGCTCTCAGTTGTGGCAAGACTTGTCCCAAGCAGCTGGAGAAAGAGTAACAAAAAAAAATCTGCATTTAGTTTTGAGCAAATATTCCCAATGCATAAGTTGGCAACAAAATCAACCACAACAACAGTTCAATAGAGAATTGGGATTCACAAGGCTTTATCCAAACATATTTTCAGTCGGCAAGATGGAATTTCCTAGCGGTCCGGTGGCAGTGGATTCTCCTTTATACATCAATCGTCCTCCAATAGAAGAACTGATTTGTAAAGAGATATTACACCCAGGCTGCTTAATCCGGATTAAAGCACCTAGAAAGATGGGAAAAAGTTCTCTGCTCAACCGAATGGTTGCTTATGCTAGAGAGCAGGGTTATCAAATTGTCTATTTGGACTTTCAAGAAGCCGATCGAGAAGTTTTTACTTCCCTAGATAAATTTTTGCGTTGGTTCTGTGTCTATATCAGCAGGCAGTTAAACTTGCTTCCTTGTTTAGATGATTTTTGGGATACAGAAATGGGCAGCAAAGTCAGCTGCAAAATCTATTTTGAAGCGTATATATTACAGTACATTGCATCAAATCCTGTGGTTTTGGCTTTGAATGAAGTGCAGCGAGTTTTTGAACATCATAATATTGCTCAAGACTTTTTACCAATGCTGCGATTTTGGCACGAACAAGCAAAGCAAGACCCGATATGGCAAAAACTACGAATGGTAGTGGTTCACACCACAGAAATTTACGTTCCCCTGAAGCTCAACCAATCGCCTTTTAATGTCGGAATTACAATTACCCTGCCACCGTTTAGTCTCAACCAAGTACAAGATTTAGCATTGCGTTATGGATTAGATTGGGCAGCAGACTTACTTGGGGCACAACGCCTTGCACCTCTACAAGCAATGGTGGGAGGACATCCTTATCTGGTAAATTTAGCACTATATCATTTATCTGGACAAGAAATCACCTTAGAACTGTTATTAAAAACAGCATCGACATCAGCAGGAATTTACACTCAGTATTTACGAGAACTGTTGAGCTTACTGCAAAAAGAACCACAACTAATGTCTGCGATGCAACAGGTAATTACCAGCGACCAGAAAGTAGAATTAGATGCGCTGGCTGCTTATAAACTTGAAAGCATGGGTTTAGTTCAAATCAATGGCGATCGAGTTTCTCTGATGTGTGAATTATATCGTCTTTATTTTAGCCAACAGTTGGGAAAACACTCAGGATACTAATAATTCTGGTAAACTGTTGGCAGAAATGCTTTTTAGATAAATTTCTTCAATACCAATACAAATTTTTATTTAAAATAACAAATTTTAAATTTCAAATCAAATGAACAATTATCGATACCAAGTAGGTGGTACCCTAACGAGTGATGCTCCTAGCTATGTTGAGCGCAGAGCAGATATCCGACTGTATAATGCGTTAAAACAAGGTGAATTTTGCTACATCCTTAGCTGTAGACAAATGGGCAAATCCTCACTTATGGTAAAAACAAAGCATCGTTTGCAAGAAGAGGGCTTTCGATGTGCCACTATTGATATGACCAATATTGGTTGTGAAAATATCACTCCAGAACAGTGGTATAAGGGAGTTGCAGGTGACCTCTGGTTAGGTTTCCAACTGTTAGGAAAGGTTAATTTAAGAACCTGGTGGCAAGAACAAAAAGATATCTCTTTGGCTCAAAAACTGAGTCGGTTTATTTTAGAAATCCTGTTAGCTCAGTTTCCTAACGAAAGACTATTTATTTTTATTGACGAAATTGATAGTATTCTGAGTCTAGATTTTCCGGTTGATGACTTTTTTAGCTTAATTAGGTACTGTTACAATCATCGGGCAATCGATCCAGAATATAATCGAATTACATTTGCAATTTTCGGTGTTGCGACACCTTCAGACTTAATTTCATATCGAAATCATACTACTCCATTTAATATTGGTAAAGCTATAGAAGTAAATGGTTTTACATTTGAAGAAGCTCACCCATTAGCTCTGGGGTTGGAGATTCAAGACAATTATCCCCAGAAAGTTTTGAAAGAAATATTAGCTTGGACACAAGGGCAACCATTTCTGACTCAAAAGTTGTGTCGGCTGCTTGTAAGTTTAGCTCAAGACGATTTGGGTAGAAAGCTAAAAATTCCTCCCGGTACAGAAGAATTTTGGATAGAAAATGTAGTGCGATCGCATATCATCGAAAAATGGGAATCCCAAGATGAACCAGAGCATCTGAGGACAATTCGCGATCGCATTCTCAGAAAGGAACAATCTGCCGCTAGATTATTAGGAATATATCAGCAAATCCTCCAAGGAGTTGAAGTAGCTGCTGACGATAGTCGAGAACAAGCAGAACTTTTGTTATCTGGTTTGGTGATTAAAAAGCAAGGTTTTCTCAAAATTAAAAACCGCATTTATGAAGAAGTTTTCAATCTAGAATGGGTGGGAAAAAAATTAGCTTACTTGCGTCCTTACTACGAAAATCTCAATGCATGGGTAGCCTTAAATCAAGAGGATGAATCTCGCCTATTACGCGGACAAGCCTTAATTGATGCCCAAACTTGGGCAAATGGCAAAAGCTTAAGCAACTTAGATTATCAATTTTTAGCTGCTAGCGAAGAATTAGATAGGCGAGAAGTGCAGCAAGCATTAGAAGCCGAACGTGCCAAAGAAGTCGAAGCACGACTTGCAGAACAACAAAAAAGGATGGTTCAACAGAGAAGAAATTCTAGAATAGTGGCACTTTTGCTTGTGGGTATGACAATTAAGTTGGCGATTTCAATAGTGTGGGGAATGTCGCTTTTACGAAAGATTGAGGCTCTGCAATCGCGGATAAAATGTACTCAGATAGAACATCAGGGTACACTCAAAAGAATTTGTAATTAGTCAGATCAAGTTCAGCTAATTACTTATAATATGGTTAGTATTTTTGGTAATTGGTAATGGGTAATAGGGAAAAGGTAATTGAGAATTGGGAAAAAGAAAGAAGGTTTACTATTCTTCATTACCCATTCATGCTGAGCGGAGCCGAAGCATTACCGACCCTCACAGATATCATAAGTATTCAACCGGACATGATATGACTAATAAATTGTGTTTTCATCAATAAAATTCTGAGAGGAGAAAGCCTCCACTCAGAATAGGAACAGTTTACCGTATAACTTTTCACAGCATATGAAAAAAGGTGTAAGGGTTTAGGGAAAACACACTTGTTTGATTTGAATTTTGGAATTTCACATTCCTTCTAGCATCATCACACCCTTACTCCTAAACTCAAATAGAGTTTCCAGACCCCATGAAAAGTCAGGTTCCGGTAGAATAACGGTATTAGATTGTGCTGTCATAACTTTCCAAACCACTATTTATAGTGCTATCTAAGCTTGCAGTATTGCTATAAGCTTAGATGGAATTTTTAACAGCCTCATCTGCTACCGCGTTTTCAAATCTTAGCCTAAGTTTTTGCGATCGCTGAAAATTAGCAATTGTCAACTTACACAAATTTAACCAGAAAGCTAAGATTATTAAAATATATCTTACTCTTGTAGCTCAACTGAGTTATCCACGCAGAACGCCCCCGAAAAAGCGATCGCTATGCTTCAGTATCCCCATCTCGAACAAGCGCTAAAATATTACTTTGGTTATGATAGATTCCGCCCCGGACAACGGCAAATTATCGAAGATGCGCTGCAAAATCGGGATTTATTGGTAGTGATGCCTACGGGTGGCGGAAAATCTTTGTGTTTTCAGTTACCTGCATTAATCAAAAAAGGCTTAACTGTAGTCGTATCGCCGTTAATTGCTTTGATGCAAGACCAAGTGGAAGCACTGCGAAATAATAATGTTAGCGCCACATTTCTCAATAGTAGTTTGAATGCGTATCAAGTGCGATCGCGAGAAGAAGCCATCCTCAATGGGAAAGTTAAATTACTTTACCTCGCCCCAGAACGTCTGTTGAGTGAAAGATTTCTGCCGTTTCTCAATTTAGTCCATCATCAAATTGGCATTTCTATTTTCGCCATTGACGAAGCACACTGCGTCTCTGAGTGGGGACACGATTTTCGCCCAGAATACCGCCAGTTGATATCTCTGCGAAAACGCTACGCTAATGTTCCTACCCTTGCCCTTACCGCCACAGCCACCGATCGCGTCCGGAGTGATATCATTCAACAATTAGGGCTGAAGCAACCCAGTATCCACATAGCCAGCTTCAATCGCCACAATCTTTATTACGAAGTTCGTTCTAAAACTAAGTCTGCATACGCACAATTATTAGAACTGGTGCGGGAAAACGAGGGTTCAGTGATTATTTATTGCTTGACGCGTAAAAAAGTTGATGAACTCACTTTTAAATTGCAAAATGATAAAGTTTCTGCATTGCCTTATCATGCCGGATTAACTGATGAAGAACGCAGCAACAATCAAACTCGATTTATTCGCGATGATGTGCGCGTCATGGTGGCAACAATTGCTTTTGGGATGGGAATTAATAAGCCAGATGTGCGATTAGTAATTCACTTTGATTTGCCGCGAAATTTGGAAAGTTATTATCAAGAATCAGGTAGGGCGGGAAGGGATAACGAACCTTCACGTTGTACGCTTTTCTTCAGTTTTGCTGATGTTAAAACCATTGAATGGAGTATTAATCAAAAAACTGACCCCCAAGAACAATTAATAGCCAAACAACAACTGCGGCAAGTAATTGATTATGCTGAAGGTACGGACTGTCGCCGCACAATTCAACTAGGTTATTTTGGCGAACGGTTTGCTGGAAATTGTGGTAACTGCGATAATTGCCGCAATCCCAAACCGATGCAAGATTGGACAATTGAAGCCATGAAGTTTTTATCTTGTGTGGCACGTTGCAAAGAAAGATTTGGCATGACATATATTATTGATGTGTTGCGTGGTGCCAAAAGTCAAAAAATTATTCTCAATCAACACGACCAACTTTCTACCTACGGAATTGGCAAAGATAAAACTGTAGATGAATGGCGAATGCTAGCGCGATCGCTTTTACATCAAGGAGTATTAGAACAGACTAGCGATGGTTACTCTGTTTTGAAACTCAACGCCCACAGTTGGGAAGTAATGCGGCGACAACGCACAGTTTCACTAGCTGTGACTTTAGTACAAAATATTTCTTTGACACAAACAACTGAAAAAGCTACAGAAGCAGAAATCTTAATGCTGAGATTGCGATCGCTCCGCAAACAACTTGCTGATGAACAATCTGTTCCACCTTATATTGTCTTTCCAGATTCTACCTTGAAATTGATGGCGCAGGTACAACCTAAAACAACGACTGAATTTGGTAAACTTTCCGGGGTAGGCACTCACAAACTCGCCCAATATGGCGAAAAGTTCCTTGCAGAAATTCGCGCTTACCGCCAAGAAAAAGGCTTGGTAGATGCACCACAAGTTAATTTTACACCCTCTATTAGCTTACCTTCCGACACCGAAATATTGACATTTCAATTGCATAAACAAGGTTTGAGTGTTACTGAAATTGCCCAAAAACGCAATATTCGTCCCACGACAATTATCCGTCATTTGGCAGATTTAATTGAGAAAAATCAGTCTGTAGATTTAAATCAGTTAGTATCTCTGGAACATCAGCAAAAAATTTGGCAAGTTTTAGAAGTGCTTGGCGACATCTCTTTAACACCCATTCGAGAACAATTAGGCGAAAACTACAGTTTTGACGAAATTCGTTTAGTACGGGGGAAGTGGCGGCGCGAAAATCGTAAGTAATAATTTTAAGTTTTAGCTAATAATTTAGAATTCAGGTAGAAGGTAGTGTAGAATATTTTTTGCTCCTTTCGCCAAATTCAACTCTTTCGCTGCTAAAACGTTTTATACAAAAAGTGATAAATATTAGATAACGGATACATTAAATAAGCTAAAACACATATTCATTGCATAATTACTTGCGAGGTTCCTTGACTACTGACTGTCAACAGCCAACACCAAAATATATGCTTTCTTAAATGTGGAATAGCCGATCTGCATCTCTCGAACTGCAATCAAGCTAAGTATTATTGCTCAAATTATTAGATAACCAGAGGGGAACTATGACGGCAGAAGAACAACGGTTGCAAGAAGACCGCGATCGCAAAGCCTATTGGCGACGCTGGGGATCTTACTTAAGTCAACGGCAGTGGGGAACAGTGCGCGAAGACTATAGCCCCGATGGTTCAGCTTGGGACTATTTCCCCCACGACCATGCGCGATCGCGTGCTTACCGTTGGGGTGAAGATGGGATTGCCGGAATTTCTGACAATCATCAACGATTGTGTTTTGCGATCGCCCTGTGGAACGAGCAAGACCCAATCCTCAAAGAGCGGATGTTTGGCCTAACGGGCAATGAAGGCAATCATGGCGAAGATGTTAAGGAATATTATTTTTTTCTAGATAACACGCCAACTCATGCATATATGAAATGCTTGTATAAATATCCGCAGCAGGCATTTCCCTATACACAGCTAGTAGAAGAAAACCGTCGTCGCAGCAAGCAGGAGGCGGAATTTGAATTGCTTGACACGGGTGTATTTGACGCAGACCAGTACTTTGATGTGTTCGTCGAGTATGCCAAAGCCTCTGCTGAAGACATATTAATTCAAATCACGATCGCCAATCGCTCTTCCCAAGCCAAGCCACTGCATCTGCTACCTTCGCTTTGGTTTCGCAATACCTGGTCATTCGATGGCAATAGTGAAAAACCAGTATTAAAGGTACTAAAATCCGAGACAGATTTGAGCATCATTGAAGCGTCTCACCTTGGGATGAATGATTATTGGCTCTACTGTCAAGGTGCAGCGGAACTTTTGTTTACTGAGAATGAAACGAATTTTGAGCGGCTGTACGGAGTGAAAAATGCCTCACCTTATGTTAAAGATGCTTTCCATGAATATCTAGTCCACAATCGCCAGGATGCAGTGAATCCGAACCGGATCGGCACGAAATTTGCAGCTGGCTACAAATTGATGATTCCACCGGGAGGAGAGCAAACTGTACGCTTGCGGCTGGCAGATTCGTCTGGGATTGCCGAACCATTTGGCAGTGAGTTCGAGCAAATTTTTGGCGATCGCATCAAAGAAGCTGATGAATTCTACCAACGGATTACCCCGTTTTCCCTACCTGACGACCAGCGCAACATCCAACGTCAGGCTTTTGCCGGGATGCTGTGGAGCAAACAGTTTTATCTGTACATCATCGAAGATTGGCTCAAGGGTGACCCAGCTACTTTAACTCCCCCTGATTCGCGTCACAATGTTCGCAACACTGATTGGCTACATCTGCATATTGATGATATTCTCTCGATGCCAGACACCTGGGAATATCCTTGGTTTGCTGCTTGGGATTTGGCATTTCACATGATTCCCTTGGCAATGATTGACCCAGATTTTGCCAAGCGACAATTGCAACGGCTGACGCGGGAATGGTATATGCATCCGAACGGGCAGTTACCTGCGTATGAGTGGAAACTCAGCGATGTCAATCCACCTGTACACGCTTGGGCAGTGTGGCAAGTGTATCAGATTGAGCAGAAATTCTACGGTCACGCTGATAAACAGTTTCTCGAACGCGTATTTCAAAAGCTGCTGCTCAATTTTACTTGGTGGGTCAACCGCAAGGATGCCGACGGTAAAAACATTTTTCAGGGTGGCTTTTTAGGCATGGACAATATTGGCGTGTTCGATCGCAGTGCGCCGTTACCGACAGGCGGTGATTTAGAGCAAGCAGATGGCACAAGCTGGATGGCAATGTTTTGTATGAATATGCTGACCATCGCCCTAGAATTGGCTATGGATGAACCCATCTACGAAGACATTGCCAGCAAATTCTTCGAGCATTTTCTACGAATTGCAGCCGCGATGGACGGCATTGGTAAAGATGAACTTGTCCTTTGGGATGAAGAGGACGGGTTTTTCTACGATGCGTTGCTCTTTCCAAATGGGCATCATTGCGCGATGAAAGTGCGCTCAATGGTTGGCTTGGTGCCTTTGTTCGCAGTAGGAACACTGGAACTCGAAACTCTAGAAAAACTTAGCGGGTTCAGGGAGCGAACCGAGTGGTTTATCAAACATCGCCCAGACCTGACATCTGGAATTGCCTGTATGCACACCGAAGGCGAAGACCAGCGCCATTTATTGGCAATTTTAAATACCAAGAAGCTAAAGCGCATCTTGAGCCGGATGTTAGATGAGAGTGAGTTTTTAAGTCCCTACGGAATTCGCTCTGTATCCAAATTTCACGCCGAACATCCATTTATCGTGCGCGTTAACAACGAGGAGTATCAGGTAGACTACGAACCAGCTGAATCTACAAATAGCTTATTTGGTGGCAATTCTAACTGGCGTGGGCCGATTTGGTTTCCGATGAATTATCTAATGATTGCAGCCTTAGAGCAATTTTATCAATATTTAGGAGATGACTACAAAGTAGAATGTCCAACCGGTTCTGGAAAATGGATGACGCTCAACGAGGTAGCGATTGATTTGTCAAAACGACTTGAACGGATTTTTCAACAAAATGCTGATGGCGCTCGACCTGTATACGGTGCTGTTGAGATTTTTCAGAATAATCCCCATTGGCAAAATTTGCTCACATTTAATGAGTACTTTCATGGCGATAATGGTGCTGGCTTAGGGGCAAGTCATCAAACTGGCTGGACAGGAGTGATTGCACAATTAATTTATCGCTGCGGCGAAAGCTCATCGCTCGTTTAAGGGCTTTCAGAAAATAAATTAATGTAAATTCGACAGACCTTACCCACCCGGCCTTCCTCTCCTACAAGGAGAGGGAGGAGTAATGAAAAATTAAGCTTTTTACTCCCCTCTCCTCTTAAGAGAGGGGCTGGGGGTGAGGTCAATATAGTATTCGTCGAACTCACGTTAAATTATTCTTCCTTAACAATAATCATAATTATTAATGAGTGTTAAGGGATAATATTTTACACATTTGCAATGTTCCCCTGAATAAAGAGGCTAAAAAAAGTCCTCAAGCAAGTAAATTATAGTGTACTTAGATTGAATGGAAAAACAAATTTCAAGTAATGGATTAACTAAAGTCCAGGTACTGATTATGGCGATCGCAGCTGGTGTCTGTGTTGCTAACATTTACTATAATCAGCCAATCCTCAAAGATATTGCATCTTCTTTTCGAGTCAGTGAAAGCGAAGCGGGTAGCGTATCTGTGCTATCACAAGTTGGTTACGGTTTTGGGCTTTTCTTCTTAATCCCTTTGGGCGATAAAATCAACAAGAAAAATTTAATTCTTTGCCTACTAATATGTTTGTTTTGTTTGTTGATACTGATGACGTTTGCCCAAAACATCATCGAAGTTTGGATATTGAGTGTAGCAATTGGGATTACGACAGTCTCAGCCCAGGTTATTCTGCCCTTAGCAGCAAGTATAGATAGAGTCACTACAGGCCAAACTGTAGGCAATATTTTTACTGGTATATTGATTGGAATTTTAGGAGCAAGAGTTTTTAGTGGATATATTGCTGAATGGTTGGGTTGGCGTTATGTATATGGATTTTCGGCAGTCATGATTTTAATCGTTAGTGTCTTACTAAATATATATTTACCTAATGTTAAAAATGAATTTACTAGTTATTATTTAGAATTATTAAAATCAACACTTCACCAATTAAAACGTTTTTCATTATTAAGAGAAGCGTCTTTGATTAGCGGGTTATTGTTTGGTGTATTTTGCTCATTTTGGACAACGCTGACTTTCCATTTAAGTGGAGCGCCTTTTCATTTTCAATCTGACACAATTGGGATGTATGGCTTTGTGGCGATCGCAGGTGCATTGATGGCCCCAGTTTTTGGTAAACTAGCGGATCGAGGTAACTCCCAACGTTCCTTAATTCTTGCTGTATCGCTAGTGATTGCAAGTCTAGTAATTGCAAAAATTGCTTCTAGTTCAGCAGTGGCGATCGCTGTTGCTGTATTGTTACTAGATGTAGGCGTACAAGCAACGCAGGTTACCAATGTTGCAAGGATATACACTCTGGATGCTCAATCCAATAGTCGCATCAACACCGTTTACATGACTATCTATTTTATCGGCGGTGCTGTGGGTACTAGCATTGGTCTATTATGCTGGAATCTTGGTGGCTGGAATTTGGTGACTTGGCAAATGTTAGTTTTTACTTTACTTGCATTTTTTATTATCGTCAGACCTAAAATAACCACAGCAAGAACAAACAAATAATCAAACTCATTCTTTTCCTAAAACAAAATATGTATAGCCCGATTGTCGGATATCACCTTCCACTATTTACGGTGTCCGGATACCTAACTTCTTGTACCATTTCACTTTAAGGTTGATACAAATACCTTAAAGTGAAATGGTATTATGCTGAATTTTGTATTCTGTTAGCACAGCGGGGCGTAGCCCATTCTGAGTTCCGCTCTAAGAAAAACTGGGGATTTCCGAGTTGGAATCTTGGGAAGTTACAGCAGACGGTGATAGTACAGTCTTCTGCTTTTTAGCAGACATAATCACAGATAATAGCTTAGGTAAGGCTACACAAGCAACAGCACTAAGCAGCGTCATTAATAAACTATCTATTAAACTCATGATGTTATCTCCCCTGTTGCAAAACTTGTATTTTACATAATTACTAGTTTGAACCAAAATTAGTAAAATTACTTAAAACAGCATTTGAAATTTCTTTTATTGGTTATAAGCTAACTATATATATTGTTATCAAATGGTAACTATCAAGCTTTAAATATCCCTTCAGAGAAAATAAATTTCCTACTTTTGTACTAGCTGATGTAGCAATTCAATTGCAGTTGTCAAATCTTGGTAAATTGGCAGCCAAAATTTAAATTCTGTAAAGAAATGTAAATAATTGGCAGGAAGCAGAACATGACTAGCAAGCGGATTATCCAACCTGGGCAAAGCTACACATTTAATATGTGCGGAATGTGGATTTTCACGCCACTACAGTAGCTAATTTTGTTCAAAAATCAAACATGATTTCTATAATTGCTTAACTATATTTGATCAGTCGTAACCCTTCTAATCGCACAGCTTCCGGATATAAAGCTTTGTAAATATTGCAATTTGGAGATTGAATGTCGTAACGTCCTGTAGCGTTAAACGTTGCTAAAGGACAACCACCTGCACACCAATATTTCCATTCACATGTACGACAGCCTTCTTTTTCTTCAACGGACAAATTCTGAATACCTGCTTTATCTTGTCGCACAACAGTTAAAGGATCTTGCTCGTCAATTGAGGATACAGTTTTATATAGCTGCATCTGGCATTTAGCAATTTGCCCTTTGTAATCAAATACGAGATAATTTTGTCCAACTCCACAAGTTCGTTTATGAGGAGACGATAAATTGGCACGGTCAATCAATGAACCTAGTAAATTTCTATTAGGTAATTTCAATTCTATAACTTTGAACGCTGCCAGCATTCCCTCAATAAGTTTAGATTCTTCTAGTTGCAAGTCCTTGTGAGAAGCTGACAATTCATTTTCGCGATAAAAATTTAAACTAAAGGGTAGATTATATTCTAATATCCATTCAATCAACTCGGCTAAACCTTCTGCGTTACGTCCGGTAACGGTGATGGAAATATCTGGTATCAGACCATTTTCCAAAGCAATTTTAATACCTCGTTCGACATCTTGAAACGAACTCTTTCCGTCTGCATAAGCTCGTTGGATATTGTGAAAATTTGATAATCCATCTAATGAAATCATCAGACGTAGATTCAATGTTTGCAGCATCTCAATAATCTCTGGCGTAATCAATGTGCCATTACTGAGAACAACTCCATCTAATATGATATCTGTTTCTTTACTAAGGGATTGAGCGTACAAATGGAGATTTTTAATTAATGCAGAACATAGTAATGCTTCTCCTCCTGCATATTTGAGTTTGACGCGGCGGTAACCATTTAAGGTGGCAGAGCGAAATATAGATGCAATCGCTGCTCTACCTATATCTATTGACATATCCTTTGCTAAATGCGGAAGATAACAGTAATCGCATCTTAAGTTACAGCGATCGCTAATATGTAACCATGCTGTTAAAGTTTCTGGTATTTCCTGGAGATGAAATGAGCAATTATTCTTTGGTGCAATCAAACGTGCTTGATATAATTCCTCAATAGCTGTCTGTAAATCTGTTTGGTCAATATCATGATGCTGTATTGAAATGTCATGTAACTGATGAGGATGTGTAAATTGATTTAGTAAATATAATGCTGATTGATTCAGAACTGCTACTTTATGATGACTGCCGTAACAGATAGAATAAGTATCATTTAAGTTCATAATTTGTGAGTTGGGAACTCTCACAAATGTCTCAAACATTCCCAAAGATAATTGTATATTTGAGCTTAATTTTGCTAAAGGGGATAAGTCACAGGCACAGTCTCCGCCATCACAATCGCATTGTCCGCTTGCTATGTAGGTAGAATCGAGAGAAACTAAAATTTGAGGTCGATCGCTTTTTTTATTAATCATGAGCAGATGGCTGTTTTGTTGCACGAATTCGAGTCAGGAACATTTGTCGATCGCACCATTCCTTGAGAGCTTTAAAATCGTTCCACCAAGATTTTAGTTGCTGGATGAGAGTTTTAGAAAGTTCTATAGGCAAGCGTTCAATTTTATTTTGCAGCAGATTAAGCTCATGTTGAATCGAATACGGGCCGAAACCTCCATCTTCCAAGATTTTGGGTATCCCTTGAGCGTATTTCGCAAAAGCAAGATCGTAGTTCTGTTGTTGAAATGCCACATCACCTTCTACCCGTAATATCCGACCAAAGTATAGTTGATAGATATTTTGATATGATTGGAAGCGATCGCTAAGTTCTTGTGCATAATTAGAAATATTTTGGTATGCTTTTGCACAGTAATCAAACTCAGCTTTACCTACTAGACTATCAATGGCATATCGGATGTCGTTGTATTCTAAACTAGTCTGATAAGAGCGATCGTTGAGTTTGAGGGCTTGTTGTTGTAAGGAGCGATCGCTTTTTTGAAAGCCTAAATACCAATATACACTGGCAGTTTGGTGCAAAATTCCCGGTAAATCCTCTTCAATTCCATATTTCTCTGCCAGTTTCAGACTTTTTTCTAAAGCATCTTGAGCGAGACTGAATAAATTAAGATCCCACTGTACCTGTGTCACATCCCAAATGTTTTCATTGCTTAGCTCGGCACTAAACCACTGATTTAAGCCTAGTTGAAAGTATGCCCTACACAATATTCGATTATCATTTTCTTCATTATCACAACGACTTAACGCTCTCTCAAGTAACTGTTTCGCTTTAACATAATTCCCCTCATTTACCCAAATAGTAGCAGAGGCAATTTCAGCATTGGCTATTTCGCGTTCGGTCTCAATACTCGACCACATATCAATAGCAGCTTTAAAACACTGCTCGGCGTTGATGTAATTTTTTTGTATTCCGTACAAGTATCCTAAATTATTCTGAATACTGGCCATAACTTGAGTTAAACCTTTGTTAGGAGTGTCAATTTCCATCGCCGCATCCCAACCTAATTTATAATATTTTTCAGCTTCTTGTGAGTTATTGAGTTGGCGATAAAGATAACCAACTTGGTTCGCTACACCAGGAATCACAGATGATAATTTTTTGCCTTGAACTAAAGATAAACACATTTGCTGATATTTCAATGCTTCATCATAAAGATGTAACTTGGCATTCAGCATTCCTAAAACATTATAAATATCTGCTTCATGAGAAGAAATCACAGATTTTTCAGATAACATTGCCTCTAGCTTTCTCACCTCATTTTTTGTCGTCTCCTTATCTTCATAAGCGTAAACAAGCCTTGATGCAAAAATAATTAATTTAGTTCTTTGATCTAGATTTAGTTTTTCTTCAAACTCTTTAGCAACTCCCAGCAAGTGCTTGACAAAGCTGAATTTCTTGGCTTGAGAGCGTATTGTGTCAGTAACTTTATACCAAGTTTCAAAGCCTTTTATAGAATTAGCGTATAAAGCATTCCAAAGCCAGCGCGTAGTATTAAATTCCCGCAGTTGCTTCACTTCTTCTATGAGAAAATTGAGATTAGCAGCTTGATGATAATTTTCAGAGGAACGTTGAACCTCTAAGATTCTTTTTTGTGGTCCTAAATCATAATCTTTTTGCTCGAAATATTTAGCAGCAATGCGACTGTCTCGTTTTCGCCATTCCATATCTGGGTCGATATCTGGCCATACATATTTATTAACCAAATCTCGGACAATATCATGCAATGATATTTGAGAACCACCCATTACTGGTTTGATAAAAAAGTAACTTTGGGCATTAACAAATAATCTTTCAGCATCTTCTGAAGATAGTTCTAATAAATTAGCAATATCAGAGCTAGTTAATGGATGGATACGTGAAAGCAATAGAGTTAGCCTATCCATTGATGTCCGCAGCTGCGTAATATGTCGAACCATCTCAGCTTCAAATCCACCAGTTGTTTCCAACCTGCTGGGAATAGTTTTGATATCTTCACTTTCTAACCAATCTGGGATGACTTCTCGATAAGCATACTCTACTCCAAATTCAATCATGATCGGGCTGCCACCAGAAAGAACTACAATCTTTTTAACCAAATCTTCTCCCAGAGTAAAGTGAAGCTGCTCCTCTTTGGAATGAATATATGTCTGCACATCTTCATGATTAAATTCATTCAATTCAAAATAAGTTAATTCTTCTGCTTTGAATGATTGTTGTAGAATTTGACGGGCAATACTCGGACGACCTGCTAAAATAAATACGGCGTTATCTAATTGGTGAGAAAGATTATTAATATACTCCCAAGCTTCTTTTCTTACCTCTGGTTGTCCTAACTTCTCAACCGTATCGATTAAAAATACTAGTCTTTGTTTTCTTGATTTTTGATTAATTGCATCGACTAAAAAATTTTGAAGTTGTTTGCGTTCCTCTTGGTAGACACTTTTACTCAGACGGTTCTCATCTTCTCGTAATTGTCGTAATCGCAGTAGCCATTCTTGATATGTACTCTCATACAATTGTTTAGCAATTTGAGTGCATAAATCTTCTGCATCATTAAAAATAGGAGTATCGCAATCAATAATTTCACTTGTCCAAATCTGAACTTTGTCGAGGCGGGATTTTAATGCACGAAGCAACCAAGTTTTGCCAATTCCACCCCTACCTTCAACTAAAATTACATGTAGTGTTTTAGTTTCCTGTACAAGTGAAATAACTCGATTTAGTTGTTCTTCACGGCCAACAAACTCTAGTTTTTTTAGTTCGGACATAATAAACTCCTGAGTCAGTTATTGGGAATCGCTTCATCAAGCTTCTGAATTAAATATCTATATGGTGTATCATTATATTCGTCATTGTGTAAATAGTAATTTACAAGAAACTGGAATTCCCAGTCGTGTTCTATTTCAGATTTCAGCGTCGAAAGAAATTCATAAATTTGTTCTGGTTCTGTATTGCGGAATATATCAATAGTTTGTTCGACAGTTTGTTCAAAGAAAATTCTGTGGAGTTGTTGGCGATAAGCTAGACTATTTGTACCACAATTGATAAATCCGGCATGTTGTTGCAGGCTTTGAAAAAAATATTGCATAGACCAAGTACCCGCAGCAGCAGAATCATTCTTGGATTTCAACTCATGAACATATTCCCAGCAGATTTGAGCTGCTTCATTACAAAGTTTTTGAAAATCATCTGGTGATTCTCTCAGCAGGCCAATAACTAACAACCGCCGTGTCACTCCATCTTTGATAATCGTCTTATCGCGAGTAAAAATAGATGTCTTTGTCAATTCTGTATTTAATTTAAAACTATCATCACCAAAAGGTAGCTGAAATCTGCGAACAGCTTCTTTTAATATCCAAGTACTATTTAATATGGGAAATATACTCAATTTTTCGATTGATTCGTATAAAGCATTATTTTCTGTAGTCAAAGTTTCTCTAATTTGGTCTCTACATCTTTTCAGGCTTTTTTCCCATAATTCGTTGCCATAACTGTTTAAAAACCAGTTCACTGTATAACCACCACTGCGATAAACTCTTAGTGCTTCTGCAATTCCTCCTGGGTGTCCGCCAGTTAAATAGAGTAAGTGTCCTGATAGTAAAGCAAGACTTTCAGAGGTCATCTCTATCGGCTGAAGATATTTTGTTGCTGTATCTTGAATTACTTCCCAGTTAAAAGGACAGAGTATTAATTTAGGAAAAATTCGATCTAAAGGGATATCAATCAGACAGCGAGCTGCAATCACAACTCGAAATCTCCGGGAATTTTCTTTAAAGAATTGTAATTCTTTTAAAAAATCTTGAATTCTCCAAACAAAATCCTTAAAATTCTCAAAAATTTTGTTAAAACGTTCCCTTTTTGGCGCACTACCATCGAGATCGATTAGCAGTACAATACCTTTTTTACCCTGAGATTGCCATTTAGGCCAATTTCTACGCAATAAAAAGCCTAAACGTTCTCCCCAATTTAATTGAGCTTCAGGGAGTGTAAGTTGCAGAGAACTTGCTAATCGTTTCTCTAAGTCTTCAATATTTTCATAATTAGACATAGGAGCATAAATACAGCACCATTGTAATTCTTGAAATCGCTTATGTATATGTTTGAGAAATTCTGTTTTACCGTAACCTTCAGGAGCTGTTACCAGACGATAAGGAGGAGAATTAATTGTCGTAATTTCACTAATTGCAGCATCGCGATTAGTAAATGGGATCTCATCGGAGTCAATTTGCTCTAAAGATTCTCGATTTAGCTGGTTTAACTCGGATTCATATTTTTTTATTTCCTCTAATTTATTATTGAGTTGCCTTTGCAATTTATTTTTATCTACATCATTAAGTGTCCACCCTATTTGGTTACTGATAGATTCAATTTGACTGTTTAAATCACTTATTAATTTCTCTAGAGACTTCTTTTGTAAATCTGAAGAATTTGTCATGGCATTTAGGTACTAAATTAATGGCTGATGGCATTAAGTTCGTTTTCTACTCGCTCAAGTTCTTGTAGTATGTTATTGATTTGCCGTTGGATGATATTGCGATCGCCAGCGCTGAGTGTATAGTTAAGCTGGTTGTAAGCTGCCTCATAATCACTGCTTAGAACTTCAAAGCGTTGTTGCAAAGTTTTGATTTTGAGTTGTTGTACTCTGCTGGGAATAGCCTGGTTACGTGTATTTAACGAAATCGACAAATCTATTTCATTCCACGCTGCAATTAATACATCCGTAGGAATCATGAAAGCAGTCTTGACATTTTCTCGCTGCTTTTCTGCCGCCACTGCCATACCAACTACTCCTGTAAGGGTTTCATCCCATATAGGGGCACCACTAAAGCCTGGTTCTACGCTGTAGCCAGTTACCTTAGTGTCTTCGAGTTGCACCCATCCTTTACCTTGGCCATCTCGCAGCACGCCTGTAGCCCAAACGCCATCATTGTGTCCGTGAGGAAAACCGAATATGCGGAAAGGATGCTCCCAAATATTATTAGCTCTGATTAATTTAATGGGTTGGGCTTCTTTAGGCAACTGTTCTATTTGCAACCCGGCAATATCTTCAGGCTTAGAAGTTGATACATTACTGACAACAGGTTGCCAAAAAATAACTTTAGCTTTTAGTTGTTGCCCTGATGCAATTAGGGGGAAATCCAAATAAATATCATTACTAGGAGCTGCAATTATATTTTCTGGTAAAGATAGAGCTGAGGTAATAACGTGAGCGCATGTGACGATGTAATTTTGACTTCGTCCAGAGACTAAGAAACCTACACCAACTACCGCACCATTGGTATGAAAAATTCGGGCGATCGCTGACCTAAAAGTTTGAATATAATTATCTGTACTCGCTACCATAGGTTACTATGCCTTGTCTTGCTTCCATTTCAAGGTAATTTCGTAGTTAGCTTCACCACCTACAGAAGTGAAAATTGCACCCACACCAGCATTTAACTTAATACCGAACTTCACCTCTACCTCATCAGCAGGTGTATTAAGTTGACTCAATTTATTGATAATTGCTGAAGCTATAGGTTGTATTTGATCTAATACATCGTCAAATTTTTTTTTAGCTTCAACTACCATTTGTCCCGCATCTGGCCTAGCAACAC
The DNA here is from genome assembly GCA_029379225.1 of Nostoc sp. S4. Classification (GTDB taxonomy): domain Bacteria; phylum Cyanobacteriota; class Cyanobacteriia; order Cyanobacteriales; family Nostocaceae; genus Nostoc. Next base: position 97,720 of record JAQYWR010000010.1, on the reverse strand, counting down.
GGACAAGAGCATTACTATTTTCTGGCTCATCAATTTCAGCTAAAAATTTAGTGCCATCTTCGAGAGAAAACTCTACGAGCTGTTTCCGATTCATAGTGAAACCTGTTATTGTGAACTAATAGTTTGTCACGCATTGCTGACAACGAAACACAAAGTGTGCTGATTTCAATTCCTCATTTTGCTATAGGATTACTCAGCACTCCGGAATTTTTTCTCCCATCTCATTAAGCACTCTAGGCAAAGAGAACACAGAGATTTTAAAACTTGGTTTACCAAGCATTGTTAACTTGACAGAGTATTAGAAGTTTGTGAAGTTTCTGAATAAACTGACCAAATTCTTGCTGCTTGGGCATTACAAGCTGCTTGACGTGTAATAGATTTAACAAATGTTAGATCGATTGTTATATTAGTTATACCTGAAATTTGACTTCAATTAGTAATTATACTGGCTTCAATAGAAAATTAGTTGAATCTAACTAAGTAGGCAAGAATCAATTAAACTAAACTAGACAATGTAAAATTAATTAAATTTTCTCGTAGTAAGAGCCTATTTATAAAGTAAATATTAAGTAGGGTATATTATTGGTATGCATGGATTTAGGAGTTTGAGAGAGTAAAGATTAACGGCAGGACACCATATTTCTCAGAGGATGTCTGAAAAGTTTTGGGCGAATATAAGTAGGTGGGTAGGAAAATTTATCGTTGAGGTAAGGCAGGAAACAGAGGGCAGTTCTTGCTGGAGGAAAGAGAGTTTTAGTCTAGTTAATCTTTCTTCACATGGTTTGGTTTTATTGTGCTGACTTACTTAATTCGCTACTACACAAATTAAGTCCGCCTGCGCGGACTAACTAAAAGTCAAGGTTTTCAAACCCACAGAGGTGGGTTTCGCCTGTGTAGCCGCGATTTCTAATCGCTGGGGCTGGTATTAATTTAGACTTTTCAAGCAACCTCTCAGTGCGTTAAGGGTTGTTATAACGCACTCAACAGTTTAAGGTTTACTTTATAAATCATCTCTAAGCGGCTCCATACGTGACAGACTAAGATGAAGGACATTTTGTCAATCAGTTAAAATACTCAAAACAGTCTTATTGAAAATGATAATCGTGCATGGGGTATGGTGAACTATGCGAGCGTCGCTCGACTCTTCCCCCTTTATTTGATTATCAATTAGACTTTTGACAGCTTAAATACGATCTAAAAAGTATTGTAACGACAGAATAACTTTACAAAAAGTGGGCAACATTGTTAGATAAATTCAATTATCAAACGAGGTAATGAAAAGTTTGGTTTTCTGCCATGCCTAAGCGACCAAAACAAATCTTGTACTCTTGTTGTTACTTCTGAATCATATAATGGGGTTTTATTATTCAAGAACTTTTTCAAGAACAGATGTTTGCATTAAAGCTGCTGCTGATAATAGAAATGTGGCGTTACTGAATAATGGGATGATTCAGGCTGACGCGGGGATTATGTTTGGATGCAAATTCTCAAATCATCGTGCAATTATGCAACGCCAGAAATGTTATAGCAAACACAATTAAAGATATAGGCAAATTACTTAAATTAAATCTTATCTGCGTTACGTCAATATTTTTACCTAAAACAACACGCATAATTACATAGTAGATTGCTGCAATTATATTTGTGTACGCATCATACTGCTAGCAGAGATTTAAATGCATCCAACAATCTGAAAAATTATGCAAGGAATCGCTAAACCGTGTCTGGATGCTAACAGATAACTGTTGCCATCCTCCAACCAAAATGTCAATTAATGTCTGGCATTGTCCAGGTTTTATGTAACAGTTAATTGAGTAGTTGGTCTTCGCAAGCACTGAGAAACTTTTACTCACAAATAATCCATTAATACGGCGAACACCGATCGCAAAAATCAGGACGAAATTTACAGTATTGACTACCCGTTAATGAGTAAGCTGTACAATAAGGAAAACTCGTAAGTTGAATTTTAGCTGGTTGTAATTCTGAATTGTTCGGCGACAATTCAGTAAGTTGAGTTTTATGAGCTAGAAAAATATCTATCAGTTTAGGTAGCACTATGCAGCCAGCAATGTTAACCAATGTTAGCAGTATAATGTCTGTGGAATTCATAGGTAATCATCTCCTCTGAAAATAGGCGATCGCTTTTCTGACTGCAAACACAATCTATAGCTTGCAATCTATGTAAATTAATCTTAACATAAATTTTTGTAAATATAAAGTTGGAATTCCTGGAATTATCCTACACAACAGGGAATGTGGATAATGAGCACGGTTATTGTAGCGGAATGACAAAATAAGTTAGAAAAGCGATGGCTTAAAAATCTTGATTGTAAGGTGTTATGTCAAAAACTCAAACCGCGTCTTCTTTTTTATCTAACATCACTGAGCGAGAACGCCAAGCATTAAACAAGTTGGTAGATTACACAAATGTGGAATCGCTACCAGAAATTTGGCCTTTGGCAGCTGAGAAATTTGGTGATGTTGTTGCGTTGCACAACCCCCATGCTAAACCAGAAATAGTAATTACTTATACCGAATTAGCAGAGAAAATACAACTATTTGCTGCTGGGTTGCAAGCATTGGGAGTAAAACAAGGCGATCGCATTTCCTTAATTGCTGACAATAGTCCCCGGTGGTTTATTGCCGATCAAGGTATCATGACCGCTGGAGGAGTTGATGCCGTGCGTAGCTCCCAAGCCGAAAAAGAAGAACTGCTGTTTATCATTGCCAACAGTGGTAGTACAGCAGTGGTAATTGAGGATTTAAAGACACTTAAAAAACTCCAAGACCGCCTCAACGATCTACCAATTCAATTGGCGATCCTACTTTCAGATGAAGCACCACCCACGGAAACAACCTTAAAACTGCTAAACTTTTCTCAGTTGCTGGAAATCGGGGCAAATCATGATTTTGTGCCAGTCAAGCAAAATTGTGACGCCTTAGCAACTCTCATTTATACCTCTGGCACTACTGGCAAACCCAAGGGTGTGATGCTTTCTTATAGCAATTTGATGCACCAGGTGACAACATTTGGTACAGTATTGCAACCAAATCCGGGCGATATCGTTCTCAGCATCTTGCCTTCGTGGCACAGCTACGAACGAACTGTTGAATATTACCTCCTATCTCAAGGTTGCACGCAAGTTTATACTAGCTTGCGTTCTGTAAAAGCAGATTTGAGACAATTTAAACCCAACTACATGGTGGGTGTACCGCGTTTGTGGGAATCAATTTATGAAGGAGTGCAAAAGCAGTTCCGCGAACAACCAGCCAAAAAGCAACGCCTAATTAAATTTTTATTAGGCATGAGCGAGAAATATATTAAAGCGCAGCGAGTTGCTCAGGGATTGGATTTAAATAATCTTCATGCCTCAAGTGGCGAACGATTAGCAGCTAAGATACAAGCATCAGCTTTGTTACCCCTCCACAGCTTGGGAGAACGACTAGTTTATGCCAAAGTCCGGGAAGCCACAGGAGGAAAAGTTAAGCAGATGATTAGCGGCGGTGGTGCGCTTCCCAGACACATCGATAATTTCTTTGAAATTATTGGCGTGCAGATTTTGCAAGGCTATGGCTTGACAGAAACTTCTCCTGTTACCCATGTGCGTCGTCCTTGGCGGAATTTAATTGGTGCATCGGGGCTACCACTCCCGGCAACAGAAGCTAAAATCGTAGACCCTGAGACAAAAACGCCTTTGTCAGTAGAAAAGCGAGGCTTGGTATTGTTAAGGGGGCCGCAGATTATGCAAGGCTATTACCAAAATCCCGAAGCTACGGCCAAAGCAATTGACCCTGAAGGTTGGTTTGATAGCGGCGATATGGGTTGGTTGACGCCAGAAAATGACTTAGTGCTAACTGGGAGGGCGAAAGATACGATTGTGTTGACGAACGGCGAAAACATCGAACCCCAGCCGATCGAAGATGCATGTTTGCGATCGCCCTACATCGATCAAATCATGCTTCTCGGTCAAGACCAGCGCAGCTTAGGAGCCTTAATTGTTCCCAATCTCGAAGCTTTAGAAAAATGGGCAGCAACTCAAAATCTGACGCTGGAGACACAAAGCGAGGGGGTTACTTCCTCATCCGGTGAAAAAATTAACTTGGAGAGTAAAACGATCCAGGATTTATTTCGCCAAGAATTAAATCGCGAAGTGCAAAATCGTCCAGGCTATCGACCAGATGACCGCATCGGACCGTTCAAATTCATTCTGGAACCGTTTTCTATCGAAAATGGCTTAATGACCCAAACATTGAAAGTTCGACGACACATCGTCGTGGAACGCTATCGCGATATTATTAACGGCATGTTTGCCTGATAATTCCACCTGCTAACTATAAGAGTGAACGTGAAATATTTATGGATGTCTCCAAATCTCATTTGCTCCTGAAACGCGTCGTTAACGTTAAAGTGATTGTTACTCCCCTGTGGAAAGAGGAAGTACAACAGCAGCTACAAGCACAGATCAATCAACTTGACCAGCAACTACAACAGCTAGATGTTGAAGGACAAAGAGCGATTACCGCAATTCAAAAGCAGAGTTTGCAACCACCCGGTCCTCAGACTCTCCAACAAATTGACAACATCCAACTCCAAGTCAATCAAAAGAAAAGTGAATTTCTAGAGCAGAAAAATCAGTTGTTGCAAAACCTCCAGCAAGTGCAGTTTCTTCAGCAGGATCAAGAAGTCAACCAATTCCAAATGGAAGGCTTTTTCAAAGTAGAAACGGGAGATAACTTGATTAGCAAAATGCAGGTTGAAATTGTTCTGCGCGATGGCGTTGTCGAAGAAATTCGCGGCGACATTTAAATTTGTCATTTGTCATTTGTCTTTTGTCTTTTGTAAATGACCAATGACTAATGACCAATGACTAATGACAAATCTGATTTAACTTAGTGTAGGTACGGCTTCCAGACCAACATTCCACCTGGGAGCCAGCCCAAATAATTTGCCATACTGGAGGTGAACTAATAAAAAGCGATCGCCCAAAGGTTGTCATCTCCACTCGATATTTAACTGTACTAACAGAATTATTACCCTGCTTGATTTGTGTAATCGTCACCAAGGCTTGATTTCGTTGTGGATAAGCTACCTCTACCTTTCGCGTTCCTCCCACTGATGGTATATCGTCAAAAGCATTCAAGGCGAGGGTAGCAGGATCGCTACCTTGAAGAGATGAGTTGATACTTTCTAGTGGTATAGTTTTATAATCGTAACGCTCTGAGTATGCTACAACCTCATGAGCCTGATGCATTGCTTTTACCTGCTGAGGTTGCCCATCAATATTGTTAACAATCAATGGGGATTGTTGGCGCTGGCTAATATAAACTCCTGCGCCAGCAGTGGCAAAGATAGTTAATACCACAATCAAAAACAATTTCAACTTTGCCGACATAAAAGTAAACACGAATTTCAAACAGGTTAATTACCAATTTTGAATTCTAGATTGAACTGTATCCCATGTCCTCTACCTCTAAGATTTCCATCTCTGGCATTGCTCCAACAGTGGGATGAATTGGGGCAACCAGAGGAAGCAGAGGGGCAAAGGGTCAACGATGAATTTTGCAAGTTGCTAAATCATCCTGCTTTCTCTGCAACGCCCTATATCTTAAGCAGTAGTATGAAGAATATAAATCTATTTAATGTTTAGCAATTTTATTTGATTTGTAAAACACTCGTGGTGGTTTTTGAAAGTCAACAACCAAAACGAGATATTGACTAACCATTGAGGATAACTCTGTAGTATAGACTTCTAAATCAGATTTAGGTTCCTGGGGTTATTAATCATAAGTCATAAGTCATAAGTCATTTGTGTTATCTATCGATTACTAATTATTCCCCTGTGCCCGCCTGCCCCTCTACCCAGCCTAAAATATAAAATCTCCAGCCTAAAATTCTTTTATCAAGATACAATTCGATCTGACAAAAGCTGTTAAAGTCCATAAACCATTGATTCCCAAACCACCCTATGAGCATTCACGAAGTATTTATGCCAGCGCTGAGTTCTACCATGACCGAAGGCAAAATAGTTTCCTGGGTGAAATCGCCAGGGGACAAAGTGGAAAAAGGCGAAACAGTGGTGGTTGTAGAGTCAGATAAGGCAGATATGGATGTAGAAACCTTTTATGAAGGATTTCTTGCCCATATCATAGTTGAAGCTGGTGAAACTGCCCCAGTAGGATCTGCGATCGCCTTTATTGCGGAAACGGAAGCTGAAATTGAAAGTGCGAAATCTCTTACCAATTCCGGTGGTGCAGCTGCTACCAGTGCCTCTTCCCCCGAACCAATCCCCGCCGCAGCCGAAGACAGAACACCTGCCTTGGTGTCTCAAAATGGCTCTAACCACCGCCCAGGAAGACTTGTAGCTTCACCTCGTGCCCGGAAGTTAGCCAAAGAACTAAAAGTTGATTTAACTACTCTTCAAGGCAGTGGCCCCCACGGTCGCATTGTCGCCGAGGATGTGCAAGGATTATCTAATAAAGCCAAGCAACCCGCTGCTACCCCAGTTGCTCCAGCAACGCCTGTACCACCCGTTACCCCACTAGCGCCCCCTGCACCCCCGACACCAGCAGCTGCACCCGCACCAGCTGTGGCAGCTGTTCCTGGTTCAGTCGTGCCTCTAACTACCTTCCAAAATGCGGTAGTACGGAATATGGTAGCTAGTCTATCTGTGCCTGTGTTCCGTGTTAGTTACACCATTACTACTGATGAGCTAGACAAGCTTTATAAACAAATTAAATCCAAAGGCGTAACGATGACAGCCCTACTAGCGAAAGCTGTAGCGGTAACATTACAAAAACACCCACTTTTGAACGCTAGCTACTCAGACCAAGGAACTGTTTTTCATTCTGATATCAACATTTCTGTAGCTGTAGCGATGGATGATGGCGGATTAATTACACCTGTGCTGCAAAATGCAGATGCAGTAGATATTTATTCTCTATCGCGTAGTTGGAAGTCTTTAGTAGAGCGTGCCAGAACAAAACAACTACAACCCCAAGAATACAACAGTGGTACTTTTACCCTATCTAACTTGGGGATGTTTGGTGTAGATACATTCGATGCCATTTTACCACCTGGACAAGGTTCAATTTTAGCGATCGGGGCATCCCGTCCGCAAGTGGTAGCAACACCCGACGGTTTATTTGCTGTGCGCCAACAAATGCAAGTAAATATTACTTCAGACCACCGAATTATTTACGGTGCCCATGCTGCGGCATTCTTGCAAGATTTGGCGAAATTGATTGAGACAAATGCTCATTCTTTGACACTGTAGTTTTGAAAAAACGTCAAATTTAAATGTTAGCGCTATGAGCGAACAGTAGTTTTTCGTAGAGTAGCGCTAACAATAAACAATACCTACACTTAAATTTTTGACGGACAATTTATAATAATTTTGGACTATCATCATAAGCCGTTGCAATTTAAAAGCTTGTCGAAATGTTCTGCTAGAAACTTACTTAGTGAAGTAGACCTTCTGAGAATTGCTGCAAGCTTGAAACAGGAGCAAAAACAGAGGGAAAAACTTGGACAATTTTTAACTCCTGCTCCAGTAGGAGAATTAATGGCTGGGATGTTTAGCAAGCTTGATCTTACTCAAATATCTCTACTTGATGCTGGAGCTGGAGTTGGCTCACTACTTGCAGCTTTTGTGGCTAACCTTTGTCAAAGAAAACGACGTCCAGCCAATTTAGATATTGTTGCTTATGAAATTGATCCTTTTCTAATTACGTATTTGCATCAAACATTAAAATTATGTGCTAGAGAATGTCAAATAGCTGGGATATCTTTAAATTATCAGATTCGGGATACGGATTTTATTGAGGATGCTGTCAGACTTCTTCAGCCTAGTTTATTCGATAATCCTGACAATTGCAGATTTACCCACGCTATTCTCAATCCCCCATATTTGAAAATTAAGGCTCATTCCAAAGTTCGTGCCTTATTAAGTTCTATAGGATTAGAAACCAGCAATCTATATACAGGTTTTATCGCTGCTACAGTTCAGCTTCTTGAATCAAAAGGGGAACTTGTAGCTATCTCGCCGCGTAGTTTCTGTAATGGGCCATATTTTAGAGACTTCCGCAGAATGTTTTTGGAAATGATGGCTTTAGACCAGATACATATTTTTGAATCCAGGAAGGAAGCTTTTAGTGATAATGAAGTTTTACAGGAAACAATTATCATTCATGCTGTCAAACAAAAACTAAAATTTGACAATGTACTCATCAATACAAGTTCGAGTGTTGATGATGATTTTATTATGTCAAATTACTCGCCTTATATAGAGATAGTGCATCCCCACGATTCTCAACAATTCATCCACATTATCCCAGATACACTAAGTCAGCAGTTAATTCGAGAAATGGCAAATTTTACCTGCACATTAAAAGACCTTGGATTAACGGTATCAACGGGACGTGTTGTAGATTTCCGCGCCAAAGAATATCTGTGTTTAATGCCAGAAAAAAACTCTGTTCCTTTGATTTATCCAGTGAATTTCTCAAGAGGATATGTTGAGTATCCAAAGGTAACTAGAAAACACCAAGCTTTAGTATATACAGAACAAACAATCTCTCTTTTAGTACTAAATGAAAATTATGTATTGACCAAACGATTCTCCTCAAAAGAGGAAAAAAAACGAGTGGTTGCCGTTGTATATGATGCTAATCAGATTGATTGTTATTGGGTAGGTTTTGAAAATCATTTGAATTATTTTCACAAGGACGGAAGGGGACTCAATCTTACTCTAGCACGCGGTCTTACTGCTTATCTTAACTCTAGCCTTGTAGACACATTTTTTCGTTTATTTAATGGTCATACTCAGGTTAATGCCACTGATTTACGTAATTTAAAATATCCTACAATACCGCAGCTAATAACCGTGGGATTATGTATTACTGAGCATTTTCCGTCACAAAAAGAAATCGATCGACTTGTGCAAGAAAAGCTACTGAGTATGAGCAATCAATCTGAAAAGAATCCCTTAATAATTAAAACCCGTATTGATGAAGCATTACAAATACTAGTTGAACTTGGACTTCCACGAGCACAACTTAATGAACGTTCAGCCTTAACCCTTTTGGCTCTAATTGACTTAAAGCCGACTGATTCTTGGAAAGCTGCTACATCTCCCTTAATGGGAATTACACCAATGATGGAATTCATGGCACAGCACTATGGCAAAAAATATAAACCTAATACGCGAGAAACTGTTCGCCGCCAAACAGTCCATCAATTCTTAGACACAGCTTTGATAACTGCAAATCCAGATGCTCCTGACCGCGCTATTAACAGTCCCAAAACAGTATATAAGATTGAAGAAAGTGCGCTTGAGCTATTACGTACTTATAGAACCACTGAATGGAAAAAGAGCCTTGGCACTTACCTTGCTTCAGTTGAAACTTTGAAAAAACGATATGCTCAAGAGCGAGAACTATCACGTATCCCTATTCTGATTGAAGGGAAGATAAAAACTCTATCTCCAGGTGGACAGAATATTCTGATTGAGAAGATTATTAAGGAGTTTGCAGAACGTTTTACACCTGGAGGAAAATTGATTTATGTTGGTGATACAGATGAGAAATTTGCTTACTTTAATGAAGTGGCATTGAGAGATTTAGGCGTTACTGTTGATTCTCATGGTAAAATGCCTGATGTGATTATCCATCATCTCAAAAATGATTGGCTAGTTTTAATTGAAGCTGTAACTTCTCATGGTCCAATTAACCCTAAACGGAAGAAAGAACTTGAAGTTATTTTTGTTGATATAAAAGTTCCTATTGTAATGGTAACAACCTTTTTAAGTCGGAAAGCGATGGTGGAGTATTTGGCTGAAATTGCTTGTGAAACCGATGTTTGGGTTGCTGAAGATTCTACTCATCTCATTCATTTTAATGGAGAATACTTATTACAAGCTTACAAAGTAGATAGAGATTTTGAAACAGAATAAACTATAAGAGGGCAAATAATTTGCCCTCTCGCTCATCTTTTTGCAAAATTAGGATATTTTATACAAATTTATCCCTTTACACAAAGAACTTGCTTGAGTGTTGCTACAACCTCAACCAAATCTGCTTGGTTTTCCATAACTTGTTCTATCGGCTTATAAGCACCAGGAATTTCATCTAATACACCCTCATCTTTGCGGCATTCTACGCCATTTGTTTGCTTTATCAAATCATCAAGTGTGTAGAGATTTTTTGCCTTATTTCTAGATAACAAACGCCCTGCACCGTGAGAACAAGAACAGAAACTGTGAGCATTACCTTTACCCTTTACGATAAAAGATTTTGCCCCCATTGAACCAGGAATAATACCATAGTCTTTAGTTTGCGCGCGGACTGCACCTTTGCGAGTCACGTACACATCCTCGTCAAAATGTACTTCCTTTTCGGCGTAATTGTGATGACAATTAACCTGCAATAAAGGTTTAGTCGCCTTTCCACCTACAAGATGCTTCTCGACTATGTGCTTAAAACGCGCCATCATCACATCGCGGTTGACACGCGCATACTCTTGCGCCCATTGTAAATCATGCCAGTATGCTTGGAATTCTGGGGTTCCAGCAACAAAATAAGCTAAATCAGGGTCAGATAATTTATTACCTGCCATCTTCGCTAATTCCTTGGCTGTGTTAATGTGACACTGAGCTAGATTATTGCCGATGTTGCGCGAACCAGAATGCAGCATTAGCCAAACTTGATTCTCTGTATCGAGGCACACTTCAATAAAATGATTTCCTCCACCAAGAGAACCCATCTGTTTCATCGCTTTGCCTTGCAGGTCTTGCACGCCGCGATGCAAGTCTTTAAAATCATTCCAGCGTTGCCAGTTGGTGACAGATTTTTCAACGTCTTTGTTTTCGTTGAATCCTGTAGGAATTGCTGCTTCAATATCCAAGCGAATTTTTTTCAGCTTACCTTCGAGTTGTTCGCCAGTAAATGGCGTTTTGATAGCACTCATACCGCAACCCACATCTACGCCCACAGCAGCAGGTATAATCGCTTCTTTAGTCGCTATTACAGAACCGACTAAGGCACCTTTACCTAAGTGGACATCTGGCATTAAGGCTACGTGCTTAAACACAAATGGCAGCGATGCGACATTCTTTGCCATTTTGGTTTCTTCTGACCCTAAAGGGTGATTCGCCCAAGATAAAACGGGTGCTGGTGTAGTAATTTCTAACTTTTCGTAGGGCATAATTTTTTATTTTGGATTTTTAATTTTAGTTTTTATATTAGGAATTTGGCATCAGGTGGTCAAAGGAACTGGGGGAGATGAAAAGCGAGGGCGCTAATAACTCCTCAGTTAACAGTCAACACTCTCAATGCCCACCTAATAATAATTTTATACTACAAATATAATACAATCTTTTCCAGTCTCAACCCGATCGCCACACAAAGAAAAGATGTATTAAAATTTGTAAAGTAAATCACTCTGATTAAAATAGCTTTTACACTTCTGACACAATACCTATGGCAGTGCGTCAAGATACAATCTGGGAACGTTTTTTATCACCTGTAGCGCGTTTTTTCATTGATGAAGATGGGTTGCGGCGTTATCAAGAAAGTATTGATTGGGAAAAAGAAGGCGATCGCTTTCGCCGAGCTGATGTGATAATTCCATCGTACTACAGCGAACAAAACTTTCACGGGATTGCAGGCGGATATCTCACTTCTGGTGCAGCAGTGACTTATGACCCCATAACCCAATATGTTCTGCTGCCTAACGAAAATCTTATCCGTCAGGCTTTAATTGATGCTATCAAAGTAAAACCACGACGCATACTTGATTTGGGTTGTGGTACGGGTTCCACTACTTTAATGTTAAAACAGACTTTTCCCGAAGCCGAAGTTATTGGTTTGGATTTCTCACCTTATATGTTGGTAAGGGCAGAACATAAAAGCCGAGCTGCTGGTTTAGATATAGTCTGGCGACACGGGAATGCTGAAAAAACTGGTTTTAGTGATGCCTCCTTTGATTTGGTGACAGCTTCTTTACTATTTCACGAAATACCAGATGCGGTGTCATTAGCAATTTTGCGAGAAAGCTTCCGGTTGCTGGTAGCTGGAGGACAAGTGTTAATTCAAGATGGCAATCAGAAAACTCTGCGTCAATTAGAATGGCTGAGTGACGTTTTTGAAGAACCATATATTCGTGAGTATGCCAATGGTAGTGTCGATGCGAATATGGGTGCAGCAGGGTTTGAAGCAGTGCGAACTCAAGATGTCTGGTGGATAAATCAGGTAACTAGCGGTACTAAACCGATAGCTGTCGAAAATCCCCGCCAATATTCTGCAACGTCAATAGACACCACAATAGATAATAATAATTTGGAGGGACTTGGATCGCCAGCGTTTGGCATAATCGCATGAGTTTAAAGGCAGTTCTCTTTGATTTTAATGGTGTGATCGTTAACGATGAGCCAATCCACCTGCAACTGATAGATGAGATTCTGATTCAAGAAAATCTTCAACCGCAGCGGGTGGATGAACGACAAGCTTGTCTAGGACGCAGCGATCGCGCTTGTTTTGGGCAACTACTCGCTAATCGTGGTAGGGTAGTTACGGAAAACTATTTAACTCAACTGCTGCACCGCAAAGCCCAAGCTTACACACTAGAACTAGAGAAAATCGAGAAACTGCCTTTATATCCAGGTGTTGAAGACTTGATATTTCAAGTGCGATCGCGCAATCTCAAACTGGGATTAGTTAGTGGCTCTATTCGCAAAGAAATAGAACTGGTACTGAATCGGGCTAAACTAGCTGAACATTTTAAAATTATTGTAGCGGGTGATGACATTACTACTAGTAAACCAGAACCCGAAGGCTACCTACTAGCAGTTAAACTGTTGAACCAAGAATATTCTGAACTGAATCTTCAACCCCAAGAGTGCCTAGCCATTGAAGATACACCAGCTGGTATTCAAGCAGCAAAGCGATCGCATATGCAAGTTGTGGGTGTCGCAAACACTTACCCCTTCCATATGCTTCAGCGCTGCTGTAACTGGACTGTTGATTACCTCAGTGATTTGGAACTAGAACGCGTGCAGAAAGTTTATTCCCAAAAACAGCCCCAGCCATCGGTTACTGAATGTTAAAATATTCATTGGTGAATTAATTAAGGGGAATTAGCTCAGTTGGTAGAGCGCTGCGATCGCACCGCAGAGGTCAGGGATTCGAGTTCCCTATTCTCCATATGTCCATTAAATAACTATTGTCAGTTTTAAAGAATTAATGTCCATTTTTACGAAGTTCAGCAGCATAAGTTACGCATTTTCAAGGCTTTCAACAATCAAATCAGTTTTAAAGAATTATTGTCCAGAGTTGAAACCAGTTTTAAAGAATTATTGTCCAAAATCAACCTGTAAAACTTGCCTATATATCTAGCTTCTAAATTTAATATATTAGAGCAAGCCCAAAGCTCTTTAGTTACAAAAGTAGCTTGAAAGCACTTTATTTTAAGTGTAATTACAAAATCTACTACCTCTTGTTTTGCTATTTTCACCCAACCCGAGGCTACGTCACTAAAAAATAGCTGCGTTTTGCGTGCGATCGCAGCGCTCCTTTCAAACCACCCTAATAGAGAATTATATATCCAGAGTGGTATCTTCAATAATAAAAAAATTAGGAGATATAGCAGCCTTTAGAAATGGTCTTAACTTCACAAAAAGCAGTAAAGGTGAATCAATTAAAATTATCGGTGTTAAAGATTTTCAAAACTATTTTTGGATTCAGGAAGCTCAATTAGATTCTGTGACAATAGATGCAGAGTTAAAAGAAATAGATATACTCTGCAAAGGAGACATATTAACTGTTAGATCGAATGGAAATAAAGAATTAATTGTGCGTTGTCTACTAGCGGGCGCTCTTTCCGAAAAAACCTCACACTCTGGATTCACTGAGAATTATATTTGTTGTTTTTAAGCATAAATAATTAACTATCCCTCTAAATTTATCAGTATTTACTTAGGCACAATAACCACAACTTCAACATGTTTTCATTAAAAGTCTTTTTTAGCGTTCAAAAATTAAAATTTCTAAGAAGTCCTGACTTATACGTTTGACATTAAAGTATATAGCTTTAATAATCTGATTACGTAAAAATTCGTAGTTATATAGATATCTGAATTGAATATAGCTAAGTATACTGAGAGCTAAAATTTCTTCCAGTTAGCTCTGAGTCAGCTTGGTTTGCAAAAATCAAATCGATTCTTATAGAAACTGCTTTTAACAGGGTTGTATCATGCTTTTATCAAAGTCAAAATTGAGTTTCAAAATTACTCAAAAAAATAAAAATTCCAGGATTTTCCAAACTCGAATTAAGATAATACTACTGGCTGGATATTTTATCGTTTTACCGATTTTTACATTGATAAGTTTATCTTTCTTATTGCCCTTATTTACTACTAACTTATTTACTTCCATCGGAATCTCACATCACTCTACATCAATTCCTTGGATAGATGATGCATCTGAATGCGAGCATACTGGTAGAGACTGGCGCGATCGCAAGTGTTGGGATGATAAACACAATCCCATGTTCTAATTGGAATTAGAGCAAAATGGATATGTAGCCTGTTGTTTGTCCAACCTTGAATCAACCTAACTTTGTGCGTAATCTGCAAGAGTCTCACTTAAACCGTGCGCGCGCCAGTCTCAGACAAGCGCTGTCTTGGTATGGATATCTTCGCAAATCAGGACAGTTGTCATCTAACCCAGAATTGGCATCTTTTGTAAAACCAGAATTAGAAACTCTCAACTCCACACTCAACAAACTGGATTCTAATGTTATTAGAATTGCTGCCTTTGGTTTAGTGAGTCGCGGGAAGTCAGCAGTTTTAAATGCTCTCTTGGGAGACAAGATTCTCCAAACTGGCCCCTTGAATGGTGTTACCCAATGGCCTCGGTCGGTACGATGGCAGCCAGGAAACAAGGTATTAGTAGAGTTAATTGATACACCAGGATTAGATGAAATTGAGGGTGAGTCACGGGCAGACATGGCACGAGAAGTAGTGCGTCAAGCGGATTTAATTTTGTTTATTGTGTCAGGTGATATCACTCGCACTGAGTATCAAGCATTGCTGGAATTAAGGCGATCGCAAAAACCTTTGATTTTGGTGTTTAACAAGATAGACTTGTATCCAGATACAGATAAAAGCGCGATTTACGAAAATTTACAACAACTGGGTGCAGGAAATTTCCCTGCAAAGCCTCTACTACCCGATGAAATTGTCATGGTGGCAGCGGAACCAGCACCAATGGAAGTGCGGGTTGAATGGCCTGATGGTCGCATCACCTATGAATGGGAGACACCACCACCGCAAGTAGACGAACTCAAGCAGACAATTTTGAATATTCTCAATCGAGAAGGACGATCGCTTCTAGCTTTAAATGCACTCATCCAAGCACGAGATGCAGAAACAACCATCGCTGAAAAAACCATCGACTTACGCCAACAAGAAGCTGAAGACATCATCTGGCAATTTACTAAATATAAAGCTTTGGCAGTAGCTTTAAATCCGATCGCTTTCTTAGATATCCTGGGCGGGGCTGTTGCCGATTTGGCTTTAATTCGCGCTTTGGCACGTTTATATGGGTTACCAATGACTAGTTATGAAGCGGGAAAAATTTTCAAAACGATTTTATTGAGTTCTGGTGGCTTACTGCTGGGAGAATTAGGTAGTAGTTTCGTATTGGGTTTGGGCAAGAGTACAGCTGCGATCGCCACTGGCGATAATCCGACTAATATTACTGCCTTTGCCGGCAGTGCGATCGTCCAAGCTGGTATTGCTGGTTATGGCGCATACTCCGTTGGCAAAGCCGCTCAAGTCTATCTTGAAAAAGGCTGTACTTGGGGACAGTTGGGCGCTAGCAGCGTCATTCAAGAAATTCTTTCTCAAGTTGATCAAAACACAATTCTGTATCGTTTGCGACAAGAATTAGGCATAAAGTATTGAGAATAACTAATAATTGTTTCTCGTTTGTTACCCTTTATAAGCGTTTATCAACTTCTATCAAAGTCTTCTGACAATTCATCTCAATTCCCGATTTTCAATGCAAGATTGAGATGACGATCGTCTTTGCTCGTGGCTGCAATTAACAGAAAACGAGATAGCTGATTCAAGCAAAGATTGCCAGAGGGAAATCCCCACCCTAGTTTGTTAAAAAGATGACGGTGTTTACACCACTTTTTTTGACAAGCATATCTAAACTGTAAATGTGAGCTTTCTAAGGTTATTAGAATCTCTGCCATTGATTTATATCTCTGAAAATATAAGGTGAAAGCGACATGACAACCTTAAACGTAAATCAAACTGCTGTGGCTACAACTCTTGAACAAGCGATTTTAGAAGCCATTAGTGATGCTCGTGCAACTTGTGAGTTAAATGGCAGTAATTCTGCTAATTGTGCCGTAGCTTGGGATATCGTTGAAGAATTGCAAGCTGAAAAATCCGATCGGCATCAAGCAAAACAAAAGAAAAGCTCTTTAGAGAACTACTGCGATCGCCACCCAGACTCGGTAGAGTGTCTGATATACGACCTTTAACAAGATATAATTCAGGAGTCAGAATTCAGGAGTCAGCATGAATTCTGTACAAATAGCTGATAAATATGTAGGTTTAAATCCAATACCCTTGAGTTAAGCCTGAAAATATTTATGTAGAGACGCGATTCATCGCGTCTAAAATATTCTTTGTCAATAAACCTTAACCCAAGTTTATTAGGTTTAAATCCCCACTAAATCTTCTGCACACCATTCCGCAGTCAAGATTTAGTGGTTTTCAATTTATTCTGAATTCTAAATTCTGCATTCTTGTTCAATTTTTCCGTAAATCAACTGTTGCTGATTGTGCAGTCTGCTTAACCGCTTTTAAATCAGGCGATGGTGTTTCACTTTCGGTTCCCAACCATAAAAGATATTCGATATTTCCAGCCGGGCCAGTAATCGGCGACCAAGTTAAGCCTTTGTATTTCCATCCTAATTCTTGAGCCACTTGCAACACCTGGAAAATAGCATCAGCTTGGTCGTTTGGCTCGCGCACAACTCCTTTTTTTCCTACACGGGATTTGCCAACTTCAAACTGTGGCTTGACTAACAATACAGCTTCCCGGCTAGCTTGAGTTAGCTCCCACAAAGCAGGCAGAATTTTGGTTAAGGAAATAAACGAAACATCCACCACCGCCAAATCGGGAATTGGGTCATTTTCACCGTACAAATCATTTGGTCGTAGCTGTCTTAAATTGGTGCGTTCGCGCAAAATTACTCGCGAATCATTTCTTAAGAGCCAGTCAACTTGTCCGTAACCAACATCAATACCGTAAACTAGTTTTGCCCCAGCTTGCAGTAAACAATCAGTAAAGCCACCTGTAGAAATTCCACCATCTATACAAATGCGTCCAGCGACAGGAATGGCAAACACTGTTAAAGCTTTGGAGAGTTTTTCACCTCCTCTAGAAACAAAAGGCGATCGCTCTTTAATATTTATTTGAGCTGCAATATCAACTTCTGTACCAGGTTTATCAACTACCTGCTGATTAACAGTAACTTCCCCTGCCTGAATTAACCTCTGTGCTAAGGCGCGAGAAGAACATAAATTTAAATCTACTAATAATGTATCGAGTCGTTGTTTAGCCAATTAATTAGACTCTCCTGATAAGATTAAACCTAAAGCACGATTGATAATTTCTTCTTGGTTAACCAACTTTTCTAATTCTTGGGCTTCATAATGACCTTCTTCTACTTCTAGGGAAGCCTGATCGATGGCATTTAAGTAGGCTTCTGCTAAGATTTCTAACAATTCTTCTGGGGTGAGATAATAGCCCTCTGCTTTACGCCGCTTATTTTCTCGCTGAATTTCCCGAACTGAATTCCGAATAGAAACTTCCCAAGAGCGAGTTGTGCGATTTTCAGCTTGTTGTTTAATCAGATGCAATAATAGAATCACTGCATAGCTACGAATCGTCTTGATGATGTCATTTCGGCTCATTTCTGTTAATTCTTCTACTATCAGCAATGCTCCTTGAACATCGCCTTTAACAAGCAAGTCTTTCAAACTTAATAATTCTTCCATAATCAGCGCTTCAAACATCGGCAACTTCTATTGTGGCTGATAATACATTTATACTATAAATTTTGTTGGTACTGTTTCAGTTACCTAAGTTCTGCAAAATACTGCTACCATCTCAGGACTGAATTTTATAAACAAGACGTAACATTTTATCCAAAAAGTTATATTTTTTTGTCAAAATCAACACATTTTCTGTTTGTGTTTATAAGATGAAATATATGTCCAATTGAGAAATTCTTTACTAAATTTAGTGAAGTCGCAGAAGTCAAAATACTGCACTCAAACCTGATATTTAAAACAGGAGACAGGCGATTATGACACAGCAAAATGCTGCCCGACTTTTTGAAGCCGTAAAACGAGATCAAGCATTACAAGAAAGGCTCAAAGCAACAGCTAATCCAGAAGCCTTCATTAAGATTGCTCGTGAACGTGGTTATGAGTTCACTGTTGAAGAACTAAATACTGAGATTGACAAATTATCAGAAGAAGATTTAGCCGCCATTGTCAATCCCGGATGGGGGAATAGACGCCACCTTAATCCTAGATAATTCCTATTTCCTGAAAATTAAAGTATAGGAACAACGGGATTTTAAAAGGTACTTCTAAATATAAAACAATAGCATGGTTGTTGAAAGTCAACAGCTATGCTATTTTTTGATTTGCTTGAACTTGCCAAGATTTGCGACTTGTGAGCGCTTAATGGGACTTAGACAAAAAGTAGCCTGAAAAAACTCTCAAACGTATATACAAAAAGACTTTGACATCGTTTTACTTAGTTTCCTGATATATCTGGGTTTCAAGCATTTTTGAGCCTTCGGTGTATTTTCCTTGTCCTGTATAGGTTTGAGCCTTGTTTCTGTCTCAAAAATGTTTAAGTCCTGCTATTAAAAATTAGCTAACCAAAGCGTTCGGAAAATATACCTTCGTAAACCCGCTTGGGAACTGCTAAATAAAATTGGCGTTAAAAAAGTAAACGCACCTTGCTAATTAAAGTCAAAGTGCGATGATCGTTAAGTTCACCTACGTGAATTTTGTTATAGTTCTGCAATGGTACGATCGCCAGGACTAAATATTAAATATCCTGCTCGCTCAACTCGCGTGTGATGTGATCGAATGGTTCATCTATAAAAGCAGCATTAGCTACACCTGCTGCGGCTGCTTGTTCCTTAGCTAGATCCTTGAGTATTTGGACACCGCGAACTGTCGGGCCGATAGGAACTCCTAAAGAATTGTAAGTTTCTCGCAGTCCTTGTAGCACTCGCTCATCTAACACATTTGTGTTACCAGCAACCAGTGCATAAGTGGCATAGCGCAAGTAATAGTCTAGATCCCTTAAACAAGCCGCATAGCGGCGGGTTGTATAAGAATTTCCACCAGGACGAATCAATTCCGGCAGTTCTTCAAATAACTTTAAACCAGCCTGTTTGACAAGTGCAGCTGCATTAGAATTTATCGCTGCTGCTGCTTGTACTCGTGCTGTACCACTGTCAAAGTAGGACTTTAGACTATCGAGGGCATTCCGGTCAAAATACCGACCAGCTACGTCATAATTCTTAATTAAATTTGTTACCGCATCGCGCATTCCATTTTCTCCCAATCTTTGCTATCTATGGTTTGATATTTATTTGGCTGCACTTATGCAGCAGTAAATTTTTGTGCTATTTAAAATAGATTCGGCACAAAAACAATCTATCCACTACATAAGGATTCTATGCCAAAGTTGACCCCTATATGATGAACTTTCCAGTTTTGTACAGACGATCGGTGAAAGGTTAATATAACCTGTAATCCAGATATCTGTAACATAAAGTACAAAATACCTTAATATCTAGTATTTAAGATATTTCAGGTGTGTCACGGCTCGATTGAGATCAGCAGGGTTAGGATGCTTTGGAAGATTCTGGTTTTACTTTAGGAAATTGGTACAGAAGGAGTAACAATGACAACCCCACAAGAAGTCTTGAAATTAATCCAAGACCAAGATATTCAGCTGATTGATCTCAAATTCATCGATACAGTAGGGACTTGGCAGCACCTCACACTGTACCAGAACCAAATCGATGAGACTGCATTCACTGATGGTGTACCTTTTGATGGTTCCAGCATCCGGGGTTGGAAAGCGATCAACGAATCGGACATGACGATGGTACTCGATCCCAACACTGCTTGGATCGACCCATTCATGGAAGTGCCAACGCTAAGTATAATTTGTAGTATTAAAGAACCACGTACTGGGGAATGGTATAACCGTTGTCCACGGGTTATTGCCCAAAAAGCAATAGATTACCTGGTTTCCACTGGACTTGGTGACACAGCTTTCTTTGGCCCTGAAGCTGAATTCTTTATTTTTGAGACTGCGCGCTTTGCCCAAACCGCTAACGAAGGCTACTACTTCTTAGACACTAAAGAAGGTGCTTGGAATTCTGGTAAAGATGAAGAACCCAATTTGGCTTACAAACCACGTTTCAAAGAAGGTTACTTCCCAGTTTCGCCAACGGATTCTTTACAAGATATCCGCACAGAAATGCTACTGACAATGGCAAAATTAGGTGTACCTATTGAAAAGCATCACCACGAAGTAGCCACTGGTGGTCAGTGTGAATTGGGTTTCCGCTTTGGTAAGTTGATCGAAGCTGCGGACTGGTTGATGATTTATAAATATGTCATCAAGAACGTTGCTAAGAAATACGGCAAAACCGTCACCTTTATGCCCAAGCCGCTATTTGGCGATAACGGTTCCGGGATGCACACTCACCAATCTATTTGGAAGGATGGCAAACCTCTGTTTGCAGGTGATAAGTATGCTGGCTTGAGTGATATGGCGTTGCACTACATTGGTGGTCTTCTCAAACACGCACCAGCGCTATTGGCAATTACCAACCCCAGTACCAACTCTTACAAGCGCCTAGTACCTGGTTATGAAGCTCCTGTTAACTTGGCTTACTCCCAAGGTAACCGTTCTGCTTCTATCCGCATTCCTCTGTCTGGTACTAACCCCAAAGCCAAGCGCCTAGAATTCCGTTGTCCAGATGCCACTTCTAATCCCTACTTGGCATTTGCTGCAATGCTTTGTGCTGGTATCGATGGCATCAAAAATAAAATAGATCCTGGTGCCCCTTTAGATAAGAATATCTATGAACTCTCTCCAGAAGAACTGGCGCAGGTTCCCTCAACTCCAGGTTCTTTAGAATTAGCATTGGAAGCACTGGAAAAGGATCACGCCTTCTTGACAGAATCAGGTGTCTTCACAGAAGACTTTATCCAAAATTGGATTGACTACAAGCTAGCTAATGAAGTCAAGCAGTTGCAGCTACGTCCTCATCCTTACGAGTTTTACCTCTATTACGATGCTTAATTAAGTGCCGTATCTAAACTAAAAGTCTAAATTTTGCCACCCTAGAGGGTGGCTTTTTTTGAGCTAAACAGTTATTTTGCTGACGTGATGCTGAAAACATCTATTTTGATGCTTAGCTCATGGTAGCGTTGCTGCGTCCATAAATCATCCTAGTCGTCGTATCTATCTTTCCTTGAATCGGGTTCCAGTAGTGAGATGCTTCTTCAGGAAGACCTAGTTCTTGTGCAGCACGCATCAACATTGATTGTTGGCGATTCTTAACTTGCTGATGTTCGCGCACCATTAACGCACGAGATTTTTCTGCGATAGACATAATCATAGTCCTCCCTGTTTTTGTAATGAATATATAATTTTTGATTCCTTTAAAAATAATATAACAAAAATCTGTAGCCTACGCTACTTTTTTTAGGTAATTTTTAATAACTTTCATTTAGATGGTAAGCGTATATCAATGAAAAGGAGTTTTTATCAGAGCTTTTGAGCTTTTGAATTGCCAAAAAAATATTTATAATTAATAACAAAATATACAAAAATTTATACTTTAACTTTGATACTTAAGCGGAGATCAAGTGATTAATTTTTGAACTTTTACCCTTTTTGAGTAATTCAGAAGGAATACAGGAGTTGCAAAAAATTAAGTTACGATTAAATATAGGTTCATAAAACTTTATATAACTTTATGACAGTTACCTACCCACGTAAATTTCAGAATGCTTTAGGTGCAAGGGAAATCTTGAAACGGGTGGTATGCGATCGCCAGATCCATTTGATTACTCTCAATCGCTACCGCTACAGCGAACAGCGCAGTTGTAAAGACCTGACTGACTTAATTGAACAACTTGATGGACAGCCACGGGAACTGGTGCGAGATTTATCTCATCACATCAGTGATGAAGCTCGTCATGCCATGTGGTTAACCGATCTATTAATAGATTTGGGAAGCGATGTCGGAACTCCCCCCGGAACTTCCTATATTGATGAATTCGATCGCCTACTCGACAAAGACGCCTACGATCCAAAACGCAATTTAGAGGACGGTATAATTGCTGCCCTGACAGCAATTAACATTACTGAAAAACGGGGCTGTGAGTATTTTTCCGCCCACATTCACGCCCTTAAGCAAGCGCCGCAAACAGAAGAAAACATCAAAATTCGGGAAACGATTGCAAAAATTTTGCCAGAAGAAGCAGGACATGTGCGCTGGGGTAATCGTTGGTTAGCAGAACTCGCGCGTAAAAGTCCAGAACATCGGCAAAAAATAGAGCAAGCGAAGCGAAAATATACTGCAATTGAACACGCGGCCTTTGAATCGGGAATGGATATCACCTTAGGAGCGGAACTGCGGCGAGTTGCCAACCTGGTGGAAGTAGCAAATACCATGCCACTTTGGGAACGTCCTCAGTACTTGATGGAACGCTTACCCCAGACTTTGCTAGCACCTGAGTTGCAATTTACGAGGATTCAGGTTGCACAAAAAGCTTGGCAGCGCGACCCACAGGCGTTTTTTCAGAATTTTGTGCCCATGTTCCTCAACGGCATCCAACGAATAGAAGACAATAGCCAGAAAACCACCGTCTCAACAGAAGGAGTGGGGGAGTAGGAGATGAATAAAGAAGTCACCAGCGCTAATTTTTGGCACTGAGAACTTCAAACAGATGAGGGAGTGTGGGGAGTGTGGGGAGAGAGGGGGAGAGATGAGGAGATAGGGAAGTGTAGGGAGTGTGGAGGAAAGAAAATTTATACTTCTGGCTTTTGGCCTCTTCCCTCTGGTTCCACACCTGCATTTGTTCCCCATCGTCCCACACCTCCCACCCCTCCGACACTTTGTGTTTGCCCAATGCCCTAGACAAGATGAGGTGAAGGAAATTTCATGCTTTGTTAAAGGACACCGAACAGAGGCCGAAGCGAAGAGCAATTATTCGTTGATCTAGATAACTAGTACATGATGGCACAAATAAACCTACCACTTGGAATCAGTAAAAAGCTTGGGGTATAAGTATTGTTTCTTTTTAATGAGTGGCTTTTGCGAGTGACGCTACGCACAGTCGCTAACACTGCGCTAACGGCGGTTGCTTTATATTTCTTATACCCGTTAACCGCACTGGCTCACTTTTTGCTTTTGCCTTGTTGTACTAGCTACTCAATCTGTGAGAAAACCTATTTGGGAATAAAGAGAAGTTGCCTTAAAGCTGTTTCCTCAATTTGCAAAATGTCCGAATTAGATGTGTTTTAAATTAATTAATAATCTAAGTAACATCTGTTTCTAAAGCAGTTAGATTGAGGATTTAGACGCAGAGCTTCCCAGGAAGATGAGTAACAGTTGTGTCGCTTTTGAAGAGTTGGTGATGCTGTTGAGCGAAGCAGTTAGTTTTATTTGCCTTATAATTTCAGGATTTATACCAACTACAATATATACGAAAATTGCAGTTGAAATACTAAGCGATCGCTGAAGATTTTTGTGTGATAACTGTATTTATCCCGGACAGAAAAGCTGTGAAAAAAATATTACCACAACATTCTGTTTTGCGGTAAATCATTTGTTTTGCAAAAATAGCCATTGTCCCACAGTACTTAAACAACAGCATAGAAATTTTCAGCAAATTTTTGCATGACTTCTCTGCGTCCACTACCACGATGACGTGGGGCATCATCTGCATTTTGTTCAGATGCCAAGAGCAACTGCTGCCAAGTAGGCATCGAAAGCAGCCGATTCTCTTGGAAAGTTCTATTTGCTCTTGGTATTGCCGGAAGTCGGCGTAGCTTGGGAAAGACCGCAGAATCATCTACAGACTTTCCGTTGGGTAAATGATTGTCCATTGCTTGGCAGTTAGAAGCTAAGGGGCCGAACACCAGACTCGAAACTAAAAGTGAAATGGCAGCACGCATAGCAGATGTCTATTTTGGAACTCTCCACTTCACTGATACTTAGCTTTTTTAGGAATATCCGGACAATTCGTCAAAAAGTATTGTGTTTTACTGAAAAAAAACTCTTCTTATCCTCCGTCCAGATGTTCGACTAATAACCAATTACTGAAGTGATTCTGACGACCCCAGACTGTAACTAATTGTTCGTGGGGATAAGCGTCTAACTGCTCGTTAATATGCGATCGCAAAGTCACAAGCTGCCAATTTTGACCTTGATATGCCGCTGGTGCTGTGACAGTGAATCTGTATTCCTGCTGAGCCAAGCGGTAGAAAATGCCTTGAAAACATTTATTTTCTGGGATTAATACCTTGTCAAAAGTAGAATCAGAGTACTTATCCGTGGACGGCCAAGGGCAATCACCACTAGCTGGATAGTCTAGTGGGTTATCTAAGTAATACAGTTGGTGGTGCAGCCAATCCGAATGATTAAGCGGCAGATTAAAAAAAGGTACGATTATTGCTCTTGCGCGATCGTCTTGTAGCAAAGCTAGTTGTAGCTCTCTGACAGGTAAATCTCTCGGTTGGCAGTTGAACTCAACACACATCGCTGCTGCCATCCCTGCTGCTTGACCAATGCCCATAACCACGGGTTGTAATCTGGTCGCGCCATTAGCAATGTGGGAGACAGAAATATTCTTTTCACAAACCAACAAACCATCTGTTGTGGCCGGAATTAAACAACTGTAGGGAATTGTAAAGGTGGTCCCAGTCCAGCGTCCCCCCCAACGGATAGATTTTGGTTGCAGTGGAAATTGAACGCTAGGGTAATGATGGTCATTGACGTAATTACCAACAGCGATCGCTTCTCCTGTCGCAGACGCTCCGCGTAGCTTGCTTCCCCGTAGGGGTACGCAAATGCCCGCTGTAGGATGCTTGGAGGGCTGTAGGGCGAACGCATCATTATATATAGATGCAACTCTACCTCCAGCAATTGGCAAAATATCCTGTTCTCGCACAGTAGTTAGCCCCACTAAACGGCGGCTTTCGCGGTAATAAGGATGCAGTGCAAAAGCTGTATCAGTGTGAGGAAATATTTGTTTTGCTAAACCATAGCGACGACCAAGTTGATTTTGAATAAAACGGGCAAAATTTTGACTGTGCCAGCGTGATTCTTCAATAAATTCACCTCTGGTCACCTCTGACTCTATCAGCCGCCCTACCCCTTGACCGTAGTCATTGCCACAGATTGGCCAATTAATCATGAATCGATCGCCAGGCAAACGTCCATAATTTAAAAATGTCTCCGCTCCATAACTATCCCAAGCACCTACAAACTGCGATGGATTTTCGTCAAAAGCAGGCGGAATTTCTGGAGCGAGCGCTTCACCAAAGTCTTGCATCACTACTACATAAGTGGGTGCTTGCACCGGATAGCTCTTGGTTAACGAGTTAAACGTCACTGGAGCGCTGGGTTCTCCCCACTCAGATTGCAATTCCCACCCCCACCGATAAGGTATTTCAGCTAAAGCCAATAAATCTCCTAATTCTGTGGCGTCGAGAATAATCTGGGCTGTGACAGCAAAATCTGCAAAGCGGACACCAGTAATAGAATCACCTTGCCGGAAGGCCTCTAAAGGCACTTGTCCAGAAATCCAGTGCAGATTCGGTAATTCCTGCACCCAGTCAGCAAAAATCTCAGCCCCAATCCGGGGATCGTAACTAAAAAAGCTTACCCAACAGTTATCTAATCCACCTGGTTGTCGATGTCGCAATTCTTGCAAAAATGCACCCCATAACCCGGTTTGAAAAGCTTCTAATTCATTACCATCGGGTGCAGACACTCCAGCCGAAGTCAGCATTCCCCCTAACCAAGAAAACTCACTCACCAAAATAGTTTTAGCTCCCCGTCGTGCTGCTTGGATAGCAGCCGCAGTACCTCCGGTTCCGCCACCGACAACTAAGACATCAGCTGTATATGTCTGATGAAACATCTTTTAACCTCTTTGAGTTTCCGATGTATTTTCATAAAAAAAGCGATCGCCTGACAGTTTTTATCTCAAACTGAGTGCGATCGCGATCGGATTCCTGAAATCAAAACAGATTATTAGGATTACTTATGAATTGGCACTTAGCCAATTAGAACTCAAGGTGTTATCGAGTTATACTTACTTTGTCAGACCCTCAAACACACCCCTTAAAGCTGCAACAGCATCTTGAGTCCGCGCCCAAACTCCTTGATCTGGGTCTTGACCTGTAAGTTCTCTTGTACCCAAAACTTCCAACACACCTTTCAATTGTTCTTGATGAGCGCGATTTTCAAAGTTCACTTGATTGAGCGGCCCGATAGCTTCTTTGACATCATCACCTACCACCTGAGAAGCTTTATGGATAATTAAACCAGTCATTACGGCTTGGTGCTTAATCCTTTCGTGAATAGAAAACTTTTGGTATAGTGTTAGCTCATTCCCATCTATTATCCGGTTTACTTGCTCGATGTACTGCTGTATGGTGTCTCTAGGCTGGGCTGAGCCACCACCAAATTTGGAAATAACTCCCTCGATTACTGTGAGGTTTTGTTGGTCATCTTTGAGAAAGTCGTTTAGGCGTTGGCTAATTTCTTGGTCGTTGCTAACAGCAGGTAGTACTTTTTTTTCATTGGCAATTAGCAACTCTTGTATAGCTTTCAAATCTGCTAGCTCTGTGGCGATCGCGCTACGCTTGGTATCATCTAAAGCTACAACCATTTCTAGACTGCCTCAAATAAATTTAGGACATAATTAAGCTCTCACAATTGTTTTGCCCAATGAATCATTCTTGAGATGTATTATCATTATATTTCTACCTAAAGTCGCAAACAGGAATATAGCGAATCTGACACCCAGATAAACTTCCAGAAATCGAGTAACTGTTGTGCTACAAGCTGGTAATGAAAAAAGTGAAAGAAATGCCATCCTTCTAAACAATACCAAAGGCGATCGCCTTCCTTTAAATACGGTCGCCATCCTTGCAGTGCCTCAGGTTGGACAATAATATCGTTTAAGCTACCGCAAACCATCAAAGGTACTGAAACTGTGTTTGGAGTCATACTCACCCTCTCAAACAGAGAATGGGGAGAGAGCGAACAATCTAAATCTTCCTCCAGAAGATGCGTCAAACTCTTGAGAGTACATTTATCTTGATAACCAAACAAGTTGTAAACCATATCAGTCAAAAGCTTTTGCCGACTTAAAAACTGACGGTGAATATAGTAATGAGCTTGCCAATCAAGCGCTACGTCAACACCAACTGCTAATAGCGTCAAGGACTTAACTTTTTCTGGATAGCGACAGCTATAGAGTAGCCCCAATAACCCTCCTGTACTATGACCAATCAGGTGAACAGGTTGATTGCAAGATTTGAGGTAGTCATGAAGCAAACCAACAGCAGCATCTAGTGAACTTACTTCATCTTGGCTTTGCCGATATTTCCATTCTTGGATTGTCACTAAATCTGACAGGTAACAAAGCAGTGGTTGAGCAAAGTATTGCAAACTAGGACTTGTATTTAACCAAAGAACATCCGGTAGTCTAGACATCCTAATTTTCGTGTAAATAGAATATAGTCTCAATTCAGTAATTAAAAGCTTTTGTAATTATTAATTACAAGTTGCCATATTGATTACAGTTGATTTTTCCAACCAGGCTTACCAGTACAAACCTCCTACATAAAATTATTGATAAAGATATTCAATAGGCTGAAGAAAAGCTTACAACATGCCTCAAATTATTGCAAATAATTATTATTAGTTATTAAATACGGTTTCTGGTTGAAATTTGTTACTAGTATTGGCTTTGATATAGCTTAATATTGACCACTAATGTTACATCTAGTATCGTTGAGCGGTGAAAAGCAACGTTAAAGCACAGGTATTTAGAGGCGTAAATCAACTTTATTACGAAGATATCTCAGTTAAAAATCTGGAACAAGATGAAGTGCTGGTACAAGTACAGGTAGTGAGGTTGTGTCAGTCAGATATAAAAAAATTCGTTATCCACTATATGAACTGCTGGTACGATCGCACCCAGGACAAAACTTATAAAATCTTGATTTATTCTTAAATGTGATATGCTCTATACCCTACTTCTCGTTGCCCTATTAGCCTTCTACGTCGCTTGGAATCTCGGAGCAAATGATGTTGCTAACGCGATGGGAACTTCTGTAGGTTCCAAAGCTGTTACTCTCAAACAGGCACTAATAATTGCTGGGGTATTAGAGTTTACGGGTGCTGTCTTGTTTGGACATCAGGTAACGGAAACTCTGGCAACGAAAATTGCTAATCCCGGCTTATTTGCTGCTACACCCGAAATACTGGTTTTGGGGATGGCGACGGTGCAAGTTTCTTGTGGAGTGTGGTTGCAAATTGCCACATCACGCGGTTTACCAGTGTCATCTTCTCATGCAGTTGTGGGTGCGATCGCTGGATTTAGTTGGGTAGCTTTGGGAATAGACGCAATTGATTGGTCGTCAATTGGGATGATTACCATTGGCTGGATTTTAACGCCTGTAATCAGTGGTGCGATCGCAGCTTTATTTTATAGTCAAATTAAGCACTGGATTTTAGATCGACCGAATCAATTAGCGCAGTTACAAGAGTGGATTCCCTGGTTGAGTAGCGTACTACTGGGAATATTTGGTGTGATTGTTTTACCCTCGCTAACTCAACCTTTGACAAATTTTTTAATTGAGCAAGTTGGGTTCAACCTACCCAGTTATGATATTCCATTGTTAACCGGTGCCGTAGCAGCAGTTGGACTGACAATTATTAGTTGGCGACAAATAGAACAGACGGGAGATGAAGGGCACAGGGGCAAGGGGCAGGGGGATAGAGGAGCGAATAATAATTCCTTAGTCAACAATCAACACTCAACAATCAACAGTCCCCTTGAAAAACTATTTGCTCGATTCCAACTGCTAAGTGCTTGCTTTGTTGCTTTTGCTCATGGTTCTAATGATGTAGGAAATGCGATCGCTCCTTTAGCTCTTATCGTCTATATCAATCGTACTGCTAGCGTACCCGTTGATGGTATCACTATCCCTATCTGGATTTTAATCCTTGGGGGTGCTGGTATTGTTGGGGGTTTAGCTGTCTGGGGAAAAAAAGTCATCGCTACCATTGGCGAAAACATTATTTCCTTGGAACCTAGTAGTGGATTTTGTGCGGAACTGGCTACTGCTACCACCATCCTGATTGCGTCGCGGCTAGGTTTGCCCGTCTCCACCTCCCATGCACTTGTTGGCGGTGTAGTGGGTATTGGATTGGTGCAAAATATTAAATCGATTAAGTTCAAAACTTTACAAGGTATTGCCGCTGCATGGCTAGTTACAATCCCTGTCAGTGCCGTCCTTAGCGCTGCTATCTTCAGCATTGCTCGGATTTTATTTTTCTAAAATTATTATATTTTCTTAATTTTTCCCTCTACTCACTATGAAACCTAGACTGCAACAACTTTAAAAAAGCGTATTTTTGCAGAATTGCTGCTCATTTATTAGAATGTTGTGCAGGGGATAGCGTAACTTGGAATTTCCACAGAAAGATACTTTAATCTTCATTAGAGATGTAAACTGTCACTCAAGTTACATTCTGCAGGAATTTACAGCTAGTTTCGCAAGTCAGACAAATTTGTGGCGATTGGGCACTCACTTGTGAGTCTTTGATAATACTATTGCCACTAAAACAACAGGTATAGGACTTACACAATTGTAATGCGTGAATTTATTAAAAAACCTGAGGTCGGTTTTCGACCATCAGACGCTACTTGCTTTAACTCTCTTAACCAGAGCAATGGAGTGGCTCAAGTCTTGAGAACAAATTTTAAATTTCCTAAAGTGATAATGTTTTGCTAACCTTGTGTCCAGCATGACAAAATTACGTTGAAATGCGGAAGTGCTGTAATAGCATTTTTTCTTTATCTGACAAAATACAGGAAATCAGTATGATTGCCAATCAAGTCTACGAGAAGCAGCTTTATTGTCAAGGTGTTAGAGGTTAAAAGCTAATGGGGCGATTCGAGAAGCAACCAGAAAACCCGCGAGTCAGAGGCGAACTCTCCAGAGCAGCAGAAAATGCTCTCTGGGCTGTAGTTGAGGACTTAGAAAATCTCCAGCAGAATGTCCTCAGAACATTGCAAGAAGATATCAAGCGGCTTCAAGCAGAAAAAAATCGGTTATCTGACGACATTCAAAGCTTGCTAGATGAAAAAGAGCATTTGCAACAGGTGCGGCAAATTACTGAGCAACAAGTATTAATTCGTCAGTTGGCAGAAGTTCTGGCAAAGCATATATCTTCGCAACTGCAATCCTCTCTGGCAAATTTAGCTACGCAAAACGTAGAGGGAAAATCTTACGAACAAGCTGCACTCAAATCTGCCCAAGCGAGCAGCAATGCAGTCAGTGAAATCAATGAAAAAGTCGAACACATGTTTGACAGTCTCGATGACACCGTTACTATCACTTTTAATTCCCTGCAACAAGAATTAAAAAATTATCAAAGCAATCTTTCCCAACAACTGTCACGGATGTACAGCCAACAGCAGCAAGGGGAAGCAATTTTGACAGAGTTTGTCAATCGCTTACATGGACGACTAGAAAAAACTATAGAAGAAAGTTCTCGCAAAGCATCAACAACAGGTACGCCTACTATTTTGCAACCCAAGGAGCCAGAAAAGAACACTTTTTTAGAGACATCGCCCCAGTTAGGTGAAGTAGTCAAAAATACCCCTGAGCCAACTTCTGTCCTCAGCAACGACTTGTCTTCTAAAACTCCACCCCAGCCGAGTGCTGTACTTCTAACACCCCAGGAAAAGGCCACTGAGCCAACTTCTATCCTCAGCAACGACTCGTCTTCTAAAACTCCACCCCAGCCGAGTGCTGTACTTCTAACACCCCAGGAAAACACCGCTGAGCCAACTTCTATCCTCAGCAACGACTCGTCTTCTAAAACTCCACCCCAGCCGAGTGCTGTACTTCTAACACCCCAGGAAAACACCGCTGAGCCAACTTCTATCCTCAGCAACGACTCGTCTTCTAAAACTCCACCCCAGCCGAGTGCTGTACTTCTAACACCCCAGGAAAACACCGCTGAGCCAACTTCTATCCTCAGCAACGACTCGTCTAAAAGCAAAACTAGATCGGAACCTCCTGCTGCATCAGTTCCACAGCGGGAAGCAACACAACCTTCATTAAAAATTAATGCTCCCGAATTAGCTTCTGTCCTCCGTAGAAGTGTGCCACAGAGTAAAACTAAATCTACATCTGTGACTTCGCTAGAGCCACCTAAAGAAGCAAAACCGCCGCTACGACGATCGCCTAACTCCTCTGGCTTATCCTCGATTCAAATCGGTCTGTTATTGATTGTGTTGTCCACAGTCATATCCTCGCTTTACAACGTAGCCATTAAGATAATTTTTCACGAAGGTTCCCAGATTTTTGGGGTAGTTGAGGTAGAACAGTTGCTACCGCCCACTTTGGGCAATACTTTCTTAATTTTGACGATGCGATTTATGGTGGTAGTACCACTGTTAGTACTGTTGTCTCCCATACTGCATCCCAGACTGTGGCAAGATTTAGAAAACTTGGCTGATTCAGTCCGAGGAAATCCCACACCTACAAATGCAGCTACCAAGCAGATTTTGCTGTTATCAATTGTCAGTGGGTGCTTTTTATTTTTATCTCAAGTGCTAATTTATATTGCCATCGCTCAAGTACCCACTGGAATTGCGATCGCCCTTTTCTTTATCTATCCGATGATTACCGGTCTATTCTCGTGGTTTCTATTGGGCGATCGGCCAACCATATTTCGTGTAGGAGCGATCGCGGCTATTTGCTGCGGTGAATTATTGGTTTTAGGGGTTTCTCCTACCACTAGTATTGGTAATACTTCACTAGGAAGCAGTGCGGCTATTATTTCTGGTGTGGCTTTTGCTGCTTACATAATTCTGACGCGGGTCTGTGCTAGTAAACTACATCCGGTGACTTTTACTTTAATCAACTTCGCTACGATGTTGCTGTTGAGTTTTATTTGCTTGATGTTACCTTTACCAAGCAACTGGAACTTGCTAATTGATCCCACAAAAATGCTGGAACTGATTTTAAGCGCATTTATTTTGGGTGTGTTGACTCTTTCTGGCTATTTGCTCAACAATGCTGGGATTACCAAGTTGGGTGCCTCACGTTCAGCCCTCATCGGTGGTAGCATTCCAGTTTTAACTGTGATTTTCGCTGGGTTAATCATTCAAGAGAATTTGGATATTGTCCAAATTCTGGGAGTATTGTTCGTAACTTTTGGCGCCGCTGCCTTCAGCTTTGAAACAATGCGAAATCAGATTAAACCCTCTACTCCCACCAATTAAGGGACTGAGAAATAAAAAATGCCCCACTGTTGGCACTCATTAATTATCAGTCATCAGCAGTATGATGGTAGCTAGTGTAGCTGCCATCAATTTCAGCCTAAATAGTGACACTATTTAATCCCTAAGTCGTAATTCCTAATTTTTGAAATTCAAAGGTAATAGGCAGTCAGCAATAGGCAATAGGGAAATTTTCGTCATTAAAATTAGAGAATTTCAAAGGGACGTATTAAAACATTACGGCTTGCTGTCTGATTTCAAATATTTAATTTTCTCGATTAATAAATTTATATAGAAGTTCTAGCGTCGGCATCCGGCAAGCCAAACTTAGGAAGGCTTGCATCCAACTTATGCGGACAGGCTTCTATTGCTCTTTGTCTATACCTTATCCAAAGGGCTTGGTGAGATTTATCGCGCTTTTGCACTAATTGAACTACATTACTCCCTACTCTCCACACCTCTAGGGAAGTTGTATTTTTAGAAATTTAGCCTGATAGAGATAGGAAAACACGTATATATGAGCAGTGTGAGTAGTACTGACTCAAGCAATTGAGCATGAGTACTTACCCACAAAGAAGACTTGCAAAGAGTTAAGACGATTGCAGCAGATTTTGGAAGTTAATAGTACCAATGTCTAGACTAACTTGTTTTTTCAGCTTTGCAGCCTATTGTTACTACAGAAATATATGGAGCGATCGCCCCCGAGCGGCTACCAACAGATGTTTAAAAATCTACCATTGTTATCGATATCCCCCGTCCCCTAGTTTTTCAGAAGGAAAACCTTCTGGTAAATCCTCATTTTTAAAGAGGATTTACCAGGGTTTGAGGTTTTTAATACATCAGGTATCATTTTGAAAACATCCTCTAAGCTGTTTCATATTTATAGAAAATAGGCAGGTTTCAGAGTTTTATTTTTAGGGGTTGTTCATAATTAAAAATCAAGAGTTCAAAAAAACTGGCTTTTGACCGTTGACTATTGACTTCCAAATTACAATTTAAAATACTTTTATGAAAAAAATATAAATTAATCCCCAAAAAATCTCTAAAAAATTATCAACTACCATGCAATATGTTTTATTATATTTTTGAATAATTGTTAATTTTGGAGTTAAATCGAGCTTAATTATTATGCAGTTAATTTTCTCTGCATTGCTGATTCGAGGTTAATTTCGTAATACTTGAAGATAAATGAGACTTCAAAATAGAGATTTTTAATATTAGTAAATATTAATTTCTCAAAAAATAAATGATTTCAGGAATCCTCAGCTAGCAAATTAAAAATATATGAAGATATTCCCAAAGTAAAAAATAATGATACAATCATTGATGTTTGAAAAAACAGGTATTTGGAAATTGAAATTATTTATGTTCTCAAAACAACGAGCTATATTGCCGAAATATCACTGGAGATTGTGAACAAGATGATAGTTCACAACGAGCTATTTAGCTCAACTTGTGAATGTTAAGACACTTGGCAAGCGCTTTCCTTCTAAATCGCTATTATTTCCTGGTCACTTGTGTACTACAAATAATTCGTCAAAGCTAAACAAAAACTATCTTTTTCGAGTCTATAGATATCCCAGATGAACCCTGTAAACTAGTTTTTATCTTTGAGCTACATAATGTCACAATTAGCTGTAAGCAGCCTGACGCTATTACCCTTGAAGCACAAAAAACTAGAAAAACCTCAAGAACTTAAAAGCTTTGTAAATTACTTGCAACACAGTTGACTTTGAGGATATAAATTACCCTCAAGCTATATTTGGTAATGTCTTTTCATTTTCTGGACAGATATAGGAACAGTTATAGTAACAACACTCAATCTCCTTGTGTACCAGAAAATATGCGATAATAGTAGATTGAGCTACCGCTAAGATTGTATTTATCGCATACAAAAATAGTTTCAAGTGAAGACATTGCCTTCAGCCAGGTGTATACTACCTATTTTCTACTCGATTAAAAACTGTGTAAACGTGCTATTCAATTGTCTGTAATATGAGTAACGACATAGATCTGATCAAACGTCTTGACCCCAGTGCGATGGATCAGATCATGCTTTATCTGGCTTTTAGTGCCATGCGGACGAGTGGGCACAGGCATGGGGCATTTTTAGACGCAGCCGCAACAGCAGCCAAGTGTGCAATTTATATGACCTATCTAGAGCAGGGACAAAACCTGCGAATGACAGGGCATTTGCACCATTTGGAGCCGAAACGGGTAAAAATTATTGTAGAGGAAGTTAGACAAGCGCTAACTGAGGGTAAACTGCTGAAAATGCTAGGTTCTCAGGAACCTCGCTATCTAATTCAATTGCCTTATGTCTGGTTAGAGAAATACCCTTGGCAACCGGGGCGATCGCGCGTTCCTGGTAGTAGTCTAACAAGTGAAGAAAAAAGACAAATAGAGCAAAAACTGCCAAGTAATCTACCTGATGCCCAGTTAGTCAGTTCTTTTGAGTTTCTGGATTTGATCGAGTTTTTGCACAAGCGATCGCAAGAAGACTTACCACCCGAACACCAAATGCCTTTGAGTGAAGCTTTGGGTGAGCATATCAAGCGCCGTCTGCTATATTCAGGCACGGTAACACGCGTTGATTCTCCTTGGGGAATGCCCTTCTACGCTCTTACCCGTCCTTTTTATGCACCAGCAGACGATCAAGAACGTACTTACATCATGGTGGAAGATACCGCTCGGTATTTCCGGATGATGAAAAATTGGGCAGAACGGCGACGAAATGCCATGCGTTTATTGGAAGAACTTGATATCCTTCCAGAAAAAATGGAACAGGCTATGGAAGAATTGGATGAAGTTATTCGTGCTTGGGCAGATAAATATCACCAAGACGGAGGTATTGCAGTGATTTTACAGACAGCTTTTGGCGAAAGAGAAGACTAGTACAACTGTGCAAAATTCACAATTCCCAAAGCTGAATAATTAAGAAACTGACAAATCAAAAATTATTCCACTGTTCACAAACCCTCAACATCAGCAACTTCAAAGAGGATAATTTATTTCTTAGGGTTCTTGAACTTGAGTTTAACTAACTTCTGTTCAACTCCTCTGGGTCTCAAAGAGGAGCATTGTAGTGTTTTGCTTTTATTTAAAGCAAAATACCCGTAGGATATTTTAATTACCCAAAAATTCCTCCCACACCCGATTTTAAGTCCGTCGAGTAGACAATTGAAATCTCAAACCCTGGCATCAAGCCTGTTTTATAGCAGGAGGCAGCTATGCTGGAGGTAAAAATATTACTCTTGTTGACATTCACGCTTGCTATTATGTCCTAACCTACACGACTACGGCTATACTTCCTAATTCTGATTTTTAACTTGTGAGTGTTGTAATTAAATAGAGTTGGTTATTAGCCAACTCTATAGATAGTCAACCTGTATTTTAAATCAATTGCAAAGCACCTAATTTAATTAGTACCGGGCTGCACTGGAATAATCGGTTGTGTTGCAGGTGGCGTAGTCTCGAAACTAGGACTTGAACCGGCAGGTAATGTAATGGGTGGTGTAGATGAAGATGAATCACCGATAACGCTACTGTCGCTGCCATCAATACATGTGTCTAAGGCCTGAGTAGGGGGAAGCTCAATTTTACTAAGTAAGCCGACTACACACTGACCAAAGCGGACGGGTAACAAACTGCGACCACAGTAATTTAGAACTGCTGGATTAACTGCTTCCTTAGTCATGGAAGTGACACCGACTACACAGGTAGCTAACTCCTCAGGACGCCTAGCTCTGGCACAGTAAGAAAGAGCATCTGGAGCTGCAATTTGAGTTTGCTTGTTAATTTTCACGACGCAAGCACCAAAATCCCTGGGACGTAGTGCCTTTGCACAACCTTGTGATGCCGCTTGTTGTGTTATGCCTACCTTCAGCAGGCCAGCTGCACAAACACTATAATCATTCCTGTAGGAGGCAGCGATCGCTATATTAGGTATCGTTGTCAACAATCCAGCTATTGCCAAAATTGGTACTGTTAAAATCCTCAAGGTAGAACTGCCTTGTTTGTTCTCACCTTTGTTAACCGCTTTTTTGCTCTTTAACATTGCCATTCTCCAAACACCCAAAGTAATGCTAACTCAAATATTTTAAAAATCCTCAGTAATCAAGCACAATTGAGATGTCAGGATTCAAAATTCACTAATTAAGCACTCACAATGCTTTTGGATTGAGCATTCAAACTAATAATATCCAGACACGATTAATTATGCTCAAAATTGTGTTAATATAAAAAATTGTGTTAATATGATGATTCTTTGAAAAACAGAGCAGATTCAAGGAAAGTGAAGTACACAACCTGAGTCTGGTAGCCAAGCAAAAGGCTTGTTTTACTGCTGAGTTCTGAATTCACCAATTCTAAATTCTGCTCTAAGTAGGTAATCTCAAAAGTATTTCAGAGTAACAATAGTATGTAAACCAATTTAACGATTGAGTAGCCTACAAAACCAAATAAACACAAAAAACTAATTGGCAAGAGTACGACACGGCACGTCGGAATTTACGCTTGGGGAGAGGACGCCTGTACTTTGATAAAATATGTCATACCACAAGTAACTTCGTAGAACCGAGAATCTCCTGATTTTTAATCAGTAGAGTGTCAAAATAAAATGTTTGGGTAAAGTTTAAACAGGATTAGATTAAGGAAACTCATGTCCCGATATAGAGGGCCACGCCTCAGAATTATACGTCGCTTGGGCGACCTGCCAGGATTAACTCGTAAAAGTGCCAGACGCGCTTATCCGCCAGGTCAGCATGGTCAGAACCGCAAGAAGCGCTCTGAATATGCTATCCGTCTTGAAGAAAAGCAAAAGCTCCGCTTCAATTACGGTTTGACGGAAAAGCAACTACTGCGTTATGTGCGGAAAGCTAGACGTGTTACTGGTTCTACCGGACAAGTGTTGCTGCAATTGCTAGAAATGCGTTTAGATAATACCGTTTTTCGCCTGGGTCTAGCTCCAACTATTCCAGCAGCTCGCCAGTTGGTGAACCACGGTCATATCACTGTTAACGGTCGTGTGGTTAATATTGCCAGCTATCAGTGCCGTGCTGGTGAGGTAATTGCTGTTAGAGACCGGGAACAATCACGCAAGTTAGTAGAAAATAACTTGCAATATCCTGGTTTAGCCAATCTCCCCAGTCATCTGGAGTTTGACAAAAATAAATTGGTTGGTAAAGTCAACGGCATTATTGAGCGGGAATGGGTGGCACTGCAAATTAACGAACTGCTCGTGGTGGAATACTACTCACGACAAGCGTAATATTCATTTGTCTTTAGTCATTTGCTTTAGACAAATCTCAAAGTCTGAGTGAAGGTTTTCTTTACTCAGACTTTGTAATATAGCAGTCCTAAATAAGAAAGTGAAATATTGCTGCTGTTAACAGTTGACTGTTGACTGTTAGCTGCCCTCTGCCTTTGTTTGGTAAAGTTTTAGGGAGTTGCAACAACTTCAAATCTTCGCATCATATCGAAGTCTTCGTGTTCTAATATGTGACAGTGCCAGAGATAATACCCCGCTTTGTCGAAGGTGGCAATAATGCGAACAACTTCACCTGGGTAAACAACTACGGTGTCTTTCCAACCTTTTTGAGAGAGTGGTGGAGGCTCAGGATTGCCAATTAGACCAGCGCTTTGTAGAAATAGCTTAGTCTTACGAGGGTCTTTGATAATTGGAGTTGCACTGCCAGCAAAATTCTGTCGATTTAAAATCAAGAAGGAAACCAAGTGCAAGTGAATTGGGTGTGGCTCCTGTGTCGTGTTGTATAATTCCCAAACTTCAGTTGTGCCGAGTTTTGGTTTCTCAGTAATTGGTTCGTCATAGCGCAATGAGCCGTCAGCCAATGTACCCTGCTCTAACAGCTTGCGACCGTATTCATCCGTATTTTCAAAAAGAACCAGTTGCCGAGTCAGTCCGGTTTGAGCAGGAGGTGTAATCTTGTCAGGTAGCAACTGTGTTGTCAATCCATCACTTTCATTGGTATCGACCGTCGCATTTGCAACATTTGAAAGGGGTTGCTCGACTGCAATTTTCATTATCTGACCTGTAAGCTCCAAATCAGCTTTATCGTCGAAGTTCCTGATAATGAACTCTTTTCCCAAATCGCCAGTGAAGTCAACAATCACATCAGCGCGTTCACCTGGAGCCAGAACTAAATTTTCCAGCGCGACTGGTTTTTCTAATAAGCCTTGCTCAGTGCCGATTTCGTAAAACTTTTCCTTTGAATCGTTGAAATTCAGGTTGTAGAAGCGCGAATTTGAACCGTTTGCCAAGCGTAAACGGTACTTTCTAGGTTCGACCGCCAGCTTTGGCCATACCATGCCATTTACTAGGATGAAATTACCGTAGAAATTTGGCACTACACTTGGATATGGAGCATCTGGATAATTTGAACCCGGTGGGTAGTAAAGCTGACCCTTCGCAGTGAAATTCCGATCCTGGATAATGAGTTCTTTCTCGTGGTCACCACTGGGCAAAATGTTACGATCGATCAGATTAATTTCGTTGTTATCCCTCAGCAGGTAGAAGCCTGCAAGACCAGCGTATAGACTTAAACGATTATTACTGAGAATGTGGTCGTGATACCAGAGTGTCGCTGCCCGCTTGTTGTCATTTGCATAGGTATAGTTCTTTTTAACCCAGCTGGGCCCAGTTTTTGAAAAATCTTGTGTAAACCAAGCTTCGGAATATCCGTCACTAGTCCACTCAGTATGACCGCCATGTACATGCGTCACTGTAGGTACAAGCCCTTTTTGAAGAGCGTTTTCAACCGATTTTGTAATGATGCTCTTGTCTACTGGGAAAATATGTCCGGTTTTTGGTAGTTTGTTGTCCCACAGCACTTCGATTGGTACGTCTTTTCGCGCCACGAATGTGGAACCTGGGTAAGTAACAGCCTTTTGCCCTTTTAAGCCATACCCCCAAACTGTTGTATTCAAGCGTACATCATCATCTGTACCATATTTACCATCCGCACCAGGACTGCTATATAGTCCAAGCCATTGCTTGGTTTGTCCCATCTCTACATCGAA
Organism: Nostoc sp. S4; assembly: GCA_029379225.1. Lineage (GTDB taxonomy): Bacteria > Cyanobacteriota > Cyanobacteriia > Cyanobacteriales > Nostocaceae > Nostoc. The sequence continues at coordinate 58,007 of JAQYWR010000010.1, read as the reverse complement.
GCGACCACCGTTTGTAGCATCTATCCTTGCAAGAGATGGTAGCGGATTGATGAATTTAGGTTGAATTCTCGGATCTAGCAATGAATCAGCAGCTATAGTTATACTCAATCTGGAAAAGATGATGACAATTACTATTGTCAAAATAAATACGAGAGTAAGATATAGCTTGGAGCTTAACCTCCACTTACTCAGCAAAGATTTAGTAGTCACAATTAATTTACTCTTTCCCCACAAGTTTGTATAAATAAATACCACTTTATGGTATAATACTGATATACCCTCAGTCAGTTTAGCATTTGTTAAGTTCTTAAGGCTTAAGTCAATATCACTTGCAAAAACTTGGCTCAAGTTAGCACTAGTTAAATCGCACCTTCTAAATTTGCCCCAGTTCACCCAGTTCCCAGCAGTTCTTAGTAGAGAGTCAACTCAACACTTTCTTCTCCCTGTTCAACATTCAGGTAGCTCAATATCCTTTGTAGTTCAAGCACAGTCCATTAATTTCATACTGCTCATAGGCTTGTTTTCAGCCTGTTATCAAGCCTAAAGACACATCTAAAATAGTTTGGATTTCTTCGTACAAGTAATCTTGGTAAAGCAATTTGACTATCGCAGTTGCCACTCCTCCAGGTAGTGTTGCAGTTTGTAGAAGCTGATTTATGATTGTCTGCTCTTACACTTGTACGCTTATCCGTATTATCTCGTAATCTTTTTCAAAAATCAAATAGGATTCCTATATATAGGGAAAATTACCGTTAATTTTAGTTATTTCCAAAATAAAAATGATAAAGTACAAAGTCACAACTCGCCGACTTTTAGCAATCGGAACTTTGTAATAAAGAACCAATCACCAATGATTATCCACCAATTTGCGACATGGTACGAATGTATGCATCCTTAGTACCAGAGTCGCGTGCCTTAAAGTTAATTTCTGGCTTGATTGCCAGTAAACGCTTTACCTGCTCTTGTAGTTGAGCAGTACTAGTACCAGAACGCAGAGCTGTTTTCAGGTCGAGTTGACCAGTTTCATTCAATAAACACGGACGCAACCAACCATCGGCACTCAGGCGCATCCGGTTACAACGATCGCAAAAACATTCCGACATCTGACTAATAAATCCTATCGTTCCCTTGGCTCTAGGAATTTTAAACACATCAGCAGGTCCGCAACCACGAACTTGAGATTCTGTCAACCCCCAGCGTTCCTGGATACGTTGGCGTAATTCAGCTGAAGATACCCAACCGCGATCGCCAAATAAATTCAAATTGCCAATGGGCATAAACTCAATAAATCTCACATGCCACTGTCTATCAATTGTCAGGGCGGCTAAATCTAGAGCTTCGCTATCGTTAATCCCAGGAATGACTACCACATTCAGCTTCAGTGGGTCAAATCCGACTTCGTAGGCAACTTGAATTCCTTGCCAAACTTGTTGCCAACGAGAACGACCGCGATTGCCAATAATTCGGTCGAAAGTATCGGGTTCGAGAGAGTCGAGACTAATATTAATCCGTCGCAGACCTGCATCGTAAAGGTTTTGTGCCATCGAAGCAAGCAAAAACCCGTTGGTGGTCATTGACAAGTCTTGAGTTTGAGGAAAAGAAGCGATCGCGCTAACCAAATCTACCACGCGCGGACGTAATAATGGTTCACCGCCAGTCAAACGAAAGCGGCTAAAACCAAGAGGAATAAATACCTCTTGCACGAGAGTGAGCAGTTCTTCATCACTCAACAGCTGTTGCTTAAGAATATAGTCCAGTTCTACTCCCTCTGGCATACAGTATTGACAACGGAAGTTGCAGCGATCGATTAAACTAATCCGGAGGTAGTCTACCTGGTTCATCATTTTATTTTTATTATCTTTGAATAAGAGAAAATTTCACTGAGGTGGTTTACCCCTTTCTCATTATTCTCTTGTAATTGTAAATACCGTCTTACCCCTTAAGTTAGAATTCACAGATTGTGGCATAATAAGCCGGTCGCATATACTACTGGTCAGCCATCAATCGTGCAAGATACCGACTCCATTAACGACCTTGCTGCTGCTTTGCAACAGCCAGCAGATCTAACCTTTGAACTGCCCGACCCAGAAGATGAACAGATTCTAGAGTCAGATTTTCAACAGCAGCTCGAAATAGCTTGGCAAGTATGCGATCGCTTCGATCTGCAAACTGAAATCTGGCGGGGGCGAATTTTACGGGCAATCCGCGACAGAGAGAAAGTTGGTGGTGACGGACGGGGTACGGGCTTTCTCAGATGGCTCAAAGAGCGAGAAATCAGCAAAAGTCAAGCTTATGCCTGGATTCAACTGGCTAATAGTGCCGATACCCTTTTAGAAGAAGGCAAATTAGACCCCAGCGCAGTGAATAACTTTAGCAAACGGGCATTTGTCGAAACTTCCAAAGCAGTCCCAGAAGTACAACATATGGTGAGTGAAGCTGCTCAAAAAGGCGATCGCATCACCAGACGGGAAGTACGACAACTCACCGATGAATGGACAGCTATGTCCTCAGAATTACTGCCCGAACCAGTCAAAGCAAAAGCCGCAGATAACACCCTTCCACCCCGCTACATTGCCCCTCTGGTGAAGGAAATGGAAAAACTACCAGAATCACACCAAAAGTTGATCCAAAAGGAAATAGCTGCTAATCCTGACGTAGATACCTTGAAACAGGTTACTACAGAAGCGCGTAACTTAGCAAAATACCTCAAAGGAGCAGCTCAAGTCCAAGCTTTAGCCCAGGAAAATATTGATATTGAAATAGCTTTAGAAGAAGCGCAAAGAGTCGGTTGTTTGAGCATTGCTGCTGATTTAGTCAATCAAGCATCTCAAATCGAACAAACCATTGCCAAACTGTACATGACTTGGAAACGTATCGGTAATTTAGCAGATAGATTATACGTAGATACTGGTGCAAGTACACCTAACTTGCGATCGCTCCTCAATTGTTTAGAACCTCTGGGTGGTGAAATCATGGAATTGCAACTAAGTGGCGCGACAGAACACACTGTACGTTTGCAAATTCAGGAGACGAATTAGGGCATAGGTTACGGAGCATTGAAAACAGGACGCGGGAATGCAAAGAGGCGGGGAAGGAAGAAAATAGGCAAGGGGAAAAATCTATAGCAGCAAAGCTTTAGCAATTTTAAGCAGTTGACATCGAAATCTTTATTTACAGCAGTTTTCATTCCCATGAAGTACAAAGTTACGGGTTTTGAGGCAGTTCTTGCTGGGGGCAGAGGGCAGGAGGTAGAAACTCTTTATCTGCGATCGATCGTCCTGGATTTTGTACCTCACTTAGTTGCAATCTGCTGTAAGTAGTGGTGCAAAATAAATTATCTAGTTTAGAAGGGCAACAGGCAACAGTTAAGGAATACAGCAATTTTAGTCATGTTGAAAAAAGTATAAATATTTTTGCGTAACTACTTATAACTTTTGAACTAAAAAATCAAGGTTTCAAAGCCTCTCCCTCCGTGGAAGAGAAGTTTGGAGAGGGGTTTTGACATCCGTTGAGGGACTTCCAGAAAATAAATTATCCCATTTCACGCCTATCAAAACGACTTTCTCTCCCCCTGCCCCCTGCTAAAAGCTCCCCTGCCTTCAAAGCGATGGAATATTTTTATAATTGGAAGTCTTTGAACTCACATCACGTTAATCAGTTTTTTGTTTGTATCAAAGTTTATGAGTTTCACCTTTGCACACAATTAATAAAAATTAGTCAACAAAATCGATTTCTAATTAGCAGCGCAAGATCTAGAAGCAAGCAAGGCACTATGGGGCATCCCATCTGGTACTTCAGCAACCAAAACCACGTTACCATTGGCATCCATTATCCATCCTTGGGCTTCCACAATTTCAGTAGGCTCATTGACATAATTCAGCTTTTGTGATGTTTCTGTATTTGGCTGCGATTGAACAACTACTTTACTTTTGATAGCCTCAGGACGATTTTTACTTTCTGGATTCGGTATTATCCAATCTATTACCACTGCATCACCCATCAACGGCTGTGTGGGATCGGCTAATATTCCTCCACGCCCAGTGTTAGTAAACGTACTCTTGGCCATTTTTGTACGAGAACCACAACCAGCAACAATTTGCTGGGAAGCATCAACTAGATTTATCGGCAATTGCACCAATCCTTTACTAGGGTCAACATCTGGTGAGTTAATTTGTACTGTGCCACTTAATGAAGAGTTTTGCACAGAAAATGCCGTGATGTCACTTGTTGGCAGATTATTCGGATCTATTTGTCGTGAATCTAACTTCTTTACGTCTGCACGGGTACGGGGTACAAATCCAAAAATATTTTTAGTGGTAATTGTAATTTTGCCACCAGAACCAGAGAAGGCATTGGCGGTGATATCGCTATTTTCAAAAATAGGAGTGACAAGAAAACCATTAGGTGCAGAGATAGTGATGTTACCACCAGTTTTATCACCTCCAGCATTGGTAGATATTTGACTGTTGCGGCGCATCAATAATAAGTCCCGTACCTGTAGCCCAATGTTACCACCTTTACCTGATTCGCTATTAGATGTGAGTTTTCCTTTATTGTCCAGCAGTATGTAGTTAGCAGTTATATTTAAATCGCCTGCTTTCCCTATATTATTTGGATCTCCCACATACATTACATCCTTTCGAGCTTGGCTGTTGACATTTATTGCAGCCCCATTTTTGATAATTAATTGCCCTGTCGTTACCGTCAGGTTCCCTCCATCTCCAGGCCCTTGAGTCCCAGAAAACAAGCCGCTGACCTTAGAACCATTTGGTGAGGTTCCAATTAGTTCAATAGACTCAGAGGCGTTAACCGTCAACTTTCCGCCTTTTCCTACAGCTGGTGTAAACTGATTAACAAGAGAATCATAGAAGCCTTCAGAACTTGTTGATATTCTTGCCCCTCCCTCGATACGCAACTTTGCAGTGTTAATTGTTATGCTGCCAGCATTTTGACTTTTATAAGTTTCACTAAATAATCCACTCGATGTTAAATCACTACCATCTGGTAACGGAGGAATGGGGATGCCACTAATGAGTTCTACTGAATCTGAGGCGTTTATTGTCAATTCCCCTGGTAGTCCAGAGCCAAAATTGTACATTGATACTTGCGCTCCATCTTTGGCAATGAACTTTTTGGTCGTAATATTTATATTTCCAGAGTTTCCGGCGTTCAAAGTTCCAGTAAACAATAATACATTTCGTCCCAGTTCTACAGACTCGGAGGCATTCACTGCCAAATTTCCTCCTGGTTGCACTCCCAAGGTAATAGTAAAGATATTTGAACCACCAGTAGCCAGCACACGTTTGCCTTGGAGGTGGATATTGCCGCCACTTTCACCACTGGTATCTACAGTAGTTAAAATTTTATTTAAATTGATTAGTTCGATATTCTGAAAATTTTCAACACCTTCATATCCAAATGTCCAAGCTTGATTAGTTGAACTCAGACTAACCAAACTATTAGGAGCAACGCTTCCTAACTCAATTCTTCCTGCTTTTGCAGTTAAATTTCCCCCCTCTAGTGTTATGTCACCGCCTATCAATGCTAAAGTTTTGCCTGACTGCACCTCTAAGCCAACACTTTGTCCAGAGAAGTTAGTTGCGCCTTCTGGGCTTGCTTGCGATTGATTGCGTATTGGAGCTGCAGTTGCTCCAAATTGTAAGCCGACGGGAACACTTACTGTCAGCAGAGGTGCAGATTCAGGAGCCGTAGCACTGAACTTTATACCATCAGCAAAATTTAAACTACTTGCCGTACTAGCGACAAATGAACCACCGATGTTTAAAGAAGCATTTGCTCCAAAAATAATCCCATTGGGATTAATCAAAAATAGATTGGCGGTGCCGTTAGCTTTCAGAATGCCATCTATATTAGAAATAGAATTGCCGGTAACTCGACTGATAATATTTTGAGTATCTATTGGATTGTTAAAATAGACTGTGCTTCCCGCAGACACAGAAAACTTGTCAAAGCTGTGCAACAAGTTTTTACCACGAATTGCCCCTCCATCAATCTGGTCTATAGCGTGACCATCAATTAACTTTGGTGTAACAATCGAACTTTCAGCTCCAAGGGTGTCATCCTTTTGAATTTGCGCTAAAGCATATTCCTCACAGTAAGTAAGTACTCCAGCAATTGCCAGAGTACTCCCTATCCCCAAGTCCCAGTACCAACAGCTTCGATTTTGAGACATTACAAACTTGCGCTCAAAAAATCAGAGTCAATGACTAGGATAAACTTTTTACAGTACAAAAATTAAATTATTTAGCGCTCTTCCATCACTCGGGTCAAAGAAAAATCTTAGCCAACTTTTAAACAAGAGACAGAAACGGGGTTTGGGGCTTTATTTTCTAACATTATGCCTCAAGTCATCTTTGTTTTGGCTGAAAGTCCTGTGTAATAAAGATTATTGCTTTTTTCTTTGGAGAGAGTGATTAGAGGATGTTTGAAAAGTCCTTTTATCTGTATCAAAAGTTTTAGATCCCTCTAAATCTCCCTTAAAAAGGGAAACTTTGATTCCGGTTCCCCCTTTATAAGAGAGGTACTGGGGGGATCTAAAAGTGCCTAAAGTCACAGCAAAACACTTTTCAAACAACCTCTTAAAGAGCGTTAGCAGTTACAACCGAAAGGGTTGCCAGTTGAAGGGCAAGGAACACACCATGCTTTTTTAACTAATACAATTTCTGGTATTGGAGATTTTGGGGTTGTTGCCAATAATGTATTAGGTTGCTGTTCATCAACTGCATTATCAGATTGGAGTTGATTTGGGTCAAGATTACACTGCCAATAAAGTCTCAAAACTCTATCTTCTAATATGCCGTACTTTTCAAGTATTGAATGTAAATCGGTATTTTCTAGAGTATCGGCAAATTTTTGCTGAATCTCGTTTGTTAACTGCTCTAATACTTGAGGGTCTATGGATGGTTGAGAACTCATAATTGTTTAGGTTCCTTACGGAATGTCGATTAATTATTAGTTCAAGTTGACCAGGAAAAATTACGCAATGTGTAATAAAAGTTCACATTTTTCTTTTGGATTGCTATTAACTATTGAAATTTGGGAAGTAGGAAGAGTGCTTTTTTCTATGTTTAACAAGTGCATAGCTACATATGAGGCTTGATATTAAACAATGCAGGTCGATGCATTCACTATGCAGGTCGATGCATTAGGGACTTCCAATTAAAAATAATCAATCGTTGTGTAAGCAGGGGGGCAAGGGGAGAAAGAAAACTATCATTTAAATAAATTGGTTAATTTATTCTTTGGAAGTCCCTTAACATATGAAACTCAGCTACCGCTAACTGCACCGTCCTTAATTCTGCTCGTGTGATAAACACCGAAGGCTTAAACAAATCACTCCATTGGCTGATAAAAGCGAACAAAAACAGTGTTATCTACACCAGAGGCACTAAAGTTTAGCATTACTCGTCATAAAATTTGTAGTTGGTTCGTGCCATCTCTGGCTGTGGCTTCTTCTAACTCCACGGGAATTGTCTGGAAATATTGACGTTAAAAGAAATACCAAAGCTGTTGAGTGCAGTAGGTAAAATTAGCGCCCATAAGTATTGATCAGATGTACCTACTTCAAGACTAAAAAATCACAAAACTAATAATTAAAAGGAAATCACCAAAGTTGCCAAGACTACCAGCAGCAAGTACTGCTTGGTCTTCCCAAAATCTCAGCCATGCTTTGGGAATAACCAGCCAAAGTAAAAGTGAGAATCTCAAACGCCGTCACAGCGATCGCTACCAAGGTAGAATTAGCAAACGCCAGTAAAAATTTACCTTCCTGCCATGCAAGCTGATAAATAACTAAAGACCAATTATTTTTACAGAAATCTTTTTAAGTTGCGATTGTCGGTGCAAAGGAGGTGACAAAAACTACAAATAGCGGTAGTAAAACGATAAATGCTCCTAGCAGTAATACTACTAGGCTGACAAAATCGCCAAATTTGAAATTCTAGTTTGGTTTAGGCATGAGTTGCCAAGGCAAAGCATTTGTTTCTCTAGTACTAGAGCATCTAGCCCAGCAACAGCTAATCTATAAACATAGTTATTTGTTAAGTTAAATTAAACCACAATGATTTTTACCCTCTGTTCATAGGGTAAATTGAATCCTGGTGTCAAATAATTTTTTCTTTACAGGAGAAAACATACCATGCAGCAGCTAAGAGAGCAATTTCCAGAAATTGATTTCAAGAGCGAAAAATACAAAGACGCTTATAGCCGGATTAATGCGATCGTGATTGAAGGGGAACAAGAAGCCCATGATAATTACATCCAACTAGCCCAACTGCTGCCAGAATCGGAAAAAGAATTGATTCGTTTATCTAAGATGGAAAGTCGTCACAAGAAAGGATTTGAAGCTTGTGGACGCAATTTGCAAGTCATCCCAGATTTACAATTTGCCAAAGAATTTTTCTTGGGACTACACCAAAACTTCCAAACAGCAGCCGCCCAAGGCAAAGTTGTCACTTGTTTGTTGATTCAGTCTTTGATTATTGAATGTTTTGCGATCGCAGCATACAACATCTATATTCCTGTTGCTGATGACTTTGCCCGCAAAATCACTGAGGGTGTAGTAAAAGATGAATATAGTCATCTCAACTTTGGAGAAGTTTGGTTGAAAGAACACTTTGGACAATCCAAAGCTGAATTAGAAGAAGCAAATCGCCAAAACCTCCCACTTGTTTGGAAAATGCTCAACCAAGTAGCGGATGATGCCAAAACTTTAGCAATGGAAAAAGACGCTTTAATAGAAGACTTTATGATTCAGTACGGTGAAGCATTAAGTAACATTGGGTTCAAAACTTTTGAGATTATGCGCTTGTCAGCCCACGGACTCACAGCCGCTTAGAAAAGTTTAGGAGTGACGGAATTATCAACTATACTCCCAATCCTAATTCCTAACTCCGAACTCTCAATTCCCAACTACCAACTTTCAACTAATTCTACGCGCTCAAGACAGCACAAGGCTAATAATCATTACATGTTTGGTCTAATTGGACATCTGACTAGTTTAGAACACGCTCAAGCGGTAGCTCAAGAATTGGGATACCCAGAATATGCCGATCAAGGGCTAGACTTTTGGTGCAGTGCCCCGCCACAAATTGTCGATAGCATTACTGTTACCAGTGTAACTGGACAGAAAATTGAAGGACGCTATGTAGAATCTTGCTTTTTGCCAGAGATGTTAGCAACTCGTCGCATCAAAGCAGCAACGCGCAAAGTGCTTAACGCTATGGCACATGCACAAAAACACGGTATTAATATTACGGCTTTAGGCGGATTTTCCTCGATTATTTTTGAAAATTTTAAGTTGGAACAGTTTAGCCAAGTCCGCAACATCAAATTAGAGTTTGAACGCTTTACCACAGGCAACACCCATACTGCTTATATTATTAGTCGGCAGGTAGAACAAGCATCAAAACAGCTGGGAATCGATCTCTCAAAAGCAACAGTTGCTATATGTGGTGCAACAGGCGATATTGGCAGTGCAGTTACACGTTGGCTAGATGCGAAAACAGATGTCAAAGAACTTTTACTAATAGCGCGTGACCAAGAACGTCTCAAAGAGTTACAAAGCGAACTGGGGCGAGGAAAAGTCATGACTTTGAGCGAAGCACTACCCCAAGCTGATATTGTGGTTTGGGTTGCCAGTATGCCCAAAGGCGTGGAAATTGAACCTACCATTTTGAAACAACCATGTTTATTGATTGATGGTGGTTATCCTAAAAATTTAGCAACAAAAATTCAGCATCCTGGCGTACATGTGTTAAATGGTGGAATTGTAGAGCATTCCCTAGATATTGACTGGAAAATTATGAAAATTGTCAATATGGACGTACCAGCACGCCAGTTGTTTGCTTGTTTTGCTGAATCGATGTTGCTGGAATTTGAGAAGTTGTACACGAACTTTTCATGGGGACGCAATCAGATTACCGTAGACAAAATGGAGCAGATTGGTCGGGTGTCAGTGAAACATGGATTTAGACCGTTGTTGGTTTAATCATATTGGTCATTAGTCATTAGTCATTGGTCATTGGTCATTTGCTTTACACAAAACGCAAAGTCGAGCCACTGCTACCTCACCGCCCTGCGTCGGCAAGTGGCGTTGAGCCAAGGTTTCCTTGGATGCCTGCGGCAACGCCAAGGGCGAACGGAACTTTGTAAGAGAGGACAAAGAATAAATGACAAAGGACTAATGACAAAGGACAAAAAACAATGACTAATGGCAAAAAATAGATATTTCGTAACTCATAACTCCTACGATGGCAACTACTGAACGTAAACCGCTACTGTTGGATTTTGAAAAGCCCCTAGCAGAACTTGCAACCCGAATCGATCAAATTCGGCAACTTGCTGAAGAAAATGGCGTCGATGTTTCTGGTCAAATTCGTCAACTAGAAACACGCGCTATGCAACTGCGTGAGGAAATTTTTAGTAGTTTATCCCCATCTCAGCGTTTGCAAGTCGCTCGTCATCCGCGTCGCCCCAGTACTCTCGATTACATTCAAGCAATTAGTGATGAATGGATGGAGTTGCATGGCGATCGCTGTGGCGGTGACGATCCAGCTTTAGTTGGTGGTGTTGGACGTCTGAGTGGACAACCAGTGGTGATGTTGGGTCATCAAAAAGGCCGCGATACCAAGGATAATATTGCCCGTAACTTTGGTATGCCTTATCCTGGCGGCTATCGCAAAGCATTGCGGTTAATGGAACATGCCAATAAGTTTGGGATGCCGATTTTAACTTTTATCGACACGCCCGGAGCTTGGTCTGGAGTGGAAGCGGAACACCAAGGTCAAGGAGAAGCGATCGCTTATAACTTGCGGGAAATGTTTTGCCTAGATGTGCCAATTATCTGCACAGTTATCGGTGAAGGCGGTTCCGGTGGCGCACTCGGTATCGGTGTTGGCGATCGTCTATTGATGTTTGAACACTCAGTTTATACCGTCGCTACGCCTGAAGCCTGTGCCGCCATTTTGTGGAAAGATGCTGCCAAAGCTCCTCAAGCCGCCGTCGCTCTCAAAATTATTTCCCATGACCTCAAAAATTTAGGAATTATTGACCAGATATTGCCTGAACCCACTGGTGGCGCTCATGCTGACCCCTTGAAAGCTGCTACTACGCTCAAGCAAGTGCTGTTAGAAAATTTGGAGGAACTTAACCGTTTAACTGCTCCCGAACGCCGTCAACTGCGCTACGAAAAATTTCGCAAAATTGGTGTTTTTACAGAAGTTGCCTATTAGCAGCAGTTGATAATGATTAATTAGCCGAATAGCAATGCTATAATTGCCTATGGTGCTTAAAGATTTTTTAACAATCTGATTAGCCATAGGCATTGGCATGTTTGGCAAATCTACTTAATTTGATTGAGTGGCTTTTATATTATTAAGTAATTTACTTTGACTGTAGCGGGTGATTTCTCAGGTAATAATTTGTAGTCTATACTGTGAAACCCATAAAATATTAACTATTCCATAGCAAAGTAGCAGTTGCTCTCTGAAAATCCAATGATTTTTAAATTCCTTTAATCTATCGAAACTCAAAGATGAGAATAATTGGGTAGTAATAGAGTTCGGGAATTGCCAAAAAATTGAGAGACACCATGAGTGCTAAGCAAAAACGACGCGCCCTGATTACAGGGGCAAGTAGTGGAATTGGCAGAGCGGCGGCTTTAGCCTTTGCAAAGGCGGGAATAGATGTCGCTTTAGTCAGCCGTTCTTTAGATAAGTTAGAGGCGGTAAGAGAAGCTTTAGAGCATACAGGGGTAGAAGCAAAAGCTTACGCTTTAGATTTAGGGCAAATCTCCCAAGTAAAAGAGAAGATTCAAGCGATCGCCCTTGACTTCGGTGATATAGATATTTTAGTAAACAATGCTGGCATAGCGTATACAGGTAGTTTGAGTGAAACTCCCCTCTGTGAATGGCAGCAGGTAATTAACCTGAATCTTACCAGTGTATTTCAGTGTATTACGGGGATATTGCCATTAATGCGCGATCGGGGCAGAGGCACAATTATCAACGTCGCCTCCATTGCCGGCAAGCAACCATTTCCTTATTGGGGAGCATACAACGTCAGCAAAGCTGGTTTGATTGCCCTCTCCCAAACCTTGGCACAAGAAGAACGCACTTACGGCATTCGTGTCACAACTATTTGTCCTGGGGCAGTCAATACCGAAATTTGGGACACACAGACACTCAATGCCAATTTAGACCGTTCCAAAATGTTAACTGCGGAAACTGTAGCTCAGTCAATCCTTTACACAGTTCTATTACCAGAACAGGCAGTTATTGATGAATTGATCGTAATGCCTAGTGCAGGCACACTCTAACTTGTCATGACCAATGACAAATGACAAATGACCAATGACCAATGACCAATGACAAAATCATAACCAAGACTGAATCATGACTACCGCTAGTTCCAACGGTTCCAATTACTCTCAATCGCCTTTAATTCCCGACTTAGCAGAAGCCATAACTCCAAGACCCGATCGCAATACGCACAATGGGAGACAAGCAGATCTATTCCCGCCAAAAGAGGAACAGATGGAGCAGATGATGGATGCTGTGCGGACACTTATATTGGGCGTTGGAGAAGACCCGGAACGTGAGGGACTCCTCAAAACACCAAAACGAGTAGCTGAGGCGATGCGGTTTCTAACTAGCGGCTACAACCAATCCCTGGAAGAACTCGTTAACGATGCCATTTTTGATGAAGGGCATAACGAGATGGTACTAGTGCGAGATATTAATTTCTTTAGTCTGTGCGAACATCACATGTTGCCATTTATGGGTAGAGCGCACGTTGCTTATATTCCCAATCAAAAAGTTGTGGGACTGAGTAAACTAGCTAGAATTGTCGAGATGTATTCCCGCCGCCTGCAAGTACAAGAAAGATTAACCCGCCAAATTGCTGAAGCGATTCAGACTATCCTCGAACCTAAAGGTGTTGCCGTTGTCATGGAAGCTACTCATATGTGCATGGTGATGCGGGGAGTCCAAAAACCAGGTTCTTCAACTGTCACTAGCGCCATGGTTGGTGTATTTCAAGAAGAACACAAAACTCGTGAAGAATTGTTTAATTTGATTCGCCACCAAGCAACGTTTTTTTAGCAAATGGGGCATTGGGGGAACAGGAAGTGTGGGAGGATGGGGAACAAATGCAGGTGTGGGAGGAAAAGGAGGTGTGGGAGGTGTGGGAGGAAATCTTGCCCCCCTCTCTCCCCACACTCCCCCATCCCCCCATCCCCCCTCTCTCCCCACACTCCTCACTCTCCCTCATCTTCCTCATGCCCCCACCCCCTGCTCCCTACTCCTTAGTCGCTCAAACAAGAGTGCTACTTTATCTAAATCCTTATTTCCAGGTCCGTTCTCCAGCCCACTAGATAAATCAATGCCGCTAGGATTTACCTGACTTAAAGCTTGGACAATATTATCTGCTGTTAATCCTCCAGCTAAAAACCAAGGGCAATTGGGACTAAATTGTTGTAACATCGTCCAATCTAAGGTTTTGCCTGTACCACCGAGCTGTTGTGGATGGTACGCATCAAGTAGTAAAGTATCTACGTATTGTATGTAATCAATCGTGGTTTGAAGATGCTCAAAATTACGAATTCTAAATGCTTTGAGTATTTCAATCTTAGGCAAAGCTTGACGTAATCGGTAACAAAATTCTGGTGATTCATCTCCATGTAATTGGACACCAGTTAGCCCAGAATCAACAACTACCTGCTTAATTTCGCCAAGAATAGTGTTAGCAAAAACACCAATTTTGTCAATATTTTCGGGTAATTGTGCCACTAATGCTCGAATTTGGCTTGTGGTAACGTAGCGAGGGGAGGTAGGTACACAAATAAACCCTAGTGCCGTTGCGCCAAGAGAGGCGATCGCTATAGATTGCTCTGGTTGAGTGATACCGCAAATCTTAACGCGCATGAAAACTTCACAAATTTAAAATAATTATTAGAAAAGTCTAGACTATCTAAAAAACTTTTGCGCCTGCTAATTTTATAATCTTGTAGGTCTACATTAACTTTCCATTTAGGAGACAAAAGGTTGATTTTATCTAATTTACTAGCAGTGGCGGCATCTGTTCCTCCAACACCCGCATGGACTCCCAAAACAGCGCTCGTTATCAGCATTAGTAGCTTAGTAGTTGTTTTACTAAGTACTAAGATTGAAAAACCCTTAGTTGGCCCCAAATTCCCGATTCTGCCGATCAGTGTTCCAACATTCGTTGCTGCAATGGCTTTAGGTCATATTATCGGCGTTGGCATTATTTTGGGATTGACTAACATCAGCGGTCGTCTGTAGGTAGTGAATCAAACAAGCCCTTGTTTCTAAGTTGCATTAACGATTCTGGTTTTCTCCAGTAAAAAACAGATGAGGGAGTGAAGAGTGTGTGGAGTGTGGTGAATGTGGAGAGTGCGAGGGGGGAGGAAATTATATAAAAAGCTTCCTAGCAGCCCTCTGGCGCTTCCCACTCACCACTCCCCAATTCTTTCCCCTCCTCAGAGTTTTACTCCCAGGCATAATTGTCTATTTTAGAAATTAGAGCATTTCATAACTGAGCATGAATTTAGGGATGTTTAAAATATATCTAAGAAATTTTACAAAATATTACGGAGTTGAAGCTATTAAAAATATCTAGTTTTAGGACAATATAATGCAAACAAATTGGAAAATTGGGTCTTTATTTGGAATTCCCCTGTTTTTAGACCCATTGTGGTTTGTGATTTTAGGATTGGCAACTCTGAATTTTGGCGTAGCTTACCAAGAATGGGGGAATGCTATAGCTTGGAGTGCAGGAATAGTTATGGCACTGCTGCTATTTGCTTCGGTGCTGTTACATGAGTTGGGTCACAGCTTGGTAGCCCGATCGCAAGGAATTAAAGTTAACTCTATTACCTTGTTTTTGTTTGGCGGTATCGCTGCGATCGAAGAAGAATCAAAAACTCCAGCACAAGCGTTTCAAGTAGCGATCGCCGGGCCTTCGGTGAGTATCATCCTATTTTTCCTGCTGCGTTTGCTAGCTAGTGTTTTACCTGATACTAATCCTGTCACTATGATGGTGGGAGATTTGGCAAGAATTAACTTGGTAGTGGCGCTATTTAACATGATTCCCGGTTTACCTCTAGATGGAGGACAAGTATTAAAAGCAGCACTATGGCAAGTAACAGGTAATCGTTTTCAAGCCGTACACTGGGCTGCAAGAGCAGGGCAAATTTTGGGATACGGTGCGATCGCTTTCGGATTTATCATAGATTTCGTTACCAAAGAGTTAGTACTCGGTTTGTGGATTGCTCTGTTGGGTTGGTTTGCTGTTCGCAACGCCAGCACCTATGACAATGTGACCACATTGCAAGAAAGCTTGTTAAAGGTGGTAGCGGCTGATGCGATGACCCGCGACTATCGGGTAGTTGATGCTGACCAGACATTGCGTTCCTTTGCCGATTTATATCTACTAGAAACTGCCCCTTTACAAGTTTATTTTGCTGCTTCTGATGGACGTTATCGGGGTTTGGTTTCTATGGACGATTTACGTTTAATTGAAAGGAGTCAATGGGAAACCCAAACTGTACACAACATCGCGCGTCCCTTAACAGAAATACCTCATGTTGCCGAATCCACATCTTTAGCAGAGGTAATTAACAAGCTAGAAAATCAGCACTTACCTTGGATTACCGTACTTTCTCCTGCTGGCGCCGTCGCTGGTGTTATTGACCGGGGAGATATTGTGTCAGCACTAGCACAAAAATTAAATTTGCGGATAACGGATGCTGAAATCAAACGTATTAAACAAGAAGGTAGCTATCCGCCTGGATTGCAACTTGGATCGATTGCCAAATCCACTGAAAATTAACTGTCATACCTTTGTCATAGTTTTGCAATAGATTCGTCAAAAACCTGTGTGATATTTAATTTGGTATTTGGTTACAAAATGCTTTTTTTGGGTTCGAGGTAGGGTCACCTACCTTTTTTCATTTTTAACTAGCTTGAAATAGGGCATTGGGCGAACAGGAAGTGTGGGAGGGGTGGGAGGTGTGGGAGGATGGGGAAGAAATCTTTCCCCCCTCTCTCCCCACACTCCCCACACTCCCACATCTTCCTCATCTCCTCATCCCCCCATAACGTAAAATGTAAGTATGTGATATACTACGTCTCTCACTTACCCTGGTTTTATGGGACTGCCAATTGTTGCTATTATCGGACGCCCAAATGTGGGCAAATCCACCCTAGTTAATCGTCTCGCCGGGGAACAAACGGCGATTGTCCATGATGAACCGGGAGTGACACGCGATCGCACTTATATCCGAGCTTATTGGAACGATCGCGACTTTTTGGTGGTAGACACTGGTGGTTTAGTTTTTAATGATGATACTGAATTTTTGCCACTGATTCGCCAACAGGCATTGACAGCGCTTACAGAAGCGAGTGCCGCTATTTTTGTAGTCGATGGTCAAATAGGCCCCACCTCGGCAGATCGAGAAATTGCTGAATGGTTGCGCCAACAATCTGTACCAGTCTTACTAGCTGTAAATAAATGTGAGTCCCCAGAACAAGGTTTAATCCAAGCTGCGGAATTTTGGGAATTGGGATTAAGCGAACCGTACCCCGTCTCTGCCATTCATGGCAGTGGTACAGGAGATTTACTTGATGAGTTAATTAATCAC
Source organism: Nostoc sp. S4 (assembly GCA_029379225.1). Classification (GTDB taxonomy): domain Bacteria; phylum Cyanobacteriota; class Cyanobacteriia; order Cyanobacteriales; family Nostocaceae; genus Nostoc. The sequence continues at coordinate 41,326 of JAQYWR010000010.1, read as the reverse complement.
ATCCCCCCCATTGGGGAAATCCCAGAAAATAACGAAATCAAAGTAGCAATAGTGGGACGCCCAAATGTGGGTAAATCTAGTTTACTCAATGCTTTTGTTGGAAAAGAAAGGGCAATTGTAAGCCCAATTTCTGGTACAACCCGCGATGCAATTGATACCGTAGTTGAGCGGGACGGACAAACCTATCGCTTAATTGACACTGCTGGCATTCGCAAAAAGAAACAAATAGAATACGGCACAGAATTTTTTAGTATTAACCGGGCTTTCAAAGCAATTCGCCGCGCTGATGTGGTTTTATTAGTATTAGATGCTTTAGATGGAGTTACAGAGCAAGACCAAAAATTAGCTGGACGGATTATCGAAGAAGGTCGAGCTTGCATCATCGTAGTTAATAAGTGGGATGCAGTGGAAAAAGATTCTTATACAATCTACGACTACGAAAAAAGTTTACAAGCGCGGTTACATTTTACTGAATGGGCAGAAACAATATTTGTAAGTGCTTTAAAAGGGCAACGGGTAGAAAAGATTTTAGATTTCGTCAAAATAGCGGCTGAGTCACACAAACGCCGTGTTAGCACATCAGTGATTAATGAAGTTTTAACAGACGCACTGAGCTGGCATTCACCCCCAGCATCGCGTGGTGGGCGTCAAGGCAAAATTTATTATGGTACACAAGTAAGTACCCAACCACCCACCATTGCCTTATTTGTCAATGATGCCAAACGCTTTAACGACAACTACCGACGCTACATAGAGCGACAATTTCGGCAACAGCTAGGATTTAAAGGTAGCCCTATTCGTTTACTCTGGCGGAGCAAAAAAGTTCGTGACGTTGAAAGTGGTAATGTCAATCGAGCAACACGCGTGTAATAATTGTCACTTGTCATTAGTCATTTGTTATTTGTCATTTGTCCTTTGTCCTTTGTCCTTGCTTAAATGATGAGTTTTAACTAATGACCAATGACCAATGACCAATGACCAATGACTAATGACAAAACATGGATTTACTGCGAACGCTGCCACTTGGACTTTATTTAGAACAACCCCAAACTTGGTTGCATAAAATCGATCCGCGAGTCAAGTTTGCTTGGTTAATGAGTTTTTTAACCAGCTATATATTAGCCAACAACTATTGGCGGGTGTTGCTGGTGGTAGTATTAATTGTTGTGACCTTATTGGCAAGGATTCCCCAACGAGTATGGCGGCAGCAAATGGGGTGGTTATTGATGCTATCATTTTTTGTCCTAGCGATCGCAGCCATCAGTCCTGATGCAATGGGTATAGATTATCAGCCACGCCTGCCAGCAAACGAACAAATATTAACCCAGCCAGCAAACTCGAATAATCCTATTCAACAAACAAGCAGTCATCAAAAATACAGCTACGTGCTATTTCAAAAAGGCGCAGTCAGAATAACTCGCCACTCCTTAGACTTGGCGGTAAGCCTGAGTGCAATTATATTTACCGTGATTTACAGCACTAACCTGTATCTACTGACAACCGCACCAGAAGAAATTACATCTGGCATAGAAAGCTTAATGCAACCCTTGCGGCGTTTGAAGCTGCCTGTTACAGAAATTACTTTAACTTTAACTTTATCTTTGCGCTTTATTCCCCTGGTTTTAGAAGAAGTACAAAACTTATTTCGCTCTGTAATGACAAGGGCGATTAATTGGAAAAAGCTGGGATTAAAAGGAGCATTTAAGCTTTGGATGACAGTTGCAGAGAGATTGTTAGACAATCTGCTCTTACGAGCCGAACAAATGGCGAATGCAATGGTTGTAAGGGGTTTTACCAGTCCCAACGAACATCGAGTGCAGTGGCACGATTTACAATTAAAAGCCCTTGACTGGTTTGCTATTGCGACTTTAGTCTTATTCTGGGGAATACGACTAGCTGTAGGAACTAAAGTCTAATTTGCCATCCTTGAAAATGGAAAGTTTCTAAACAGTATGATGAAGGCTTGGTATTGGCGATCGCTACCCTTAAAAAAGCGCACGGGTTCGGAAGTTTTTACTGCCTTGTTTCGCCCCACCACCACAACGGGAATTGCTACCCTACTGGAAAGTCCCTATCCAACACCAATCGAACATCCCCAGCTCAGTCGATATTCTATCTGTGCAGGCGCTCCTCGCTTAGTAGATGGCGTCCCACAGATGTGGACACCAAGGCTAGGGCAGGTTTTTCCCTTCTTAGAACAGTTGTTGCAGCAAAGGAATGAGGCAGATAAGGGAGATGAGAAAGATAAGGGAGATGAGGGAGTGTGGGGAGTCTGGGGAGAGAGGGGGGAAAGATTTCTTCCCCATCCTCCCACCCCTCCCACACTTCCAATGCCCAATGCCCCACTTCACCTTCCTTTTAGCGGTGGTTGGCTTGGTTGGCTGGGCTACGATGTCGCATGGGAAATTGAACAGCTACCCACTACTAAAATCGATCCCCTGCCATTTCCCGTAGCTTTTTGGTACGAACCAGATTGTTTTGCTGTTTTAGATCATGCCGAACAAATTCTTTGGTTAGCCACCAGCGATCGCAGTGGACTGAATAAGTTACAAGAAAAATTGGATAACAGGCAAGGAGACAACGACAACAACGTTGAATTCTCTTCCTCATCTGGCTCATCTACTCCTGTCTTTTTGACATCACAGGCAGATTATGAAACAACTGTCAACCAGGTGAAAAAATATATTCAAGCTGGAGACATTTTTCAAGCAAATCTGTCATTGCGATTTCAAGCGTCTACAGCGGCTTCTGGTTGGGAAATTTACCAAACCTTGCAAAAAATCAATCCTTCTCCTTTTGCCAGCTATTGGCAAACACCTTGGGGGGAAGTGATGAGTTGTTCGCCGGAACGATTGGTATTGTTGCAAAATCGACAAGCGCAAACTAGACCAATCGCCGGAACGCGATCGCGTGGTGCAAACCCAGAACAAGATAGGCAACTGGCACAAGATTTACTCAGCAACACCAAAGAACGTGCAGAACACATTATGCTCGTGGATTTGGAACGCAATGATTTAGGGAGAGTTTGTGAATGGGGAAGTGTTGTTGTAGACGAATTGTTGACAATTGAGCGATATAGCCATGTGATGCATCTTGTCAGCAACATCAAAGGTACTTTGAAAGGCAAATGCCTACAGCACGGCGAAGCCGAACACACCACCATTGATTTGATTCGCGCCACCTTCCCAGGCGGCACAATTACAGGTTGTCCCAAAATCCGTTGCATGGAAATTATTGAAGAATTAGAACCCGTGCGACGCAGCTTATTCTATGGTTCCTGCGGCTATTTAGATTGGCGCGGTAATTTAGACTTAAATATCTTAATCCGTACCCTGTTACTAGCCCCTGCAAAGGAAGGTAGAGGAGATGGGGTGATGGGGAGATGGGGAGAGAATTTCACTTTATCTCCCCACCACCCTACCACCCCATTCCTCCCCCATCCTCGACTCAACATTGTCTGGGGACAAGTTGGCGCAGGAATTGTTGCAGACAGCAATCCTGAGAGAGAATGGTATGAATCTCTGCACAAAGCTCAGGCACAGCTGGCAGCGCTGAAAATGTTGAATAATCAATTGGGGAATTCTGAGAAATAGATTATCTCGTTTGAAGTTGGTGATTGATGACTGATAAGAGCCAGTTGCTTCTCCTATCGGAGACGCTACGCGAACAAGCCGAGGAACCCGTCTAACACACTGGCTCCTGTTAACTGTTGAGTGTGAACAGTAAGATATTTTTTAGAAATGAATTTCCTAAGGGAATGGGAAATAGGCAATACGTAATAGGGGATTTTTCATTCTCCACCTCTTTGCGTCTTTGCGTCCCCGTGTCCTTGCGTCTCCACTCCCCACTCCTCATTCACATGACCTAATTTTGCTCCATTAGGCGACAGTTGTGGCAGTATGGAAAGAAGTTAGAAAGTTGGCTGTTGCCCTTGGGATGTTTATCGGGTGTTTCCCATGCTACGCCAAACTTTCAACAACTTGCGCCTCACTACCACTAGCTTAATTTGCTCTCTTAAAAACTAGATCAAGGTCTTCAAAACCACAGTTTCCCATTTTAAGAAAATATTCGGGCGAAAGGAAGGTATTATCGTCTGAATGTTTGGAATGAACTGCGAAAGCATATACATACTCCCACCTTGACTATTAAATGAATCCAGAAAACGCAGAAACTTACATAAATCATCCAACTTGGGGTTTACTTTACAAAATCTGTATGGTTGATGAAAACCAGGATTTGTTCACGACACTTTATGCCCAGCGGTTATTTTTTTTAGTAGCAAATGACATTAAAGGTGTTAAGTTTCAGCCTATAGGACGCACCGAAGCTAGAATGATGTTGGAAAATCGCTTGCGTACTCTGCGTCGCGGTGGGCAATCTCAGGAGTACGATCAGCTTCAGAGTGTTTTCCAACGCACCTTCCAATGAACAGTTCGATTTCCGAACGTATTGTTAGCATTCGCTCCTCACTGCCAACTTCAGTCAAATTGATTGCTGTTAGCAAACAAGTTTCTGCTGAGGCGATTCATTCTGCCTATGCCGCAGGAATTCGTGATTTTGGGGAGAGTCGTATCCAAGAAGCCAGCATTAAGCAAGCTCAGTTGCAAGACTTATCGGATATTACTTGGCACTTTATTGGACATTTGCAGAGCAATAAAGCCAAAAAAGCCATTGAACAATTTCAGTGGATTCACTCCGTGGATAATTTAAAGTTGGCAGTACGCTTAGAACAATTGGCGCAACAGCTGGGAGTGAGTCCTCAAGTTTGCTTGCAAGTAAAAATTCTCCCAGATCCCAACAAGTCGGGTTGGAGTGTGCCAGAACTTTTGGCTGATTTACCCGCCCTGAATCGATGTAAAACTTTACAAATTCAAGGTTTGATGACAATTCCGCCTTCAGGATTGGATGAGGCGGAAATTCTGAGTGTGTTTAGTCGATGTCGTCAACTGGCAAAAGAAATCCAAGAGCAAAACTGGTCGCAGATAAAAATGCAGCACCTATCTATGGGTATGTCAGGAGACTACGAACTGGCAGTGCAAGCAGGCACAACGATGGTACGATTAGGAACCATCCTGTTTGGCGATCGCCTTTAGCATACTGCTTATCAACTTAATGGTTAAGTATTAATTAAAGATCAGGATTTGATGACAACAATTTTGTAACAGACTGGTGCAATTAGAAACAAAGGATATAGTATTGACAAGAGCAATCGCCAAGTAAAATTCGGGTAACAAAGAACTTTCCTTCGGACAAACCTTAGGATATAATCTTGACTCATTATTGTGTTTAGGCGATGCATAGACCTTGCTAAAAGTGTCCGTCTATTGCCAAAGCCCGTAGTACAGGCTACAAATAGCAATATATTTGCTGAAGTATCCACCCATGTAGCGATCGCAGATGGCTAAATTAATTTGAAGCCAAGTCAATACCGGCTATTCGCACCAGGAGAGTATACAATGAACAACATCTTTTCCAAACTCAGGGACTTTGTAGGTCTAAATGAGCAAGTGGAATACGAGTACTATGAAGAAGAACCAGATACAGATAATAATTACCAAAATTTGTATCAGCAAGAAAATCCCCAACCAGTGCCACAAGAAACCCCAGCAACTCAAAATCGACGTTGGCGGGAACCAGTGCCTACAATGGGAGAAGAAATCGCAACAGGGTCAAAGCCAATGGGGAATGTGATTGGTATGCCAGGAGCAATTAACGGAATTTCGGAAGTTTTAGTACTCGAACCACGAACCTTTGAAGAAATGCCTCAGGCAATTCAAGCGCTGCGAGAACGCAAGTCAGTGGTATTAAACCTGACAATTATGGACCCAGATCAAGCTCAGCGAGCAGTAGATTTTGTCGCAGGTGGTACTTATGCCCTAGATGGACATCAAGAGCGGATCGGTGAGAGCATCTTTTTGTTTACGCCCAGCTGCGTACAAGTTAGCACCCAAGGTGGGGTTCTGCATGAAGTACCGCAACCACCAGTCCGTCCTTCTCGTCCCGCAAGTTCTTCATCTTCAAGTCAAAATTGGGGCAATGAACCTAACCGGATGGCACAATAAAATTAAATTAGTCTTTTGTCCTTTGTCCTTTGTCATTTGTTAGTTAACAATAAACAATGATTAATGACCAATGACAAATGACTAATGACTATTAAATTTGGCTTAATTGGTGGTGGGGTAATGGGAGAATCGCTGTTATCCCGCCTTATCGCCCTTGGAATTTATCAATCCTCAGAAGTCATAGTTAGCGAGCCGCTACCCTCACGCCAGGATTTTTTAAAACAGCACTATAATGTTGCTGTAACCACGGATAGTAGCGAGGTTTTTACCCAAGCAAAAGAAGTTGTCTTTTTGGCAGTAAAACCTCAAGTTTTGAGTACGATCGCTCAAGAATTAGCACATGTTGAGATTCGGAATCCAGAACACTCACCGTTGATTATTTCCATCTTGGCGGGTGTACCTTTAAGTCAGTTAGAAGCTGCATTTGTGCAATTGCCAGTAATCAGAGCAATGCCCAACACGCCAGCAACAGTGGGAGCAGGAGTTACCGCAATTTGTTCGGGTGCATACACCAACTATAAACATTACCAAATAGCACATCAAGTTTTTGAAGCGGTAGGGGAAGTCGTAGAAGTTCCAGAAGTGTTGATGGATGCAGTTACAGGGCTATCTGGTAGCGGTCCAGCTTACGTGGCACTCTTGATAGAAGCACTTGCTGACGGTGGAGTAGCCGCAGGTTTACCCAGAGTCATTGCCAATCAACTAGCTTTGCAAACTGTATTAGGAACAGCAAAACTGTTGCAGGAAACCAAAATACATCCAGCAGAACTCAAAGACCGCGTTACTAGTCCTGGTGGTACAACAATCGCCGGGATTGCCAAACTAGAACAAGCAGGATTTCGCTCAGCTTTAATTGAAGCAGTCAAAGCTGCTACAGAGCGATCGCAAGAACTGGGAAAATAAATAAGAGTCCTTTGTCATTAGTCATTTGTTCTTTGTGAAAAACTAATGATTGATGACAAATGACTAATAACGAAGTTGACAAAAGACTCGTTACTATAGTAGACAATCTGGTTGCAAATGTGATTGAGTGAATTATCCCGCGCCGTCTCCTGAACTTGACCTCAGGTCGATATTTCCCTTTGAACTGGATCTGTTCCAGAAAGATGCGATCGCATCCCTTAATGCTGGACGTTCCGTAGTAGTATGTGCGCCTACAGGTTCGGGCAAAACGTTAGTAGGGGAATATGCCATTTATCGCGCCCTGTCGCGAGGAAAACGTGTGTTTTACACTACTCCCCTGAAGGCGCTGTCGAATCAAAAATTACGTGACTTTCGAGAAAAATTCGGATTCGATCTGGTGGGACTGTTAACTGGAGATGCTTCTATTAACAGGGATGCACCAATTTTGGTGATGACCACAGAAATTTTCCGAAATATGCTTTATGGTACGCCCATTGGGCAAGTTGGCATCTCATTAGTAGACGTTGAGGCAGTGGTGCTAGATGAGTGCCACTACATGAACGATCGCCAACGCGGTACAGTTTGGGAAGAATCAATCATTTACTGTCCCCGTGAAATTCAACTAGCAGCGCTTTCAGCCACGGTTGCCAATAGCGATCAACTCACCGACTGGCTCAATCGCGTTCACGGGCCAACAGACCTGATTTACTCCGATTTTCGCCCAGTACCTTTGGAATTCCACTTTTGCAATCCCAAAGGATTATTTCCTCTGCTGAATGATAGCAAAACAAAAATCAACCCCCGTTTGGCAAATCGGGGTAAAAGAAGACAAGGCGATCGGGGGAAAGCTGGTAGACCAGAAGCTCCCGGCATAATTTATACCTTGAGCCACTTGCAGCAACGGGATATGTTGCCAGCCATTTACTTTATCTTTAGCCGCCGGGGATGCGATAAAGCAGTAGCAGAAGTGGGTGATTTATGGCTAGTAAATAATGAAGAGTCCCAAATTTTACGGGAACAAATTGATGAGTTTTTAAACCGTAATCCGGAAGCAGGGCGTTCTGGACAAATTGCTCCTTTGTACCGGGGAATTGCTGCCCACCACGCTGGGATTTTGCCTGCATGGAAAGCACTGGTAGAAGAACTATTTCAGCAAGGGCTGATTAAAGTTGTATTCGCTACCGAAACACTGGCAGCGGGAATTAATATGCCCGCCCGGACAACAGTAATTTCTACCCTTTCCAAGCGTACTGACACCGGACACCGCCTGCTGAACGCTTCCGAATTTCTGCAAATGGCGGGACGCGCAGGTCGCCGGGGAATGGATAAACAAGGTCATGTGGTGACAGTGCAAACTCCTTTTGAAGGAGCCAAAGAAGCTGCGTATTTAGCAACATCTAAGCCAGATCCCCTAGTCAGCCAGTTTACGCCCAGTTACGGCATGGTACTCAACTTGCTGCAAACCCATACCATAGAGCAAGCCAGGGAACTGATAGAACGCAGTTTTGGGCAGTACATGGCCACCTTGCACTTAAGGCCAGAATACGATGAGATTGCGGAATTACAAGCACAATTAGCCCAATTACACGAGCAAATCGCCGCTGTTGATGAAAATGAACTGGCTATTTATGAGAAATTGCGGCAACGCTTGAAAGTGGAACGCCAAATATTGAAAACCCTGCAAGAACAAGCGCACTCAGATAGACAAGAACAATTGGCGATGATGTTAGGCTTTGCAGTCTCAGGAACTCTATTGAGTCTCAAAGGCAAAAATATCCCAGTGTCTTCACCTGTAACCGCAGTGTTAGTCGGAAAAACGCCTGATTCTGGTGAAGCTCCTTACTTGGTATGCTTGGGGTACGATAACCGTTGGTATGTGGCAAGCACAACGGATGTAGTCGATTTGTATGCGGAACTGCCGCGAGTTGAAGTGCCACCTGAAGTGCTACCACCAGCAGAAATGCTCTTGAAACCGGGACAGTCACAACTTGGTACTCAAGAAACATTTGCGATCGCCACCCGAATTCCTAATCCGGTAGAGTCTTTGTATTTGGCACCAGAAGTAGCCGAACAACTCAGTCGTGTTACTGCTATTCAAGAGCAAGTAGAAGCTCATCCGGTACATCAATCAGGTAATGTAGGAACCATTTTCAAACGCCGCGCCCGCTATGTGGAACTAGAAGCCGAACTCGAAGAGTTGCAAGGGGTAGTAGAGCAACAGTCACAACGTCATTGGGAAGAGTTTCTCAATTTAATTGCAATTCTGCAACACTTTGGTGCATTGGATAACTTAGTACCCACACAATTAGGACAAATCGCTGCTGCCATTCGCGGTGAAAATGAATTGTGGCTGGGTTTAGTATTCGCTAGTGGTGAGTTGGACAACTTAGATCCGCACCATTTAGCAGCAGCAGCAGCCGCCTTGGTAACAGAAACTCCGCGTCCAGATAGTAAGGTTAACTTTGACCTCAGTAATGAAGTCACAGAAGCTTTAGCAAAATTGCGGGGAATTCGCCGCCAGATGTTCCAACTACAACGGCGGTATAACGTAGCATTACCTATCTGGCTGGAGTTTGAGTTAATTGCCTTAGTGGAACAATGGGCGTTGGGTATCGAGTGGACAGAACTGTGCCAAAACACCAGCTTGGATGAAGGTGACGTGGTGAGAATTTTACGCCGGACATTGGATTTATTATCGCAGATACCCCATGTTCCCCATTTGCCAGACTCCTTCCAACGTAATGCTTATCGGGCAATGCAGCTGATTGATAGATTCCCTGTCAATGAAGTGGTTGAATGAAGAGGAGGTAGAGACGTGGAGACACGAGGATAAAAGGACACAAGAACATATCTAATACCGTACTGTCTCTATCTTTGCGTCCCCGCGTCTTCTTCTCTCTGGCATGTAATAAAAAATGCTTTTTTGGTTTGTATATTTTACACCAAATTAGGATAAGTAGTAGTGTTTGAAATTCCTGGAATAGCTTTGTAATTAAGACTTTTAATCCAAAATCTCAAAACTCAAATCCCAAATTGGTATTAGATATAGTCACATCTATGAAATTATCAAGATGTTGTTAATAGTCTATTAGGAGTTAGTGCGATCGCCATCCACGCTTTTGAAGCTTAATACACTAAGTTTCCAGTACCACGTAACTGACGTAAAGAATTTATGCAATATGGACAGTCACAACCAAATAATTTAATTGCTGCATCACTTTCCTCATCAGTAAAGTTCAACATGGCAATATTCTGATCTGATATTGAAGTGACAATGGTTGTGGTACGTTGTTTAGAGGTATAGGGTTGCTTTCTTTCTGAATCTCGAATGCATATAAAATCGGTTCCACCATGTGGGTTAGTGATACAGGTACGACCGTCTTGTGTATGCATTAATCGCTGACTAATACTAGCATGGGCAGGATGAAATATTCCCAGGGTGGAGATCAGCGAAGTAAAAATTGTGGAAGTGGAAAGCAAATTCAGGATTAATTTTCTGTTCATCGGTTTCCCAATAAAATGTTTCTGAACGCTAAGGCTATCCGATTAATAGTTAGAGGTCAAGTGACCTTTTATCTATTTTTATCTCTACAATCAAAAATTTATCAGATTTTTAACTCTCAATTCATCTCAATTCATTAGGATTGGAGACTAGTATTTTTGCTTAACACAGGCTAAATGCTCCCAAGAAAGCTAACAGCACTTTTAAGTCAGAAGATAAAAGTCGATGAGTTCACAGATTTAAATTTTACATTTAATTATGTTTATCTACTTAATTTTGGATGTTTATTATTCCCAGTTTTCGCATTTTTTTATCAAATAAATGCGTAATTTGATACTGAAAATGGGTATTACAAATAAGTGTTTGAGATGAAATAGGATTGTAATGATGATTTTCAGCTTGAGAAAGATTGCTGCTGTATATGCTGTATTTTTATTAGTCGGCGTTAGCAGCTTTCAAAAGTCAGCAGTAGCTACTCTCAACAATCAGTCCCAACTGATAGCACAAGGACAGGGTAGAATCCAGTCGCATCGAGTTTTTAAGTCAATTTTGCCTAAATTAAAGCAAAAAACTCAAATCAAGATTTTATTACCGAAGTTTATTCCTGAGTCGGATGGAGAAAACCCAATTTACGCAATTATAGAAACTGCTAGCCCAAAAAAGTACGATATTTTACTTGGTTTCAGTCCCGACTGCAATGGTGGAACTGCTTGCCGTTTGGGTGTGCTTTCTGCTGAAGCGGTAACCCGCAAAACACCGCGCCTGACTGGTAAACCTGTGTCTTTAGCTAAGAGCATTACTGGCTACTTTGTAGATTTTAGTTGTGGTGCTAATTGTTCAGATGCTACCTTGACTTGGCGACAACAGGGTGTGCAATATACTGTGGGATTGAAAGCAGGCGATCGCACTTCTTTGGTGAAAATGGCTAATTCTGCAATTAATCCCTAAATACGCACTATCAATTACTCAACAATCATAACAATATGAGTTTCCTGGTGTTCTTTTATGAATATCTACCCCTGAGCCGATAGCGCATTCTCGACTTTCTCACACGTCACCCTTCCATCTCCACTTATGCTCATAAATTAGCCCCATCCTTGCAAGCAAGGAAAGGGCTGAACTTATTAAGAAATAATTCGTAATTTAAGCGGATAATTACGAATTACATGATTAGTTAATATCCACCTTCTTCTTCGTATTCTGGCTGTCTTTCTTTAACTTTCTTGGGAATATTCACTGGTTTTGGCGCATCTTCCCAAGCATCACTCTCTAAATCGTCATAATCATCGTAATCGTCAACGTATGGCTTGCTATAAGGCTGGGGTTCAGATTTTAGAGGTTGCGCTTGTTTATACCTGTCGCTACCAGTTGCTTCACTCCAGTTATCTTCTTCCTCGTCTTCTTCGTATTGAATAGACTCATACTGCTGCGCCTTCATCACTTGGCGCTGTGGTCTTACTTCTTCGACATAGTCTTCTGTCCATTCCTCTTCTTCCCGCGCTACGGGTTGAGGCGCGCGGACTCTCGGCTTAGGTGGCTGCAATGGCACTCCACTTGGCAGTTGATTGGGTGGTGCAATTGTACGTGGTGGACTATAGCCGCCGTATTCTTCTTCTGCATCTCGCTCCCAGGGTGCTTTGCCGATACCCAAACGCTCTAGTAAACCGACTGTCAACTGGTTTACACGTTCTTCGGCTCCCTCAAACACAATCAATCGATTGGGGCCTGTGCTGACAATTTCCTCAACTGAGAACTCGTAAGTACTCACAAATTGGTCGGGAATTTGAGGCAATCCTAAAGAGGCAATGACTATGGAATCAAGTTTACCTGTTTCGCCGTTGAACTTGAAGCCCCGGACTTTGCCTAATACTTCACCTGTTTCTGTAATTACTTCCCAGTTGATTAAGTTACTGAGAGCTTCAACATCGATATCTTCTATTACATCTTCGTTATCAACCAGGATGACATCACCAATCTGGTTGATATTGTTGAGGTACATATAGCGCGGTATGCCCGAAATAGAGATCAGGCTGTCTCGCAAACCAAGAGCCACAACCTCTCGTTGATCGATATCTACCCAGACTTGACTGACTATGCCTAACCGCTTGCCGTTGTCGCGGGTAATTACCTGGGTATTTAATATGTCGGAACGCCTAATTATCTGTTCAGAGGTCATTCTATACCGAGTCCTGATCTCGAATCCGGTTTATCTATACACTATTATTAACAAAAACTCAAGCAGATGTATTGGATGATTGTAATTTAATCCCCAAAACTTGAGTATAAGCTCCTCGTGCTTGAGTAACGCCAATTGTGCGTTCGGCTGATTCTATCATCGGACGACGCAAACTCACAACTATAAATTGTGCTTGTTGTGACTGTTGCTCGATCATTCTAGCTAATCGCTCGACATTTGCCCCATCCAAAAACATATCTACTTCGTCAAAGGCGTAAAATGGCGATGGGCGGTAACGTTGCAGGGCAAAGATAAAGCTCAAGGCTGTAAGTGATTTTTCTCCCCCAGACATGGAAGCTAGGCGCTGTACTGGTTTACCTTTGGGATGGGCAACTAGATTCAAGCCGCTACTAAATGGATCTTCGGGATTTTCTAGTTGTAGGTAGCCGTCACCGTCGGAAAGAATGGCGAAAATTGATTGAAAGTTTTCATTGACAGCATCGAAAGCTTCTTTAAAAGCAAGTTGCCGCAATGTGGTAAAGTTTTCAATTCGTAAAAGTAATTCCGTGCGTTCGGCTTCTAAGGTTTCTAGTTTTTGCGTTAGTTCCTGGAGGCGGTTTTGGGTACGTTCGTATTCTTCCAACGCCAGCATATTCACAGGTTCCATTGCTTGCAAGCGTTTAGTGAGCGATCGCAATTCTTTCTGCAATTCTTCCAAGTCTACCTTATCTGGAACTTCCGGCAGCGGATCGGGTAATTCTGCTGCTCCCTCGCGCAACTGACTTTGCAGTGCAACTAGTTCTTCCCGCCGCTTTTGTTGGGTTTCTTGGAGTTTTTGGATTTCCCATTCTAATTGTTGTTGGCGCAAAAGTTGCGATCGCACTTCCTGTTCTGTGGTATCGCGTTTTTGCTTCTGTTGTCCCAATTTCTGCTCCATTTCACTCAACGATAAACGGGTTTGGGCGATTTGCTCGTTTATCGTTGTGATTTGGGTGGAGACGCGATGAATTGCCTCTGTACAAGAGGTTTGTTGGGTTTGGTATTCGGTGATTCGGGTTTCTGCTTCTTGGATTTTTTCTTGCAAGCGCTGTTGCTGATTTTCTAAATTTTTTAATCTTTGTTCGGCTTCTCTAAAGGCTACTTCGCACTGTTGCAATTGTTGCTCTTGAATTTTAATGGTTGCTTGGATTTGTTGCCATTCACTAGGGGTTTGGGAAGCTTCTAACTCTGCTAAGGCATGTCGTAATTGTTGCAGTTGAGTTTCTTGTCCTGGTAATTCTTGCTCCAAAACCTCCAGGCGAGATTGAGCAACGGCTAGTTTTTCGGTATTTTGGACTAATTGCGACCGCGTCCCTTCTAACTGCGCTGTTAAACTTTTAATATCTTTGTGCAACTGTTCCAGTTGTAACTGTTGTTCCCGTCGCGCCTGTCGGGTTTCTGTTAATTCTTGGGTTAATTGTTTGGTTTTAGTTGACAAAGTAGCGATCGCTTCAGTGCAACGCTCTAAAATTCGCTCAATATCCACCAAGCGATTTCTTAAACCAATGGCTTCATCAGATTCCGCCGCTTCACCAGTACCAAACCGCAACGCCGAACGTTGAGTATTACTACCACCAGTCATTGCACCGCTGGTTTCCAATAGTTCCCCGTCTAAGGTGACAATACGATACAGTCCTAAATTTTTCCGCGCCGCCTCCAGAGTTGCAAACACTACCGTATTACTAAAAACATAGCTGAATACATCTTTGTAACGGCGATCGCAATCGACTAAATTCACAGCATAGTTGATGAAACCGCTAGCCAAACGCAGCGTTGCATCTTGAGTAAATTTAGCAGCAGAAATTCTGTTCAGCGGTAAAAAAGTTGCCCTCCCAGCCCGTTTTTGTTTGAGCAATTCAATACCAGCTGCGGCAATTCCGTCATCTTCTACCACAATCTGTCCCAAACGTCCGCCAGCAGCAATTTCCAAGGCTAGCTGATAGCGCGGTTCTACTCGTCCCAGCTGCACAACCAAACCGCAAACACCAGGCATTCCTGATTGCAAAATCACCTTACTCGCTTGAGTGCCTTGGACTTCTTGCTGCGCCTGCGTCTGCGCTTCTAATTTATCTAAGGAGCGTTGTTTTTCTCGTTGTTCGGCAAGCAACCGCTTTTGAGTTTCCTGCTGAATTTGTAATTCTTGTTCTGTAGCTGAGAGATTTTGAGCTAAATTCTGGATAGGTTCGCTAGAAGCATTAAATTCCGTTTCAACTCGACTACATTCAGCTTGTTTTGCGGCTAATTCCGGTTCATCGCGGGCAATCAGTTGAGTTTGTTCCTGAATAAGTTGCTGTAACTGATGATTTCGTTCCCTCAGTTGTGCTTGTTCCGTGCGTTGGGGTTCGAGAGTTTGCAGCAAAGTTTCAATTTGACGATTAAACGCCGTTTGTTGCTGCACCCACGCCTCCGAAGCCGAGGCGATTTCTGCGGCGGCTTCGCGAGAAGTTTCTAAAGTTTGTTGCGCCTCATTCCTTTGCTGCTGACAATCGAGAATCGATTGCCCTTCCCCAAGCTGCGTTTCGGCAATTTCTTGGAGAGTATGGCGGTGTTGTTCAATCTCCTGCTGAGTTTGAGCCAGACGCTTGGCAGTTTCTTGAGAAGTTGTTTGTAATTCTGTTTGCTGACGCAACAATTGTTTGCGTTCTGCCTCTTGGGTAGCCAGGGTAGATTGTACTGCCAAAAGTTCCTCTTCTCCCAAAGCCTTGACATGGGCATTGAGTTCTTCCAATTCGGCAGTTTTTTGAACGATTTCAGAATTCAAAGTTGTGAGTTGCGTATTCAGTTCCCTAAAATTGCAATCGCCACTTTGAATTTCACTAACCAGCTTTTCTTGCTGTGCTTGCAGCGAACGCCAAGATAAAACAGCTTCCCAAGATTGCTTGGAGAGAAATTCTGCCCGAAGTTTTTGATACTTCTCAGCTTTAGCACGATCTTGAGAAAGGCGATCGCGTTGTGCAGTTAATTCCGTCTCAATAATCCGACAGCCGTCTTCCTTTTCCTTCACCTCATCTAAAGTGCCTTTGGCTTGATTAATCTTGCGATCGAACGCCGCCACCCCAGCTAGCTCATCAATAATTTCCCGCCGCTCCCGCCCATTCATCGAGATAATACTGGTGACATCCCCCTGCAACACCACATTGTATCCTTCAGGATAAATCCGCAGATTATTTAATTCTTCATGCAACTCCGTCAGCGTACAACTGACACCATTGATATAGTAATTCGACGTATAAGTTCCCTGGTGAGTCACTCGCAACTTCCGAGTGACACTCCACTCTGCCAATTTTGGATTTTGAACTTTAGATTTTAGAATCTCTTCCCCAACTTCCCCAACTTCCTCCTCTTCCTCCTCTTCTCCTCTCTGCGCCTCTGCGCCTCTGCGTGAAACTTCATCCGACAAATCAAACGTCACCGTAACGCTAGCTTCAATCGCAGCCCGCCCCTTCGCCGTTTGAGTATTATTTACCAAATCCGGCAAGCGATCGGCTCGCATTCCCTTAGAACTAGCGAGTCCCAAACAAAACAGCAGCGCATCGAGAATATTTGATTTACCCGAACCGTTTGGCCCAGATATGACAGTAAACCCCGGCAGCAGAGGGACTTGGGTAGTACCGCCGAAGGATTTGAAGTTGGTAAGTTCCACGCGCTTGATATGCACCATAGGCGCTGGTTAACTGGGCTAATGGCTATTGAAGAACAAGTGTATCAACTAATTCAAGATCCGCAAGAGGGTAAGAGCATAATTCAGGATTATTAAACCATAGAGGTAGCAAAGAACCCACAGGGGCAGGGGAAGAAAATCCAAAATCCCAAATTTTAGATGAAGTTCTTAAAAATATTGCTGATAAATGCTGATTATTTTTTATCAAAGGAGCTTTTAAGTATCAAATTATACTGTAAAATTCCAAAATATAGGGTTTCGGCGATTCGGCGAGTGGTGTTGATGAACATCTACAACTTCCGATAGTAGGGTGCGTTGTCGCCCAGCGCAACACACCCTTTTAATATAGTCTACCGGGATGTCGTACCCTTTGCAGTAACTACATCTTACCTTTTTTTAAGTTGAGCTACTTAACTAGAAGTTCAGCTATTTTCCTACGGTTTTTTCACACCATTAACTTTTGCTTCTACCTTCACTGTTTTCACACCTTGAACTTCCTTAGCCAAAGTTTCAGCTTTTTTAAGTTCATCAACAGAAGCCGCTGTACCTTTGAGGATAATTTCACTCTCTTTGTTTTCAACTTGTAACTTATTCCCTGGTAAACCTGTATTCAACTTTTTACTAACTTCAGTTTTTAAATTGCTTTCAGTTTTTGTTGCTGCGGTTTTTGGGGAATCAGTTTTAACTTTAGTTTCTATAGAAGGTGGTGTAACAGTGGTTGGTTGTGCTGGAACATTAACAGTTTTATCGATAGTTGGATTGGTTTCGGAAGCTGGTGTAGCTGATGTTTGCGGGGCTTCATTGGTAGTGCTGGGAGTTTCCGAACCACTTTTAGTAGCTTCTTGGCAACCAACAGCACCAATTACAAGAATACCACTAACTAGAAATGGAATTAGCTTTTTCATTATTTATCTCCAAATTCAGTACTTGAAGCAATTAATTAAGGTGTGTGATTGTGAGGAGCAAATGTTAAAAATTTATTATTTGTCTTTTGTCATTTGTCGTTTATCCAAAGCAAATAACCAATGACAATTGAAAATAACTAAAATTTTGTAACCAGTTTGGAGAAGCACCAATTCAATTTCTTTAAGGCTGCTGACTAGTATAGCTTTGCATCAGTCTGCGGCTGTCTGTCAATTCCAGGTAGATGCCAACTAGTTTTCTTGGAATAAGACTATGCTGCCCTATAGTAGTGATTTGATATTATCAGATTTGAGCAAGTTTGGCGATATCTCCAATAACCTTGCCTCTGCAACTGAAAATTTCAGCATATTTCCAATTCTCTGCCAGCAAAATTACCAACAAAATGTTACTTTAAAAAACTATAGTTTGCTGACAATGCCCAAAATATCAGGAAAGATTAGCCAATGCCCTACCTTACTTCTGCCCGCCAAATTCGCGCTATTGTCGCTGAATATACTCAAGCTAAAACACTGTGGATAGATACAGAAGTGGCTGACTATAAAAGCCGCAATCCCAAGCTGTCGCTAATTCAGGTATTGGATAATCCTGATGATATGAGTGGCGATCGCGTTTACCTTTTAGATGTCCTAGAACAACCCGATATTATAGCTGAATTTATTCAAGAAATCATCGTAAATTCTAGCATTGAAAAAGTTTTTCATAATGCAAGTTACGATCTAAAATTTCTCGGTAATAAGAAAGCCAAAAATATCACTTGTACTTTGGAAATAGCTAAGAAAATTCCTTATTATCTCTTACCATTGCCAAATTATCAACTCCAAACTTTAGCTACTGCACTTTGTAGTTTTAATAATATTGACAAACAAGAACAACAAAGCGATTGGGGAAAACGTCCTCTGACTGAAGAACAAATAGAGTATGCTTATCTAGATTGTATTTATCTGGCTCAAATCCACTCAAATTTATTAAAATTACAAGCCAAAACCAGCCCCGATCCGGCAACGGAAGATTTAGAAATGCTCGGTGCTAGATATTCGCAACTTGAGCAGCAATGCAAATTATTAAATTCAGAATTTGAGCATTTACAAGAACGTATAAAAAAAGCAATGCCAGCCCAGAATATATCTGAAACTACTGATTATAAACTGACTAGTTACGAACGTACCACAGTCAAAACTACGTTTACAGAATTGGTAAATTTAGCACAAACACAAGGTCTGAATTTAGATTTTCCGATTACACTAACTCAGAAACTCCAAAAAGATTTAGGGCAAAATCTAGAACAATTATCTGTAGATATAGACAAAACCACTGCTTGGCGACTAACTCCTAAAACTCAAGATAGTGAAACGGAGAGTGAGTAATATCAAGTTTGGTTAGAGATTTATCATATTATATTCGCTGAAATAAAGGTGATTGTGACGGTAGGGAAATAATCCCAAAAACATTGTAATTGCGTTGTTTCACTCGCAATGACATATTACAATTAATTTGCCAGACATCATATTCTTTAGACCGCAGTTCTTGTGGAAGCAAGCAAAAAAAGGCTTTTTTGATTTTTACTCAGATGCAGTAATCATAAGTGATTAACCAGACTTGATATTGTAAACCAAGTAGTATCAACGCATGTACGTTGGTTTTTTGCAAGAGTAGAGAAATAATTTTTAATCTAAAATCTCAAATCTAAAATTAGTACGGTCAATTAACCAAATTTATTGAAAGCTGTATCAAAAGTTAGAAAAATTATGCTGCTAAAGAATTAAAATCTAGATTTTGGTATTACTTTATTTCAAGTGTTCTCAAGAAAGAATGAAGACATTAGTTACTAGATTTTCTTGTTCTGACTTCTGAATTGTGAATTGGTGGATTCTTCTTCAAGGCATATCTTAACTTATGATACGGCGTTTATTTGGGCAAAAGCGAACAAAGGTAAATAAGGTATTTACCATAGCTATTTTTACTACATTGACAGCAATTAGTAGCGTTTCTTGCAGTAAGAATGATAATGTATTGGTAACCGAAATCGGAGTTAGTACACCTAGCCGTCGTTCACCTATCAGATCCAAAGCTGAAGCATTTTATGTTCAGGGAAAGAATCAGCATGTTAACGGCGATTTGCAAGCGGCGATCGCTTCCTATAATAAGGCAATAGCTCAGAATTCCGAATATGTCGCTGCATATAACGGCCGGGGATTAGCCTACTTTGATTTGGGAGATAAGGAAAAAGCGATCGCAGATTACAATCAAGCTCTGCGGATCAATCCCAACGATGCCGAAGCTTACAATAATCGAGGTAATGCCCGCGCCTCACTAGGAAATAACCGAGAAGCAGTTAAAGATTACAGTGAAGCGATTCGCCTGAATCCCAACTATGCCGAAGCCTATAATAACCGGGGAAATGCGCGCGCTTCATTAGGAGACAAAAAAGGGGCGCTAGATGATTTTGACCAAACCATTGCCCTCAACCCCAGATACGCAATCGCCTACAATAACCGAGGAAATGCCCGCGCTGCCAATGGAGATCCCCAAGGAGCGATCGCAGATTACAATGAAGCGATTCGCCTCAATCCTAACTTTGCCCCCGCCTACAATAACCGAGGAAATGCCCGCGCTACCAATGGAGACAAACAGGGAGCATTAAAGGACTTGGAACAAGCAGCAAACATGTTTCAAACTCAAGGTAACAATGATTTATATCAACAAGTGACAAAAAATATTAAAGAACTTGGACAGTAGTGGGAAGATGAGGAGGTGGGGAGCAGAGGGGCAAAGGGGCACAGAGGAGAATAATAACTCAGTCAACAGTCAGCACTCCCAATGCCCATGCCCCATGCCCTATTCTTAATCACATTCCAGAACCAATGTGGATGCGATCCTCAACTTCTGCAAATTTTTCCTGTGCTTGCCGTTCAGTACTTAATAGTGAAACAACAATCGCCACAATAAATGCTAGAGGAATAGTGACTAATCCAGGATTTTTTAGCGGGAAGGGCGCAGAAGCGTGCTTAAGAATTGTTACCTGTATAGTAGGGGACAAATAAATTAGTATTAATGACGAAAAAGTACCTACTACCATACTTGCAACCGCACCGTTGGTGGTGAAGCGTCGCCAAAGCATTGATAGCAGTAAGGCTGGGAAGTTGGCACTAGCAGCGATCGCAAATGCTAAACCTACCATATAAGCTACGTTTTGTCCTTTAAACAAGATGCCCAAGAGTATAGCAACTAACCCCAAAAGCATTGTTGCACCGCGAGCCACCTTCAGCTGTTCTGACTCATCAGCATGACCGGAGCGCACCACGTTCACCCACAAATCGTGAGACAATGCAGCTGCACCTGAAAGTGTCAACCCAGCCACAACCGCCAAAATCGTTGCAAAAGAAACAGCGGCAATAAAGCCTAAGAAAGCATCACCACCGAGAAATTCTGCCAACATCGGCGCAGCCATATTACCACCAGTACCAATTTCCTTGATGGCATCTTGACCGACTAGCACCATTGCTCCAAAGCCTAAGATGAAGGTCAAAAGATAAAAAGCGCCAATAATAGCTGTGGCGTAACTAACAGATACCCGCGCTGCTTTGGCATCGGGTACTGTATAAAAACGCATCAAAATGTGTGGTAGTCCAGCGGTGCCGAACATCAAGGACATCCCTAAAGAGATAGCATCGAAGGGGTCAGAAACCTGTTTGCCTGGAGCTAATACACCTGTATACTTCTGGGATGCAGCGGCGAAAAGAGCGATCGGGTTAAAGCCAAATCGTGCCAGTACCAAGATAGATAGTAAGATAGTTCCGCCAAGCAACAGAACTGCTTTGATAATTTGTACCCAAGTCGTGGCAATCATCCCGCCAAAAATTACATAAGCCATCATCACGCAACCGACGATGACCACAGCTAATTCATAATCAAAGCCAAACAATAGTTTGATTAGCTCGCCAGCACCTACCATCTGGGCAATTAAATAGAAGCTAATCACTGCCAACGTTCCAATTGCAGATGCTATGCGTACAGGTTTTTGTCGCAAGCGATAAGCTACCACATCGGCAAAGGTGTATTTGCCTAAGTTACGTAGTGGTTCGGCAATCAGAAACATCACAATTGGCCAGCCCACCAAGAAGCCGATAGAATAAATCAAGCCGTCAAAGCCGTTGAGTGCCACCAACCCAGCGATACCTAAAAAGCTAGCTGCACTCATGAAGTCTCCCGCCAAGGCTACCCCATTTTGGAAACCGCTGATTTTACCGTCAGCTGTGTAAAAGTGTGACGTACTTTTGGTAAGCTTTGCCGCCCAATAGGTAATGCCTAAAGAAGTTGCAACAAACACAATAAAGAAAGCGATCGCCAATGGGTTAAAGTGGCCAAGTCTGGAAATATCAGCTGCTGCTAGTGGCAGATCGCACCAAAACACAATATTCATGCTTATTTGGGTTTAATATTTGAGATTTTTGGACTAGAAATTGCTAGTAGTTAATTCACTTACGTGTCAGGTTTGCGATTTGGTCATCGTAACTGCTGTTTGCCCAACGAACGTAAATAAAAATTAATATCCATGCCGAGACTATTACCAGCGCCCCTAGTAAAATTCCCAGACTCAGACCTGGAACTACTAATGACCCCAACAGGGGCTTATTGAAGGCGATTAACAAGATAAAACCAAAGTAAATTAACATCATGGCTCCACTCAGAATCAGGGATACCCGCCAACGTTCAGCCGCGAGAGCCTGGAGAGCCTTTGTGCGATCGTTCATGTCTTCCTTGAGGTTGAGAAGATTAGGTCAGATTGTCTCATTGAAGTTGATTTCTGGATAATTTTCTTAAAGATTATTAGTAAATCTATTGCGGCATCAGGTAATAAAATTAACTTTGAAAAATATTATACAAAATAAAAATACAGTAGTAACTCTGTTTTTATATACGTGAAACTACAGTTGTTATTAAATGTCAACAAAGCTGAAATATCGATGATTTATTACCTAGCTATTGACTCAGGAATAGTTTCTCGTCTTCAAATATCCATGTAAGGGCTAAAAATATTAAGTTTTTATCTCGAAAAATTTAAACTTAATCCGTATTTACTGGTACTTTTTTCACCTTTAAAGTGTTATAAAAATTTTTACTCAGCTATATAATCAATTAAAATAATTCGCTTTTTTAAGTTTTCTTTATCAGAAATACCAAAAAATACCGGAGTTAATTACCTAGTTATTTAGTAAAATTTATTTCATTAACTTGTTAATATGCAAATGGAGTATTAGCAAAATACAGTAAATTATAATACTAAAACTTATCTGACTCAGCTTTGCTATGCCTTGCAATTGGCATAGATGAGAACTCAATGGTTGTACTGAGAAAAAGCTGACTTGAAAGAGGTGTCTGGCTTGGCGATCGCTCATCTTAACTAATCTAGAGCATTTCATTTCACAAAAATAAATATTTGGGAAAGAATGCGAAAAGCATCAACCCCAGTTTGTAGATCGGTATGTATCTACAAAAGTGAGATGCACGTTTTAACTTAGTCCTTAAAAAGCATAAATTTTAGCTTCTACCATACCAAAAACCAAAATATATGTTTATTGAAACATTAATCACAGAGCCAATTTATTTTTTTAGAATCATTATAATTGTCATATTTTCTATCACTTTGCATGAACTTGCTCACGGCTGGGCTGCTATGAGCCAGGGAGATAATACTCCCCAAAAAACTGGACATCTCACGCTTAATCCTGTAGTTCATATGGGCAAGGAATCGATTATATTTCTCTGTCTCATGGGTATAGCTTGGGGACAAATGCCGATCAATCCTTCTAAGTTTCGCTCTCCTAAGTTCGGCAATATTTTAGTATCCGCAGCTGGGCCATTATCAAATTTGACTTTGGGCATTCTATTTATTGTGATGCTGAAAGTTCTTTCTAATCTGAGTTTTCCAGGACTCTTTAGTGTCGAATTTATTTACTTAGCGGCTCGAATTAATTTGACCTTATTTCTGTTTAATCTCTTACCAATTCCACCACTTGATGGCTTTCATGTCTTCAGTGAAATTTTTCCCAGGCTAAAACCATTAGAACGTACCCAATTCGGACTTTTTGCAATGATGCTTCTATTTATAATTCCAGAATTTGGTACGGGACTTGGTGGGATTGCTGATTTAGTTATTCAGTCAGCAGTAGGGACACAAACATCAGCATTTTAGCTAAATCTAAAGGAGAATTTCAATTAAATTCAAACAACAACTTGTGGTTTGTACGAGTGCGTTAGCAAAGCGTAACGCACCACCAGTCCGCTCAAGTCGGGAAACCCACTGTTACAAAGCTAGCTTCCCTACATATATATACTTAAATTTTTCCCAAATCAAATTGGATTGCTATATCTAAAAAACTTCTAAATAAAAAATATCCCACTGTTCACAGTTAACAGGAGCCAGTGCATTGAACGAGTTCCCTGGCTTGAAGCAACTGGCTCTCAACAGTCATCACTCGGCAACTTCAAACGGGTTATTTCTTAAAATTCTTTAATGACTTCAGTAATCTTAACATTGAAGTTAGTGGATATGCCTAGTTACCTTGAAGGCAGAACTTGAGTGGTAAGATTACTGTGTTTGATCTGGAAGACTTTTTTTACCTTTCATCTGACCTATTCTGTATCATCGGACAAAATGGTTTTTACCAGCAAGTGAATCCAGCATGGGAACAAGTGTTGGGATGGAAAGCCGAAAACTTGATCGGACATCCGTGGTTGGAATTAGTGCATCCAGAGGATATCACAAGCAGTCAGCTGCCAACAGAACCACAGCAACAGTTACACTGGGATAGTCGCTATCTTCATAAAGACGGCAGTTATCGGTGGCTGTGTTGGAGTTTATCAACTTCTCAAAAGGGACTCATCTATGCAGTAGGTAAAGACATCAGCCAACAACTGCGGCGAATAGAAGCGCTACAAACTGAACGCCAAAGCCTTTATAACCTACTCAATCAGTTACCAGCCTTTCTCTATCTCCAACCCAAGGATTACGGGGTGGGATTTTTTAATCAACGCTTTCGCGAGGTATTTGGAGACCCCACAGGGAAACGTTGTTACGAGGCGATCGCCGGATTAAAACAACCTTGTCCTGAGTGTCCTACCTTTCGGGTTTTTAACAGCAACGCTCCGCAACTCTGGGAATGGGTGGATAGTAAAACAGGTCGGGTATATCAGATTTATGATTATCCATTCCAGGATATGAATGGTGAGCCGATGGTTGTGGAAATGGGTTTAGATATTACTGCTGTCAAAAAAGCCGAGGCTGCTTTGCGACAGCGGGAGCAGGAATTAACCCTAAAAAATCAACAACTTCAAGAAACTCTTGAACAATTACAAAAGACCCAAACACAACTCATTCAAACAGAAAAAATGTCTTCTTTGGGACAATTGGTCGCAGGTGTAGCTCATGAAATTAATAATCCGATTAACTTTATTAATGGCAATATCACCCATGCTAAAGAATATATCCGAGAATTGTTGAAAATACTGCAACTTTACCAAAAAGAATATCCCCAACCAACACCAGTAATTCAGGCAGAAATAGAAGCGAGCGAGTTAGATTTTCTGATTGGAGACCTACAAAAATTACTAAATTCTATGCAAATCGGCAGCGATCGTATTAGCAATATTGTACTTTCGTTGCGGAACTTCTCGCGACTGGATGAAGCAGAAATGAAAGCAGTCAATATCCACGAGGGAATCGATAGTACGCTAATGATTCTGCAAAACCGCCTCAAAGCTAAGCCTGACAGTTCCCAAATCCAAATTATTAAAAACTATGCTCAACTTCCTCTAATAGAGTGTTACGCTGGTCAACTTAACCAGGTATTTATGAATATTATTACTAACGCGATCGATGCTTTGGAAGAGTTACATATTAATAATCAGTGGTCAAGTTGCAATCCACAAATCACTATTCGTACTGAGTTCCTCAACTCAAATTGGGTTGCTATTGAGATTGCTGACAATGGAGTGGGAATGTCCCAAGAAATTCAACAACGTCTATTCGATCCTTTCTTTACGACTAAAATAGTAGGCAAAGGAACTGGTTTAGGGATGTCAATTAGCTATCAAATTGTTACAGAAAAACATCAGGGACAACTGCGATGTATTTCATCTTTAGGAGAAGGAGCAAAGATAATAATTGAGATTCCTATTCAACAAAATAAACCTATAAAAGTAAATGTATTGAGTAAAAAGTCAAAGCAATAAAGCTATTAAAAAATTAATACTTTTGGATTTTATATATCTTTTTAAGAGTTATCAATTAGATTTATAATATATATTTTTAGTGGTACAAGCTTTTGTACCACTAATGTCTAATCACTAAAATTAGAATTGCTATGCAATCTAATTTTCTATACCAACAGAAACAAGTTTACTGTAATATTCTGTTTTTGCATAGATACTGATAAGACTATTACCAACTGCAAAAAAAGTACCTTGTTGCTCATTTTTAGAAAATTGCAAATAGGGATATTTAGCAGCAGCTTCTTCAGCAGTCATGGCTTTTGCTTGCATTGTTTCTGGCAATACTCCAGTACAACCAATATAAAACACCAAGGGAGAAATCTTGTATTGGTAAATTTTTTCGGCATATTGCTCTAACTTAGTATTTGCAGTTGTTAAAGCTGTAACCATTTCTTCTTTACTGATTTGTTTGCTAGTTTGTTTATCCTGCAATAACTGTACCAAACTATCAGCACCAACTTTTGTAAGAATATCTACGACTATACCATTTTGCTCAAGTCCAAGAAAATCATCAAAAATCGGCAGCATCAACTCATCTACTTTTGTAATCTTGGTGCGTGATGATAGTAGCCTCTGCCTAACAGCAAGATTTTCATTAAATATCATCTCAAAGCTTGGCTTGGTGATAATTTCTCCAGTCTTTTTATCATAAAGACGATACATTCTATTCAAAAATTTGTTAGCAGAATGTAACTTACTCAAGTTCAGAATATCTTGACTACCGATGTCTATTTTATAGCTTAATATCGACTCAAGAGTACCATTCACAAGAGCTTGCTGGATATCTGTGTATTCATTGGTTGTCGGAAAGTTGATGTAAACATTCTTAGAAAGATAGTGCTTTTTAAGCTCATCTAACTGTTCTGCTACAAATACATCTGATTCCTTTTTTAAATAAGCAGAAATAATACTGTTAAGTATTTTAATTTCTGCAAGGTGATTGAATAGTCCATCAATGTTGCTGTAATGACTATCGGTAGCTACAAGCGGCAAGTTATCTAATTGAATAGTATATTCAACACAAAAGTCAAAATCTTTTGCATCCAACACACCTTTTTCTTTAAGCAAGTCAAAAACTTTTTTACTACTAATTTTTACTTTTAAAAATTTGACGTTTATTTTCCCCTCCCTGACAATAGTATAATTGTTAAAGCTATTGAGGTCATTGACTAACAAACCTGCTATTTCTAGAGTTGGAGTTTTATCTACTAATTTAGCAAGTTTGACTTGACGTTTGATTAGCATATTAATAGTAGCGGTATTGCGATTAAAGTGAAACTCGCCCATACCAACATATTCAGCATTATCTATATTTTCTGTTCGCAACCAAGGTTGCAGCAGTTCCCCTTTTTCGTCTCTCACTCCTTTAACACGCTTGATACCTATTCTTTGATAATTTTCTTCCAGGTGTTTAATATTGATGATAATATTGTTGCGAGATTCTGCAAAAATTTGAATCAGTTCTACCAGAGAAATTTTATTATTTTTCATTTTATTTCCTTAAAGTAATACTATGGTTAATCAAATTGATTAATTTAGCAAAAAAGTTATTTAGACTATGCAAAATAGGACAGGAAACATAGAATAAATTAATACCAAAGATATGTTAAATTGGCAGATTCCACAAAAACAAATACTGTGCGATCGCAATTGCTTCGCTAACTAGGTACTATAACCGTTCACTGATTACAAAATTTGAGTATTTCTTGCCAAACTTCAAGTTACATACTCACCTGATATTTATCTATATAGTACAATTGTACTATATATTTGTCAAGTTGTGTAGCCGTTGTGGTAGAAATTGGCTTACAATGGCGTGTTATACCAATTCTCCATAATCTTGCAACAGTCCCAAGGATATTGGGTTACCCTACGCAAGCTTGCTATGTACCTCAACTCAACCTAATAGTAACAGTTCAATTTCTGCATCCTAAGTCATTATCTTTAATGGTCTTTTGGATAGCTGGTACTATGGGATTGCCAAAAATTTCTGCCATACGACCGAGTAGCGCCAGAATAAATGCTTTCTCACCTTTGCACCTTTGAGTAACTTTGAATAAATTTGTTGTGCTTGCCAGAGAGTTAGATACTTATCTGTGCGAATATGTTGTTTCATGACAGCAGTTGCTTGTGGCAATTGCTTAATATGTCTATTCCTAAAAGTTTCAAACATCAAATTTAGGGGAACAGCAAGAAAATCGCTCATTCTATCTTGTATGTTTTGATGCTCTAGCAAATCTAGAATTACTACTTTACCACCCGGCTTTAAAGCAGCTTGCAAATTAGGCAGTAAGTTCTCTAATGGCAAATGATGAACAGTTGCGATTGAGACAATTGCATCAAATTGGTTGACAGGAAACTCCCACTGCAAAATGTCAGCAACTTGATAATCTATTTTTGTATAATCTTTAGACTTTAGTTTAGCAATTTCTATCATCTAAAATGATAAATCTATTGCAATAACTCTATCAGCACGTTGAGCTATAAGGCGTGAGTATAAACCAGTTCCACATCCAATATCAAGAACGTTTCTAGAGTCTAATGGTAACTGTTTTAGTAGAAAATTATGATAATGACTGTTGTGATTCCAACCTTCTTGCTCATGCAAAGCAATTCGGTCAAAATCATGACGAATTTTTTCAATTAGGGCATAGTTTTCACACATTTAGGCTCCAGGTTTGAAATAATCAAAGAGGCGATCGCCTGAATCAGCGCGAATCAATGCTACAACTACATCTGGTAAAGCAGCTAAACTGGGGTACACTAAATAGCGTGCTTCCCAACGGGGACGGAACTTTTCTTTGTAGGCGTGCAATCCTTGGAAATTGTAAAAGCGACTCAAATGCTCGTAAAGATAGTGCAATATTTTCTCTAAGCGGCGTGATTCTGGGTTATCTCCAACTCCTGCTAGGGCAGAAAGACCGAAATTAAAGCTATCATAACCATATTCTTTAAAATGCTGGAGCAGCGAAATAAATAAAAAGTCCATTGTGCCATTTTCAATGGACGGGCGGTAACGCATCATATCAATAGTTGCTTCGTTGAGTTGATACTCTGGGATAATATTAGCAAAGGCAATGATTTGACCTTCTGGACTATGCATCACAGCAATCTCGCACCCTCGCAAATAAGCTTCATCAAACCAACCTAAAGAAAAGTGTTTTTCCGAACCTTGTACCATTTTTAGCCATTCATCGCTTACAGGTTTAAGTAAGTGCAATAAATCATTGTCAATTGGTGGTTGATAAAAGTTAATTCGGTATCCTAATTTAGTTAAACGATTGATTGATGGTCTAAAATTTTTCCCAGCTTTACCTTGTAAAGTAAAACTTTTCAAGTCAACGATCGCTTCTTCTCCAATCTTGAGTACTCGAAATCCTAATAATTTGTAAAGTTCAACATCATCGGGCAAAGTTTGGTAAAAAGCAGGATACCAATCGTTGCGTTGACAAAACTGCTGGAAAGCAATAATTGTCTCTTTACGGTCTTCAATTGGGCCTATGGGATCGCCTAAGGCGATCGCACCTCGTCCTTTAGGAACATAAGCAATCACACTTTTACTAGAAGGACTGAAATAATAACTTTTATCATTTAAAAGTGTCAAAGCTGCTAAAGAAGAATGTCCATTTTGTTCGACAATTTCTTTAGCTTTTTGTCGCTCATTAGGAGTTACTAAATTACGCCACAACACAGGTTGCAATAGCATTATTATTGCGTATGTTATGGTAACTGCTGCAATAATATAAATAGAATTAGCAAAAAATTCTCCAAATCGACTCTTTGGTTGTAGTCCCAAATTATCTTCTGTAAAGAACATTGCCAAAGTTTGAAGTACAGCTTGACGCCAATTAAAATTCTCCGAAAACTTACCGTCTAACAAATAAAATCCAATGGTTCCATACGCTAGAGTAAATAATAAAGCACCAAGAAGCACTCGGACTCCCCGTGCAATAGAAGGACGGTCTGATTGCGCTGTAAAAATATGGCGCATCAGAATTAATTGTACTAACAAAACTCCAGAGAGGAGACTTTCTTCATAGTCCAATCCTTTCAGCAAATGGCTGAAAATAGAAACTATTAGTAGAGTAATAATAAGTAACCAAGCTATTCTTTTTTTTCGCAATAAATTAGTAGCAAGTGTAAGTAAAATAAACCCAGTCAGTGCTGCAAAAATATGACCAGTAGCACGAATATCAAATGGTAAAATTTCCTTCAACCATTGATTTCTTCCGTATAGGTTAGGTGTTACTGCTGATAACAAATTTACTACGCCAACTAAGCCTGTAAGTAACGCTGCACTCCAAAGTCCAATCTGAGTTTTTATATTATTTGTCATTTGTTAATAGTTTTGCTGTTAAAATTATTAAATTCTAACTCCTAATTTTCAAACTGCTTTCCTACATAAGAGAGGGAATTTTTGAGATGTTTGTGGAAGTAGTTCCAGCCGATATCTGCACCAGACAAACCATGACCACCCGGAAATACATAAAATACATGAGCAATGCCTAACTGATTTAAGGTTTGGTTGAAGGCTTTGGTAGAAGCTAATAAATTAGTATCATTCATACCTGCATCTAAATAAATTCGCAATTGTTTTCTATCTGGAATTGGTAGCAGTTGGACAATTTGTTGGGGACTATTTTGTGAACCACTGCTATCTGTAAAATAACCGCTATGGCTAAACAGAATATTGAAGTTGTTGAGATAGCGTAACCCGATATTAAAAGCTCCCCATCCCCCAGAAGATATACCTCCCAGCGCCCAAAATTGGGGTTTTTCTAAAGTCCGGTAGCGTGACTTGACAACTTGTACTAATTCTGAACCAATCAAGGTCCCGACTTTGCCATTCGGGCCGTCAAAATAATCAGGATCGTACAAAGGACTTGAACCGCGATTATCATTACCATCAGGTGTAATCACAATCGATGGCGGTAATTTTTTCGTTTGATAAAGTTCATGCAACACCTCTATAATTGCGTATTTATCAGCATAAGCACGAGCATCATCATGTCCTCCATGCAGTAAGAATATCACGGGGTAGCGCTTTTGTTGATTTTTGTGATAGTTAGGTGGCAAAATCACACCATAGCTGCGTGCTGCACCCATTGCTTGGGAGTTGAAGGTTGCTAATTGAAACTTTAGTCCAGTATTTGCTTGTTCTTGGGGTGGGTCTAGTTGCGGCGCACCTAAGATAAATACATAATAGTAAGCAGCGGTGGTCAGAAGTGCGATCGCTCCTAACAAACTAATTAAAATTTGAGAATTTTTGATTTTCATATAAAATTCATATTTAATTGCTTAACAAAAATTTTCTAGACTTGAATCTTTTATAATCCTGCTTTAAAAATAGGGAATGGAGAACTGTAATTTCCTCAAATAAAAAATTGAAATATTGTTGACTGTTAACTGCTAACAGTCAACAGTCAGTAATGATATTTTTTCCAACTCAAATAAAATTGCTATATTTGCTTTCTAGATATAAAATCCACATCACCTTTTTAAATTTTCCCTATCGTGACTAGTCCTTCATTTTAAAAGCTTAAGCAAATCATGTATCAATCCTGTGTCAGCACGATGGAAACTTTACGACTAGTTGTAAAGTACTCACATTGTGTCAATGCCTAAGTCACAAAAATATCAATAAATTGTGAAGTTCAGTTTTGATATAACTACGAACAACAAAATTCCTAACTTTTTCAACAAGTTAAAGATTTGATAATTCAACCGATTCTAGTTAGTTCAATTTAGTTTCTTATTTGTATCGCAATCCTAAATGATTTGTAGCTATAGTACTTTTGTTCAGTCTGCCAAATAGGAATGTCAGGCTTGTCCTTTAGATTGTGGGGTTTTCAGGATTGAGCCTTGATTAGATCGGCAATCACCTTCACCAGATTTTCTGGCTCAATTGGTTTGGTAACATGTCTTTGAAAGCCTGCTGCGATCGCTTGCTGTTGGTTAATTTCTCCAGCATAGGCAGTCAGAGCGATCGCCAAAATTTCTTTGCCTTGAGGGCGCGTGATTGCCCGGATTTGCTGCATCAGCATATAACCGTTCATCTGAGGCATTCCAATATCGCCGATCAACACATCAAACTTTGTTTGCTTAAAAGCTTGCAAAGCTTCTATTGCAGAAGTTGCCGACGTAACGATCGCACCACTTTGCTCTAGTATAAAAGCAATCAAATTTCGTGTGTCTGTATCGTCATCGACTAGCAAAACTCGCAGATTTGCCAAGGGAAGCGATGAGGAACTTTGGATGAGAGATGAAGAAGTTGATTCATCCGAATGCCTTTCGCTTTCATCCTTTAAAAGCGGCAGTCTGATGGTGAATGTAGCCCCCTGTCCAATTCCAGGGCTATCTGCGTCAACGGTTCCCCCATGCAGTTCCACCAAATGATGAACGATCGCCAACCCTAACCCTAATCCGCCAAATGTGCGAGTTGTTGTACTATCAGCTTGACGGAAGTATTCAAATACATGGGGGAGGAAGTCTGGAGTAATACCTTTGCCAGTATCTATAACTTGAATTTGAGCTTGCGCTCCTATACGGTTAAGTTGAATTTCCACGCCTCCACCATTAGGCGTAAATTTAACAGCGTTAGTAAGTAAGTTCCAGATGATTTGCTGTATGCGGGCAGAATCCCCAAGGATTTGCCCTACTTCTTTTTCAAACACCATCTCAACTGAAATCGATTTGGCTTGAGCCGCTAACTGCACGGTTTCCATTGCAGCTGTGATGGTTGATGCCAGGTTAATAGGAGCCATGTTGAGATTGAGTTTGCCACGCAATATGCGAGAGACATCTAACAAATCTTCAATTAGTTGTACCTGTAGCTTGGCGTTGCGTTCGATTGTTTCCAAAGCATAAGCTGTTTTTGTGGCATCTAATCTACCACTGCGAAGCATACTCGACCAACCCAAAATTGGGTTGAGGGGCGATCGCAACTCGTGAGACAGTACCGCTAAAAATTCATCTTTAATTCGATTTGCAGTTTCGGCGGCTTCGCGGGCGGCTTGTTCTCGTTGCAGAATTTGTTCTCGTTCGGCTTCGATGCGCTTGCGCTCGGTGATATCTTTGAAGAGGATAGCGACTTTCCGACTCTTTGGTTCTCCAACACGGCAGGCATACACCTCAAACCAACGGTTCAGCGCTTCAGCACGATTTTCAAAACGAGCAGGTTCACCCGTCAAGGCAATTTTGCCATAAATTTCAAACCAATGCTTTTCATGCGTCGGAGCGAGTTGAAGCATTCTTTTGCCTTCTGCTTCTACAAGTCCTGATTGTTTCTCAAATGCCAGATTAATTTGCAAAAAGCGGTAATCACTCGGCGTATTGTTTTCATCAAACAGCATTTCGATGATGCAGAAGCCATCATCAATAGACTCAAACAGTGTTCGATAGCGTTCTTCCGAAAGGCGCAAGGCTTCTTCAGCAAGTTTTACTTCGGTAACATCAATGAGTGCGCCAGGAAAAGAAACAGGACTGCCAACCGCATCATACTCGACTCGCCCGCAAGCCGACAGCCATCGCTCCTCGCCGCTGGCAGTCTGAACGCGGTATTGGGCAGCATACCTTTGACCCGATCTAATCGCTTGATTAATTGCAGGCCAAACGCTCAAGCGGTCTTCTTCGTGCATGGCATCGATAAACAGCTTGATGGGCAACCCTTCTGTAGTCGCAACCGCGGGGTCTACGGCAAACAAGTGAGCAAATGCAGCATTAACAATAACACGATTGCTAGGAATGTTCCAACGCCAAGTGTAAACTGCTCCAGCCACCAAAGCAGACTCTAATTGCACGTGCGCTTCTCGCAAAGCAATTTGGGCTTGCTGGCCTTCAGTTTCAAGGCGCTTTGCTTCGGTAATGTCCCGTGAGATACATAAAAGTTGGATAACTTGTCCTGACGCATCTCGAATCGGTGTGACAATTACATCCCACCATTTTGGCTGACGCTTTAGAGTGGGAAAATACCCTTGAAATCGACCAATATCGCCCATTCTGGCAGCGGCGATCGCTGCTTGAGCTTGTTCATAGTCTTCGCCCTGCCAGAAACTAACCCAATCGCTATTGAGAATCGATGCTGGATCGTCAACTTCTAAAAGATGTAGCCCCCCTGTATTCAGGTAAAGGAGATGTCCCTGTAGCGTTAAAACCTTGATGCAGTCTTTACTGCTCTCTAAAATACGTTGCTTTAGCTCTTCACTTTCTTGCAGGGCAGACTCAGCTTGCTTAGACTCCGTTAAATCGGCAACAAATCCTTCGATCGCAATCAGTTCTCCATCCGTGGTGTATACCCCAACACCCCGATCCCAAACCCAACGCATATCGCCATTCGCGGTGAAGATGCGGTAAGTCACGGTGAATTGCTGCCGTTGCTCTAATGCTATGGTGATTTCATCTCGAATTCGGTCTCCATCGTCTGGATGTATAATCTCAGCGTAAGCAATCTGCCCATTATGCCCAAAGTCCGCTGGACGATAGCCAGTCAGTTGTAGGCATCCCTCACTCGCAAACTCAAAGGTATAGTTCTCATCCATCAAGCAGCGATAGACCATTCCCGGCAGATTACTGAGCAAGGTTGTGATGGTTCGCTCACTTTCTTGCAGGGCTTCTTTGATTTGTTTGCGATCGGTGATATCAATCAGCCAGCCGTCCCAAACATCTCCATCTGCGGTTCGTAACGCACTCGACTTACCTTGAATCCACTTAAGTTTGCCACTAAGCGTAATAATTCTGCCTTGCCAGTTCCAAGCAAGAAAGTTTTCAACGGCTTTTGTGACCGATGCTTGAAATGAAAAGCGATCGTCAGGATGAATCTGGTTCCAAATTAAATCAGCGTCCTGTAATGCCTCTGATGGCTCTACTTCAAACAAATCACGGCAACCCGAATTAACATAGGCAAAGCGATGCGCTCCATCGATTCCAGGTAGATAACGATAAACCATCCCTGGTATATTTGAAAGCAGGCTTTGCATTTGGGCTTGGCTTTCGTGCAAAGCCTGCCCTACATCAACAGCCGCTTGACGGGCGCGACTACTTTGCAAGGCAGCAGCGGTAAAATTTGCCAAACTTGTCATCAGCCGCACATCTTCGCTATCAAACTGCCGTTGGTCATCGTGAGACACGATCCAAATCGTCCCTAACGGCTGCTCGTCAATGACTAAAGGAATGACTAAGCCCTCAATAATCGCAGGTTTGACTTGTTGAAAATAAGTGAAGTATCGTTCGGGATATAAATAAAGTTGGGGCGATCGCCTCTCTAAACACACTCCACAAGGGCTAAAATTACCTGGGGTTGTTTGTTGCTCGTATTGCTCCAACTCTCCAGCCAATGCTACCCAACGGAAAATTGACTCTCTACTGTTGGATACCTCTAGTAAGCTGACTCCGGCAGTTCCCGTTTGACAAAGATCCTTGGCAATACTCACAAGGATTTTGAGCATACTTTGGGGCGATTGAGCAAGTTGCTGAGCGAGAGTATGTAGAGCTTGGTTCTCGGCTTGCAAGTCAGATGTTTTGGGAGAGCGACGAGACAGTTCTTCCGTAATCAGAATGTCTTCTAAACCAATTTGCTTTTGGTCTTCACAGGTCATTGCCAAGCTCCATCTCTGGAAAATACCAATCCAATAATACTTTTCTCGGCACGCCCACCAAGCAATTGGTCTTTAATCTACTTAAGAGCCATTGGGGACGGTGTACTATGTGCGTTTTCACAAGGATTCACAGTTTTAAATGAAACACCCAAATTAGCAGCAAACTCTTCTTGATAATTTAAGTGTCGTCGCAATTGACTGACTAAATTTAAAGTGGATTTTGGCTTCGTAGTTGGCATTATAGTTTTTTCACAAGTACGACTAATATCCTTTGCTCGATTGTTAGCGATCGCAATATTAGCTAAACACAATCAAGCAGCGTTAACTAGATGAACTGTGAGTGACAACTTGCGGCGAACAACAGTTCGGTGATTCTGCACTCGAAACTTAGAACTACTGTAATTCTGTGCCTGACAACTGGTTCACCCGATTGGGTGAATGCGATCGCCCTCTCAGGAACTACTCTAAAAGAAGGTGCAGTTTTAATTGTGCCAGCATCATCGCCAACAGAATCAAAACTGCTCAATTGGCTATTCTAGCTTTTAATTATACATCAATAACTTGTTTATAAAGGGTCGAATAGTGGATGAAATCGTTGTCAAATCCCTGTCTACACCAAATTGTCAGCAAGAGGTTATTAACGTGCTCTCAAAAATTGCTGTCAATTTACCTGGAGTTATTTTCCAAGTTCTGCAACGACAGGATGCTTCTGTGTCTGTGCTTTATCTGAGTTCTGGTTGTCAAAATTTGTTTGAAATAGAACCAGAAGTTATTGCAGCAGACTTTCAGGCATTATCCAAACTGATTCATCCACAGGATATAAAAGCTTTTAGAGAATCTATAACTATTTGTAGCACCACTTTTACACCCTGGCATTGGGAAGGTCGCATCATTACGCCTAGTGGGATGAAGTGGATTCAAGCTACTTCTAGTGCAGAACCCCAACAAGAAGGGGATTTGCTTTGGAATGGTTTAGTCATGGATATTACAGAGCAAAAACTAGCCCAAGAAAAATTGCAAGAGAGTGAAGCGCGATATAAAGCAATTTTATCTGCTATTCCCGATTTGATGTTTCGCATTAGCCGCGATGGCGAGTATCTCGACTTAAAAAGTGAGGGAGCAAATGTCACGCTCGCTCGAGAAGAAATAGTGGGAAAAAATTTGCAGGAATTATTGCCGAGCGATGTTGCAGCGATTAGCCAAGAAGCGATCGCTAAAACTTTAGACACTGGAACTCTACAAACCTGTGAATATCAGCTACCGACGCCCTTAGGAGTCAGAGATTATGAAGCGCGTTTAGTAGTTAGCGGTGAAGACGAGATCCTCGCAATTGTCCGAGACATTACAGAACGCAAACAAGCAGAAATCGCCCTCCAAAATCTTGCCCAAAAATTTGCTAAAGCTTTTAGTTGCAGTCCCGATTCAATTACTATTAGTAGCCTCAAAGAAGGACGTTTTCTAGAAGTTAACGACAGTTTTGTGAAACTTTCAGGCTATCAGCCAGATGAAGCGATTGGTAAAACTTCCTTTGATTTAAATCTTTGGCTCGATGCAGCCGATCGCTTAAAGTTAATACAAGAGCTACAAGCTACAGGAGCGATTCGGAATTTAGAATTACAATTTCGGCAAAAATCTGGAGAGATAATTACAGTCTTGCTTTCAGCCGAAATTATTGATTTGGATGGTATCCCTTGCTTACTAGCAGTTCATCACGATATTACACAACGCAAGCAGCAAGAAGCCAAATTACACCTGTCAACAGAACGCGATCGCTTGTTGGCAGAAACTCTAGTGCGAATTCGGTCTTCGCTGAACTTAGAGCAAGTTCTCCAAACCACCGTTACCGAGGTCAGGCAATTTCTGCAAGCAGATCGAGTTTTTATTACTTTAAATAATGCCAACTTAGGAGTCAAAACTCTTGCTGAATCAGTAGATCCTAAATATCCATCAGTTTCTGGTTGGTCGAGTAATGATGAAGCTTATATCCAAGAACTAAGAAACTTACTAAAAAATAATATTGTGCGTGTCGTTGAAGATATAACGCAAATACCACTATCTTCTAAAGTAACAGCACACTGTCAAAAATTTCAAACTAGGGCTAGTTTGGCTGTACCAATTATGCTAGATGAAGAATTATTTGGTGCCTTAATTGCCAATCAATGCTCAGCGCCGCGTCAGTGGCAACCAATAGAAATTGATTTGCTACAACAAATGTCAGAACAAGTAGCGATCGCCATTCATCAAAGCCGGATTTACCAAGAACTAGCACAACTCAATACTAATTTAGAACACCAAGTACGAGAACGTACAGCACAATTGCAACAAAAAATCCAAGAAGTTGAAGAATTACATCGTATTAAAGATGTAGTTTTACACACAGTTGCCCATGATTTACGAACTTCTGTAATGGGTAACTTGATGGTATTAAAAAATTTGTTAAATCAGGGAGTGAGGAACGCTCTGACGCAAGAACCTGGAGAGACACAAACACACAAAGACATCGCAACGCCCAAAGACAGCGATCTGAAGATACAAAGAGTGGGAGAGACGGAAAATTCTTTAACAGCCTCAGAGCATCTCCCCATTGCGTCTTCTTTCGCTGCGTCTCCCCTTCCCCGCGTTCTTGCGTCTTCTTCGTCACAAATTCTCGTATCTCGCTCAATAATCGAGCGGATGATTCAAGGTAACGACCGCCAACTAACAATGATTAACTCTTTGTTAGAAATTAATTGCAGTGAAAAAGAAGGCCTGGGAATTAAACTCGAACTCGTACAGTTTAGCACCCTACTAGCAGGAATCTTTGCTCAGTTGCAACCCATACTCACACAAAACCAAGCAACTGTAAAAAACTTGATTCCTGTAGATTTACCATTGGTGATGGCAGATGCAAGTCGGTTGCAAAAAGTTGTGGCGCATTTAGTGACACGTAGCTTGGAAAATAATCTACCAGGAATAAACTTTACCTTGAGTGCTACGGTTGAATCTGGAATGATTCGCACTCAGATTCAAGATAATGGTGTAACTATGAGTAAACTAGAGTGCGATCGCCTTTTCGATCTGCACGTCCGCGACCCCCAAGATTGCTGTTCCACAAGCATTGGCTTAAAAATGTATCTTTGTCGCCAAGTTATTAAAGCACATGGGGGCGAGATTGGTGCGATTACTAACCGCAAGCGCGGGTTAACTTTCTGGTTTACATTACCTTTAGCAACTACATCCGCAACAAATCGCCCATAAATTACCAAAAAATGCGAAGGTGTTATTTGTGGCAATCTTGAGGAAAAAACACCTTCAACGGTATAGGCAAAGTTGCTTAGATGCTAATGGCTACCCCATTTACAACAGTGCAAAGCTGGTACAGAAAAACCTTTTCTGCACCAACAACAGATAAAATTATTACTCTATACAAAGCTTGGCGCAACCAATTTTTGTGGCAGAGATTGCATTTATGGTTGTGGCTGGCGCTGATTTGTTTGTTATCTTTTACTTTGCGAGACATTTACGGCTTGTTTTTCTCTTTGCCAGAGTTGGAGAAACTGCCACAATTACTCCGACCGAGAAGCATTGTACTGAATATTACAATGCTTATAAATATACTTATCTGCTTTGCCCTACATAAAACTAAATTTGGTCGTCATCGTCCAGATTTATTATTTTTGAGTTCTTCTTGGTCAATTAGTTTAATATCACAGTTGTTTGCAACCTTCAGAGGTTTTGCACTACCCGATAGCATCGGTTGGTCACTATTGTTCTTAAGTCAAGCTATCTTAATCCCAGTCTGCTGGACTCTTCACTTGGTGTCTCAAGCAAGTGTGCTAATTTACTATTTTGGTGTCAACACGGCACTTGGACTAAAAACACCAATCCCAGAACACCCAGAGATATATAATGTAACGTTTGTTTTATATATTTTTTGGTTTTGTACGATATGCGATCTCGGTGTTTATCTGTACGATCGCTTGCAACGCTCTGAGTTTTACGCCCGTCAAGAACTTGAATCTGCCTACCTGAAACTCAAAGTTGCAGAAGCGAAATATCGCACCATTTTTGAAAACGCCATTGAAGGTATCTTTCAAAGCAGTCCTGGTGGACGTTACATTACAGCAAATCCTGCTTTAGCACGTATTTATGGCTACTCATCACCAGAGGAGGTGACAGCAAATTTCACTGATATTGAACACCAATTGTATGTCGATCCAAACCGCCGAGCAGAATTTGTGCGCCTGATGGAAAAGTATGGCAGAGTTTCCGAGTTTGAGTCTCAAATTTATCGCCGAGATGGCAGTATTGTTTGGATTTCCGAAAAAGCCTATGCAGTTCGTGACGAACAAGGAAAGCTGTTGTACTACGAAGGTTTGATTGAAGACATTACACAGCGCAAACAAACTGAAGCAGAACTACGAGTATTTTTTCATGCAGTTTCTCATGACTTACGTAATCCAGTGCTAGGTACTTTAATGGTACTGAAGAATCTGCTCAACAGTGAGGGACTGGAGACTGGGGAGCAGGGACAAGGGGGACAAGGAAGAATTAAAGAAGTTTCTTCTCAATCCCCAATCCCTAATCCCCAATCCCTAATTCCTGTGCGACGCTTAATTTTAGAGCGGATGATTCAAAGTAGCGATCGCCAACTTAACTTAATTAATTCGTTGATGGAAGCTCATATCAACGAGGTGCAAGGTATTGTTTTACAACGACAAGCCGTACAATTACTGACGATTGTCGAAGCAGCGCTGGCAGATTTAGAGCCATTAGTAGTGCAAAATCAAGCAACTGTGACAAATTTGGTATCTGCGGATTTGCCATTAGTAAATGTAGATCCTACACAATTATGGCGAGTTTTTTCTAACTTAATTGTCAATGCCCTCAAACACAATCCGCCTGGATTGCTTTTGACAATCAACGCTACTGTTGAGGCTAGCGATATTTATTGTACTGTCAGTGATAACGGCGTGGGTATTACTCAAAAACAAAGCGATCGGCTTTTTGAGCTTTACTTCCGGGGTAGTAGCATCCGCAATTCTGTAGGTTTGGGATTGGGGTTGTATCTATCCAAGCAAATCATCAATGCTCATGGTGGCGAAATTGGTATTAATCCCAATCCTCAAGCCGGGGTAACTTTCTGGTTTACATTACCTATCGTTTCAAGTTCAGCTAAATAGTTATAATTGTCATTTGCTTAAAACCAGTAACAAATGACCAATAACCAATGATTAATAATAAAGGAAAAATTTTATGGTGAGAGGATTTAAAGTTAGTATGCTGCTGTTGGCAGTCTTCGGAAATTTAGTATGGTCATTTACCGCCAAGGCAGGTTATAACGGCAAACTCACCGTAGAAATTGATGGATTAAAGAATAAACGAGGACAAGTTTGTGCGAGTATATTTGCTAGCAGTCAAGGATTTCCTAATCAACGCGATCGCGTTTTACAAGGACAGTGCATTAAGATTACTGATACTCCCTTGCTGATTACCTTTGAGAACTTAAAAGCAGGTAATTATGCCGTTGCAATCATTCACGATCAAAATAGCGATCGCACTCTCAATCGTAATATTCTTGGTATACCCATCGAAGGCTTTGGATTTTCCAGAAACCCAGAAATTACCACAAGTGCCCCCAAATTTAGCCAAGCAGCATTTTTGGTAGCAGGACCGAACACTAATATTCAAGTCC
Organism: Nostoc sp. S4; assembly: GCA_029379225.1. GTDB lineage: Bacteria > Cyanobacteriota > Cyanobacteriia > Cyanobacteriales > Nostocaceae > Nostoc. Next base: position 521 of record JAQYWR010000010.1, on the reverse strand, counting down.
AGTTGAAATATTTTTAAAAGAGTGGGGAGCCAGTCCGTTGCAAAGACAAGTCTGAGCAGAATTATAATTCTTGCCGGATTGCCTAAATTCGTTATCACATATTTACTACTACCGTTAGTTTTTATCAATTATTTCACTTGTGTAGCATTAATAAAATAGTGATAATTAATCTCAATAAGTTCTAGTCAGATGAATAATGACCATTATTATTCCAGCACAGGCGCATTGGCAACTCTTTCAAGAAGTAAATGAAACTCCACAAAATAGCGACCCCGATGATGAGTTAGATATTACTTATAAGTGTCCCCAGGCATTGGGAGAAGGACATTATCGACGAATTGAATTACGACAAAACTTAGTGTTAGAGATTGAGAGCTACCAACGCCATAACAATTTAATAATACAAGGCATTGACCGTCCACATCCTTTAGAGTTTTGGTTTATGCTTTCAGGACACTGGAGAGAACTGACTTTTGCCGTTAAGTCTTGAAAGGCTTACAGGTAAAGGATTTAAGCAACAG
>JAQYWR010000108.1 GCA_029379225.1 Nostoc sp. S4 | reverse complement strand
TAGATGCACTGTAAAGATCCCAGCTTTATTATAAGTATTTATCCGAACTTGATATTACCTCTAGCTCGTTTTTCTATTTCCGGTGAGTAATTTTGAACCCATCTGTAAATAGTAGTGTGGTCAACCTCAACACCTCGCTCCTGCATCATCTCCTCAATCTGACGGTAGCTGAGTGGATATCCCAAATACCACCTCACGCACAACAAGATAATTTCGGATTGAAAATGACGCCATTTGAATGGTTGCTTAGGGTTCATGAACACAATGTCAGTGGCTAGGCTTATTAAGTATAATTTCTACTCTTAGCAGAACTCCACCTGTTTTTGCAACAGAACCGCCTAATCTAGGTGTTGACTCTTTTAGCTTGAAGATGGTAACTTCTCATGCCATTTGTATGTAGTATGTGAGATTCAATGCAAGAGTTTGAAAGCCCAAGCAGCCGATAAATTGTGTTTTTCACCTCCGTTTTGGGCAATATTTTAAGCATTATCACTCATTGACAAATTGTTGATGATCTTAAAGTTGTCAAGAATGATCGTGGTCAGACAACTTGCATGATTTTTTACCAGCTTGGACTTTTCAAACATTTTCTTAACCATAAAATAACCTTTTCTAAACATTGAACAACTATTTTTATAAGCATAATTTGATTATTTGCATTCATTCTGACTTGAACTTTAAGCATTTTGTAGCCAATTGACTTCAAGCCATAGCAGTATCTTCATTTTGGTACCATTTTCGGTATGCAAAAATCGCACTTACCTAAACTATGAGTAAAAATATGGCGATCAAACTTATGCTGAGTGCAACACCTTTCAAAAGGTTATCGCAAGCAACTACCACCGCAGGGATTGGTTTCGCTATGTTTGCAGTTATTGCTACCAATCCTGCCCAAGCTGTCAATTTGAAAACATTTAATGTTGTAGGAAATTTTGCTTCTACGCCTCTTGATGGTTCAGTAGGGCTACCTGCAAAGTTAGCAAATGGTTCTTTTAGTGGGACTTACACAGTGGATGTGGATCAACTACCCACTGCTAGTTCTTTTGTAGATTTGACAAATTGGAATATCAATTTAGTTAATGATAACACTGTTTTGCGGACATTATCCAACGAATTTGCTAGCAATACAGCTTATATTCAAGAGAACATACTTGCTTTTTCAGACGCAGGCTCATTGACAGATAAAAATAATAATTTGTACAGTTTAGAACTGTATTTTGATAGCAATTTCACAGGTACAGGTAGTACCAATAATGGAATTTTTTTGGATAACAGCGACTTTGGAAGTGTCCAAAGCTCTGGCATTACTGCCGTTACTTTCGCTAAAAGTCAGCCGATTCCTGAGTCTCAAACTTTTGCTGGAACAGCAGTTGTTGCTACTATCATTTTGTGGTTGAAAAGAAAGCAAAAAGCTTGAATAGCGACATAATTTTGCATGTAACTCAACAGTGCTAAGTTTTTCGGAATTTCATAACCAATAAAGCATGGTGTAACCAAAATACCTATTTTAAATCAATGAAATGCTTGCGGTATGCGAACTATGAATTCCCAATTCTGCATTGCGATATTAGCTGAATAAAAATTAACAAGGAGATATACTTTGAAACGATTTAAGAAGTTCTATTTTGCTTTAACACTCTTGCTATTACCGTCCTCGATGGTTCCAGTGATGTTTCTCCCTTCAGCGATCGCAAACGAGTCCTCTGGACACGAAGCATTGCCAGCACACACAACCGTCACGAATCAGCCAGACGTGACACCAGACGTGGCGCGATACTTAAACGATCCGGCCAAAGAACCCAAGCTACCGCCAAAGTTGCTCACAAGACTGCTTCAAGAGCGGATCAAGTACGTCTTCGTAATCTTCAACGAGAACCACTCCTTCGACAACGAGTATGGCACTTTACCAGGTGTTAACGGACTCTACTCAGATGGACAAAAGCCTCGCGATCCAAAGAAAACACCTGGTTTTACCCAAACCTACACGGATACCGACGGCTTGAGAGTCTCAGTCCAACCATTCCGGCTCGGGCCTGAGCAGAACTCCAGCGTCGTTGACAGCGTTGACCACTCGCACACTGGACTAGCTACCAAACTCCATGTTATCAACGGCAAGCCACAGATGGATCAGTTCGCCTACGACGAGTATACGCGCTTCGCGTCTAGGGGTGGAGCAGCTAACATTGCAGAGGGCAAGCAGTTCGCGCGCCTTGTCATGTCGCATATTGACTGCGACACTATTCCATTCTTCTGGAAGTGGGCTAGTCGCTTTACAGTCTTCGACAACATTTTTGCAACCGAAGATACGCCTTCAACCCCGAATGCAGTAGCGCTAATCGCCGGGCAGTCAGGTGAAACACAATGGGTCAAGCACGGTTCGAGCGGCCAATCTTACACTGTGGGCAGTCACACTGGCACGACACAGGGTGTACCCTTAGTCAACGATCCACAGCCCTTCTATGGCTCCCAATTCGACACAACGACGGACAACAAACAACCTGGTGGCACAAAAGAGAGCTACGCCGATAACAACATTTCCTCGAACCTGACCTTCGCCAGTCTGCCGCTCACCTTCCAGGGGGGCAATATTCGCTCGGTCTTGGCTGGCAACAGAAATCCTTTATTCGATCTAGCCGATATTCAGCAGGATATACCTTATATCCAGAAACTGAGGACTGAGCCTGTCAATTGGCGCTGGTATCAAGAAGGCTACGATCTCGAATCGACCGATACCAACAAAGTCGCCTCGCACAATGCCTATGTCACTCATCACAACGGCGCACAGTATTTCGGCTATATTGCCAACACCCCGGAAGTGAGCAAAAATCTCCGTGGGCTGAATGACTTCTTCGCTGACGTAACCAAAAATGCGCTGCCCAAAAGTGGCGTGTTCTACATTCGTGGCGGCTACACGAACCAGCAGAATCTCAAGCCGCCAATCACCAACCCCAACACACCCGCAGATGAAATCGCCGCGATTAATGCGGCGAAGTCCGGCGATGATGACCATCCGGGCTACACCGATCGCCAACTCAGCGAGGCGATGGCGGCTAGGGTAATCAATGCGATCGCCTCAAATCCAAAGCTCTGGCAGCAGAGTGCAATTATCATTACCTATGATGAGTCGGATGGCTTCTACGACCACGTACCGCCGCGGATCTTGTCCTATGGCCCTGACGGGCTGCCGCTCTCCCGTGGTGTCCGCGTGCCCCTGCTCCTCATCTCACCCTACGCCCGGACGCACGCTGTCTCGCACATTGAGGGCGATCATAATTCAGTAATCGAGACGATCAATACAATCTTTGGTTTGCCTGCACTCGCCAGCCTGCCCGATGAGGCACAGGCACTCGCTGCTGGTAACTCCCCGGAATTCAACAAATTCGGCCCGCCAGGATTTGAGCAGAAGTACCTCGGCCCACGGGATATCAATTCGCCAATTACTGACAGCTTACTGTCAGGCTTCGACCCCAAGCGCCTGCTTGGCGTTTCGCCACCATTGCCAGCTTCATTTGCGAAGATTCCGAACAGCGTTGTGAATACACTACCCCACTACGGCGGTGAAGGCTGCCGAGCCATCGGAATCACGCCAGAGGACAAGCGCCAAGGGATAGTCAACAACGTCCCCAAGGGCTTCAACTCGCTACCAAGCACTTATCCGGTGGCTAACCCTTAAAGATGTAGACGGATGGGGTGCGCCCATTCGTCCAATATGTCTTTTGACATCCCCATCGCACTTCTGAGGAGTATTCATGCGCTTTGTATTAGTATTGCTGACCCTACTTGGTGTCTGCGGCTCGATTTCTGCCGCTCAAGCGGGTTCTGTCATTGAACGTGTGAAGACACGCAACGTGGTTCGCTGCGGCAGCGTTGAGCGGACAGGTTTGGCAAGTGAAGCCAAGCCAGGTGTCTGGAGTGGTCTCAACGTCGATATCTGCCGGGCGATCGCTGCCGCAGTTCTCGGATCTTCTGAGCGCATCGAATATCATCAGTATGAGACGCCAAAGGACTTCGACGCCGTGCGTAACCAGCAGGACGACGTATACTTCCTTACAGGATCGGAGATTGCCGAGCAAAAGTTAGCTGGTAAGCTAGTGCCTGGCCCTACTGTTTTTATAGAATCCAATGCGGTGATGGTGGCATCTACCTCAGCTGTACATCATGTCAATGATCTCGCTGGGGACAGTATCTGCTTTATGATCGGCAGTTCTGTTGAGCGGAGCCTTACGGCTTACTTTGATGCACTCCACAAAAACTGGTTCCGTCGGGCGTTTTCTGAGGATGGAGAAATGATCGACACATACAACGTGCAAAATTGTCATGCGATCGCCGGCGAGATCACGACCCTGGCAAACATCCGCCTTGACCCTGGAGTAAACCAATTATTGAGCCGCATCCTCCCGGAATCTCTAACAACCTTTCCAGTGATAGCCGCGACTGGAACCGAGGACGCACAATGGTCTGCGATTGTTGGATGGACAGTGGATACCTTAATTAACGCACAGAGAGTGCAGACCCAGTGGTATGCAGGCGGAGCCGGAGCAATGCCAATCTCGGCACCAGAACTAGGTCTTGATAAAGAGTGGCAGCGCCGCGTTCTCGCATCTGTAGGCAACTACGGCGACATCTTTAATCGCAATCTTGGCAAAGGTTCTCTACTCAAGCTCGACCAAGGGTTGAATGCAAATTATCTGCGTGGAGGACTTCTTTTAGGCCCGTTCCTAGAGTAATTCAGCCTAAACGGCTTTGTCTGATAACCCTCTTTAGCTCTTACCCATATTACAGTAAATGAGATGAAACGAGCCAGAAAATTCCGACGCATAGCAACAGGAGATTACTGGCTCACTTTGGATTTTGAGATTTGAACTGTCTAAGAAACCTAGCTCTTCGATGACCAATTTCTGGTCTAGTCAAAATTCCTTGGGTAGGACTCAAAAATAATGCTAATAAAAATAGTACGGAAACCACTAAAACAATCGCTGCACCTGACGGGACATTTAAATAGTAACTAATATACATCCCAGTTACACTGCTAATCACACCAATCACAGCACCTAAATGCATCATTTGATATAACTCTTTTACTAATAAATAAGCTGTAATTCCTGGGCCAATTAGTAGTGAAACAACTAATACTACACCCACAGTTTGCATACTGGCAACAATCGTCAAAGTAATAGCACCATTTAAGGCAAAATGAATCAAATTAATTGGTAAACCACTTGCTTGAGCGCCAAGCGGATCAAAGGTGTAAAATAATAATTCTTTGTAAAAAAGTTTTACTAAAATCAAGACAAAAACTGTGATAATTACAGTCCGCTTCACATCATCTGTAGTTACGCTCAAAATATCACCAAATAAAAATTCATGTAGGTCTAATTTGCTTTTCAATAGCGTAATCAGTATGATACCCAAAGCTAAAAAACCAGAAAAAACTAACGCCATTGCTACATCAACTTTAATACGAGATTGAGATTGAATCCAAGAAATAACAAAGGTGCTGAGAGTTCCGCAGATAAATGCACCTAAGAAAATATCGACACCCAAGAAAAAGGCTATAGCTAGTCCTGGTAAAACTGCATGAGCAATTACATCTCCCAGTATTCCCATGCGTTGAACAATGAGATAATTACCCACAACGGCGCACAGAATGCCTAATAGAATCGCTGTCGCAAGTGCCTCACGCATAAATTCAAAACTTAGGGGTTCTAAAATCAAGTTTAACATCAGCAAAAATCTCCCTAATTTACTAATAATTTGATATTTTTTACAGCTTTTATATTTTCAAGTCCTCAGAAATTACAAAAAATCTACTCATTAACTTTTGCATTTATCTTGACAAAATTGATAGATAATGCACATCAAAGTTTTACAAATGCAGAATATTACTTTTGTTTGCGAACGCAATAATAACTATACAATAATGATTATCATTATTTCTGGTAATTAGGTCAAACTTGACCCTTCGGCTACTTCTCTTTCAGAGACACTAGCGCGTAGCTTACTTCCCTGTAGGGGTACGACTACGCTCAGTACAAACTCGCTTAGGGTCAACAGTGAGCGTTCGCGGAGCGTCTCGGAGAGAAGCTGAACTGTTAACTCTTAAATTCAACAAGGTAAACTAAATGTCATTAAATGTAAGTG
>JAQYWR010000067.1 GCA_029379225.1 Nostoc sp. S4 | reverse complement strand
GCTGCTGGTAATGTTGCTCCTGTAGCAATGACTGCTCCTGCTATCAATGGTTAATCATCGAGCTTAGTTAAATCAAAAACGCTCTCCAAACACGGGGGGCGTTTTTGTTCTGCCCACTTTTTTGATTGCTTTTGTACTTCTCACGACCAGTTGCTACAAAACTGAGAACTTGCCCAAAGTACTGGCTCTCCCAGAATCTCCTGAGATTATGCGATGCTTAATTTTTAAATTAATAGTATTGTAATATTCTAAATATGCCATATTTGGAATATTAGTTCAGGGTGTGAGGAGCCTTCAGTGAGTGAAGAATGGCAGATTATTTACTACCAGGAGGTAGATGGGACTAAACCAGTTGAGGAGTTCTTCAATGATCCTTCGCTTACTCAGGGCGAATCGAAGCAGTTTAAATTGCGCCTCTACCTTCTAAAAATTAAGGGATTAGTCTTACTTGTCGAACGTTCAGACATCTTAGACAAAATAGAGACAGAAAATAAGCTTTATGAATTACGTTTGGATAACACTCGTAACAATATCCGTATCTTTGTGTGTTCTTTACCAGGTAAGCGTCTAATTTTGTTGCACGCTTTTAAGAAGAAAGGGGAAAACACTCCAGTAAGACAAATTAAGATTGCAGCTAAAAGGCGAGATTTAATAGTAGCGAAGGAGGATAAAACAGATGAGCAATAATCCCCATCTAGGCGGTGATGCTTTGGCTTCCTTAAACAAAATTGTTCAGGATACACCTGAGAATCGTCTCGTCGAGCGTCAGGAGATCTTTCGGCTTGCTTTAACTCAGGCAATGCGAAATGTACGTAAGCGGCTTGGATTTACTCAAAAAGAAATGGGTGAACGTTTTGGTGTAGGACAAAGTTGGGTATCCAAATTAGAAGACATCCATAACGATCACACGTTTGACTCGGTACTTGCCTACTTAAATGCTTTAGGGGCAGATTTTGAGGCAGCTATTTTATTAGATGAGCAACGGGTTGAAATAATTCCAGCAAATTTGACTGTGGATAAGATAGACGTAGAGGCAGCCATCAATGCAATATTTGAGAATGCTGACTACATAGAGGCAGTCAAGGAGGTACCAACCCCAGACTTTGACCTAATCTCACCAGAAGACAGAGAGACATGTTATGAAGCACAACGTGTTCGAGATCGACAAGGAGGTTCTTGGGGGAGGGATAGTGTCGCATGAAGACAATTACCTTTTATTCGTATAAAGGTGGTGTTGGCAGAACACTTGCCGCAGCAAATTTTGCACTTTATCTGGCTAAACTGGGTCGAAAAACTGTTGTAGTAGATTTTGACCTTGAAGCACCAGGTTTAGATGCAAAGTTTGCTAAATTCTCTGGATTGGAATTACCAGTCGATCAAAAAGGACTCCTCGACTACATCCTAGATTATCAGCGACAAAATACCGATCCAGGAAGCATTGAGCAAATAAGCCTTCAAATACCAATTCCTTCAAAAAAAACTTCACCCTTGTGGCTTATTCCAGCAGGGCAGTATCTCTCTGATGAGTATTACAGAAACCTGAGTAAGCTTGACTGGAATCTCTTATTCTCTAAAGAACGTGATGGGGTTGCGTTTTTTCAACAGTTCCTTGCACGGATTCAAAAAGAATTACAGGCAGAATTTGTAATTATAGACTCTCGCACAGGTATTACTGAAATAGCAGGTCTTTGTACACAGCAGCTACCTGATGAAGTTGTGATGCTATCTTCTTTGAGTTCAGAAAGTATCAAAGTAAGCAAGCATATTAAGCAATTAATTGAGCAAAGTGCAGTAGCTAAAGCACTGGGAAAGTCAATCGATGTTAAAGTTGTAGTATCACGTGTACCGAAACCTGAAGATTTAGACAGTTTTAAACAAAGATGTTGTCAAATTTTTGAAATAGATGAGATAAAACTGTTCTTTTTGTTCTCCTGCTCTAATTTGGAAGAAGAAGAATTCTTAGCAATTGCTGTTACTGAGAGTAATAAGGAATTAGTAAACAATTATGTGCGACTCTTCAATGGATTAGATTTAGAACTTTTTAGTGAAAATATTCGTGCTGAGATTGAGCAAATAGGTAGTCGATTACTCTTTTCATCTTCAATCGAAAAGTCTGAGAAAAAGCTTTTAGAACTAGTTGCACTCTATCCGCATCCAGATGTATATCGTGCTGCTATGCGGTTCTTCCGATTAAGGGAGAACACAGAGGAATTAAGGTCTTTTGGTTGGCAACTCCTTGATTTATTACCAACTGACGAAGAAGCACAACAAATTCTTGCGGAAAGCTATTTATATGAACGTAAGCTTGATAAACAAGATAAGAAAAAAGCTGTGCGCGTCATAGATCCCTTATGGCAAAGGGAAGAACTTAACTCAGAACAAGCTGTACGCTATGGAGATATATTAGAAGATTTAGAAGAATATTCTAAAGGTTTTGATGTTGTTTTTCCTTTATGTGATGATGAAGAACTTGATGATGATATCCAAATCCAAGCAAAATTGATTGCAGCTAGAACAGCTTTGAAGCTAGGTCAAACTGAAATTGCAGCCCAATTAATTCCAGATATTCCTGCGAAGCAGCTAGGAGGTTCGCTCATCTTTTTAGCAATAGAAACTTTGAAAGATAATGGAGATTTGGAAGGTGCGTTTGAGTCAGCTAAGCAGTTTATACGCCGAGAGTATCATCCTACCGTTATAGAGCAAGCAGCTAAGTTGGCTCACCAGTTAAATCGTGTTAAAGAGCTAGAAGATGCAATACGTTCACTTCCAAAACTCCGTATGTTAAAGGACGAAAGTTTTTACCAAAACTTAAAAGACTGCGGATTGTCTGAACTAGCACGTGAATTACAAAAGTCATCCTATAAGTATTCATCAGGTCATAACACCAAATAACCAATCCAAAATTCTGTAAGAATGTCATCATAGTTAAGGTAAAAACATTCTGGAGATAAAACTACGGTTTACGCACGTCCTTTAGCACGATTAATTGAGCAACTACAACGCCTGCCAGGAGTTGGCCCTAAAAGCGCTCAAAGACTGGCTTTGCATATCTTGAAGCGTCCAGAAGCAGAAGTAGAAGCATTGGCACAAGCTTTGGTAGAGGCAAAAAAACAGATCGGTTTGTGTTCTGTCTGCTTTCACTTATCTGCTGAGCCAGTTTGTGAAATTTGTCGCAATGTCAACCGTGATAACAATACTATTTGTGTAGTAGCGGATTCTCGTGATGTGATTGCCTTAGAAAAAACTCGCGAGTATAAGGGCAAGTATCACGTTTTGGGTGGGGTAATTTCGCCCATTGATGGAATTGGACCAGAACAATTGACCATTCAAGCTTTGGTGCGCCGAGTCAGTAAGCAACAACCTCAAGAAGTGATTTTGGCAATTAGTCCAAGTGTGGAAGGGGAGACAACCACACTGTATCTCGGTCAGCTGCTGAAGCCATTTACCAAGGTGACACGAATAGCCTTTGGTTTACCTGTAGGTGGTGATTTGGAGTACGCTGACGAAGTGACTTTGGCAAGAGCCTTGGAAGGACGCCGGGAATTGGATTAGAGTTAGAGTTAAATAAAGTGATATACTTAGCACATTCTGCTGGTCAAAGAATATTTTTCAACATCAAAATTTGGTTGCGAACTGCATACTTCTATTTCAGCTTTTAGATATTTAGCTTCAAAAAACTGAAGTTTCAATTAAGTTTTTTCCACTTTTATTGTTCTATTAGATGGGCTAGCTCATCTTCTCTTCAACTTATATTTTAGAGAACTCCAACAAATGAATTATCCCGTTTGAAGTTGCTGACTCATAAGTGATGAGAGCCAGTTGCTACCCTACGGGTTCCGCGTTAGCAGTACAACTCTTGGAAAATACGCAACGCACTGGCTCATGTTGAACATTTCACATATTGCCCAATCTGTCAACGTATAACTTATAATTTAGATTTTTGATAAAGATTGCGTGAAATTACTAGTTAATGTGATAAAGCATTACAAGATTGCTTTATAAATCAACCAATGAGTAGAAATAAACTCAGCGGGCAGGCACACATTAACCATTATTTATCTAGCAGATAGATAGCAGTTTCAAAGTGAGTTTTTGCTGTTTAATTTAACCTACGCAGTATAGCATTCTCTCAATTAATATGAAGAGGACAGAAATATGACTACAATAGTAACCAAAATAGCCTTGTCTGTTTTAGGAGCAGCAGCAATTAGTTTTTTATCTTTGACACCAGCCAGAGCCGTTATTTTCGTAGAACCCATTGTAACTACTAAAAATCAAGACATACTCGACACGAAACTCCCAAGAACCCTCACAGACTATCAACCAGGGCAAGTAGTAGAATATGGTGTCCCAGATGTAGCTAATAACTTCCTAAATGCTACTGGATACGATATAAATAGCTTGGTCTTTGACTTAAAAACGCTGTCCTATAGTAATCCGAATTCTACTCCACCATTTGATAATGAAGCAGTGCAGTGGGGAGATGTTAATGGAGATGGCAAGATTGGTTACTCTAATAACTCTGAGCTAAAAGATATTTTTAAAGACATTACTATCAATGGTAGTACTATCACTTTTAGTGGTGGCGTAATTCCAAACGGAAGTTTGTTTTACAATCCATTCGCCACCCTGCCCAATCTAGCCCCGGGTGCTGGAATTATTCCACCAATACCACCAGAGCAAGAAGACAAAGATGGGCCGATTAGAGTGGCTGCTTATTACACTGCCATTCCTGAATCAACTAATGTTTTAGGTGTAGTAATCTTTGGCGCTTTAGGTGTAAGTTTAAAACTCAAGCGATCGCTACACTGTTAACGTTTTAACTCATTATACACCGCTAATGTTTCCTGATGAACGCGGGCAACACTCAGCCGCTCTAGGTTTTGATTTGCCCGCTGTTTCCACTCGTGCAGCATATCAGCATTACTGAGTAATTGCATTAAAACCCCAGCCAAAGCATTGCTATCTTTTGCAGCCACTAAAAGACCTGCTTGCCCATTGTCTAAAGCTTCTGGAATTCCATCTACCTGAGTGCCAATAATCGCAACTCCAGCTTCCCTAGCTTCCGAAAGCACCAGGGGACAAGGGTCGCGGTGGGAAGCCAACACAAATATATCACAAGATTTGAGGTAGCGCTGCGGTTCTGGTTGGAAGCCTTGAAAATGAATTCGTTCTTTTACAGAAGTTGCTTGTGCCTGTGCCTCAAATAGCTGTTTATCAGGGCCATTACCTACTAAATAAAGATGCACTTGGGGAAAATCTGAGGCAATCTGCTCAAAAGCAGCAATTAACTCCGCAATTCCCTTGCGTTGATACATCCCAGCTACGGTGGCGATCGCTGGACGCTGTAATGGTAAGGTTTGATAATCTCCTATTTGCCGAGTGCGGGGACTGCCCAGTGTTCCATTGCACACTACCCGCAACTTGTTTTTTGGGATACCACGCCCTGCCATAGAATCTCGCACGGCCTGACTAACAGCAATTACTCTATCAGCTAAACCCATCAACAAGCTAGCACGTTGAAATTCATTATGTACTGTGGAAACTAAAGCATATTGACCTTGAAAAATACGTGCTAGCATGACTCCCGTCATCATATGTGCATGAACGATATCCGGCTGAAATTCTGCGGCGATCGCTCGGTAACCAATAGCAGCTTTTATAATATTTATTGGTTTCCTTGTTTGGTCTAGTTGGTAATGTTTGACGCCAAAGTTCTTTAGTAATACCTCGTATTCACCACCAGTAGAAATAACCGCTACGTCATGACCAGATTTTGCCTGTAAACAAGCCAAATCTACAGCCACATTTACAATACCGTTACCTATCTCTTGAACATGGTTCAAAATATGTATAATTCGCATAGTTTTGAGATATGTATAAAAAATCAAGACAGATAACTCAGTAAATAAAGACACAATTCTTGAGTTTTTCGAGACAACTCTAAATTAGCCAGTAGCTTGTTAAATTCGCAAATTACTACTGACCAATAGCTGATTTATTCAGCTACTTAGCTTTAAAGACTTATTCAGTAATAGGTTAATAAATCGGGATAAAAGAAGATAATAGTTAAGTAAACTCTGGGTAATACCGCTTCCAAAAATTATTGCACTGTGCCAGTTGCCTAAGCACTGTAAGTATTTCGTCAAATTTAAAACTTACGCATTGCCACAAAATCGTTTAACTTCTATATTCTAAATTCTCCTCTATCACGATTCAATCAACACAAATTTGCGAATTTGAGAATTTTTTCCCTGAGTGCGACGTGATAATGTAGCACTGACCAAAAACTTCCAAGACTGAGGAGAAAGTGCAGACGGTTCAATCATTGAAAGAAAACTTTTAATATTTTTTTGCTTGAGTGCCACTATACTCCAATGGAGTTTGAGGTAATTTTTTATATCCTGAAAACGAGGAATTTTGAGACGGTGTTCTTCATTTACTAAAGCGTAAATTTTTTCCTTCATTAATATATTTGTCGCCAACCGTCGAGATAAAGAAAACTTTTGATTATAAGCACCAGGCCAGATAGTCCGATAAGCAAGACACTGATTCAAGAAAATAGCGTCACCAAATTGAGCAATCCGAATCCAGGAATCGATGTCATCACAATTAGCATCAAGTGTGGAGTCCCAACCACCGGTTTGTAGGAAAGCATCGCGCCGACAAGCTACTTGTGCAGGTGTACCAAAGGGTACAAGCTCTAAGAGCATACCGTAGTGAATATCAGCTTGGGGGATATAAAAAGCTAAACCGGGACCAACTTGGGGAGTCCGAGAAAGTTCAACTTCATTAGCATCTACCTGAGCCGCCACACAAGAGCAGATTACAGCATCGGGACGAAGGGCGATCGCACTCGTCATTTGTTCTATACAATTGGCAGCCAAATAGTCATCATCATCAAGAAACTTAATCCAGTCACCGCTAGCTTTGGCAACTCCAGCATTTACCGTCGCTGCATGACCTTGGTTAACTTGATTACGATGATACACAACTTTATCGCCTAAGCTTTTGACATAGTTTTGGGTGTCATCATCAGAACAGTCATCAGCAACAACCACTTCACATTCAATTGTTTGGTTACAAGCCGAGTCAATTGCTCTTTTGAGCAAGTCCAAGCGATTATAAGTAGTAATAACGACGCTAAATTTCATAAATTCATACCTGTGGTAGAGTATTCTGCAATATAGCTTCCATTTCTGGGGTGTTGTATCAGTAAAATTATCAATCTGCAATAGGTAGACTGAAATAGGATTATCGATTTATGATTGATGATTGTGAGTTTTTTTAAACAGACAGAAACACTATGAACGCTCAAGAGGTTATCCGCTCGATTGAAGCGGAACAGCTAAAATCAAATCTGCCCGATATATATGTGGGCGACACAGTAAAAGTAGGAGTGAAAATCAAGGAAGGTGATAAATACCGCGTTCAACCCTACGAAGGAGTAGTGATTGCCAAGCGCAATGGTGGCATTAACGAAACTATTACAGTCCGCAAAGTTTTTCAAGGTGTGGGCGTTGAGAGAGTATTTCTGTTGCATTCTCCCCGGATTGACAGCATAAAAGTCTTACGTCGCGGTAAAGTACGCCGTGCTAAATTGTATTATCTGCGCGATCGCGTTGGTAAGGCAACCCGGATCAAGCAACGCTTTGACCGTCCTTTGTAATTTCCTTTTGAAAAGTATGAGAGAAATCTCAAGCCCCAAGCGGCATCTGCCGCTGACTTGTTTTTTCAATCAAATTTAGCTATAATAAAAATCTCATATTGCTTTCAACTAAAATTTAGTTCAAGGCGATCGCTGAATCAAAAATAGCTTGTGCGCTCTTAGTTCAGTTGGTAGAACGCAGGTCTCCAAAACCTGATGTCGGGGGTTCAAGTCCTCCAGGGCGCGCTCAAGAGCAAAAAACAAAGCCCGAAATAATTACGCAGTTGCTAAAATAGCAGCTAGTGTTAATAATTTCGGGTAAACTTATTGTATTTGCAGCTGTTTCACTAACAGTAATGTGGAATAGAGTCGAAGCTGCAAACCAAGACACCAAATTGACTGACAAACGGGGGATAAAGGGCTGTGAGCAAAAAAAATGAAGCAGAATTGCCAGAAAATACAAACGGGTTTAGCTTTGGTAACTTTATCCAAGGAACCAAAGAAGAACTTGAGAAAGTAGTCTGGCCTAGTCGCAAACAGATAGTGAGCGAATCCGCTGCCGTATTGTTGATGGTGGCACTCTCCGCATCTTTGATATACTTGGTCGATGGATTCTTTGGTTGGGCAGCAAAACAGGTGTTCTAATGAGTTTTGCAACAGATGAACCACGCAACTCAATGTTGCAGTCAGAGGAAATAACAGAAGCACTGGAAACAGCGTCAAAAGAAGCACGCTGGTATGCGGTGCAGGTTGCTTCAGGCTGTGAAAAGCGTGTAAAGACTAACTTAGAGCAGCGCATTCAAACTTTTGATGTCGCTGACAAAATTATCCAGGTGGAAATTCCCCACACACCAGCGGTAAAAATCCGTAAAGATGGTAGTCGCCAGCATACAGAAGAGAAAGTTTTTCCAGGCTATGTGCTGGTGCGGATGATGATGGATGATGATACGTGGCAGGTGGTACGCAACACATCTCATGTCATTAATTTTGTTGGTTCGGAACAAAAACGTGGCAGTAGCAAGGGTCGCGGTCATGTCAACCCTATACCACTTAGTGCTTCAGAAGTAGAACGAATCTTCAAACAAACCAGCGAACAAGAGCCAGTCGTCAAAATTGATATGGCTACTGGTGATAAGATAATCGTGCTTTCTGGTCCATTTAAAGATTTTGAAGGCGAGGTAATTGAAGTCTCTCCAGAGCGGAGTAAGCTCAAAGCCTTGCTCTCGATTTTTGGTAGGGATACACCAGTAGAATTGGAATTTAATCAGGTAGAGAAACAGAGCTAAATACAAATGGCGAAGAAAATAGTGGCGGTCATTAAACTGGCCTTAAATGCTGGAAAAGCCAACCCAGCACCGCCAGTAGGCCCCGCCTTGGGTCAACACGGCGTCAATATCATGATGTTCTGCAAAGAGTACAATGCCAAAACAGCAGACCAAGCTGGAACGGTAATCCCCGTAGAAATTTCTGTTTTTGAAGACCGGAGTTTCACCTTTGTACTCAAGACACCACCAGCCTCAGTACTGATTCGCAAGGCGGCAAAAATCGAAAGAGGCTCGAATGAACCCAACAAAAAGAAAGTTGGAAAAATTACCAAAGCGCAACTTCAAGAAATAGCCCAAACTAAACTTCCTGACCTCAATGCCAACGACATAGAAGCGGCGATGAAGATTGTGGAAGGAACGGCTAAGAATATGGGTGTAACAGTCGCTGATTAATCATTGGTCATTCTGTCGTTAGTTGTTGGTCATTAGTTATTAATGAATAAACAAAGGACGAAGGACAAAAGATAAAATTGTATCGGGGGAGAAGCAAAGCTTCGGAATTACCCCAGGAGAAAAAAATGACAAAAAAAGTATCGCGTCGTTTGCAAGGGCTGCAAGCAAAAGTAGAAGATAAGGATTATCAACCCTTAGAGGCTTTATCTCTGTTAAAAGATACGGCAACAGCTAAATTTCCCGAAGCTGCGGAAGCGCATATCCGGCTGGGAATTGACCCGAAGTATACAGACCAACAGTTGCGGACAACGGTAGCACTGCCCAAAGGTACAGGACAAGTTATCAGGGTAGCAGTGATTGCTAGAGGTGAAAAAGTAACAGAAGCAACAAACGCTGGCGCTGATATAGCTGGTTCGGAAGAACTAATTGACGATATTCAAAAAGGCATGATGGACTTTGACAAGCTGATTGCCACACCTGATGTCATGCCACAGGTGGCAAAGTTAGGTAAGTTGCTTGGTCCTCGTGGTTTGATGCCATCGCCTAAAGGTGGAACCGTGACATTTGATATCGCAAGTGCGATCGCTGAATTTAAAGCTGGTAAATTAGAATTTCGAGCCGATCGCACTGGCATTGTCCATGTTATGTTTGGTAAGGCATCCTTCTCGCCTGAAGATTTGTTAGTCAACCTGAAGGCGTTGCAAGAAACAATTGACCGTAACCGTCCTTCAGGCGCTAAAGGTCGCTATTGGCGGACATTTTTTGTATCTGCTACGATGGGACCATCGATTAAAGTTGATATCAGTGCCCTACGAGATTTGAAACTCAGCGAAGCAGCATAATTTTAGTCATTAGTCATTTGTAAAAACAAGGACAAGTGACTTAGGACAAAGGACAAAATTAAATAGTCAAAGCCGGAGACAGCAGGTGCTAACAGCTTAATATCCTGCCGAGGTGAAAACTCGAACTGCCAAAATTACCACCGATATCGGTGTGATAACTATGGCGTCAAGGTTTTACTAATCAACCCCGGCTATCTCAGCTGGGGTTTGTTGTCTTCGATTGAGTTGAGAAAAACGCACAAGTAGGAAAATCGCTGATTGTTTTGAGGAGGTGAGATTGGAATGGGTAGAACGATAGAAGATAAAAAAGAGATCGTAGCTGACCTCAAAGAAACTTTGAGTGAGTCATCTTTGGCACTGGTAATAGAATATCAGGGGCTAACGGTTGCTGAAATTACCGACTTACGGCGGCGGCTGCGTCCCAGTGGCACTGTTTGTAAGGTAACTAAAAATACCCTAATGGGCATTGCCATCGAAGGTCAAGAAAAATGGCAGCCCTTATCAGAATTGCTCAAAGGTTCTTCAGCTTTTTTGCTGGTCAAAGAAGACTTTTCATCCGCAATTAAGGCTTATCAAGACTTTCAAAAAGCCACCAAGAAGACAGAACTTCGTGGCGGTGTTATGGAAGGTCGCCTACTCAAAGAACCGGATGTCAAGGCTCTAGGAGACTTGCCTTCTAAGGAACAACTCATGGGGCAAATTGCTGGAGCAATTAATTCCTTGGCCAGCAAGATTGCTGTGGGTATCAATGAAGTTCCGGGTTCACTGGCTCGTGCTTTGCAGGCTGTGGCCGATGCAGAAAAAGGTGATAGCACTGAAAGTACTGCCGAATAAAGCTAGTGGTTGCTCGGTTAAAAGTCTATAGCTAATGACTAATAACTGAATGACCAATGACTAAATAAATAATCACGCATTACAGGAGTTATATCAATGTCCACCGCAACCGATGAAATTTTGGAAAAACTTAAAGGCTTAACTTTGCTGGAAGCAGCTGAGTTAGTCAAGCAAATTGAAGACGCCTTCGGTGTGAGTGCTGCTGCACCTGTTGGCGTCGCGATGGCCGGTCCTGGCCCAGCCACTCAAACTGCTGAACCAGTAGAAGAAAAAACCGAGTTTGACGTAGTTCTCGAATCAGTTCCAGCTGATAAGAAGATTGCCGTACTGAAGATTGTCCGCGAATTGACAGGTCTGGGTTTGAAAGAAGCTAAAGACTTGGTGGAAGCTGCGCCCAAATCGGTTAAGGAAGGTATTCCTAAGGATGCTGCTGAAGACGCTAAGAAGCGGATCGAAGAAGCTGGCGGTCAGGTGACTGTGAAGTAATTACAATTACGTTAGTTGTTTTTCATCAAGAAGCCTGACTGACTCAGGCTTCTTTTTTTGTGTTAGTCAAATTAAATATATAGAATATTTTTTAATGTGAATCCTTACAAAAAACCGTTATCTTCTCTATGTTCATTGTCATTACCGTTATATTTAATAAACCAATTTGTACTACTAATAATTCCTGTTGTTAGACACTGGGTTTTGATAGTTTGTAGTTTCTGGTTTACTCTAGCTTGAAGAGAGTTTAAAATTCGTTCCGTCTTTTCTGTCATTGCAGTTACATATTGCCTCATTTTTAAAGTATTCTCTGTATTCGCCCAAAAATCTTTTTGCTCCTCAAACCATATTTCTGCTCCACTGACTTCATTAAATGTATAACCTAGTTCTCTTATGGCTTCGTCATTAAGCTGAGCAGCTATACATACACGCATACGCCATAAACAATCTTCTAAGGTGCCATAGTAGTGGTCTTGCTTTTCACCCTCAGGTGCATTATTATCCTGTCTTACGAACATCCACTTACTGTCATCTGGGTATTTACTATTAACCATAAGTATTTTCGTTATCGAATGCGTTCTTTACGACATTAGCTGTATAGATAGATTGGTACAGTAAAAGTATTACAGTAATTAGCTGTTGTATCGTAGAAAATTGCTGAAAATTACAATAACTAAATTAAACATTAGATATACTATTCCTGGCAATAGGATGAAGACGATTTGTCAAAGCTTCTAATTCACCACCAGCAAGTAGCAACTCAATTACTTCACGACCTTGCAAGATAAATCTATCAACTTGTTCTTCAAAGGTTATAGTACCTCGTAATACTTCAGCAAGAGGTTTTCTTAAATGTAGATGATGATAACGATTTGGCTTTGCTACTTCAAAAATGTCGTCAAGCGATCGCCTTACCTATTACTATCTAATGAGCAAGCTGTACATAATTGATAGCATTGAATGAAGTACCCGTCAGCAATGGAGCGAGGGCGATGTACGCAACGGTCACACAACCACTGACTTTTCAAGAGTTTCTTGTCTGGGACGATGGTTCAGGTAGAGAGTTTGAGCTATTGGATGGGATTCCTGTGCCATTATCAGAACCAAATGCAAATCATGAAGATTTGATAGAACGGCTATGTACTTACTTAGAAAATCACTGCCAAGAAAATGACCTGCCTTACGTGTCACGCCAGTCCAAGCAGGTTCGGCTCAAGACACCAGCAGGAGAAAAGGAAAAAAGCCGGAAAGCAGACATTGTTATATTTGCTAGAGAAGAATGGCAGAGGATGAAAACTAGCTCTAGTTCTGCTGCTGCATATATTCCACCACCGGGAATCATTGAGGTGGTTAGCAACAACTGGAAAGACGACTACCTGACAAAACTTGCTGAATATGAGGACTTGGGCGTTTTCGAGTACATCATTGTGGACTATGCTGCTTTTGGTGGCATTCGGTTCATTGGCTCTCCCAAGCAGCCAACCATTACAATTTACCAACTTGAAGATGCAGAGTATTTACCCGCAAAGGTGTTTCGAGGGCAAGATCGAGTTGATTTTAGATTATTTCCCAACATTCCCTTAACGGCTGAACAGATTTTTGGAATGAGTCGCTGATTAGTAACGAAGAAATTTATTCTAACTGTCTTGTTGCCATCATCACCCAACAATAATTAAATCATTTATCGCATTCTTATTTAAAATTGGTATCAATTAGTCGGTCAATATTGAAAAATGTAAAATAGAATCTTTGCAATTACTTCTCTACAAGACGCTTTGCGTAGCTTGCTTCCACGTTCGCGTAGCGTCCCGCAGGGAAGTGGTACGCTTGACTCCGTTCCGCTCATAATGACATTTTATAGCCGTAGTCACACCCTTTAGGACATAATGACAAGCGTGAATCCTAGCAACAATAATAGTTTTACCTCCTGCCTCCTGCTATAAATTTAATTAGGTTGAGCTAGTTAGCGATTGCCAACCTATGCAGCTTTATCACCTAAAAAAAGATGGGTATTTCACCCATCCTTTAAATTTCACCTTGACTCAAAAACTTTTATTGTACTTGTGCGGGGAAAGCACCAGGCTGCACCGCTAGGTTAATATTCTGCCCATTACGACGTAACTCTAGGCGTAAATCTCCCCCAACTTGACTATTTTCTACAGCCTTTTGGACGCTGCTGGCGTCTGTAACTGATTGACCGCCTAGCTTTTGAATAACATCACCAGCACGTATCCCAGCTTTAGCGGCTGGAGAATTTGGCATAACTTTTACAACTAATACACCTTTATCTTCACTGACATTCAAACCGCTATTGGGATCTGAGTTGATATTTTGTTTGAGTTGAGGCGTTAAGCCCACCATCTGAATTCCTAAATAAGGATGTTGAACTTTACCTGTAGCTATTAATTGACTAGAAATGTGTTGTGCTGTGTTGATGGGAATGGCAAAGCCTAATCCTTGTGCCCCTTGGATAATGGCTGTATTCATACCGATTACCTGGCCACGGAAATTTAGTAAAGGACCGCCGGAGTTACCAGGATTAATTGCAGCATCGGTTTGGATATACTCTACTCGCTTATCGGGAGCGCCAATTTGATTGCTAGTGCGTCCAGTGGCACTGATAATTCCGGTTGTTACTGTATTATCTAATCCAAGGGGATTGCCGATCGCGATCGCCCATTCTCCTGGTTGCAGTTGATCTGAGTTACCCAAAGCTACTGTCGGTAAATTATCTGCTTGAATCTTCACCACAGCCACATCGGTTAACTCATCTTTTCCTAATACCTTACCTTGCAAGGTGCGCCCATCCTTGAGGGTCACTGTCACCGTATCCGCCCCATCTACCACGTGGGCGTTTGTGAGAATACGACCATCAGCACTAATAATAAAACCTGAACCAGTACCCCGTTCTACTCGGTCTTCTTGTTGTGGGAGTTGGGAACCAAAAAAGCGCTGGAAAAAAGGATCGTTAAATTCATCTGGTAACTGACTTTTTACGGTTCGGGAAGAGTCAATCCGGACTACTGCTGGCCCCACTCTTTGCACCACCTGTGTCACAAAATTAGGATCTGTGCTTGCTGGTATTGGAGGGGCAGCATTAACTCGACCAACTGTCAAATTAGATGCAGTCTCAGACACCTGCTGCGGGTGTCCAGCTAGATAGCCGCCTGCTAATGTCATACCCGATCCCAGTAGCACCAGCGACAGAGAGGCAGCAGCCTTTTTCCACGGTGCTGGATTATGGTATTTGGCGTCAGCAGTATTAGATAAAATGCTATTTGATGGGTGTTTTCCTTCGTGAGATTGGTTTTGCATTGCTGTTTGGAAGCATATCTTAGTATGTATTAATAATGTAGATATTATTTATGACAGTTTTGTTGCAGAGGTATTGAGTTATTGTGAAACGTTTGGTTTTTATACTAAAGAACCCAAGAACTAGAATGGCAAGTGTACCATATTGAAATTTGTGACTTTAGTCATGGGTATCTTGATAATTTTCTATGTCAACTTTAAATCTGGAATTTTGAATAATAGATTTTTTTGATACTTTCACTAAACAAACGAGCTGGATGTCTCGTAGCTTGTAGCTGTAGTAAATCTTAATAAATGTTCCTTTCTAGCTAACCCTTGACCGCAAATTTAAAATTCTTGCATTAGTTGACCAATTGAATAATTTTAATTCTTTTTAAGATTATGATATTATTTTATCAGAAATACATATATTAGAGTTGATAAAAATTTCAATTAACCTAATACAAAAAATTAAAATATTTCAGCATACTTGAATGTATAGAAATGGTAGAAAATAAAATATTACTTCAGCCGGGTACTTTATGGGCAAGTGTCAAAGAGCGGACTGAATATGCTTTAAGATGTGGGGCGTTGTTGTCGATACCGACAGAATTTGAATTTGTGGAAGACGATGGCGTGAGCTTTTTAGTGCGGATTTTGTCTAACTTGAATCGAAAAAAAGCAGCTAAGGAAAAACAAGAAAAACAATCTACTTCAGGTGAAGAATTTAACCCTTTCTTACCTTATGAAGAAGATTTATTTGTGGTCGATATCTCTGATACTCATATATGTGTTCTAAATAAATTCAATGTTGTTGATTATCATTTGCTAATTATTACCCGCAAGTTTGAGGAACAGGAAAGCTTACTCACCTTGGAAGATTTTACAGCAATGTGGGCATGTCTAGCTGATTTTGATGGTTTAGGATTCTACAACAGTGGCAAAAGCGCAGGTGCCAGTCAGCGACACAAGCACTTACAATTAGTGCCACTACCACTTGCATCTGAAGGATTGCAGATACCTATTGAACCTCTGCTAAAGGAAGCACAATTTCAGAACTCCATCACAATACCAAAACTTCCTTTTTTACATGCTTTCGCACCTCTAAATCCTCACTGGGTAGAGTCTCCATTTACAGGGGGTAAAGCAACACTGGAAGTTTATCATACCTTGTTAGAGGCTGTTGGGTTAGATCCAACGCAATTGAGTGCTTATAATTTGCTGATCGCACGAGAATGGATGTTGATTGTACCGCGATCGCAAGAGCATTTCCACACCATTTCGGTGAATTCCTTAGGATTCGCTGGTGCTTTGCTAGTCAAAAATGCAGATGAAATGCAAGTTCTCAAAGAACAAGGGCCAATGACTATCTTGAAGAGTGTTGCTATATCGTAATTATCATTGGTCATTAGTCATTAGTCATTTGTTTTTCTGTGCGTCCCTGCGTCCCAATAAGCTTACGATATTATTGTTGGCGTTTTTGTTTATGGAAGTGCCAAAATTTATCGCTTACCAAAATTAAGATTCCTACAGCAAAGCCAAAAAGTAAACTGTAAGCTATCGCTTTTGGCATGGTCTATTATCTACGCATCCCCGGATGGAGGCGATCGCTTTGTCTAGTAAGCTGGAACCATGACTAAAATAGTCCAACTCAGCTTTGATTTGTTCAATGTTTTGATATTCATTAATGGAGTTCAAATACTCTTTACAGATGCGATAAATCGCCGTCTCTACAAGAATTAATCTTTTGTAGAGACGGCGATTTATTGCGTCTTCAATATGCGAATTCTGTATTCTGAATTCTTCAACAAGACATTAAAGCGTCTAATCTCCCTAACACTGCCATATCTTCTGCATCTAATTTCACTGGAATTCCACTGCGAATTAATTCAGAAAAGTCTTCATTAGGAACCATTACAGTTAGAGTATACAAGCGAGAGGAGCCTGTATTTTTAATCAAATGCGTACCAGTGGGAGGGACTAATAAACTATCTCCAGCTTTGATGTTGGCAATCTTGCCGTCACACATAGCTGTTCCTTCACCTTTGAGGACAAAAAACATTTCCACTGCCCACTGATGGCGATTTGGTGGTGTTTGTCCGCCGACATCAAATATTTCTACGCAGCAAGTTAAGGAAGTATTTGCATTAGTGGAATCGAAGATAATTGCTAAGCGATTAGAGTCGTTAGGACTGATGCGATATACTTGGTAATCTTTAGGAGATTTGATAATAGGAATTACACAACGACTAGCTTGCATTTATTTATCCCCTTGAAATTATTGATGGTTATGAAAATTTAATTTATTAATCTCACGCAGAGGCGCAGAGGCGCAGAGATGAGAGCGATTATTTGTACAGACGCGATTCATTGCGTCTCCTCACTTAGCACTTTTAAAATTGCTTGAGAATCTGTAACAAAACCGAAGCATTGTTTGACGTTGTACAATGTCGCCAACCAACAATATTCAGGTGATGTTGTGGCGGTACAGTCTTTGACTAATATGCAGTCATATCCTAAGAAGTTAGCATCACATAATGTAGTTAGCACGCATTGGTCAGCGTTGACACCAGCAAAAAATAGTGTCGTCTTTCCCAGATTCTTCAAGATACTGTCTAAGGGAGTGTCCCAAAAGCCACTCATACGGTACTTATCTACACGAATGTCTTCGGGTAGTGGTTGTAGTTCGTCTATCACTGCTGCTGCCCAACTACCCGCCATGAGTACTTTAGCACCGTTTTTGGGCAAGGGATCGCCCAAGCCTACGCCCTCACCTGTAGGATTGTAAACGTGAAGCGAAGCTGCACTAATGTTGAGTAAGTCGGGGCGATTCCCCCAATTTAGCCAAATTATTGGAATCCCAACAGCACGCAGTTCTGGCAGTAAACTGTTTAAAGGTTCGATGGGCTGACGCGCTGGAGTCACATCGACGCCGATATGTGCTAACCAACCGTCAGGGTGACAGAAGTCGTTTTGCATATCAATGACGACGATCGCAGCTTTAGCCAAGTCTAAGCGCAAGGTTTTGGTTTCTGTTGCTAAGATAACGGGTCGTGGAGTCTCTTGAGGACGAGTGATATCTGCAATGGCATCATTCACTGTCCACGCATTTGGCGAAACTCCCAGTGTCCGTAATGGTAAGTTCATAGAATTGCAATAGCCAATACCATTTTCTATGTTGTAGCTTGAAATTCAATTCAGGAGACGATTACTGAATCAAGATATGTTAAGTTTCACTATCTAAAATGTTTTAATTGCCACTGCTAATAATTACGCAACAGTATATGTACAGATTGTAGATAGTAAAATTGCTGCTATTGCTCTGAATCTATAGGCAATTGGT
This sequence comes from Nostoc sp. S4, assembly GCA_029379225.1. Lineage (GTDB taxonomy): Bacteria > Cyanobacteriota > Cyanobacteriia > Cyanobacteriales > Nostocaceae > Nostoc. The sequence continues at coordinate 13,118 of JAQYWR010000067.1, read as the reverse complement.
ACAGCTATAGATGGTAAAAATAAGCTTGGAGGTGGTATAAAATAGTAATAAATTGTTAAGCTTAAGATATCATGCGGAGTGAGCATGAGATTATCACATTAGGATTTATATGCAACATTTCAAGAATGTACAGTTTGGACAAACAGCATTATTGAAGATGGCCTGTCATCTCACTTAGGCATCCTTGAAGAAAGTATTACTGATATAAACTTGATAACAATTGCGCGAAAGCACAGCAATTTTATCCTTACTAAGAAATTCAGTCGAAGAGAAGAAGGCTCGCAAAGCGGTGCTGACTGGTTATGGTGCATAGGTGAGCCTGGTGCTTGGTTATCCTTACTAGTGCAAGCAAAAGTTATTAATCCAGCTACTTCGAGATGTCATTTTCTTAACTATCGTTTGGGCGAGCAACGTCGCTTACTGCTAAAATTTGCGCGTTATTATCGTTTGTTTCCTCTCTATTGTATTTACTGCCGAATTACAGATGAATTTTATCCCCCCAGTAAATTACTACCATCTTTGTCGAATGTTGATTCTTTAGAATGGGCTTGTTCTTTAGTCATTCCTAAATTTATAAGAAAACTAGTTGAGCAGAAGCATAACAAGCAGATCGATTTACTAAAATATGGAATTCCTTGGACATATCCCTTTTATATAGCTGCAACAAATAGTGACCAAAAACTAGCTCATAGTTTAGCTGAAGCGATGAAAAAGATACATACTGAATTTGAATCTGTTGACTCATCGGGGATGTACGTTCAGTTGTTAGATAACTCCTCAAGTAAAGCGAAGAAGCAAGGTACTACGCGAATCAGATGGGAAAATCCAGATCCGTTGCTACTTGTTACACCAAATCTACCTAGTGTTGCATTACGACTTTTAAAAGGAAAGATCAGTGGTGTCAAATCACCTCTTGCTGGAGTAAGTATTATATCCACTGTGCCTATTGATGCAGTGCTACAAACATACAAAGCCCTGCCTGCTTCAGATAGAGAGAGCTTTTACCCAAGCAAAATTAGTAAAGATGATAGCCAGGTTCAGCTAGATATGCGAGTTTTCGACACTTAACACTATGTCGGAGTAAGTAGAACGACGTAAATAATTTGTAATTGAGATATAAGGCAGGAGGGAAGAAGGTTTTAGCCTCATTTATCTTTCTTAATTATAGTTATATTTTTTCCATAGGCTTACTTAGACAAACACAAGCTCTGTGAAGGTTGCTTGCCTCCGTTTAACTTCACGCTAGCCTACTAAGTTATTGATTAAGTGATTAGGAGAGTATTTTGACCTTGTTTGCCGAGCAAACATCCATCTTTTCTATAGTCATCATGCCTGTCCTCAAAAGTGAAAGGTAAAATAAAGCGATATGTCGCTAATAATACAAGTTGATGGTATGGCCGTTTATTCAAGAATACTGTGAAAGCAAATTTTTAGGGGCTGAAAAATAAATTAATATTTCTTTTTATTCTGTCTGAGAAGTCTAATATCTCTGAAAAGTTTCATTCACACTTGTTTCAGGCTATAGGTTACTCTTTGATATACAGGTAAGTATTATTGGCATAGTTGCTTTTTATTGGTTAAGATTCCGTATATAATTTTATCGAGCAAAACAAAAATGCCTAGTATAGAAGATACACCAGAAAAAGTATCTAATATTACACTACCATACAAGACCGACGATCAAGATATTCTCCAGCTTATTGAAGCTATCAAAAGAAAACCAGACAATGAGAAGGCTATTAAGGAGATATACAATAAATCAAACTTTGAAACTTCTCGAAAAACTCTTGAAATATTAGGCATTTTGGACAATCAACTAATATTTAGCCCTGCTGGAAAAGAGTTGGCTATTGAAAAAGATAACAAACGTAGAGAAGAACTTTTTCTTCAATTCTTTTTTAGCTATACGCCCTATGGTCATTTCCTTGAAAGTATTTTTCAGACTGGTGATTTATCCACTACAGAAACTGAAACTATAAAAGATTATTGGTGGAAACATAACTATGGTTCTTCTGGGAGTAATCGTGAGGATGGAGTTGTTGCCTTTGGGAAACTCATCTCGTTGACGGGACTTGGTAAATTTATAACTGGTAGGAAAGGACAGCCATCGCGTATCGAATGGAATCAAAATGCAAAATCTTTAATTGATGCAGCGTGTAATTCTGATAAGTCTGATTCAACCTTAGAAGAACAGTCTTCAAGTATTGATTCTAAACAGATAGATGTGAGTGATTCTACGTCCGATTTCAAAGATTATCCATCGATCAGCCAGACACCTGCTGCCGAATCTAAATCTCATGTCGAGCTACCGTCGTTACAGGGCACGACACTGAGTGTTATCCCGACGACTATTTCCATTAATGTTGATATGAGTGAATGGGATACCAGCAAAATCATTACCTTCTTTAAAGCTACTCACGGAATTTTTGACGATGATAGAGAATCTGACTTATCAACTACCCGCTTACAAAGTATCAGTGAGTCTAGTGATGGATGTAGTGATTCGTAGTTCTTATAGTAAAGCCAACCTAGACTCTTTGGAAAAATATACAGGAAAAAGCAAGCCCTATGTTAAAAGTGCAATTGATGTAGCTTGCTTACTTGGAATGATGGACAACCAAGATAATGGTTATTTTCCCACGGTCAAGCAATGCTCTGAGTTGCTTACTTCTAAACCTTCTGAAGAGTTGAAGGTTGCTGTGTTTAGAAAGTGGCTTCAAGCATGGGAGCCTTTTATTCTTTTTCTTCGTCACTTAGCAATGGGAGATAGCCCCGAAGTATCAGCTAGGAGGCTAAGTTCTTTTTACTCCTTTAATAAAGATGTTAAAGCAATTTTCGAGTTACTAAGTTTGTGGGCTAAGACGTGCAATTTAATTGACGCTAAAGGATCTTTAATCATTAAAGAGTATGAAATAGAGATAAAAGAGCTAACAGATGATTTTTCTAGAGATTTGCTGAATGATGTTGGAGTAAGACTTTACTTAAACAGAGTGCTTGGCGATGAGGTCTTCCAATGGCTTAACCACAGTGAACTCGAGGAATTGGTAACTAGTCTTCTTACTTATCTAGATAACCCAAGAAGTGCTATCGAATGTTCGGGAAGAGCTTACGAGGATGTTCTAAGAAGACTCTCTGTTGAAATTGGAACTATTGACATCAAGAAAATCGGAGCAAAGTCTGGCATTTCAGAATTAGCTAACGGTGTTTTATATGCTTATAGGGATGATTCGGGAACTCCTTATAGTTTCATTCACACTAAACAACGTGACATCTCACAAGCAATCGGATCTATTCGTAATATGGCAGGTCATAGTATGGAAGCTAAATCTATGGAGCGATGGGAACTAAGTTCAACAGCAGCTATTGGTAAGATATTGACAACTATCTCATCAATAAGAAGTATTTTTTACTATATTAAGCACAGTAAGTACTTGTTCTAGTCAGATTAGTTACTGTTGCACATTATGTCTGACAAATCATTAGTGTTTATGATCGCAAATTTAGCATCAAGTCTGGTAATGGTGGAATTACTAACAGTGACACTACACTCTACCAAGCTTTAGTCGCCCAAACTGTTAGCCATAAGTCCGGGTTATATCTTAAATGATTTCTCCACTCTCATTGGTAATATCTAAGCTTCAGCTAACGACCTGAGGTGGGTTGAGTTCAATAGATTATGAAGCTGATTAGGCTCGTTGACGAAACAAGCCTGTCATACTTAAACCAGTAATCAACAAGCCGACTAATCCCAAGCCATTTAAAAGCGGATAAATTTTCTCTAAATGCAAGATTTCTAAGGTGTGTAATCCCAAAAGAAATTCGCCCAACTCATCTTGATGCAACCATTCATGGGCAATAGTAAAACTCATCCCAGTTAGTACAGTCAGAAATAATGGCAGACACAGCACGATCGCAATCTGGCGATGGTAGCGCCGAAACATTCGAGTCATAAAAAATTCCTGAAAAAGTAACTTTCTTATCAGTTTTGCACTAAATTTAAATCTATAGCCGTAGTCACACCCTTTAAGACATAATCACAAGCATAAATGCTAGGAATTAGTAATAGTTCTACCTCCTGCCCCCTGCCCCCTGCCTCCTACTATAAAATTAGATAAAAATCTCTTCACCCTCACTCCCTACTCCCTACCTCATCTGTAGAGTAAAACTGTTGGGCATAAAAACGGGCATAGCGTCCTTCTTGAGACAGGAGGGAGGCGTGTGTACCGGCTTCAACCACTTGTCCTTGTTCTAGTACGAGAATGCAGTCAGCCCGCCGAACGCTGCTCAAGCGATGGGCGATAATAAACACGGTACGGTTTTGCATCACTCGCTCTAGTGCTTCTTGAACTAGTGCTTCTGATTCTGAATCCAAAGCAGAGGTAGCTTCATCCAAGATTAGAATTCGCGGATCGTTGACAATCGCTCTGGCGATCGCTAATCTTTGGCGTTGTCCTCCGGATAAGTTAACTCCGCGCTCGCCTACCCAGCTATGGTAACCTTGGGAAAACTGAGTGATAAAGGAGTGAGCGTTAGCAATCTTTGCTGCATCTTCAATAGCTGCTAAATTTAATTCTTCCTGACCGTAACCGATATTTTCGGCGATTGTTCCCGAAAAAAGCGTAATTTCTTGAGGAACAATGCCAATTTGTTGCCGTAAGCTGGTGAGCGTGACATCGCGGATATCAATATCATCAATCATAATTTCACCTGCTTGGGGGTCATAAAAGCGAAGTAAAAGGCTAATCAATGTCGATTTACCTGCCCCAGAAGAACCAACCAAGGCAACGACATTACCTGGAGAAGCGTGCAGGTTGAGATCCTTGAGGACTGGCTGGCCAAGATTGTAGGCGAAATTGACATGATGATACTCTACCTTGCCAACAACTCGTGGTAGTTTCTTAGCATTCGACTTTTCGCTTAAACTAGGCTGCTCCGTCATCAGTTCAAAAATACGTTCTACCGAAGCCTCGGTCTGTTTGTACTCGTTGTAATTGCTAATTAACAGGTCGATTGGCTGAATCAATATAGCCACAGCAGCTAAAAAACTGATAAAGCCTTGAGCTGTCAATTGATTTTGAGAAATCTGCCATCCTCCCAATAGAAACAGCAGCATAATACTAACTGCTTCTAAAAAACCGACAACGGGAAACTGAATGGATTTGAGTTGTAGAGCGCGATACTTAACTTGGCGATTGCGTTCTGCTTCCTGATTGAATCGCTTGATTTCATACCCTTGTGCTGCAAAAGCCTGAACAACGCGAATCCCACCAAATACTTCAGTTAGCTGCGCCGACAAATTGGAAACCTGATTTTGACTCTGGCGAGATAACACAAGTAATCGCTGACCAAATAGCCCAATCAACCAAGCCATCAAGGGAGCCAAAATCAAACCTGCAAGGGTGAGTTGCCAATTGAGGTAGAGCATGTAAATGGGAATCGCAATTAACTGCAAGAGATTGGAAAGAAACTGATGCGATAATTTGTCTACAATCTCGCCTACGCGATCGATATCTTCAGTCAGTCGATAAGTCAGATCGCCTGTCTGTGTGGTTTCAAAGTAATCCAACCCAAGTTTGTGCAGGTGAGCGTAAATCCGTTTACGCAAGTTTAAAACCATATTCAGAGCAGCAGCTATCATAAAGACATTCTGGCCATATTGACAAAGCCCTCGAACCAAAAAGACCACAGTAGCTAGTCCGAGCCAGTAGGCAATCTGGTTAACATTTCCCTGACCGACAAATAAAGCGATCTGACCTACTATGTAAGGCAGTGCTACAGTCAGCAACACGAATCCTAAGATACAACCCAATCCCCGAACTAACAGCGACCATTGGGGCCACAGATAAGGTAATAGTTGCCAGTAACTAGAGCGGACTTTCATAAGTAGGTCGGCGTAAATAATTATTGTTGAGATTGGGCAGGGGGCAGAAGGCAGGAGGCAGAGGAGGCAGGGGGCAGGAGGTATAAGTCTTTGAGGTGGATTAATGAGTATCAAAGACTCATTAATGGAGTTCTGAGGTGGATTAATGAATATCAAAGACTCATTAATGGAGTTCTGAGGTTCATTAATGAATATCAAAGACTCATTAACGGAGTTCTGAGATTCATTCCTCCTCTGCTCCCCTGCCCTTTTCGTAATTTCTACTCAATTTCTCGTAGAGAAGTTAGCACAAAGCGGGCTATTCTTTCAGATGCACCGGACGGGCCAAATCGCTCAGGGCCGTTTTGTTGGCACTTGGCGAGATAGTCTGCATCTTGTAAAGTCTCGACTACTCGTCGAGCTGCTTGTTTGAGAATCTCTGGAGTTGCTGGCCCAGTACCGATAGTCTGGGCAGAAATACCCAACAGCCGCGTTTGCGCCTCTGCAAATTGATAGGTAAATTGAGGCCCTTCTCCAGGAATTTGGATAATCGGTTTGCCGATCGCTACTGCTAAATCCACTGCCAACCCTGCCATCCCAATCACTAGGTCAGAGTAATATAATATGTCACTGAAAGCGTCTGAGTAACATCTCACTTCTACAAGCGGTGATTCCTCAGGAGAACTTCCTGGAGGAGAATAAATGAGTATGCCTTGATTGAGTTGCCAACCTTGACTTTTAGCAATCTCATCTAGTTGCTCCATCAAATTTGGTACTAAGGCGGCGCGAAACTGGAATCCTGAAGGCATTAACTTGGCAATTTCTACCACCAGTTGCAACTGCAAGCAGAAATTTCGTGCGGCTTCTGGCATTCGTGACCCTGGCAAAAGAGCGATTGCTTTCCCGTCTGGTTTCAAGTGCAAGTCTTTACCAGCCGGAACAAGCCGATCTAAAGCCGGAATTCCACCAAACTGAGCTTTAGCTATACCTTGCCGTTGGAGGTCAAAAGCTGTATATGAATCTCTGGTGAAAACAGCCAGACATCGAGAAGAATTCAAATCGTGCCACAACAGCGGATTGATACGCAATCGCCCTTCATACAGGGCAGAAAGACAAGAGATAAACGAGACGAAGGGGCGCTTTGTTAAGTAAGCAAATGTCTGAGAGACAAAATCCCCAGTAGCCATAATCAAATCACAGTTAGGAGCATACTGTAACACCGCTTGTAACTGTCGCCACGTTAACCCAATCAATCCTGATTGAAAATCTTTGAGCAAATACAGGCGCTTCATGTAAAAGAATCCCCCAGAGGGCATCGTTTGTGTCGGTCCAATGATGGGAATGTCCAAGCTGCGGTAAGCTTTTCCTTCCCCCACAATCGGCATTGCTGCCATCTCAATAGAAGGGCACAATTGGCGCAGTGTTTGAATAACATGAGAGGTGTGGTTGTCCTCTCCGTGGCCGTTACTAATAAACAAGATTCGCTTAGAAGGCATCTTGGGGTTTGGATAAATCTAAAATGCTTGTCTGGTCAGCTTTTTAACCTACATTGGGTAAGTAGGCAAAAAAAATGATAGTATTTTTACTTTTAAGAGTTGTAATTTTATAGACAAATCTCCAAACTTACTTTTCCAGGTATAAACAAACCGGAATGGAATTACTGCTAATCCCTGTTTTTGCAGACGCTAATTTATCAGAGAATACAGTATTAAGAGTGCAAACGCTATGCGTAGATTAATTTGAGAACATAAATTTGAACGGGGTAATTTTAAGTGTTGACGATACAGTGATAAAAAAGTTGTGTCGCAATAAATATGGAACGCGTCATTTCTACGCTGGGAATTTTAATTTTTATCGGTATATCCTACGCCTTCTCGGTGAATCGTCAGGCGGTGCGTTGGCGAATAGTGGCGTGGGGTTTGGGATTGGAGTTGATATTTGCCTTAGTGATTCTCAAAACTCCTTGGGGTTTGCGTATCTTTAAATCTCTGGGAGATATTGTCAGCCAATTTTTAACATTCTCCGATGTCGGTGCTAAATTTGTCTTTGGAGAAAATTTTAAGGATCATTTTTTTGCCTTCCAAGTGCTGCCAACAATTATCTTTTTCTCTGCCTTTATTAGTGTTTTGTATCACTACGGCATTTTACAGCGAGTAGTAAACCTAATGGCATGGGTGATGATTAAGACAATGAAAACATCGGGTTCTGAATCTTTATCCTGTGCTGGTAATATCTTTTTGGGACCAACAGAGTCAGCGCTGATGGTTAAACCTTACATAGCCAATATGACGCAATCAGAACTCCATGCATTAATGACGAGTGGTTTTGCCACAATTGCAGGTGGAGTACTAGGGGCGTATATTTCTTTTGGCATACCGACACAACACCTGATTGCGGCTTTTTTTATGACTGCTCCCACATCATTAGTGGTATCAAAATTACTCTACCCAGAAACTGAAGTATCAGAAACCACTGGTAAGGTGAAGGCGAATGTAGAAACTAATTATGTCAATGTAATTGATGCTGCTACTAGCGGCGCAATTGACGGCGTAAAGCTAGCAGTTAATGTTGGGGTAATGATTATTGCTTTTTTAGGATTATTAGCTGCTGTGAATGCCTTATTGGGATGGTTAGGCGGATTTGTTGGTTTACAGCAACTTTCATTACAGTGGATTTTATCTTATTTTATGGCTCCGGTAGCATTTTTGCTGGGTATACCTTGGGCTGATTGTCGGCAAGTTGGGGCATTATTGGGTACAAAGACAATTTTGAATGAGTTTATTGCTTTTTTAGATTTGAAGGCACTAATTGAAAGCGGTAAAATTTCCCAACGTTCAGTAATTATTGCGACTTACGCATTATGTAACTTTGCAAATATTGGTTCAATTGGCATTACCATTGGCGGTATTACTGGCATAGCACCTAATCGCCAACACGATTTAGCCCGTATGGGTATGAGGGCGATGATTGGCGGATTGTTAGCAGGTTTTATTACCGCTTGTATTGCAGGAATGGTGATTTGAAGCAGGTGATGAATCCACAAAAAGTTTTTATCAAAAATAAATTTTATCTATCTGGAGAGGATTGGGTGGGGAAAATCCACCCGAAAGTAAAATTAAATTGATTGAAGTTCTCTTTGAGAATAAAGGCGATCGCAATAGACTGCCCAGCTAGCAGCAAATAAACCAGTGATAGAAGTAGCAATTACTGCTGCAATACCCCATCCCAGCGGCCCTAACCAATCTGCAATCTCACAGGCAATAGCTGTAGTGGTTTTGCTAACAATATAAGCTGTACCTGTAGCAGCAAGGGTTACTAAACCTAACTCTGCTAGCATATCTAGGATTCCCTTACTAGATAAATCTTCATGAAAATAGATTTTCCAGATAGTGGTGTACATAGCAACATCAGACGCCGCTAACACAATCTGTTTCGGAATTTCTACCCCAGGGGTTGGTGCAGCTGAGGCAGTACCATTGCCAATAGAATAAGTAGCGATCGCCAAAACAACTTCTAATCTTTTCTTACCCAGATTACTCACGGTCTTATCTCCCGATCGAGCTTGCATTTACCTTTGTAAAGTCGGTTCTCTAACTAGGTTAACTAAATCTTGGTCATGGCGAGATGAGTGAGTGGCCTAGCTAGTTGCCTTCTTGACAGGGGAAGCACCCGCAAAGGAGCAGACGAGAGAATAATAACTTCCCAGTCATCAGTCTTCAGTCATCAATCATCACTCCCAATGATAAACAATAGACGACTTTAGGTATGGTTATATTCCACTTTAAGGTAGAAGAATTAGTCATAAAATTTATGTAATCATAAGCCACTAATGTTTTATAAAAATTAACTTTAAATTTATTTAACTTTAATATAATGCCAGACGCGGAAAAGCCCCAAAACCAGCTGGCTAGTCACAAGCTGCTGTATCGGCAAGTTAGTAAAGAATCAAATTATTCATTAGTAACCACTAAAGAAGAAGGAATGATTCTTCAGTTACCTGATGGCAGAATTCAGGCTTGCAATGCAGCAGTTGAGAGGATTTTGGGACTGACAAGCGAGCAATTAGTGGGGCAAAATTTACTCGCTCCTGAATGGAAATTTATTAATGAAGATGGCTCACCTTTGTTGTGTGAAATTTACCCGATGATGGTTGCTTTGAAGACAGGTAAACCTTGTAGAAATATAGTTTGTGGTTTCTATAAACCCGATGGTGAGCTAATTTGGCTGTTATTATCTTCACAACCGTTATTTGAAGTCACAGGAACTACTCCCTACGCGATCGTCACAACTTTTTTTGATATTACTGAATCTAAGCACCTTCAGGCTGAGGAGAACTGTAGCTGTGCTGAAGACACAAGAGGAATTGAGGTAGATGACTTTCAGCTCCGGTGGGATAGTCAACGTTTATTTCAACAAATTGCAGGCACTCTTCCCGGCATACTGTACATCTATGATGTAATCGAGCAGCAAAATTGTTACGTTAATTACGAAATTGCTGAAGTTTGGGGCTACACACCAGAACAAATCCAAGCTATGGGAACTGAGTTGTTTAACCAACTTCTACACCCTGAAGATTTGTCCCGACTTCATAACTATCTCAGAAAGTTTAATTCTGCTGGTAAGGGAGAAGTCTTGAGTTTTGAATACCAGATTCGACACGCGAATGGAGAGTGGCGCTGGTTTTGTAGCTATGACACTGTCTACAGCAGAACTGCTGAGGGATTACCGCATCATCTCTTGGGGATCGCTTTTGATGTTACAGACCGACGACGCACAGAAATTTCCCTGCGCCAAAGTAACGAAAGGTTTGAGCTAGCAGCAGCAGCAGTTAATTGTGTGATTTACGACTGGGAGATTCATAGAAATAGTGTAGAAAGAACTGAGGGTCTAACCCAAGTTTTTGGCTACACGCAACAAGAAGCTCAACCGACTTTCGAGTGGTGGCAAGAACGCATTCACCCTGATGACCAACAAATGGTCAATGACCAGTTCATAGCTAGTATGGTGAATGGAAACCGTTATCGGATTAAGTATCGAGTGCGTCACAAGGATGGTCGCTATTTGTGGGTAGAAGACCAAGGGTTTGCAGTCCGAGATCCAAATGGTCAGGTAGTCAGAGTAGTTGGTGCTAGTACTGATATTACCGAACAGCAAGCTGCACTACACGATCGCCAACAAGCCGAAACAAAGCTGCGTGAAAGTGAAGAACGAATTCGGTTAGCAACTAACGCTGCTGAAGTTGGTATGTGGTTTTGGAATCTAATCGCCAAGGAATTAATTTGGACGGACAAATGTAAACAACTGTTTGGACTATCTCTAGAAGCCGAAATTAGCTATGAGATTTTCCTCAACTGTGTCCATCCAGAAGATCGTCTCTCGGTCGAGGAAGCCATCGCCCGTTCCCTGGCAGAGAAAGTTGATTGTGAGGTTGAATACCGCACTATTTGGCCTGATAGTAGCATTCATTGGATTGATGCCAAAGGTCGTGTTTTTTACGATGCTGACGGGAAAGCACTCCGAATAATGGGTACTGCCCAGGATATTACGCAGCGCAAACAGGCAGAAAATACTTTGCGCCAACGCGAAACTCAATTAAGGCGCTTAGTTGATTCCAATATTATTGGCATTATCTTCGCTACTCCTGACTACATTACTGAGGCGAACGAAGCTTTTTTAGAAATGGTAGGTTATACGCGAGAGGAATTATTAACTCTTAAGGTACGCAGAAAAGATATCACCCCACCTGAATATCACACTCTCGATCGCCAGGGCATAGAGCAACTTTTAACGGTTGGCGTATGCAACGCCTATGAAAAAGAATACATCCGCAAAGATGGTTCCCGTATTCCCATATTAATTGGTGGTGCTTTGGTGGAGCGCTCGCCGATGTCTTTGATTTATTTTATTCTTGATTTAACTCCCAGAAAGCAATTAGAAGAAGCACTCAGGCAACAAGCAGAGGAACTCAAACAAGCAAACCGCAATAAAGACGAGTTTCTGGCCATTCTTTCCCACGAATTGCGATCGCCTCTCAACCCAATTCTGGGATGGTCATCTCTACTCAGAAGCCGCAAATTTGATGAAGATACTACCAATAAGGCTTTGGAGATCATCGAAAAAAATACTCAATTGCAGATTCAATTAATTGATGAATTGTTGGATGTGTCCCGAATTATTCGTGGGAAGCTGACCCTGACTTTTGCCCCTGTTAATCTGCTAGCTGTCATTGATGCTGGATTAGAAACAGTCAGATTAATTGCTCAAACCAAATCCATCCAAATAAAAACTCAGCTTGACCCCAATGTAGGTAAAGTCTCAGGTGATTTTTATCGCTTACAGCAAGTTGTGGGAAATTTACTCTCCAATGCTGTTAAGTTTACTCCTTCTAATGGAACAGTGGAAGTTAGCCTTTCATTAACTGGTGATTCGACTTCTGAGTGGGCATTGATTCAAGTCAAAGATACAGGTCAAGGTATTTCACCAGAATTTCTTCCCCACGTATTTGAATCTTTTCGTCAAGCTGATACCAGTACAACCAGGAAATTTGGGGGATTGGGACTAGGATTAGCAATAGTTCGCCACTTAGTAGAGTTGCATGGTGGTAGTACAATCGCAGATAGTCCAGGCATCGGACAGGGAGCAATTTTTACTGTCAGACTACCCGCAATCAAAGAGACTGGAGTAGCAGGGAAACCAGCAAAACCCGAGTCAGCAGAGAAAAAATTTAATTCTTCCCTGTTCAATGGACTACGAATATTAATTGTCGATGATGATGCTGATACTAGGGAGTTTGTCGGCTTCTTGCTAGAACAGAAAGGGGTGCTGATAACTACTGCTGCATCCGCAACTGAGGCCTTAAACATTTTAGCACAGAATTTACCCGATTTATTAATTAGTGATATAGCAATGCCAGAGATAGATGGCTACAGTCTAATCGGGCAGATTATAGCAATATCAAAAGACCAGGGTAGGAAAATTCCGGCGATCGCTCTGACTGCTTATGTTGGAGAAAGCGATCGGCAGCAAATTCTGGCAGCAGGCTTTGAAAAACATGTTGCCAAACCAGTACAACCTATAGAACTATTGACCTCGATTGCAGATTTGATTGGGCAAAAATAGTTCTGAATGTGTTGGATTAGAAGTTTCCCCAATTTATCGCGCAGCTAGAGTTAATCTAGGTTTCAAGCTAAAGTGCATTTTGTTTAACGTGAGTTCGACGGAACTAAAAAATGGCAGGAGGTAGTGCAGGTAAATCTTT
>JAQYWR010000107.1 GCA_029379225.1 Nostoc sp. S4 | reverse complement strand
GAAGGCAATATATTTTAGAGGCGCTATCTGTAGCCAGCTTTTAGAGAATTGGTATTAGAACTTGCCGTGAAAAGTCTGGTCAGATGACAGGCTGTCAAACTCTCTGACACAAGTTCTGTGTCACCCCGTCAGCAAAAAAACATTCACCTTATCCTCTTTCGTCGATATCATCAACACGTGATGCTTTTCAAATAACTGCTACTTGATGGTGTAAAGCAACTGCTGGAGGCAATTTTTCCATCGGCGAGATGCGACACGATGGTGCAAAGCACCCACCAGAGGCGATCTCCCAAAAGGGAGACGCTACGCGAACGCATATACGATACTTTCGACTCTCTTTAGTACGGCTTACCGTAATTTTTCTTTTGTCAAGTGCTTGCAAAAAATATTTACATAACGTTATATTTAGTTACATAAACCAGCAAAGGAAAAAAGACATGACTAGCAAAGGCTTCACCATCAACGAACTAGGTCAACTTAACAACTTTGCAGTTGAACCAAAAGTTTATATAGACCAAACCCCAAGAGTTGGCTTTACCGAGTATGCTGAAAAACTCAATGGTCGTTTGGCAATGATTGGCTTCGTCTCACTCACCGCTTTTGAAGTAATCACCGGACACGGTTTGATTGGATGGCTGACAAGCTTGTAGATAATTTTGACTATTCAAAAATTACATTCAAATAGAACATTAAGCGAGGAGAGTTATGAGAACTGATTTTGATTTCCCTAAAAAGGATTTAATTGGCCCCGTTGTTTTTCGACCTGATTTCACCAATTTTGAGAAAATCAACCTCAACCAAGCTTGGTCATTGTTTTTCACCGCAGGTCAAGACGACAAAGCGCTGGGACAGGGAATTGAATTAGGCAAGTTTTTCACCAACCTTTTAATTGCTGTAGGAGTAACGGGAATCCTTTGGGGAACTTTCTTCAGTAATTTGGGATAAGCAATTGTGTAAGCGTGTTCAATCAAATAAATTCACTCTTCAGTCTTGGTTATGATAGCCAAGACTTCTTTAATGTCATGAAATCTTCAAATAATCGTGACTGTTAACTAAAACTTGCTCTTGTATTATTTTGCTGATTATGCTATATAATGGGTCGATTAGTCGGTTCTAGTGGGGAACAGCCACTAGAGGAAACGGGGAAAGTCTGGTGTAAATCCGGCGCTGTCCCGCAGCTGTAATGAGATTGTGTTCAAACCAAGTCTCAAAGTCAGAAGACCCGCCGATGTGAACATACCTAAAAAATCTGCGAGGTACAGATGTTCCCAAATTTTCTCCAATCAGAGTTAAGACTAATATCATCTATTGTTTTTTGTATCTGCATTAGTAAAAGTCCATAAGTAGTGGATTTTACCAAACAACAACGACCGCAATATCAAAAGCAAAAATATACAGCTATCAACTATGCCTTGCGAAAACTCAGCATGGCTAATACCAATTCGCAATTAAAAAACTTAGATGTAGTAAGACTTTTTTGGCTTACATCTGCTGCTTTATTTTAGAGAATTGGTATAACATTTGGATGAAATTTATTTAATTAAGTTGATTCAACTGTCATTAACTCGATTAAATATTCAAGTGTTTTTGCTAGATTTTTTGAGAGTTGTACGCAAAATTCTCAGAATTTTTGTGTTTTTTTGGCCGAACAAAATTAGAGAGTGTGGGTAATATTTAATGCGGTTTAATTGCATTTAAATACCCAGATAAACGAACACTCAGCAGCAAAGTATTTCTGCTGGGTTAGTACTGATGTGAGTAGAAACAAATACAAATTGTTTTATGTTATAAAATCGAAACAGGAGAGTACTCTGTGAAAATACACTGGTTGCTACCCAGTACAATATTGAGTATTGCCATACTCATATCTCCCGCACTTGCTGCAAAACTAGAATCTTGGCGGTTTGATGGTGTCTCCAAGCAGCTGGAATTTAGGACTGATGATGCAGTACAACCCCAAGCACAGTTAATTTTTAACCCCACTCGTTTAGTAATTGATTTACCTGGAACTACTTTAGGAAAACCTAGTTTTACTCAGTCTGTAGGTGGCGCAATTCGTGCTATCCGCCTTGGACAATTTGACGAACAAAAGACTCGCATAGTTGTAGAACTGAATCCAGGTTACACTCTCGATCCGCAACTTGTAAAATTTACATCAAGAACTGGCAATCAATGGGTGGTACAGTTACCATCGCCAAAACGGGTAGAGACGGCATCATCCTCAAGTGGAATTTACAGTGTGGTAACTGATGGAAAAGTTGCACAAACGACATCGCAGACAAATATTATTGAAAATCTACAAGTCACAGGAGATGGATTTTTTATCCGCACTCATGGCAGTAATCATTCACAAATTGAGGTAAATCGTAGCGAGAATCGTAGCGTTATAGATATTAATATTAAAGGCGCAACTCTATCGCCTAATCTGCAAGAGCAGCAGTTCATCAACCGATACGGTGTCAATAGTATTGAATTTACTCAACTACAAACTGCAATACCTACTGTCCGCATGACCTTACGGATAGACAAAAATAGTCCTGATTGGCAGGCAACGGTTAGTGGTAACGACGGTATAGTACTGTTACCTAGTAGTGGAGTAGCCAAGTTACAACAAAGCAATAATCAACCTGACTCAGTTACCCAATTACCTACTCCCCCTTCCACAATTGAGTCTGTAGAACTGGCAAGCAATGGTACACAATTGCTGATTAGAAGCGATGCCTACGGCGGTAAACTACGCAGTTTATCAAATGTCACGAGTAACTGGGATAGACAAACAGCCCTTTACCAAATCATTATCCCGAATGCTAAACTCGCAAGCAATATTACCGGACCGAATTTGAACGCAGATAGTCCTGTGTTGAGAGTACGTCTACAACAGCAAGAAAGAGAAACCGTAGTAATTTATATTCAACCTGCATCTAGGGTACAAATTAAGCAACTTAACCAAATTAGCTCTCAAATATTAGCATTAGAATTTGGGCGCGATCGCTCAATTTCACTACCCTCTACTTCTATAACAAAACTCCCAATCGCTGTTCCTCCTTTACCAATAGCATTCCCAGACCCCGACTCTCCACCTACGACTGCATCCGAAACTTCACAACCTATAACTCATCCTCCAAAAGGACGAATAGTCATAATTATCGACCCCGGCCATGGGGGAAAAGATGCGGGTGCTATTGGTCTTCATGGACTGCAAGAAAAGGATATCATCTTGAGAATTGGTAAAAAAGTAGCCTCACTTTTAGAGCAAAATGGTATCAAAGTCATCATGACAAGGGATGCTGACTATTTTGTAGACCTTGCTCCGAGAGTTGTCATGGCAGAACATGCTCATGCAGACTTATTCGTGAGCATTCATGCGAATTCTATTGATAACAACCCTAGTGCAAATGGTTTAGAAACTTATCATTACGACCGAGGTTATCGTTTAGCACAAGTGGTTCACAAAAGCATTCTTCAAGGCATTCCAACATTAAAAGACCGAGGAGTAAAACGAGCGAGATTTTACGTGCTGAGAAAAAATACTATGCCTGCAATTTTGATAGAAACTGGTTTTGTAACAGGTTCTGAAGATAACCCCAGACTGGCGAACCCAGAATATGATAATCGGATGGCTGAGGCGATCGTTCGCGGTATTCTCCAGTATTTACGGCAAAGGTAAGTAAACGCATAAAATAAAACCGCTGTACTCTACAGTACAGCAGTTATGGTTTATTGCAAATAGATGCTTTTAGGGTGCTTGCACCTTTTCGGCTAGGTCAGGGGAGGAAAAATCGTTTTCTGGAACCGTTAGCTGCTTGGTACTTGTCTATCGATCTTATTACTAAAATTATTGATATTTATTGTCATTTGTGAAAGTTACTATATAAGGAAATTTAGTAAGAAGCAAGCTTTAAACTATAGAGAATAATTATCAATTCTTCTCCAAAGATTGATTTTGAGTATAAGCAGAATATTTTGGCTTATTCGTCTCAAACACAGTATTTCACGGGCGAGTAAGCTTTTTCTACCTCCAAAAATTTTTGGGACAACCGTAGATCATCTTTTCGGAAGCGATCGCCTGGATCGTCCCATTACTGCGCTCTCTGATATTAAAAGCTGTAGCCCTTGAGGTCTATGGCTTATAGCTTTTCTTAGTGCCATTCATTTTACGGAGATTGTACAAAAAGTGTGTAAGGTGTGCCTCCGGCACGCTAGCGCGAACGATGGAAGATTGAAGAGCTTCATAGAGAATTAAAACAATTGACTGGTATTGAATCAAGTCAATGCCACAAAGGTCGTATTCAAAGAAATCATCAAAGCCTCGCGCTATTTTAATTTGGCTGAGGCTCAAAGATATAGCCTATAAAACTAGTCAAACAATTTATTAAATAAAGCACTCTTTGCTGTCAAATTATTTAGTTCAGCAACTAAAACGGCCGATCGTCCTTTCATTAATTGAGAATAATGTCAATAAGCTGGAAGATGGTAGTTGCTACTTGATGTTTTAGTTGCGATCGCCTAATTCATACTTCAATCAAGTTGAAAAATTACTAGAATCATTTGATTTTTACGCAAGCAAATCACAGTTGTGTTAATATGCAAAAGAATCTCGGTTCTGATGGAGAGCAGCCATCGGACGTAAGGGGGAAAGTCCAGTGTGAATCCGGCGCTGTCCCGCAGCTGTAATCAAGGCTTGCCTTGTGAGTCAGAATGCCCGCCGAACACTCAACTTCTGCTGAAATCTACGAGGTTATAGATAAGCGCAACTATGAATATTTTCACAATCAATCAATTTTATTTTTTCATTGTACCAAAGATACACTTCAGGTCACGGCTTACCAGAAGATGATAAATAGTTAATTGGCGTACCAATTGCACCTATAAGTGTCTGTAGTACTGGGTTACTTAGCAGGATTATCGCAGATGTAAAAAGTGGCAGTCCTGTTTTAAAAGGACATCAATAGTCACAGCTACGCAATGTCTTGAGTTTTGCCCAACAGAAACTTCAAGAAGTGGTTTTCTTGGCTCGAACAATAAAAGGTGACAACACTAGAACAGAGCAAGAATTTATTGAGTCAACCTGGAGTACATTTGAGGAGTTTAGTCCAGCCAATCAGTCAGTTCAAGAAAGACTAAAAACTCTGAAAATTGATGATTTTCAACGCTCATTATCCTACGGATTGCGGCTGGATTCTCAAATTTCTCTGCCTCTGTTCTCAACAACCACAATTGGTTCCTTCCCCCAAACCTCTGAAGTTCGCCAACTCCGAGTGCGTTATAAACGAGGTGAATTGAATCAGTCAGAATATGAAGCTGCTATTGATGCTCAAATTGCCGAAAGCATTAAATTACAAGAGGAATTAGGGTTAGATGTTTTAGTACACGGTGAATTTGAACGCACCGATATGGTGGAATTTTTTGGACAGCAGTTGTCAGGTTTTGCTTTCACTGAAAATGGTTGGGTACAAAGCTACGGTAGCCGTTATGTGCGTCCACCAATAATTTACGGTGATGTAGTTCGCAGTGAACCAATGACTGTACGTGAGTTTCAAGTCGCACAATCATTGACGGAAAAACCTGTAAAAGGGATGTTGACGGCTCCTGTAACTATCTTAAATTGGTCTTACCCTCGGATAGATGTTTCCAGGTCAGAACAAGCTTTCCAAATTGCTTTAGCGTTGCGGGATGAAGTAGCAGATTTGGAGGCAGCTGGTGCGAAGGTAATTCAAGTAGATGAACCTGCACTACGTGAGGGTTTACCTTTAAAGCCTCAACGATGGAGTGAATATCTTTCTTGGGCTGTAGATGCATTTCGGTTGGCCACAGCAGTAGCCCAACCGCAAACCCAAATTCACACTCACATGTGCTACTGCGAATTTGGTGACATTATCAAAGATATTGAACGGTTAGATGCTGATGTGATTTCGATTGAAAATAGTCGCAGCAACAATCAAACTTTGCGAGAAATCACAGAGGGTGGCTACTCACATCAAGTTGGTAATGGAGTTTATGACATTCATAGTCCTGTTGTGCCAACAACTGAACAGATTTTACAGCAGTTGCGGACTGGAGTTGCTAATTTACCTGCAAAACAAATTTGGGTAAACCCAGATTGTGGTTTGAAAACTCGCGGTTGGGAGGAAGTAATTCCATCAATTAAAAATATGGTAGAAGCTGCAAAAATTTTACGGGAGGAAGTAAATACAACTGTGAAATAGCAGTAAAAATATCCCAGAGATTAGCCTATAAGTGTTCTAAGGCTTTTACAAGAGGCTTATTGTTGATTTCAACGATTAAGCCTCATTATCTACACTATTTATCTGCTTTCTCCACATTTCGATCGGTGTTTTTTATTTTAGAGTTGAAAAATGATATCGACAGTAGAAACGATGGCAGCAATTGACTACAAGCTATCCAAGCGATTTTTAAAACTCGATCCGGCCGGTTACTTTATCATCTATTTAGATCGGGAAGCAGGCTTAATCTGCGCGAAACATTTTACTAATGAAGTTAATGAGCAAGGATTAGCTGTCGATCCAAAAACCGGAAAACCCATTCCCGCAACTGTTAAAGTGAAACGACAACCAACTGCTCTGTTATATCAAGTTCGGATAAATACTTATAATAAAGCTGGGATCTTTACAGTGCATCTA
>JAQYWR010000009.1 GCA_029379225.1 Nostoc sp. S4 | reverse complement strand
TTAGTCATCTTTGCACTCATTACTTCTATCGTAAGCGATTATCCGGACATGATATCAAATCCAGTTACAGCAAGCATTTACCTTTTGCGGATGAGTCTAATACAGTGCTGGATTATTTAAACTTAAGTAAATTTGGGGATTGTTTCAGTAAAAACACTACTATCTAAGTATTTATTAGCTAATAAAATTTAATTTACGGTCATTGTATCATAATTTACTTAATCAGGAGCATCGAATGGCTGTAGGATTCCCTGAATTTGTTGATATAATCCAATGTAAAAACTGCTATGTCTTCTGGTACTACGGCGTTTTTCTTTAACTCTACCAACATATTCTTGCACACCCTTGTGTTTAATTTGTCGTCCTTGAATTGTCGCTGATGTGTAGGCGATCGCTCTCTATCCTGGCGGAATCAGACGGTCGTCCTTATCAATTGTGGGCTTAGATAAGGGCGATGGCTTTTTTCTTTAGCAGAATCAAACGATCATCTTTATCAGCGTAAGTCGTATTAATGTACATATAGGACTCCTATTTGATTTTTGAACAAAACTCAGTACACTGAATCTTCTAGAATCCTATTGCCTATTGCAAGAGTGCCTTTTGCCTACCTACACAAATAATTTCAGTAATCAAACCAGATTCCTATAGTTGGATGAACCAGAGCAAATCTAAGCGACAGGTGGTAATTTTAGATTGCTGCTTTGGCGGTGCTTGTTTTTTGTCACACCAGAACCTTTAACATCAATTTTTCCCTACGCATATAAAGATGAATTAGTTATAGATTATGCCAAGTCACTAAAGCAGAGCGAGGGAGTCTCACCTGCATTTAATATTAGTAATTACGTGCCTTTGTTTAGTAATAATCCATATTTAAATTCTAGGTACAAGATGTAATTAAACTTTGTCAAAGTTGATAACTGAAGTTTTTTAAAAGTCAATAGGGAACAAAATAATATACCATTTGAGCATGCAACCAGATTCCAAAAAATTAGTTGAAATCTGAGATTTGTAATTATGATGCGTATGCTATATTTAAAATCCCTTGTCTTGGTAATTTAATCCTTTCTTTTTCCCAACTAATGGTTGTGTAAATAATCTCGTCTAAATCATTGTACTTTGGTTGCCAACCTAAAACCCTACGGATTTTATCAGCACAAGCTTCCACACGAGCAGGATCGCCCGGACGACGCGGTGCAGCAATAACAGGAAAATCTACACCAGAAATAGTCTTAACTCTTTCAATAACTTGTCGGACGCTGTATCCTTGCCCGTAACCACAGTTAAAAATTTGGCTTTCCCCTCCTTTTTCTAGATAATCCAAAGCATCTAAGTGAGCAGTCGCCAAATCCTCAACGTGAATATAGTCTCGAATTGCAGTGCCATCGGGGGTAGGAAAATCAGTGCCGAAAATACGGACTTCTGGCTTGCGTTTGAGTGCTGCATCACAAGCAGCTCGAATCAAGTGAGTGGCATTTGGTGACATTTGCCCCAATAGGCCATTTGGTTGAGAACCTGCCACATTAAAGTAACGTAAAATTACGTAGTGCATTGAAGATGCCGCTGCATAGTCCTGAATCAGCCACTCACTCATCAACTTGGAACGTCCATAAGGATTAATCGGGTGTGTGGGACTTGATTCAGTAACAGGATTTTCTTTTACTTCTCCGTAAACTGCGGCTGTGCTAGAAAAAATAAAGTTTTTAACACCCATAACCTTACAGCAGCGCAGCAAATTTAAGGTGTTGCGGGTGTTGTTGGCGTAGTAGTCGAGGGGATGAACTACTGATTCTGGAACAATTAGACTAGCGGCAAAGTGTAAGACTGCACTGAATTGATGCTCGGCAAAAATTTGATAAAGATGACCGGTGTCTACTAAATCGCCAATAATTAGTTTTCCGTATAGTACGGATTCTGCCGAACCTGTAGAGCAGTTATCGTAAACCACAACATCATAACTAGATTCCCCCAGTTGACGAACTACATGGGAGCCTATGTAACCAGCACCGCCAGTTACCAATATTTTCTTTCTCATGTTTTGTTCCCTATCTACCTTTACCTAACAAAACGACTCGAATAGTCTTGAATACGATCGCTAAATCCAACCAGATGGAATAATTTTTAATGTAGTACAGATCGTAAGCAAGCTTTTCGTAAGCATCTTCGATAGATGCTCCATAAGGATACATAACCTGTGCCCACCCTGTAATTCCTGGTTTGATGAGATAGCGTATCTCATAGTAGGGAATCACTTCTTTGAGTTGGACATCAAACTCTGGTCGTTCCGGACGAGGCCCTATCAAACTCATATCACCTTGTAAAACGTTCCATATTTGGGGTAATTCATCAATACGTAACAAACGCAGCCAATATCCAACTCTGGTGATCCGAGGATCGCGTTGGCTTGCCCACTGTGCCCCCAACTTTTCTGCATCCTGATACATGGAGCGAAATTTATGAACTCTAAATGGTTTACCGTATAGCCCACTTCGCATCTGACTGTAAAATACCGGGCCGGGACTATCTAATTTGATTAGTAATGCCACTAACAATAAAAATGGTGCAACCAAAACTCCTAAAAATATTATCAATATGAGATCGACAACTCTCTTGAGTTTCATGCTGAAGTAACCAGGCATGAGGTTAAAACCATCGCTAAAAGCCAACCATTTATCTTGTAATAGCGACGAAGGTAGTTTGTACCAAAATGTTTCGTAAACATCTGGCAATGTATAAATTGGAATGCCTCGTAAGCGCATCTGCATTAACTGTTGTACTTGAGAGTCGAAAAAATTTATCTGGGCCGTAACTATAACCCCAGACCAAGATTTCAGACTGCATTGCCATAAATCGCTGAGATTTCCTTGATAACTCAGATTGCTTTTTGGTATGTCTATGTTTTTTTGATTTTCGTCTGCTAAGACAGTCAGCTTTCCTAAAGGATTAAGTACCAGCAATTTTTGTGCAAATTTAATGGCATTATCTCCAGTTCCTAGTATTAACCAACGACTTTTCAAAGCGTGCGTTCGCATCCATTTCACTGCTAACAGACGTAATATTATTGCCCAGATAGTAAATATTCCTAAGCTAGGTAAGAAAATACTCCGCCACAATACTGGGTTATCTTCAGCGATCCCTGACAAGTAAATTAAGGCAGAAATCAAAAAGCCCAGCACAATACTACAAACAATAATTCGAGAAGGCGCTCTCAAACCTGCAATCTGCCGATCTAGATGATAGGCATCTGCTAAATAAAACGCTGCAAGCGTCATACCAACAAATGCGTAAGACAATGGGTTGAGCCAATTTAACGGTTGGTCTAAACGCAACCATTGGGCGATCGCTAAACAAATAAATAACCCAAAAATATCTCCGAATAAGAGTAATATCGGTAAGCTACGGACTATGTTTGGTAACCTGGGATTGGCAGAGTAAGTAACATCAGTTGTAATTGACATAATTTTTCAGCGTCCTAATATTTTTTTTAAAGCAACAAGATATTCACATTTAGTAATAATAACTACTCACTCTTTTATACCAAAGGAGATAAATATGATTTTTTCTAATACTCTGGCCAAAAATAAAAATTGAGTATTGTAAACTGAGAGGTAAATCCTCAGTCTGTTTATCTAGTAGGATGTGTTTAGTGAGTGTTTGAAAAATTTCGGAAGCTTGAATTTGTTGCCTAAGAATAGAGTCAGTGTTCACTTTGTAAAAGATACACCGAAAAAGTCAATTATAAAAAACTTTCTCAGGATATATACATAAATCTTATTTATGTTACTTGCCCAACAAAATATGCTACACGTTTAGAGCCGTCGATTTTATTATATTTGTGTTAATTATTCAATAATTCTAGTTAAGTATCAAGTTGATATTTAAATTATTTATTACAATAAATTTAGTTTAAAAGTATGTATTACTGCTGTAATAGCCATTGCAAAGCTTATTGAAGCTACTAAAATAGTGTTATAATAGTGTTATTAAACTTATCAAGCCGTTAAAAGAGTATTACTCAAGTAATGCAAAAAATTATACTTTTTAATTAAAAGACTGTACTAGTTAAGATAGTGTTTTTTAATTCTCTAATTCTTATCAAATTACGTTTTTCTAAAAACGCAAATTTTTGTAAATTAAAAAATTCATTATGTATTATTACGGTTAGGTACTGATACTTGCAAAACCAAAATACTTTTATTTGATTGTTATGTAAAGCAAAAATTATTTATTTTAGCTTGTGGAATTTCATTAATATAATATAAAGTTATATAAACTTTTATTTTTATTTAATTTAAATACTAGTCAAAGCGAGCTAAGATATTAAAAGTACATCGCTTAAAATTTAAGAAAATCACATAAACAGAATCTTTTGTGTTTATTTACATACTTCAGTGATTAATAATTAAACTTGACTGCGTCTAAAAATAAGTATTTTAGACAACCAAAATAGTGAATCAAAATTATTAACTGTCGATTTAGGAACTTTTGCAAAAAAATATTATTTTTATAACTATATAATTTAGTATTCAGGCTTTACAAACTTTTGAAAGTCTGGCTAATTTTTTAATAGATTCGTGTATTCGTCTTTTTTGTTGGCTTAAAAAAATTGCAAATTGTCTCATCTCAATAGCCTAGAAAAAATAAAATATAGTACTAATAAATTACTTTATTGGCTCAAAAAATGAGCAAAACAGCATTACTAAGTATTTCATATGGCAACATAATTCCATGCACTCTAACCAAGAACATCAAAACTCCCTAGATTTGCAACAATACTCACTGATTCTAAAAAGGAGGTGGGTAGTTATAGCTGCGGTGACTGCCTCTATTTTTGGAATGTCAGCTTTAATCGCCATCAGACAAAAACCAATTTATGAAGCAGAAGGCAAGTTACTTTTCAGTAAAACTGACCGTGTGTCTTTCCTGACAAATCCCTCCGCACAAGTTGGAGAGTTAAGCGGTGTGACTCAACTGAGCAGCCCATTGGATACAGAAGCAGAGATAATTCGCTCGAATCCAATAGTTAACAAAACTATTACTAGCCTAAATCTTACAGATAAGAAAGGAATACCTCTAACAATAGATGAGTTTCTCAAAAAACTCAAGGTTAAAAGTATCCGTGGTACAGATATTTTGACGATTTCTTACACCAGTAGCGATCCCAAAGAAGCCGCAACAGTTGTGAATACGGTGATGAAATATTACCTTGCAAATAATATTAGTGTTAATCAAGCTAAGGCAAGAACTGCAAAGGTATTTTTAAGTACGCAATTGCCTGAGATAGAGGGAAAGGTAGTTAGAGCAGAGGAAGCTTTGCGTCAGTTTAAAGAAAGAAACAAGGTAGTAGCCTTAGACCAAGAAGCTACTACAGGTGTGGAAAGGCTCAATGATTTATCCAAGCAAATAACTCAAGCTCAGTCAGATTTGGTGGATGCCAAGACTCGCTCAGAACTGCTGCAGCATCAATTGAAATTGAACTCGCAGCAAGCTGTGGATATCGGAAATTTAAGTCAATCAAAAGCTGTGCAAGAGGTGCTAACAGAATATCAGAAAGTCCAAAATGAGTTAGCGGTGGCACAGACTCGCTATACAAATCAACATCCAGAGATTGTTAATTTGAGGACAAAAGCAGCAGCTCTCAAAAAACAGTTAGCAATGCGAGTTTCAGAAAACGCTAACAGTGAAAAATCTCTACCAACGCAAAATTTACAGATGGGAGAATTCAAGCAGACTCTAACTGCCCAGTTGGTACAGTTGAATGTGGAATTTTTAGCATTAACTAATCGAGTGAAGGTTTTGCAAGATGCATACACAATCTCGCAACAACGATTAAGTGTTTTACCCAAATTGCAAGAAAAACAGCAACAGCTAGAGCGACAGTTGCAAGTAGCACGAGGAACTTATGAAGAACTGCTGAAGCGATCGCAAGAAGTAAATGTCCTTGTTAATCAAAATGCCGGTAATGCACAGGTGATATCTACGGCTTTAGTTCCTAATAAAGCAGCTAACAAAATTACACTCCATCTCCTGCTGGGTGGAGTTTTAGGAATTTTGGTGGGAGTAGGAATAGCTTTAATGCTGGAAGCTATGGATCGATCTCTCAAAAGTATCGAGCAAGCTCAACAGCTATTTAATTATCCCTTACTTGGTACAATTCCTCACTTAGGTCAAAAATCTCAAGCTGATGAAGCAGAGTTTTTAGTAAAACTGCCACTGATAGACAATCCTTGTTCGCTAGCAAATTCAGCGTTTGAGATCCTTCAGACGAACTTGGATTTTAGCGTTTTTGATAAACCGCTAAAAGTGATTGCTGTCGTCAGTTCAACTTTCGGTGAAGGGAAATCGTTCGTAGCATCTAACCTCGCAATAGTTAAAGCAAACATGGGACTCAAAGTGCTGTTGCTGGATGCAGATATGCGTCACTCTTGTCAACAAAAAATCTGGAAATTACACAACTTGGTAGGACTGAGTAATGTTTTAGTCGGTCAGGCAGAGTTTTCCCGTACTAAGCAAGAAGTATTGGTTAACTTAGATGTGCTAACCGTTGGCACAATTTTATCTAATCCGGCAGCACTACTAGACTCGCAGCGAATGTCTTTATTGATCCAAGATGCAGTTCAAAACTACGATTATGTAATTATTGATACCCCACCATTAAGTTTATTCGGTGATGCCTTGATGTTGAGTAAGGTGGCAGATGGAATATTGCTAGTTATACGTCCGGGAGTACTTGACTTGGCTGTTGCGAAAACTACGAAGACAATGCTAGAGCAAGCGCGATCGCGTGTTTTAGGAATGGTGGTGAATGGGGTTACTACTGAAAGCGGGTCTGGTTACTATCGTTCTAGAGGCTATTACGGCAGAAAAAGGTCAGCTTTGAGTCAGATAAATTTCAAATCAGGGGTTTCAGGCGACTAACCATAATCAAAAACTGAAGTAATGAAGATTTTTCAAATACAACGACCAGGCAAACTTTGGAAGCAATTCACTAGCGGTTCTATCAATCGTCAGATTTTGGCTGCCGCGATCATTGTTGCTGGGTTCACAATTTTAGTCAAAGTAGTTGCATTTTTCAAAGAATCGATCGTGGCTTGGAAATTTGGCACGAGTGATGTTGTAGATGCATTTTTAATTGCTACAGTTGTCCCTAACTTAATTGTGAACGTCATTTCAGGTTCGTTAAATGCAGCATTCATCCCAACCTATATAAAAGTTCAAGAGCAGGAAGGATTAAAGGCATCAGAAGAACTCCTTTCTGGCGCACACCTTTGTAATCTAGTGCTACTAACAATTACGACTCTATTAATCATCGTAGCTGCTCCTCTCTATTTACCTTGGATGACGCTAGGCTTTACTGATGAAAAGTTAGCTTTAACCTATAAACTGCTCTACATCATTAGCCCAATGGTTATATTAAGTGGAATCATCACGCTTGTGAGTGCCGTACTGAATGCAGGAGAACAGTTTGCATTGGCTGCTTTAACGCCCATTATGGCTCCAACAGTGACAATTATATTGTTGCTTTCGTTTGGGCAATCGTTAGGGGTTTTTGCTTTAGCCATCGGGTTGCTTGTGGGGGCAATCTTAGAGCTGATGTTGTTAGGGTTTGCTCTTCATCGACTGGGTAAGGTTTTAAGACCTAAGTGGTTTGGCTTGAGTCCATCCCTACGGCAGGTGGCTAAACAGTACTCGCCTGCGATGATGGGATCGCTTTTAATGTGCAGTACTGGATTAGTAGACCAGTCTATGGCAGCCATGTTGCCATCTGGAAGTGTTGCTGCTCTTAACTATGCAAATCGGGTAAGTTCATTTCCCCTTCTCTTAGGAGGAACTGCCATCAGCACTGCGGCTATTCCATATCTTTCAAAAATGGTTGCATCAAGTGACTGGCGAGGAGTCCACCATACATTACGCTTTTATCTTAAGTTAATCTTCCTGATTACAATTCCTTTTACAGGGCTTGTGGTGCTTCTGTCTGAGCCAATCGTTCAGATACTATTTCAGCGAGGTGCGTTTACTGCTCAAGAAACTCATTTGGTTGCACAAATTCTATCTGCCTATGCATTGCAAATACCCTTTTATATTGCACTTATATTTGTTGTAAAATTGCTGACTTCTCTATGCCTTAATTACATTTTGATGTGGGGGTCTGTATTGAACTTGTTGAGCAATATTGCCTTAAACTATCTGTTAATGCAATGGATTGGAATCCCAGGGATTGCATTATCTACAAGTTGTGTTATATGTTTCTCATTTTTATTTCTGCTCTCAGCTTATTTTAGATATTTAGGTAAAATATATTCTACAAGTAACATCGACAATTAACTAAAATTACTTCATTATTTAGAAAACACAGAGATTTTCAAAACTGTATTGACAGCGATAAGTCGCGTTACACTGTAATCAATAATGACAAATTCAACATCATTGTCGATTATTTTATAAGTAAAAAACTCAGATATTTTCACAGATTGTAAGACAAAATAATAAATATGCCAAGCAAGGATATTAGAACAATTGAAAGAATTCGAGAGCACTATAATATTGAGAAAGCTCTTGCAAGCCAGTTGCGTAGTAGTAATGAAGAAGATAGGAAAAATTTATATACTTCTGTGTACGATCAGCTATTTGAATTAGTGCCAGACCACCCGCAATTGGCTAGAAAAAATCACTCAGAATCGGCAGCCTTTCATATGTTATCTCAAATGAAAATATTGAAGACATTTTTGAATGAAAAATCTAAATTCCTTGAAATTGGGGCAGGAGATTGTAGCTTATCACTTGCAATCTCTAAACATGTAGAGAAAGTCTATGCACTCGACGTGTCTGAAACAATGACCAAACAACAAACCCTACCGAAAAACTTTGAATTGATTATTTCTGATGGAACCAGCATTCCTGTACCCAATGAGATAATTACTATTGCCTACAGTAATCAGCTCATGGAACACTTGCATCCTGATGATGCACTTAAGCAACTTAAAAATATTTATAATTCACTTATCCAGGATGGAATCTATATTTGTTGTACCCCAAACCGATTGGATGGTCCACACGATATATCGGAATATTTTGATCGAGTTGCAACAGGATTGCACTTGAAAGAATACACAATCACTGAAGTGTCCGAACTTTTTTCTAAAGTTGGCTTTTCTCAGATGAGAATCTATAAAAATTTGAAGGGAATTATCATAGGATTTCCCCTATCTCCATTTGTTGTTATCGAAAGCATTTTAGAAAAGCTCCCGTGCATGATGATAAAAAAAGTAACATCAACCTTATTACTTAGATGGTTATTAAACATCATAATTGTAGGCAAGAAATAAGAAAATATTCTTGTGTAAAAACTTCTATAAAAAATTTCTAATTGGTATTATTGAATGCAATTAACCCTAATTATTCCGGGGCTAACTAGTGGTGGAGCAGAGCGAGTTTTAGTTCTGCTAGCACAAGGATTTTTACAACGAGGACATACTGTTACAGTAATTACCTTATCTAGTAAGGATACGGACTTTTACTCATTACCACCAACGATTGAGCGCGTTGCTCTCAACCTACAGCAAAAATCGGCAACTTTACTGCATGGAATCGGGAATACTATTGTTCGGATGATTCGCTTAAGGCAAGCTGTTAGAGAAACTCAGCCAGATATCGTAATTTCTTTCATGGCTTCCATGAATATTTTTGCTGGTCTTGCATTATTTAAGACAAACTATCCTTTGATTGGTACTGAGCATTGCAGTCCCAAAATGTTTCCTTGCGGGCAGTCTTGGGAAATGTTCCGTCGTCCTACCTATCGACATTTGCGAAGACTGGTGAGTGTTAGTCAGGGCGTTGATGATGAATTAACCTGGTTACTAAAAGCCAAAAGAACAGTAATTTATAACCCTTTTCTTCCACCCCAGAATTTTCCAGATCAAATCCATTATCCCAATGGGGTTAACCCTGATAAAAAATGGATTATGAGCATGGGGCGACTTATCTTTGAAAAACGGTTTGATTTGA
Organism: Nostoc sp. S4; assembly: GCA_029379225.1. Classification (GTDB taxonomy): domain Bacteria; phylum Cyanobacteriota; class Cyanobacteriia; order Cyanobacteriales; family Nostocaceae; genus Nostoc. The sequence goes on along the minus strand of JAQYWR010000009.1, from coordinate 152,532 downwards.
TGTTGACCGCGTTTCAAAAAATCGCAGATCGGTATCCAGACTGGCAACTTCTGGTTTTAGGAGAAGGTGAACTCAGGGATGAACTCGAAAACCTGCGGGAGCATTTGGGATTATCTGAGCAGGTGGTGTTTACGGGGGCAATCAGCGATCCATTTCCGTTGTTACAACATTCCAAGCTATTTGTGCTGTCATCACAGACTGAAGGTTTCCCAATGTCCCTTGGAGAGGCTCTTGCTTTTGGTTTACCGGCGATCGCAACTAACTGCTCTAGTGGCATCCGAGAACTGATGCGAGATGGTATCGATGGCATTATAGTACCGAATCAAGATATAGCAGCATTAACGGTAGCAATGGATCGCTTAATGTCAGATGAAGTAGAACGAAATCGCCTTGCAAGTCGCGCACCAGAAGTACTTGAACGATTTGGTTTAGACAAAGTGCTAGATCAATGGGAAATACTCATAGATGAAATCTTAAAGGAGCAACACGTATGGTCAAGGGGACAATAGAGGATGATGACCTTCTATTCAAGTTTACAAACTTAGATTTGCTACATTTTCAAAAAACCTGATGAAAAAGATTACTTTTCTGATTCGATCCCTTGAGTGTTCTGGTGGTGGCGGTGCAGAAAAACAATTAATGACCCTAGCAAAAGGCTTAAGCCTCAAAGGTTATGATGTAAGCGTTTTATGCTTTTATCCAGATGCTAATTCAGAAATAGACTTTAGTGGAACATCGATCAAACTTATATCTTTAGGGAAGCAAAGCCGTTGGGATATGGTTGGTTTCTTTTGGAGGTTGTTTCAACAATTAAAGTCTATTCAACCTGATGTATTACATAGCTATTTACCGGATTCTAATATAGTAACGATTTTCTTAAAACCTCTTTTTCATACTACCAAGATGGTTTGGGGAATCCGACATTCTAATTGGGTAGATTCTCAATTGAATATGGAAAGAGGTAAGAAACTTTCCAAATGGATAAAGTCAATTCTTTATCTAGAACAAAAATTAGCTCAGTTTGCCGATCTAATCATTGCCAATTCCCACGCAGGTCAAAAATATCATGTATCCCAAGGCTTCCCAGCAGAAACCATGACCGTGATTTCTAATGGAATTGATGTTGATCGCTTTCAACCTAATCTGAAAACAGGTAAAACCGTTCGCCAAGAATGGGGCATTTCAGCTAATACGATTTTAATTGGAATGATCGGACGACTTCATCCGATGAAAGATCATTCAACGTTTCTAAAAGCTGCCGCGCTAGTTATTCAAGAAAGGCAAGATGTGCGTTTTGTTTGTGTTGGCCGAGAAGAACAACAAAACTACGCAAGAGTACTCTACGAACTAACCAATGTGCTTGGTATTACTGACCAGGTGATCTGGGCAGGAGCACGGGTAGACATGTCCGCGGTCTACAACGCTATAGATATCTTAGTTTCTGCGTCTGCCTGTGGGGAAGGATTTTCCAATGTTATTGGTGAAGCAATGGCTTGCGGAAAGCCTTGTGTAGTCACAGATGTGGGTGATTCTGCATTTATTGTGAATAACCAGGGTATCGTCGTTTTACCAGGCGATGCACAAGCCTTGAAAACTGCTGTAATGCAATTAATCGCGGAGTTGAATACTGGGAATTACGCTCAGACCAAAATCCGACAGCGAATTGTTGAAAATTTTTCAGTGCTACAACTTCTAATTAAGACAGAGAATATCCTCTTGAGTTTGTTTGATGACAGTACATAATACTTCTTTAGAGTTCTTAAAAACGCTCAATTAGAAATAAATACTACGCTGAAAAAATAGTATTATGAACACGAGAATTCAAAGAGAAAAAGATTTTCATGATCGGCGTTTTTCTAATCCAGAAACTCGTGACAAGACAGTTAATAGATTTTACGAAATTACTAAATCAATTAACAGTGCGTATCAAGACTTTTTGTTCCGCAACTGCAAAGAGTCGAAAGTCATCGAATATGGTTGTGGTACAGAAAGTCATGCTTTTGCGCTTGCAGATCGTGGGGCACAATTAGTCATAGCTATTGACATTTCTCCTATTGCTATTGAGATTGCAGAAGCTAGATTTCAAGCAAAAAGTGTTAAAGCAAATTTAGCTTTTAAGGTAATGGATGCAGAAGATTTAGAATTTGATGAGAGTTCAATTGATTTGATTTTAGGTTCAGGAATTTTACATCATCTTGACATTGAAAAGTCATTGAATTCAATGATTCGAGTTTTACGTCCTTCAGGTAAAGCGATATTTATTGAGCCAATGGGTCACAATCTATTCATAAATTTATTTCGCAAATTAACTCCTAATATTCGCTCTAAAGATGAGCATCCACTGCTGAATAATGATTTAATGCTTTTGGGCAAATACTTTAAGAGTGTTGAAGTTAAGTACTTTTATTTGACTTCGATACTAGCAAGCTTATTTGTTGGTTATCCTTGCTTTCAAATTATACTCGGTTACTTAGAGTATTTAGATGGATTACTATTTAAAATTCCTCTTCTAAGATATCAAGCATGGCAAGTATTAATTGTACTTTCCGAACCTATTAAATCTTGTATTGATGAAAAAAGCACGTAACTGCCTACTTTATTACCAGGGCTTTTTAGCTATTAGTATAATTTTTGCATTTTTTACACGTTTGGATGGGTACTTAACAGTAAATCAACTTCTAGTTAGTCCAGTAGGATTGATATTGCCCTACTCTATCTTAACAATTCCTTTATTTATTCGAGAAAGGGGTAAATATCCATCCGGCTCAGTCTTTTGCTGGTGCTTGGGTTATTTTATTATTGCTTTCCTTTCCTACTTATTGTTCCCTCAATCTGAATTTTCACTACGAGCATTCATAGATCGATCTTTTTCATCTCTCTTCTTACTGGTAACGACTTTTTTATTTGCAGATCAACGAGTTCAAAGTTGGACAAGATATGCCCTCATAGCCGCCACAGGGATGGGAATTTTCAATAATTTCTACCAAATCCTTAACCCATCCGCCTTTAGTGGTCTCGTAGAGGGTCGTGCAGCAGGTCTTTATCTAGATCCCAATGATTGTGCAAATGCATTAATACTTGGCATGATTTTGACAGTGGATCTGTTCCCAAAAAAATTACGTATTTTTTGGATACTAATAGTTGGCTTTGGTGTTGTTCTGACTTTCTCACGTGGAGGCATTTTGGGTTGGATCTTTGTAGTCATCATGATGTATCTAACTCGTGTCATTTCTTTCCAAAAATCTCTGTTATGGATTTTAGTAATGGGAATGCTTCTGTTTTTTGTTATCCAATTGGGATCTGAATGGATTGGAAACAGTTCAAATATTTATAAACAACTTGATTCCACTGCGCTTCAAAGAGTCGAAAGCATAATAGGCGGAGATGACGTTTTGGAAGATTCTTCAACAATGGAACGCAAAGGAGTTGCAGAAAAAGGCTGGGAAATGTTTTTAGAACGTCCAATATTTGGCTATGGAATTGGCTCAACATTCGATTATAGTATCACTCACTATTCTGTGTCTACTCACAATATGTTTTTGCTATATGCAGCTGAATATGGAATTATTGGAGTTACCATTTTGCCATTAGCAATATATGCCGTAATTCATCGTGCTCGTGGTGAGACACGCAAGATTAGCATCGTTTTTGCCCTATTTATTTTGTTTGCTAGCCTCTTTTCCCACACGGTTTTATCTCTGAATTATTATCTAATACCATTTGCGATGATGGCTGTAATGAGTGAGATTAGCCAAACTTACCCAAACCCAGTCAGTGGCTTGAGAGAACATCAAGCAGCAAAATTGTCTAATAGTGCAGTGCGTGGATAGATGCTTGAGATAGGCAGATGTTCTCGATTGATGCACAACTGGTTCAGAAAAGCAATTTACTGGTTTAACAAATGTGTGGCATTACTGGATTTTTAGACCCAACAGCAAAAATTAATTCTGACTCTTTGCAAGCGATCGCTCTTGGTATGACACGTACTCTCCAACATCGAGGGCCAGACGACTCTGGGTGTTGGACCGATCCATCCGCAGGGGTAGCTTTAGGACATCAACGTTTAGCAATTTTAGATCTTTCTCCAGAGGGGCATCAACCAATGATGTCCGCTAATGGTCGCTATGTGCTTGTTTTTAATGGGGAAATCTACAATTTCGCAGAACTAGAACAGAAGTTAGAGCAATTAGGGCACTTGTTTCGAGGACATTCTGATACCGAAGTCATGCTGGCGAGTTTTTGCCAGTGGGGACTACAGTCCGCAATTGAAAAGTTTAACGGTATGTTCGCCTTTGCCCTTTGGGATCGGCTTGAACGGGTATTGCATTTAGGGCGCGATCGCTTGGGGGAAAAGCCATTGTACTATGGTTGGTTAGGACAAACTCTAGTCTTTGGCTCAGAATTAAAAGCCCTAGCAGCCCATCCCCAATTTCAACCAGAGATTAATCGGGATGCCTTAACATCGTTGCTGCAATTAAAATATATCCCTACCCCCTATTCTATCTACAAAGGAATTTATAAGCTGCCTCCCGGAACGACACTCAGTTGGCAGGGGGAAGCGCATCATCCTTTACCCCAATCTTACTGGTCTATTAAAGCAGTAGCAGAATCCGGCATCGCCGATCCGTTGCGAGGCTCAGAACAAGATGCTATCATCCATCTCGACTCATTGTTGCGGGATGCAGTTGGACTACGCATGGTTGCGGATGTTCCTCTAGGTGCATTTCTATCCGGTGGTATTGATTCCTCCACTGTGGTGGCGCTGATGCAGGCTCAAAGTGGTCAACCGATTAAAACCTTCACAATCGGATTCAAAGAAGATACCTACAATGAAGCGCAATACGCAAAAGCAGTCGCCCAGCACCTTGGTACAGCCCATACTGAATTGTATGTCACGCCAGAAGAAGCCCTGGCTACGATTCCTCAGCTCCCAACGCTTTACGATGAACCCTTTGGAGATGTCTCGCAAATTCCTACCTTTCTGGTTTCACAACTCGCCAAGCAATACGTGACGGTAAGTTTGTCAGGCGATGGTGGTGATGAGTTGTTTGGCGGATACGGACGTTACTTGCGGGGACAAAGCCTCTGGCAAACAGTGAGTCGGATACCCACAACAATTCGTCAAACTGTTGCCCAAGCCTTAACCAGTATAGAGCCACAAACTTGGGGGCGAAGTTCTAATGATGGGCGGTTAGCATCACTTACCAGACCCAAATTAATCAACTTGGGCTACAAACTTAACCGGGTTTCTGAGGTTTTGAGAGCTGAAACTCCAGAAATTCTATATATGGAGTTAGATTCCGACTGGCAAGAACCGTCAGCAGTTGTAATTGGTGGGAAAAAACCTCAAACAATCTTCAATACTCAGCAACATTGGGCAGCCTTACCAGACTTTACCCAATGGATGATGTACCTCGACACAGAAACCTATTTGCCCGACGATATCCTGGTTAAAGTTGATCGAGCCAGTATGGGAGTTGGTTTAGAGGGGCGAATTCCTTTGTTAGATCACCGAGTGGTGGAGTTTGCTTGGCGGCTTCCCCAGTCGATGAAAATTAGGAATAGTCAGGGTAAGTGGTTGTTGCGCCAAGTTTTGTATCGCTATATCCCTCCTGATTTAATAGATCGTCCCAAAATGGGGTTTGGCGTGCCAATCGGTAACTGGTTGCGCGGTTCATTACGCGATTGGGCAGAGACGCTGTTAGATGAGCGACGCTTGCAGCAAGAAGGATTCTTTAACCCACAACCCATTCGCCAAAGGTGGACTGAGCATCTGTCAGGTGTTCGTGACTGGCAATATAGTTTGTGGAACATTCTCATGTTTCAAGCATGGTTTGAACATCATTTTTAACTTCTTTTTTAATCTTTATAACCTGATGAAATCAAAGTCCGAGAATATGGCTGTGATTATTTGTTTCGTGAAAGTGAAAAATAGATTAAGGCATGATGACTTTTTTAAACTTTTTAAATCCGTTAGGCATCTTATATTATTAACCATACCAAAAATAGATAAACAATATTTTGAATTACTAAAATCCGTAATTTTGCAATTAAATGAGCTATATAAAACAAAGTCATAAGATGTATTGTCTATTATATATTCGTGGATAGTGTCGCAGAAAATAGCTAATACCTCACAAGTTTGAGATTACACAAAATTATATTTTGGATTTGAAACTATGGCAAGTCAATCAATGAAAGTTTGGTTAATTACAATGGCGTTTCCAGACCCATCTGAAACCTTTACTTGTAACGATGTTCTTGCCTTAAAAAGAACAGGCATGAATGTCATAGTACATGGATTGCGCCCAAAGCATCCACTGTGTTCTCAACTAGCATTAGAGCGAGATGTGGCAGGAATATGGATAACACATAATTCTATAATTAATACTTTGTGTGGATTATGGATTGGTCTGACGCAGCCAATACTATTAATTAATTTTATTTCATGGATTTCCAGACATACTTGGAAAAGACCCGTTAATCTCTTGAAAAGTTTGCTTCTTGTGCCTCGCAGTCTACAGATATATGAATCTGCCAAACAAGAGAATCCAGATGTCATATATTTATACTGGTCTCATTTCCCATCTCTAGTAGGTTATCTAATACAAACTAGATTGCCACAAATTGTTGTTTCCACATCGTTTGTTGCCTACGATCTCTATAGTCCAGAATACGATTCAAAATATTTCTATAGCAGCTCTGTTGCCCGGAACGCTGACCTAGTTCAAACAGTTGCCGCAGCAAATTTTCCTGCCATTGAAAAGTATGGTATAGCTAAAGAAAAGATTTTATTGTCCTATCATGGAATCAATTTTCATAAAATTCCGAGTAGGGCGGGTAAAATTAAGCGACGGATTGTCACTGCTGGAAGACTGGTTCCTGAAAAGGGATTTGATGATGTATTACACACTTTTAGTAAAGTCTTGAATCACTGGCCTGATGCCAGTCTTGTCATATTAGGTGATGGACCAGAACGGAAAAAGTTGGAAGCTTTAGCTAAGTCTCTTAATATTTGCCACTCTGTTGATTTTCGAGGTTTTGTCCCTCACAATTCAATTTTTGAAGAAATGGCATTATCGGAAGTCTTTCTTTTTCTGTCACAAATTGAGAGATTACCAAATGTGGTCAAGGAAGCAATGGCTTGTTACTGCTTATGTATTGTAAGTCATACGCTAGGGATTGAAGAACTTATACTTGATAAAGTAAGTGGATATGTGCTCCAACAAAATGATATAGATACTGCGTTTGAGCAAATCCATCGGGCTTTTTCAAATTCAATGGAAATGAAGAAAATGACTGAGCTTGCTTTCGCTCATCTCAAAGCTAAATTTGATATTGACTGCATTGCACAAGTTCTTCATCAGTCCTGGAGGTCTTTAGCTATTTCTTGACCTTATCGCCAAAAAGAGTTTGAGCATCTAATCTCAGTTGATAACGGTAAGCGGGGATTTTTGAGGAGTTTCCGAGTATGAATATATTACTGGCGGATATTATGAGAACCTATGAGTTGAGTAAAGGAGGAAGGACTCGAAGGATTGTTAATTGTTTACGTACTCCAGGAGTACAGGCGGTGATTGTCTACAGATTTGGTCAATGGTTACTATATCAGCCAAAAATTTTGAGGTTTTTTCTCGAACCCATCTACCTTATATTAAATGAACTAATAAAAATTATGTGGGGAATCGAACTTCCTCGTACTGCAAAAATTGGTTCCGGTCTCTACATTGGTCATTTTGGTGGGATTACGATTTCACCAGATGCAAGCATTGGAAAGAACTGTAGTATTTCACAGAACATCACAATTGGTGTTTCAGGACAAGGTGAGAAGTGTGGAGTGCCAGTCATCGGGGATAATGTTTACATTGCGCCTGGGGCACGATTGTTTGGAAAAATAGCTGTGGGTAACAATGTAAAAATTGGTGCCAATGCGGTAATTTACAAGGATATACCTGACAGCGCAATTGTAGTCTTAGACCCTGGATTTAAAATTATTTCTTTTAAAGGTAATCAGAGATTAGATGAGAATTAATATTTAAGTTCTCACTCAATTAGGATGGCTATTTGCTTATAAGAAGTTTCCTTAATAACTTTTAATGAAGGTTTAATGATGAATAAATTCCCTACTGTAACAATCGCGATTCCTGCATATAATGAAGCGTTTGATATAGAACGAGTTATTAAGGGCTTTCTATCAACACAGTATCCCCACCTCATTGAAGTTTTTGTGGCAGATGGCGGCAGTACAGATGGTACTCAGGAAATTGTATTTAATCTCTCTTCAGTAGATCAAAGAGTTAAGCTTTTACATAACCCTAATAAAATTCAGTCTTATGCCCTAAACTTGATCGTAGAGGCTTGTTCAGGCGACATTTTTCTGAGAGCTGATGCACATTCTGACTACGCACCTGATTATGTAGAACGTTGCGTTGAAACATTACTAGAGTCCCATGCTCTAAATGTAGGTGGATCTCAACGTTTTGTCGCAAAGAATTCCTTTCAAGCAGGAGTTTCTTTAGCTTCGAGAAGTTTTTTGGGCAGTGGTGGTGCTAAATATCGTAATCCTGAGTATGACGGATTTGCTGATACCGTTTACCTAGGATGCTTCTGGCGGGAAATTTTATCGCAACTAGGCGGCTTTCGTGTAGAAGCAATTACAAATCAAGATGCTGAACTAAACTTAAGACTTAAAAAGTTTTTCTTTGAAAATCCACAATTCTATCCTCAGAATAGTGACCTTGTTCAAGTGCTAAATCACAAGCCGGAAGAGGCTATCTATATCAGTTCAAAAATTAAAGCTTGGTATTATCCTCGGAAAAATTGGAATTCATTGTTAAAACAGTACTATAAGTATGGGAGGGGGCGCTACCTTACATCTACTACACATACAGACAATTTACAACTTAGAGGTAAGTTACCTTTCTTTGTCATAAATGGTCTAATCCTAGCTGTTTTTTTCGATTTGTTATTTCCATTTTTGAAACTACCTGTAATAGAAATCCTTCCTGTTGGCTTATCACTGCCATATTTTGAAGCTTTCCGAATTAATTGGAGATTTCGCAGCTCCTTTGAAACAGAGTTTTGGAAAGGTGAAAAAAATAGAGTCCCATCATTTATGTCTCGCTGTTTTTATTGTGGTATAGTTTTAACAACGATGCCGATTGCTCATTTTTCTGGTTACCTATATCAACTATTTCGACGTAGGATGCTAAAAATAAACGGCTGGTAATTTAGATGATGGTGCTCTTGTTGATTCTTACACTACCTCTATATATTTACTGGATATAAGACTCAAATTGTCTCAACCAGATTTCTAGGGATAATGGAGCAAATATATCTTTGTATGATACTCCACTGTTTTTCTTTTTGCAAAAATCATGGTAATTCCGTAATATATTTTGTTGATTAACCAGTAACTTCTCAAAGATCAGACTGTGCCGATCGTTAAAATACTCCATCACTTGTTCTTTAAGGTTATACTTTAGCCATTCACTTTGAGGATTAACAAATCCTTGTTTATCCTTTCGCCAAACAATCTCATAAGGCAGATATGGTTCCATAACTTTGCGAAAAATCCATTTAGTCCAGCCATACCTGAGTTTCATTTCATCTGGAAGAGACATTATATTTTCAACTAATCGATAGTCTAAGAAGGGAACTCGAATCTCTCTTGACCAAGCCATAGACATTCGATCTTCATAATGCAGTAAAGTTGGAACGGAATACTTGGTCAGATCCTGGATCTGTCTCATCATAAGACCTTGTTCAGGTTGAATACCTACAAATTGATAGTTAAAATCTTTTAAGGCATCCCCAGCAATATTTAATTGGTTATTTCTAAAAAAACGAGGGAAATATCGTTTTGCTTCACTAAATGAAAACTGTGAAATAATAGTGCCATTTTGCCAAAAAGAAAAAAGGGATTTAGCTGCCTGATAATAGTTTCTGGTATATATTAAAGTCTGAATATAAAATCCTAAAAACTTCTTATAGCCACATAACAACTCGTCCGCACCTTGCCCACTAAGAATTACAGTAATTCCCATCTCCTTAGCTTTACTCATTAAAAGATAGTGGGCAACATTTGAAAAATTAGCAATGGGTTCATCATTAAACCAATTAACTCTCTCCACGTAATTAATGGCTTGCTCTGGTTGAAAGCTCAAATTGACCTTATGAACAGGAAGATTCAAATACCTACCCATAATATCGATAAATGGAGATTCATCATATCTGGGGTCTTCACTAACCGATGCTAGCAAGTTTAAGTTCGCGTCCTTTCCAAGCAGTATCTGCATAACTGTTGCGATCGAAGATGAATCAATACCTCCAGAGAGTAAAACTCCTACAGGGACATCACTTCTGAGCCTCAGACGCACAGAATCGAAAAAGAGAGCTTTTATCTGCTCAATTATCTGCTCCATTGAAAGAACATCTGAAAAGTTGTTCTCCATAAGTTGAGCTTGCAAGTCCCAATAATACTTGACATCTAGGCTAAGGGACTTTCCTGACAAATCAATTGTTATATAACTAGCTGAGGGCACTTTCTCAATTCCGTTAAAAAAAGTTTTACCTGAAGTTTCTAACAGTGATTGAAGAAGATATTCACCAATTACTTGATAATTTAATTGAAATTTATGATTTGCAACTGATAGAATAGTTTTGATCTCTGATGCAAAATATAAACAGTCATCTACCCAGGAAAAATACAGTGGCTTAATTCCCAAGCGATCCCTAGCTAGAACTAATCGCTTATTTACTCGATCCAACCAAGCAAATGCCCACATACCGTTAAATTTTGAGAGAGCCTTATTTATTCCCCACTCTTCTAAAGCTGTGAGCAAAACCTCAGTATCAGATGTGGTTTTAAACTTGTGTCCTAACGCTTCTAGTTCTTTTTGAATTTCTAAATAATTATAAATTTCGCCATTGTAAATAATACAATTTCGATTTCCAGGAGAGAACATAGGTTGACTAGCTAGATCTGTTAGATCTAGAATCGATAAACGCTGATGCCCTAAACCAATATTCCATTGGTTGATTTTACTGTAATGAATGCCTTGTGAGTCAGGACCACGATGCAGCTGTAATAGCTGCGCCTTTAACAGTGGTTCCTTTATATTTTCTGAATTAGAAATAATTCCTGAGATTCCACACATGGTAATTTAGATTAATAATAGTGGCTCTTCTGTACCTGTTATCCTAAATACGTCTACAAATAAGCTTAAAACCCTTGTCAGCCAATAATAACAGGCTTTGTGCTTAACGTTTGAGTCTTGGCGCTTAAATTGAGGACATAACTGCCTGTAAGCCTTGATTTTAAAGGAAAAATTCTAGATTTGAATTAAAATTTCAGCATAACACCTACTGAAGAACCAAAATGGTTCTTGCGTTGGTTTGATAGTAAAGCATTAAAATTGCAGTTTTATAGAAAGTCTTAAAAACCGAAAACCCATTCACAGCAATAAATACAGGCTATCTTTAGGTTTTATCTATTATTCTATTTCATAAAATGAACCGAATAACCATTAAAATTTATATCAAAGAACTAATAATTACTGTAATCTTATAGTTCTTTTATAGCTAAATTAAACAAAATATGGTGCTGTAGCTTATAATTCACATAAAACATATATTGCTGACAAATATTATGAGAACCTATAAGTTGATTCCAGCATTTTTTATGCTAGGACTTCTTTTTTTAACATACTCAAACGCAAATCCATTCATCAGTAGTTCATCCTTATCACCTCTTAGGGTCTGGTCTGCTTCAGCTATGGAGCGAATTGGAGTTACACATCGTGCAGGTGGCTCAACTAATATTACACTGTACGCTGCTCGTGGAGAATATGAACCATTTCAAATTGGTATTCAAGCAGATAGAAACAGTCTTACTAATGTGAATCTTTCTATTTCTAATTTGACCAGTGCAAACAATTCTATTATTCCAAATAGTAATATCACGCTTTATAGAGAACATTATGTCTATGTCAATAATCCAAGCCCAGACCGTCGAGGAACTAATAAACCTTTAGGTAAAGGTTGGTATGCTGATGGATTGATTCCCTTTGTAGATCCTATAAGAAAACGAGATCTAACTGGTGCAAACTTGGATGCTGTTCCGTTTAATCTAGATGCTGGCAAGAATCAGCCTATTTGGGTTGATATATTTGTGCCTCGTGATGCGCTTGCAGGTCAATATAGGGGCACATTTACTGTTACCAGCGATCAAGGGAAAAGCACTGGTCAGATCGATTTAAGAGTATGGGACTTTGAATTACCTTTACAACCGTCACTCAATTCCGTTTTTTTGTTTTACCAAGAGCAAACTAAACAAGTATCAGAGGAACTTCTGAAGCATAAGCTCAATCCCCAATTCAATTCTAATCCCAAACCAGAGTTGGAAAGGGAACTTATTGACCGATGGGGTCTAAAATCAGTTAATTTAGGTTTTTGGAGTGGAGCAGAGATTAGGAATTGTCGCATGACTCAACCTCCATCCTTAGCCGATATTCAAGCCGAAGTTGCACGCCATCAACCGGACTTATTTAAGTATGTTTATTCAGCAGATGAAATTAGTAATTGTAAAAACCTCTATGAACGGATGAAGAAGTGGGGGTACACTATTCATAAAGCTGGAGCTGCAAACCTGGTTGTGATGGTTCCTACCCCTCAACTATATAATGATGGTTCGGGAACAAGTCGTTCAGCCGTTGATATCTGGGTCATCTTGCCAAGTGATTATGAAACGTTTGCCAATCGTATCTCGCAAGTTTTGCTAAAGGGAGATCAAGTGTGGTCTTATAACTCCCTGGTACAAGATGGTTATTCACCTAAATGGCAGATTGATTTTGCACCCATTAATTTCAGAATTCAGCCCGGTTTTCTCAGTCAGAGTTTGGGATTGACAGGATTATTATACTGGCGGGTTGATCTGTGGACTCGCGATCCCTGGAATGATATTCGTACTTTTTTTGTGAAAAATGATAATAATCGTCCCTACCCAGGTGATGGGATGTTGGTCTACCCCGGAGAGCAAGTTGGGGTTGAAGGTGTAGTCCCGTCTATGAGGCTGAAATGGTTAAGAGAGGGCGTTGAAGACTACGAATATGTAGAGATTCTGAAAAATCTAGGTCAAACCAAACGAGCATTAAATATTAGTAAGTTAGTTGGGTCTGATTGGCGCAATTGGACACAAAACCCGCAAGTACTTGAATCAATACGGCGTCAATTGGGTGAAGAAATTGAGAGAATAAATATCCCGTAAATTCAAATTATGCCTAACAAAATTTTTTGTCAAAGTTGTAAAACTAGTCTATAGCGTCCTTTGCTTTAATATCTAATGATGCTAACTTAATAATCCAACAAATTAAAGCAATCTATAATCGTATACTAGCGACAAAGTTAATAAAATAAAGATAAAACTATGAGTTATATTTTAGTTACAGGTGTAGCAGGTTTCATTGGTTTTTTCCTCTGTCAAAAACTGCTATCTCAAGGGCATACAGTTGTAGGCTTAGATAATTTAAACGACTATTACGATATTAAACTCAAATGCGACCGCCTTGACCAACTACGGAAGAATGAGAACTTTAGCTTTTATAAATTAAATTTAGCGGATCGAGAAAGCATAGCTAAATTATTTAGAGATCATCAGTTTGATATTGTAGTGAACCTAGCTGCTCAAGCTGGTGTGCGTTACTCTATCAATAATCCCCATACTTACACAGACAGCAATCTAAGCGGCTTTATTAATATTGTGGAAGGTTGCCGTCATTCGCAAGTCAAACATCTAGTATTTGCTTCTTCAAGTTCCGTATACGGAGCTAATACTAAGATCCCCTTTTCTGTAAATGACGATGTTGATCGTCCCATGAGCCTCTATGCCGCCACAAAAAAAGCTAATGAACTGATAGCATACACCTATAGTCATCTGTATTGCCTTCCAGCTACAGGACTACGCTTTTTCACGGTATATGGGCCTTGGGGTCGTCCTGATATGGCTTACTATTCCTTTACAAAAGCCATCTTAGCAGGTGAACCAATTAACGTATTCAATTATGGTAAGATGCAACGAGACTTTACTTACATCAACGATATTATTGAAGGTGTGGTAAGAGTTATTGATAAAATCCCTACACCAAATTTAGATGTAAGAATTCCTCCTTACAAAATCTATAATATCGGTAACAATCAACCCGTAGAGCTACTACACTTTATTGAAGTGTTAGAAAGTTATTTGGGTAAAAAAGCACAGAAAAACTTTTTGCCAATGCAGCCCGGTGACGTTCCAATCACATACGCGGATATTGACGATCTCGTTCGAGATGTCGGCTTCAGACCGAGTACATCAATTGAAGTAGGATTAGAGAAATTTACATCGTGGTTCAAATCTTATTATGGTATTTAGTGCTTGGTAGGCAAAATCATAGGGTATAAAATGTAGCTGTCACTAATCAAAGGTCACATTGATTGGTTTGACAAAATTTTGCATTATCGATAAATTCCTGTAAATTTCTCAAGGGAATTATCTGAAATGATGACCCGCCTTGTACCTCAGCGGTGATGTAAGCAAATTTCTGCCCGCGATAAAATAGGTCACGCCCAATTTTGGTAACGTAGCGAGACTTCTGGAAGTCATTGGCAATCTGAGAATTATAAATATTTTGTAACAATTTTACGGCATTGGCATTTTTTGTGGTGAATTTGAGGCGATCGCTACCACTAACAGTGATTCCTTCTTTTGTTACTGTCCCATTTTCAGAAGTGACATCGGCATAAAAATATAGTTTTCCCTTTGTACCACCATAACCGTGGGCTTCGCTGTTGTATCTCAGGGTGGGTAGTTGAGGTCTCATTTTTGCCCACCTAACAACGGTACTGATGTTTTCACCAGGAAGCGCGTTTGCAGGAGTGACAGCCAATATAACTGCTATGGCAGAGACAGTAGAATTAAATAAGTAGTTAAATTTAAAACTTTTATACATAGTATTTTACGGCTAGAGAATGCTGTTAGGTATAGCCTAATTACCTTGAATTTAAACCTGATTTCCAGAGTCGCGTTATTTATTATCTTCAGGTATTAGTAGCAAAAACAACCTAACACTGACTAACATCTACTGTCCACACAAGCGTTGCCGATTTGTCATTAGCCAAAGGACGAAGGACAAATGACAAATGCCTACCTACTTAGTTACAAAACTTAGTTTTGTCTCAGACAAACAAGAGTAGCTATTTGAGATTTGATGCATTAAAGCTACATCTTCTACATACTTCTTAATAAACCCGCCTTAATAACGCAAAACGTTCTAATCTAAAAGCTAACTGGGTTAATTTACTGGCAGTTTTGCAGGCAGTACTCTTAAGCTTATAAGCATAGACGCACCGATGTGTCAAGCCTCAAAGCGACCCAGACTTAACACATAAACGATTATGATGGGAGTTTTACAAATCCGATGAGTGTTAAGGCAAGTGGTGGAAGCTCAGTTGCGCGTCCGCAACTATATCAAACCCTAGCTGTAGCGACAATTACCCAAGCGGAGCAGCAAGACCGTTTTTTGGGAACTGGTGAACTAAATGAACTGGCAACCTATTTTGCATCTGGTGCAAAGCGTCTAGAAATTGCCCAGACGCTTACGGAAAATTCCGAGATTATTGTATCTCGGGCTGCCAACCGGATTTTTGTCGGTGGTTCGCCAATGGCTTTTTTAGAAAAGCCCAAAGAAGTAGAAATAGTACCTGTTAGTGCTGTTGGCGGTGCTGATGTTCAACAAGGGATGCAATTGGGAACAATAACCTACGTTGAAAGTCGTGGTGGGTTCCTAGAAAATTTACGCTCAATCTTTAACTCATCCCCCAGCGGGCCGACACCTCCAGGTTTTAGACCAATTAACATTGCTCGTTATGGCCCGAGCAACATGGCTAAGAGCTTGCGGGATTTATCCTGGTTCTTACGCTATGCTACTTATGCGATCGTTGCTGGCGACCCCAACATCATTGCAGTGAATACACGCGGTTTGCGGGAAATAATTGAAAATGCCTGTTCTGGCGAAGCCACACTGGTGGCTTTGCAAGAAATTAAAGCTGGGTCACTTTCGTTTTTCCGTAAGGATGCTGAGGCTACAGAAATTGTGTCTCAGTACATGGATGTTTTGCTTACAGAATTCAAAGCAGCTACACCCTCTAATAAACTGCGCCAACGTCCTTCTAGCGACCAACAAGGCTTGGAACTGCCACAAATTTACTTTAATGCGGCAGAACGGCGTCCCAAGTTTGTGATGAAACCTGGGTTGTCAGCTAGCGAAAAAAATGAGGTAGTCAAAGCAGCCTATCGGCAAATCTTTGAGCGCGATATTACCCGTGCTTACAGCTTGTCTATTTCTGACCTAGAATCCAAAGTGAAGAATGGCGACATCTCCATGAAGGAGTTCGTTCGCCGCCTAGCTAAATCTCCTCTTTACCAAAAACAGTTTTACCAGCCTTTTATTAACAGCCGAGTCATCGAATTAGCTTTCCGTCACATTTTAGGACGGGGACCAAGCAGCCGCGAAGAAGTACAAAAATATTTTTCGATTATTTCTAACGGTGGTCTAGCTGCCATAGTAGATGCTTTAGTAGATTCTGCTGAATACGGCGACTATTTTGGCGAAGAAACAGTACCCTACCTCCGGGGATTGGGTCAAGAAGCCCAAGAATGTCGCAACTGGGGACCGCAACAAGACCTGTTTAACTACAGTGCGCCTTTCCGCAAGATACCTCAGTTCATCACCACATTTGCGGCTTACGAGCAACCGCTACCAGACCAGCATCCATACGGTTCTGGTAACGACCCCTTAGAAATTCAGTTTGGGGCGATTTTCCCGAAAGAAACTCGCAACCCCAGCACCAGTCCGGCTCCTTTTGGCAAGGATACCAAGCGCATCCTGATTCACCAAGGGGCAGGGATTAATAACCAAAATAGCAATCCTAAGGCACGAGGTGAAGCTCCTGGTACTCTTGGACCCAAGGTGTTCAAATTGGATCAACTGCCTGGGACTGTTGGCAGAAAGGCAGCTAAAAATTCTAGCGTCAGATTCTCCGAAAGCTCAACTCAAGCAGTGATTAGAGCTGCTTACCTACAAGTTTTCGGTCGCGATGTTTACGACGGTCAGCGCCAAAAAGTATTGGAAATCAAGCTGGAAAACGGCAACATCTCTGTACGCGAGTTTGTCCGCGCTTTGGCTAAGTCGGATGTATTCCGCAATCTGTACTGGTCATCACTGTATGTTTGTAAAGCGATCGAGTACATTCACCGTCGCTTGTTGGGTCGTCCGACCTACGGTCGTCAAGAAATCAACAAGTACTTTGATATCGCTGCTAAACAAGGCTTTTACGCAGTGGTTGACGCCATTATTAACAGCGTAGAATACAGTGAAGCATATGGCGAAGATACAGTTCCTTATGAACGCTATTTGACTCCTGGTGGTGTGGCAGGACGACAGTTGCGCGTTGGTAGTATTCGTGAAGATGTTGCCGCCAAAGTCCAGAAGGAAACAACACCGAGCTTTGTGACACTGGGCACAGTCACACAAAATCGATCGGAGCCAGACATTCAGTTCCGGATTAATCAAGGTGTTAGCAAGCAGCGCGAACAAACCAAAATCTTCAAGCTGGTGGCGAATACCAGTGACAAAGTTGCAGTGCAAACTTTGATTAGCGCTGCGTATCGTCAGATTTTTGAGCGCGATATTGCACCCTACATCGCCAAAAATGAATTTACGGCGTGGGAAAGCAAACTAGGCAACGGTGAAATCAGCGTCAAGGAATTTATTGAAGGTTTGGGTTACTCGAATCTCTATCTCAAAGAATTCTATACACCCTACCCCAACACTAAAGTAATTGAGTTGGGAACCAAACACTTCCTGGGACGTGCGCCACTAGACCAGGCAGAAATCCGCAAATATAACCAGATTTTGGCTACTCAAGGTATTCGTGCCTTTATTAGTACCTTGTTAAATAGTGTGGAATATAACCAGGTGTTTGGTGAAGATACTGTGCCTTACCGTCGTTTCCCGACCTTACCAGCTGCAAACTTCCCGAATACTGAGAAGCTTTACAACCAGTTAACCAAGCAAAATGACGAAGTAGTTGTACCGAGCTTTAAGCCCGTGCAAGCCCGTCCAGGATCTAGCGATACGCCGCTGATAGCTCAGGCGATCGCAGATATCGCAAGCCAAAAGGCAGCGATCGAGGACAAACAGCCCTCGTATGCCGAACTGGGACGTTCTTATAACAATGGTAGCTCTCAAACCGTGGAAGGTGGGCGTAAAAATGCACGTATTTACCGTTCAACGGAAAGTACAAGCTTAAGCGAAAGGCAACAGGCAGTTAACGCTATTTACTCTCAAGTATTGGATATCTATGACGGTCAAGTGCCAGATAATTTCCGCTTGAGCAACCTAGACAGCAAACTCCAAAATGGAGAAATTTCTGTCCGGGAGTTTGTGCGAGAACTAGCCAGTTCCGAAATCTATCGTCAGCGCTTCTTTTTACCTTATCCCCGTACCAAGGTGATTGAGTTCCTCTTCCGTCATCTGTTAGGACGTACACCCACAACTCAAGAAGAAATTCGCCAGTACAACAAGCTGCTAGATGATAGTGGTTTGCCTGCGGCTGTAGCAGCAATAATCGAAAGCCCAGAATATAGCCGCTACTTTGGTGAAGATGTTGTGCCTTACAACCGTTTCCCATCTCTGCCAGCAGGTAACTACCTTGGTAGTGTGCAGACGGCTGAATAAGGCAATATGGACTGGGGACTGGGGAGTATAAATTAAAAGGTAATATCCAACGCCTAGTACCCAATCCCCAGTCCCCATAACCCTTCGCAACCTTTCGTAATACTCCTCTCAGATTGCAGCTAAAACAGCAAATCTGAAAAGCAATATTACAAAGTGTTAAGAGCAGTCATAAATGCTCAACAGAATGCCGGAAAATGTTTTGCGGAAGGTAGCTGAGTTGAAAAGCTTGTGTACTTATGTTGACTCAAGCAGATTTGTAGTTTTTTAGCCCTAGCAGTTATTAAACTGTTATGTATAAAAGGACGAGAAAACAAACTCAGTCAACCAAATTGAAAGTCGCACCAGTTTAATTAAATCCTGGTTTCATTCGTATTGGAGGAATCCATTAATGAGTATCGTCACGAAAGCGATCGTGAATGCTGACGCAGAAGCCCGCTATCTCAGCCCTGGTGAATTGGATCGGATCAAATCCTTTGTAGCCGCTGGTGAGCGCCGTCTGCGGATTGCTCAAGTTTTGACAGAGAATCGCGAACGGTTAATTAAACAAGCTGGCGATCAACTGTTCCAAAAGCGTCCTGATGTTGTGTCTCCTGGTGGTAACGCTTACGGTCAAGAATTGACTGCTACTTGTCTGCGTGACCTAGATTACTACCTCCGCCTCGTTACCTACGGTATCGTTGCTGGTGATGTTACCCCAATCGAAGAAATTGGTGTTATCGGTGCCCGTGAGCTTTATAAGTCCTTGGGAACTCCTATCGATGCTGTTGCTGAAGGTATCCGGGGAGTGAAGGCTGGTGCTGCTAGCCTGCTGTCTGGTGATGATGCTGCTGAAGCTGGTAGCTACTTCGACTATCTAGTTGGTGCTTTACTAGGGTAAAGCTGTTTACTGAGCATCAAGTAGAAGTATTGCAATACAGTTGGAAATAAGGAATTAACAACATGGCTCAAGACGCAATTACCGCTGTCATTAACTCCGCAGACGTTCAAGGTAAATACCTCGATAGCACTGCTTTAGACAAGTTAAAAAGCTATTTCTCCACTGGCGAACTGCGGGTACGTGCTGCTAGCACCATCAGCGCCAACGCTGCTACGATTGTCAAAGAAGCTGTAGCAAAATCCTTGCTATACTCTGACATCACCCGTCCCGGCGGCAACATGTACACCACCCGTCGCTATGCTGCTTGCATTCGTGATTTAGATTACTACCTCCGCTATGCCACCTATGCTATGTTGGCTGGCGATCCTTCCATTTTGGATGAGCGTGTACTCAATGGCTTGAAGGAAACCTATAACTCCTTGGGTGTTCCTGTTGGTGCTACCGTGCAAGCTATCCAATCCATCAAAGAAGTAACTGCCAGCTTGGTAGGTTCTGACGCCGGTAAGGAAATGGGCGTTTACTTAGACTATATCTCCTCTGGCTTAAGCTAAGAGCTAGTTTGCGCTTAAGAATTTAGGTGCGGCTTTATTAAGGTCTGGAAATCAATCGTGAGTGCTAGAACGTTATATTGCTTATCTTGATAAATTGTCAGTGATGAGTGTTGGTGGTCTAGTATTGATGTTTGATTTCCAGCCTTTGAATGATTAATTTAAAGATTTGCACTCAAGATTTAGAAATAAAAAAGTTTTCCCAAACAATACAGGAGATTTTCAAAACATGGCCCGTTTGTTTAAAATTACTGCCCTAGTTCCCAGCCAAACCCGAATTCGTACTCAACGCGAACTGCAAAATACTTACTTCACTAAACTAGTTCCCTATGAGAACTGGTTCCGGGAACAGCAACGCATTCAAAAAGCAGGCGGCAAAATCATCAAAGTGGAATTGGCAACTGGGAAGCAAGGTGCTAATGCTGGTTTATCGTAATAGCTATAAACAGAACATTTTTTTAGGGAATTGGTAAGAGGTCGAAAAAGACCTCTTTTTTGTTGTTCGTATTTTTATAAAATTAAAAGTTAAACATGTTTACCAGGCGATATCCGCGAGTATAAAGTGGGACTGGAGCGCCAGCATTTTGCTTATTTTTAGCCTGTTCAACAGTTTCATCAAATACAATCAGCGTTTGGTTGCCAACCTTCAGCCAGTCTTCATAAGGCACGCTCATATCTTCTTCAACACCAGCAATACTGGGTGGTATCATTGCCCGATAAGCTTCGTTGAATTTCCTACGGAAGCGGAAATCTACTGAAATTCTCAGACCTTCAGCTTTTCGTCTTACTGTTTGGTGCAATCCACGGGCATCATTAAAATACATCGTACCGTGTTGTAATTGTGCTTCGCTGTAGGAAACAGCCATTGGAATATCTCGGCCTTCATCGAAGTCTGACATTACCTGCATAGCCTCTAATTCCATTTCACGGGGCATTTCACCCGCTTCGATAGTTATATTATCGATATCGCCAAACAGTGGCAGAACTACTACAGTCGCATCGGCGGGAACACCTGCCCAGACATCACTATGGCACTTTGAGCTAGCAAAGGGCAAACTTAACTTCCTCGTGTCTGTTTTGCCGTAGACCATGCGGAGATTTACTGGTAAATCTACTGCATCGATTAGGTCATTTGCTCCTAATTTAGAGAAAGCCTCAGCTACGCTTTTTTGAAAGAGGTTAAATGCCAGAGTGTGTTCTCGCTTGGGCATTAAAAGACCAGTGCCGGTGTAGTTCGGCAAAGTATTTCTTGCTTCCAATAGTCGTTCAAGCATTTCAGCTTCTGAAAGAATAATGGGACTATTTAGACAAGCACAAATATAACCCGCAGCAGCAACTAGAATTTGCTGGAATAGCTCAGGCTTTAATTTGTGTTCAAATAGCAGTCGATACTGTCGCTTCGTAGCAATTTTATCAGCCAATTCATCAAATAGTCGATCGCCAAGCTCAGAAAATGCGATCGCACGCTCAGATTCTAAGTTGCACGCTGGTGATTCTACTGGTATTTTGATTAACATTATTTCTCCTAAGTTCTTTTAAATAAGTTATGCATCCAAAGCTAGTACAGTGGGTGTGGAAATAAACAGACCATTCAAAATAGTGCAAAAACCTAAAATACAATTGTTTTGATTTTTGAATGCGTGACTTTTGACTTTTGCGCAGCGGTACTAGTTCGTTTTCAAAACGAGTTTGGTTATTACAAATTAACAAGATTATTTTCTTGATACTTCGTCAAATATACTGTTTTATTTTTCTTAATTATCTTGATTAAAAAAGCTAACTCTAACCAGATTAATAAAGTATCAATGAAGTAAAAAGTTTACAAATATAATTAGCTATATGTGAAGTAGCTTTTAAAACTGCATGATTAAAAGTTTATAAAGCTCAATTTTCTTGAGTCGTTTTTATTTTAAGCAATTATAAAATTAATAATATTTAGATTGACAAGTACTTCCAACAGGGGACTTTTGAAATCCAAAATTGTAAGCAAAAAAATAAGTAAAATCAACATTATCAGTTAAATAATTAAATGATAAAAAATATATATTCCTTGAGAAATAAATGGATTAAGAGAAATATAACTCAAATATAAATAAATAATTAAAAATGTCAACTTTGAACCACAAAAACTCAACTAGGAATTTATATAATCGCACAGCGTCAGATTGGGTTAGAGGAGAACCTATTTCCTTATCAGACTTTACGGCACGCCCTTTGGTACTAGGACTTTGTGAACCTGTTAGTGGGTTGCGAATACTAGATATAGGTTGTGGTGAAGGTTATTGCAGCCGAGAATTACGCCGACGTGGAGCTGCACAAGTGCATGGAATAGACCTTTCTCGAAGCATGATTGAAGCAGCAACCTTGCAAGAAGCAGAAGATGCTTTGGGTATCAGTTACCAAGTAGGATGTGCTACCAACCTCAAGCAGTTTGATGATGGTGAAATTGACCTAGTTGTTGCAGTGTTTCTATTTAATTATTTAACAATTGCTCAGACCGAAGAATGTATGGCAGAAGTTGCACGCGTTCTTTGTCCTGGGGGGCGATTTGTATTCAGCGTTCCCCATCCATCCTTTCCATATATGCGGGAGCCAGGATATCCATTCTATTTTCAGGTTGAGGGTAAAGGCTACTTCAGTAAGCGAGATCGGCAATTTCCTGGTCGTATTTGGAAACGAGATGGTTCCTGGCTAAATGTGCAATTGATTCACAAAACTCTTGAGGATTATTTTAATGCCTTTAAAATTGCTGGATTCAAGACGATGCCAATCCTACAGGAATTACGTGTGACTCCAGAGCATATTGCACTAGATGAATCATTCTTTAGCCCCTTACTTGACCAACCCCTCCATTTAGCCATACAAGTATCACGATGACACAGACACTTTCTTTAGTTAAAAATTGCTTCCAGCAAATAGCCGATAATCACCCTCTATGGAACCATGAGTTCTTAATGCTGTGTCGTAGTGGAAATTTATTTCTACCAGATGTACAGATACTAGCTGTTCAGATGTATAAATTCTCCAAAGAATTTAATCGTATCTTAGCTAGCATCTTGTCTTGCTGCCAAGATGAAAGTACTCAGTTAGTTATCTTAGAAAACCTATTTGACGAAATGGGACAAGGAGATGTAAGTCAGTCCCACCCAGAATTGTTTCGTCAATTCACCCGCGCACTTGGTATCTACGACGAAACTTTAGCAGCATTACCTACTGCACCTGAAACTCTCGCTCTGATTGAAACTTACTTACAGATGCCGCATAAATATGGCTATTTAGCTGCACTGGGTGCCGTTTGTTATGCTTCCGAAGGGATTGTTAGCTCACTGTACACGCAACTATATAAAGGAATTGTCGGCGCTGCTCCCTTACCGAAACAATCACTGATCTTCTTTGAAGTCCATATTAATGTTGATGATAGTCATGCAGCGAAGCTAGCAAGAGTAATTGAACCTCAAATTGCGATGATTGAAGACGATACCAAAATCAAACTGGCTATTAGAGAAGCTATGGATGCCCGCGTTCAGTTTTTTAACGGAATTCAACGTCAAATCTTTAAATATAGCTTGTCTTTTAATTCATCGCTCCTTGTGAATTCATAAGTGTAGGTCAAAGGAAAGGGTGGAAATACGGTTGTAAATATATTGGAGTATAGTATTAAAATGCGAACAGTTTTCCCTATTTTTTAGGTTTTAAAACTGTCTGTAATTTGACATTTCCAAGTTTAAGTAAAATAAATTTTGTCATTTTAGGGAATTAGTTATTGAGTCTCGGTCAAATTCAGGAAGCAAAATTAGGTGCAGCAAGAGGAGACTTCCATGTATGGATTAGTGAACAAGGCGATTCAAGACATGGTGTGCAATCGCTTTGGCCAAGAAACTTGGAAAATAATTAAGCATAAAGCAGACGTGGATGTAGATGTTTTCATCAGTATGGAAGGCTATCCTGATGACATCACCCACAGGTTAGTAAAAGTTGCTAGTGGCGTTTTGGGTTTATCTCCCACAGAAGTTATGCAAGCTTTTGGGGACTTCTGGGTTCAATACACAGCCCAAGAAGGCTATGGCGAAATGATGGACATGAGTGGAGATACGCTACCTGAGTTTTTAGAAAATCTCGACAATCTTCATGCTCGTGTAGGAGTTAGCTTTCCCAAACTTCAGCCCCCATCATTTGAGTGTACTGATATGGAAGAAAACTCTCTCAACTTACACTATCGTTCTGATAGAGAAGGGCTGACGCCAATGATTCTTGGTCTAGTCAAGGGGTTGGGAACTAGGTTTGATACACAAGTTCATATTACCCAAACCCAAAGTCGAGATGAAGGTAGCGAACATGATGAATTTTTAGTGATTTATAAACCAAATTGACCGTAGGACAGCAGCAGCATGGCTCCTCCTTACCTGACGCTTTCACCAGAGTTACTGGCGAAAGCTTTTCCTTTCCATTTCGCATTTAGCCGCGATCGCAAAATTGTACAAGCTGGTGATGTTTTAGAACGTATTAGTTCCGAACCAATAGTTGGGAAATTGATTGAGCAGCATTTCCAGATCAATCGACCAAAAATTTTAGTCGATTTTGATGCTATTAGCAAACAGTCTCGTGCCTTGTTCATTTTAGAGTTTCTCCACAATCGAATGCAACTTAAGGGTCAGATGATGTATCACCCAGAGCAGGAGGTGATATTTTTCTTAGGTTCTCCTTGGATTACAGATACAACTAGTCTTGCTCCTTTGGGTATCAAGCTCAAAGATTTTGCAATTCATGACCCAATTGTTGATTTTCTATTTTTATTGCAAGCTCAAAATACCGCTTTGGCTGATGCCAAAAAGTTAACAAGTGAACTAAAACAACAAAGAGCGCAACTACGTGGTGCGCTACAAATCAAGGAAAATCTAGCGCAAATTGCTGAGGCTCAAGCTAAAAAATTGGAAAACTCCCTCAAAGAACTCCAGCAAACTCAAGCTCAATTAATTCAAGCTGAGAAAATGTCTAGTTTGGGACAGTTAGTTGCGGGAATTGCTCACGAAATTAATAATCCTGTTAATTTTATTTATGGAAATTTAAAATATGCAAGAGATTATACGGAATCTTTACTAAAACTGGTGCATCTTTATGAGCAATTTTATGCCAATCCCATGCCAGAAATTCAAAAATATGTTGAAGAAATTGACTTAGATTTTTTACTAGATGATTTGCCCAAAATCCTCAATTCGATGGAAGTAGGAGCCGAACGAATTTCAGAGATTGTATTGTCATTGAAGAACTTCTCTCGAGTTGATGAAGCTGAGAAAAAAAGTGTTGATATTCACCAAGGACTAGACAGTACTTTACTAATTTTACAAAATCGCTTCAAGAGTAGTGTCGATAGCCCTGGTGTCAAAGTAGTTAAAAATTATGGAAACTTGCCTTTAGTAGATTGCTACCCTAGTCAACTAAATCAGGTATTCATGAATATTATTAGTAATGCAGTCGATGCTTTTGATAACCATAAAAGTAAACTACAGAGCGCAGAAATTCATGCTCAGCCTAATACTATTACAATTACTACAGAAGCTATAGAAAGCAAGTCTGTTACGATCCGAATTGCTGATAATGGTTCAGGAATGTTAGAAGCAGTTAAAGAACGACTGTTCGATCCATTTTTCACAACTAAGCCTGTCGGTAAGGGTACAGGATTGGGTTTATCAATTAGCTATCAAATTATTGTTGAAAAACACGGGGGAACACTCAGATGTATATCAGAACTAGGACAAGGAACTGAGTTTTGGATTGAAATTCCTCTATCGATAAAAAACTCAGTTATAACAGCAGAATTCACAAGTCAGAAGTCAAAAGCAATACAGGCTTGATATTTAACTACTAAACATAGTTTGTGTACTTTATCAACTATAAATCCGCACCTTGAGTATCTGTAGCAACTTACACTAACGTATTGTAAAAACGGTGCATCAGATTAGTGTGTTATGGGTTATGATTTATGAGTTTTATTTCTAACTTTTAATTCCTAACTTTTCACCTATACCGATCGTGAATCTACGCCGCCTGATTCCATTTTTTGATAATTCCGTCTCCAACTGGGCATTAGAAGCGCGGTTATTGCGCTGGTTAACATTCGTTTGGCTGTTCGCTGGCTTGATCATGCTATTTTCAGCATCCTATCCCGTCGCCGATGCCCGTCACAGTGATGGATTGTACTACTTTAAGCGGCAACTGCTTTGGGTCTTAGTTGCCTTAGTCGGATTCAATATTATTGTCAACTCGCCATTGCAGAAAATTTTGGGACAATCCCATTGGTTTTTAATGGTGTTTTTGACATTAATTTTCGTGACGCTGATCCCAGGATTGGGAAAAAAAGCTTTTGATGCAGCGCGTTGGATAGCGATCGGGCCAATTCCCATTCAACCTTCGGAATTGATTAAACCCTTTCTGGTGCTGCAAAGTGCGCGACTTTTTGGTCAGTGGGAACGAATTAGTTGGCGGGTTCGCTGCGGCTGGCTGGTTATTTTCGGTTTGGTTCTTTTAGGAATTCTTGCCCAGCCTAACTTAAGCACAACAGCACTTTGTGGGATGACTATTTGGCTAATTGCCCTAGCAGCTGGGCTACCTTACAAGTACTTGGGAGGGACAGCAATTGGTGGAGTAATGTTAGCAGTACTCAGTATTAGCATCAAAGAGTATCAGCGCAAGCGGGTGATGTCGTTCTTGAATCCTTGGGCGGATGCGACAGGAGATGGTTACCAGTTGGTGCAAAGTTTACTAGCTGTGGGTTCTGGTAGAACTTGGGGAGCCGGATTTGGACTTTCCCAACAAAAGCTATTTTATCTACCAATTCAGGACACCGATTTTATTTTTGCTGTATTCGCCGAAGAGTTTGGTTTTGTTGGCAGTATGATACTGTTGGCACTTTTAGCGATATTTGCAACTTTGGGATTAGTCGTGGCGCTGAAGGCAAAAAATTCAATCCATCGACTGGTAGCGATCGGTGTAACGGTTTTAATGGTAGGACAATCTTTGCTGCACATTGGTGTTGCTACAGGTTCTTTACCAACTACTGGCTTACCCTTGCCGATGTTTAGCTATGGTGGTAATTCCATGATTGCCAGTTTGACAGCTGCTGGATTGCTGATTCGGGTAGCACGCGAAAGTAGTGAAGCCGAGGTAGTACCGTTGCGAAAACCTTTGTTGTCAAATGGGCAAAGACGCTGAACTAGTCAGAATCCACAATCCAGAATTGGTGAATAATCCAGCCATAAAAGGATTTGAAGGAATTGAATAGATGAGCGAAGACATAAAACAAAAAATAATCAGCTGCTCCAGCACAGATCTGGAACAGCGCAAAAATTGGTATTCTCCCGCAGCCGAAGCTTATAACAAGGCAAGACCCCGCTATCCTCAGGAGTTGATTGAGCAAGTTGCACAAGTTGCTCAACTCTCCACAAATTCAAAAATTCTGGAACTAGGATGTGGCCCTGGAACTGCAACGGTAGCATTTGCTCAATTGGGTTGCTCTATAATCTGCTTGGAACCTAACCCAGATTTTTTTCAGCTAGCTGAATATAATTGTCAACGCTATTCTAATGTAGAGATTGAAAACACATCCTTTGAAGAGTGGAAACTCAAGCCTTTTGAATTTGATGCTGTTTTAGCAGCGAGTTCTTTTCATTGGATATCACCAGAAATAGGATATCTAAAAGCAGCAAATGCTCTTAAAGAAAGTGGCCGTCTAATTTTATTGTGGAATAAAGAACTTCAACCCAGCTACGAAGTGTATAAAAGCTTATCCGAAATTTATCAAGTATATACTCCATCTCTCGATCGCTATGAAGACCAAGAAACTCAAGAATATCTCTTGAGAGAATTAGGAAATATGGCTATTGAATCGGGGCAATTCAAAGACTTGATATCTGGACAAGTTAGATCGCAAGTAACCTACACTGTAGATGAATATCTAACACTTTTAAATACTTACTCGCCATATCTAAAATTAGAGCCACACAGCAAAGAGTCTTTATTTTCAGGATTGAGGCATCGCATAGAAGATGATTTCGGTGGTAGTCTGCAACTTTCCTATATCTCTGCTTTTCACATTTCTCAAAAAGTGTAATCCATCAATTTTTCAGTCAGATTACCTTAGAGGTAGAGGTAAAGGACTCTTAAATGGGTTACTGCGTGGAAGAGTAGGTTGAATTGGGTTTAGGGGAGGTACAGGAGTAGGCACTACTTTTTTAATAACTGTGATTGCAAATCCTCGCTGCTGGGGTTGCTGCTTCCCAGATATATCATTAACTTGTAATGCAATTTGAGGCGGGAAAGCTAAATTAACTGGAAGTTTGATTGAACCAACTGGTGCAACATCATTGCCGTATGGTTGAAGTTTCACCTGAATATTTTCTCCTTCTACTTTCCAGTTAAGAGTAGCAGTTGCTCCTTCATTAAGAACTACATTTGGTTGTTCGCTACCGTTGATAGTAAAAGAGACAATCTTAAATGGTTTCGGTAAAATTTCGATTTTAGACTCAGTATTTTTAGAATCAATTTTTTGACTTCCATTATTAGGAAAAGCTTTTATTTGAAAGGCAAAATTTCCTGCTTTAGATGCTGATAGAGGAATATTTTTACATTGGATTTGTTGATTTTGTTGCGTGCATAATTTTTGCAGCTTCGGGTCGGTTATCTTACCTTGATTGAATTTATAAGTAATTGGTTCACCGTATAATGTACCATCATCTGCATTACCAGTAACTTGAACTTGTGCGAGTAATAAAGGACGGGCGATCGCCCAACTTAAAAGAATATTCTGACCTTTGGTATATTGGGTTTTATCTGCTTGAAAAGCAATCACTTGAGCAATTTGTTTCTCCGCTACTTCTACTTGAGTTGTTTGAGTTACTACTTGCTCTTTGGGAGAAAATAACTGTATCCCATTACGATAAAATGCTTGTAACTCAAAAGTATAATTTCCTCTAGTTTTAACTCCAGTTTTAACATTGCTACAAATTAATTCTTGTTTTTCTTGCACCTGACAAGGAGGTATTTCATTAGTGTTTCCTTTACCTAACGACTCAGGAATACCATTCCTAAAGTCATAGGTAATCGGCTGAATCGGTTGCGAACCTTTGGTTGTTAAAACCAGAGTTTGTAACTGTTGATAATTGTGAATTTGCCACCTCAAAGCTACCTCATCTTCATCTTCAGTGATTTGAGGGTTATTAGCACTAAAATTTTCTAATCTCAAAGGTTCCGGATTTAAGATTCGCCAAATAATAAATCCTATTCCTCCCAATACACCCAAAATTGCTAAAAGTAAGAGGAGAAATTGCCACCAAGGACGAGGTTTCCATACCAAGGTTCCCTGAGGCAATGTGTTAGGTAAAGGTAAACTTTGTTGGTCTTTAATATCAACTCTAAAGTTGACAACTAGCCCTGTACCAAACCACGGTCGTCGCCACCAAGGTTTAGGTT
Organism: Nostoc sp. S4; assembly: GCA_029379225.1. Classification (GTDB taxonomy): domain Bacteria; phylum Cyanobacteriota; class Cyanobacteriia; order Cyanobacteriales; family Nostocaceae; genus Nostoc. Next base: position 122,866 of record JAQYWR010000009.1, on the reverse strand, counting down.
TGACCATCAAATTGGCCATGGCACTTTTATTAGGTAATAATCTTACCTCAGTAGGGTCAAAAGTGTAAGTATACAGTTCTTCTTCATCTCGACTTTTTAAGCTCAACATCAGTTCGCGGACAATATTACCCTGATTAGCCAATGATAATTCATACTTACCAAGACTACGGCTAACCTGTCCCAAAATCGTATTCAGTTCTATATCTAGGCGATAATTCGTGGGAATTTGGATGTATACCAAATCCAATAGCACTAAATCTGGAGAGTTTTCTGAATACAAGCGGATTGTTGGAGAATAGCTGCCAGCAAGGGTATTTACAGGTGGATGAAATTTTAATAATATTTGACCTTGAGTACCAGGATTGAGTTCGAGTGCAGTCACGTCAGACACCAACCCTTGTCCCTCGAATCCAGTCTTAGGATAATTAATCGTGAACCAATCATCGTCTAAATCTGGGCAACTCAACCGGAAACGATCTACTAGATAAGAGCGATTGTCAACTATTACCTCTAGTTGCAAAGGTTCGCTAAAATTAAAAATCAGTGGTTTGTTGGGATTAGTATTAGGTCTAATGGAAAATGTCGGGTCATTTAAGCGAATTGCGGTCTGTTCTTTGAGCAGAACTTTAATTTGATTGGGGAAAGTAATGGGAGTATCTTGGGGGTAATGCTCAGGGGAGTCTACAAGTAGGGTATAGTCATAGGTTCCTGGAAAAGCATCAGGGGTGATTTGAAATTCAAATACAACTTCATCGCTACTTTGTCCTGGAGCTAATGCTAAACTTTCTCTCGGAGAACTAGACCAGCCTGTTAAATTTTGAAAAACCTCATCAAAAACAAAATATAAGTCAATAACAGCACTCTGGTCTCCCTGATTGCTGACAACTACATAGAGAACAATGGTATCTCCAGGCATCCCGAATTGGATATCAGGAGGGTTGATATAAACTTGTAATGGATTGAATTTAGCTTGCATGTTATCGACTCCCTTATTTGATGCGGTGTAGTTTGACCTGAAAATCTTCACTACCACTCACAATCATGGTTCCTTGATTAGTTTTCAAGTCGATACTATTGATTTTTTTAGAGCTTTGGTAAATTGTTTTACCTTCTGCTGCTTTGGTTTTGTCTAATTTGTGGTCGGGGGTTAAGTACCAAAGTACGACTCGTCCATCGTCACCACCACTTACTAGCAGATTACCATCTTCACTAAATGCTAGACTACGCACAGATGTTTTCGATGCTGACCAGCGGTCTAGTGTTGGGCAATTTAGTTCATTTACTGGTATCTGGGGATTGAGATTTTTGAGAGTTTGGCAGCGATTTAAATTCCAAATCGTAATGTATCCCGCAGAATCAGAAGTTGCGAGGATTTTTGCTGCCGAGTTAGGAACAAAAGCTAATGCCCAAATATAATCTTCACGTCCAACTCTTTCGTCTAATTTTTCCAGATTTTGCACTGATAAACCTGGAAATTGTTTATTAGTTTGATTTTGATTCCACTGCCATAAGATGAAGCGTTTAAAGTTTCCACCAATTACAACAGTTGTAGCATCTGGACTGAGAGTTAAAGCGCGGACTTGGAAACCTGATAGTTTTAATATACTTTGGACATCGATCGCTTGCGGTTCTGGCAGGAAATTGGTGTTAGGCGCTGGTCTTGACCATAATCTCACTTTACCACTACCATAACCACTAAATAAATTCAGTGAGTTGGGAGTGAAAGCTAAATCAAAAACGCGATCGCCTTTTGCTTTTGGGTCTTTAAAATCTTGAAGTTGGCTAATCTTAGCACCTGAAGGTACATCCCTGAGTTCAATTACACCATTATCTAAACCAACAGCAACACGGTCGTTTTGTAATGGCATAAACCGTAAGACTTCTATCGCATCATCGGTAATCGCCATCAGACCTTTGGGCTGTTGCCGTTGGTCGCAAGCTACAGGTTGCCCATTATATGTTACTCTGTCATCCGGGTCTAGGCGTTCGGCACCAATGCTCCAAAGTCTTAATGTGCAATCATCTGAACCACTGACAACAGACAAACCAATGCCACTAAAACGCACTGAGTTTACAGAACGTGTATGCATGACACCTCTGGGTTGGACTATCCAGGCTATCAGTGCCGCTAATAATGCGATCGCTGCTAATTGTAACCATAGAGGTATAATCGGTAAAACCTGTACTTCTAATGTCTGGGTGGCGGGGTCTGTACTACCTAAACGTTGGTCGGATAATTCCGATTTAGCCTCCAGCAACAAAGTTTTGCCTATTCCGACCCAAGGGCGTTTTGTTTTAACATCAAGAATAACTTTAGTTGTCTCTCCTAAATTTAAATTGGCGGCTTCAGGAGACTTCTTAAAACTACATTTTCGTTCGTCTCGACCTTGAATTTGCACATCAAGTTGCTGATATAAGTTACTAGCATTTTTAAATAGCAATTCAAAGGAGGCTGTATTAGATTTCCAGTCGGGTAACCATGCCGATTTACTGGGAATTTTTTGCTGTTTGTGTGTGGTGGTAAATTCGATAAAACCCACAGGTAAAACTTCAATATTGCCTTGAGTACTACTTGGGTAACCATTACTGCTAACAGCTTCGATGAGAAAAGGATAGTTTTGACTGGGTGCTTGCACGACAGAAGGAGGCTGGCATTGGAATGTCGCTTCTGCTAAACCACCGGCATCTAAGGCTAATCGCCGTTCTGCACTATTAGTCAGCCAAGAAGGATCGACGCCTGTAAAACGTAGCGTTACATTAGTCGGTTGTTGACTCAAGTTCCGCACCCGTACTGGTATATCTACAGAATTACGCGGATAAACTTGGAACTCTCGCACAGGTAATTCTAAACTTAATTGTGTTGGTCTATTGTCTCGCTCAATTTTCAGGCGCAGCACAAGTCTGCATTGTTGTGCTAACTGTGGTGAAAAAACCTTCACCATTAAGTTAACAGTGCCGACAAATCCGACTATCGGCGTATTAAATATCAACACTTGGAATATTGTACTACTGCCTGGTGGTTTAGCTGCTGCCACTTCCGGTTGAAGTTTATACCAAACATATCCTGAGTTGCGGGTTTCTCCGGCGGCAGTAATTTCGAGCTGAAAATTCACAAAGCGATCGCTGTCATTATTGACAGTTACCTCAAACGAAGCAGGAGTATCACCTGGACGAAAGGTTAGGTTCTCAGTCGAAAGGCTGGCATTAATAACACTTTTTTCCATATTATTTATTATTTATAATAATTATTTATATTTTGCTTGATGAGCAGTATTAAAAAATTAATATTTGCGAAAAATTACTATAAATCTTTTTGGCTTAATTATTGCAGTTTATATATTAAGATATATTATGTATAAAATCTATCAATCTAGTAGAGACAATGTTGGAACAAATATTAAGCAATATATTTATTAATTAATATTTAGTATTATTTTCTATAAATTAAAAAACTAGGTTTTGGGGAGAAAAAACTAGGTTTTTGACAAATATCATAAATTATGAGTTGGCTAACATCGTAAAATTATCTAGATTTGCTGCTTTACAAAATCAGCAACTTGCTAGATGATACCAATGAAGGAAAAATTCCTAGTGAATAATAGTTTGTCTTATTTCTTGGTTTAGTTGTTGGTAGTTGTATAAAAACCCTGTAATCACAAGGCTGGAGTTGGTTTGAGTTTCCCTCATAACCTTAACTTGAAATAACAAAATGACAACGCTACACACATCACGCCCCCAAGTAAATCCAAGAATTTCCACCTGCGGCAGCTATAGTTTAGTCTTCATTGATATGGGGATTGAAGACTATAGCAGTTTAGTTAAAGGGGTGGTTGATAATACCAAAGTGTTCGTACTTGACCAAAGACAAAACGGTGTTGAACAAATTACCGAAATTTTGGCGAATTGCGATCGCTCCAACATCACCGACATTCATATTGTCTCTCACGGTGCCCCTGGTTGTTTGCAACTGGGCAACACTAATATAGGACTCCACACCCTTAAGGAATATAGCCAGCAACTGCAACAATGGCAGCAGATATTATCCACGAAAAACTTACTCCTGTACGGTTGCAACGTGGCTTTTGGTGATGCGGGAATAGAATTTTTAGAAAAACTGCACCAACTCACAGGTGCAAATATTGCCGCTTCTAGTCAGCCAATTGGTAATGCAGCATTAGGTGGTAACTGGGAGTTGTCAGTTCGCACCGCACAGATGGATGTAACTCTGGCGTTTGCAAAAACAACGTGGCAAGCTTATGTAGGAGTACTGGCAACGTTTACGGTGAATAGTACCGCTGACGCTGATGATGGCAATGCGAATAACGGTATCACCACCCTACGTGAGGCAATTAAGTTAGCCAATGCGACTGCTGGAAATGATACCATTACCTTCGGCGGTGTATTTGCTGATGCCACTCCAGATACCATCACTCTTACCTCTGGGCAACTGACAATCACCGATGATATCACCATCTTGGGAACTGGGGCATCTAAGTTGACAATCAGTGGCAATCATGCCTCTAGAGTGTTTGAGATATCGGGAATAGGAACAGATGCCACCATTGATGGTTTAAAAATTGTTAATGGTAATAGTAATTCTCACAGTAGTTACTCTGGCGGCGGTATTTTGGTCGATGCTAATACCATCCTTAACCTGACTAACAGTAATGTCTCAGGTAACACGGCAGACTCCGGGGGCGGTGGTATCGACAACTCAGGCATCCTGAAGCTGACTAATACTAATGTCTCTGGCAATACGGCAAACTCCGGTGGTGGTATCGCCAACTCAGGTATCCTTAGTCTCACTAAAAGCAGTGTCTTTGGGAATACGGCAACCTTCAACGGCGGTGGTATTGAGAGTTCATCATCGTATGGCGATGAGGGTGGCCCCATCAGGCTTACTGATAGTACTATCTCTGGTAATACAGCAGACTCCGGTGGTGGTATTTCTAGCTCAGGTAATTTAAAGCTGACCAATACCACTGTATCTAACAATACAGCGAACAATGGCGGCGGTATTTATAACGGAACAGATTTTTATTCTATTAAACTCGGTACAGCTACCCTGACTAACAGCACTGTCTCTGGCAATCAGGCCTCAGAAGATGGGGGTGGGATTTATAACTATAGCAACCTTAGCCTGATCAACAGCACGGTCGCCAACAATACAGCCGACTCAAACAGCGATAGCGTTGGTAACGGTGGTGGCGTTTTCAATAATGAGAATGATTTTGATGGTAACGCACTTAGCGTTGTGGGTAACACTATTATTGCAAGTAACTTCGATAAATCTACGTCCGGCGATATCAACCCCGACGTGTCGGGCAGTAATTTCAGTGATTCGGGTAATAACCTGATTGGCAATAAGACTGGTAGCACTGGTTTTACCACCAGCACCTTAGTGGGCACCAGCACCAACCCGATTAACCCAAAACTCGGGCCTCTACAAAATAACGGTGGTGCAACTTTAACTTATGCTTTATTGACAGGTAGTCCTGCCATTAACGCTGGTAATAATTTCCTAGCATCTAGTGTCACCACAGACCAAAGAGGTACTGGATTTAACCGAATATCTGGGAATACAGTTGATATTGGTGCTTATGAAGTCCAGTCCAGTAGCCCACCACCTGTGAATACTGACACAGTAGTGACTAATACCAATGATTCTGGAAAAGGGTCGTTGCGACAAGCGATTCTCAATGCCAATGCGACTGCTGGGGCGAACACGATTACCTTTGCAGGCAGCGTGTTCGCCGATGGCGTACCAGATGTCATCACCCTTACCTCTGGGCAACTGGCGATTACTGACGATCTAACCATTGTCGGAACTGGAGCATCGAAGCTGACCATCAGCGGTAATAATGCCTCAGGTGTATTTGAGATAACGGGCACAGGCACAGATGTCGGTATTGATGGCTTGAAGATTGCTAATGCTGATGATGTCATATATGGCAGTATTTTGCTCAATAGCAATACCAGCCTCAACTTGACTAACAGTACTATCTCGGACAATCAGGGAGCAGTCGGAGGCATTTTTAATAGAGGCAATCTTAGCCTAACCAACACCACTGTCTCTGGTAATCAGGGATCATCATTAGGTGGTGGTATATTTAACACAGGTACTCTCAGCCTGACTAACAGTACTGTCTCTAATAATACTGCGAATGCCTTATACATTTCTACTTATGGTGGCGGTATATTTAATACAGGTACTCTGAAGATAACTAACAGCACTATCTCTAATAATAGTATTGATGCTAATGGTTTGAGCCGGGGAGGGCCTGACCCCATCGATACGTTTGGTGGCGGCATTTATAACTCAGGCACTGCCGATATAACTAACAGCACTGTCTCTGGCAATATCTCAAACTACAAGGGTGGTGGCATATTTAACACAGGTATTATCACACTTACTAATGACACCATTACTAATAATAACATAGATGCTGTTTTCTTTGATGGCAAGGGTGGGGGTGTTTTCAATGACTCTAAAGGCACTGTGGTTGTTGGAAACACCATCGTTGCGGGTAATTCTGCGGTTAAGGCACCGGATTCTCCAGACGTTTTTGGCAGCTTCACCAATGCTGGTAATAACCTGATTGGCAATAATACTGGTAGTACTGGCTTTACCACCAGCACCTTAGTGGGCACTAGCAGCAACCCCATTGATCCCAAACTTGGCCCACTACAAGATAACGGTGGCCCAACCTTGACTCAAGATTTACTTGCAGGTAGTCCCGCCATTAACGCTGGTAATAATGCCTTAGTTCCTACTGGTGTTACCACTGACCAGCGTGGTTCTGGATTTAACCGCATATCTGGTGGGAAAATTGATATTGGTGCTAATGAAATCCAGTCTGACGGTCTGAACCTCACTGGAACTAGTGGGGCTGATATCTTAGTGGGTAGCAACTCCCCGGACAAAATTAATGGTAAAACTGGCAATGATACCATCACAGCCAAAAAAGGCAACGACACCCTAACTGGTGGCGGTGGCAGAGATAAATTTGTCTACAACTTGCGCGACCAGACTGATACTATCACTGATTTTGGTGGGGTCGGGAAAGGCACAAATCCTTCAGCAGCAGTCATTGCCCAAGTGGATACCATTAAATTCCAAGGTGCTGGCTTAACTGCCCAAAATTTGCTGTTTACCCAGAATGGCACAAGTTTGGAAATCACCTTTGAAGGAGTGAGTGACACAAAAGTCATCCTCGAAAAATTCAAATTAGAAGATTTGGAGAATCTGAAAGCTTCTGGTACAACACCAGCCATTGGCAATATTTTGTTTGATGGACAAACTAGCATCACCGACAGCTTTAATGTCCTGGATGCCAACTCCACTGATACAAGCATCGGTATCAAAAATACTGTGACTTTCCTCAATGACCTTGCTAACAACATTACAGGTTTAGATAACTCAAATGATGTGGTTAATGGTCAGGGGGGTAACGATAAAATTTATGGCAAGAGTGGCAACGACTTGCTGCGGGGTGGTATCGGCAATGACACGCTCATTGGTGGTACGGGAAATGATATCCTCGTTGGAGGTGCTGGTAACGACAGCCTCACTGGTGGTAGCGGTAACGACCAGTTTGTATATCAAGCTTTAAGTGACAAGGGCACTACTGGCGACAAAATCACTGATTTTAATCAAGACCAGGATAAGTTGGTTTTAACTGACCTATTCAAGAGTCTGGGCTACAATGGTAGTTATCCTTACGGTGATGGCTATCTACAGTTTGTGCAATCGGGTACTTCTACCCAAGTTCAGATTGATGCTAACGGTGGTGGTGACGATTTCAGCACGTTGGTAACTTTGAATAATTTCACCGCTAGCAATTTGATACTTGGTACTAATGTTATTGTCTAACACGCAAATCTAATCAGTAAAGGTGCGTTAATAACGCACCTTTCTTGATTGACTACATCAAGTACTAATTAAGCAAACTTTGCTCGTTGCTTGACTTTTTAGAAGATTGCCATTGAGTATATATAAACGTTACTACTGCTAAAGTCAGTCCAATTGCTAAGATGACTCCCAAGATTCGCAAGAAATTGGGAGTAGCTCCAGTAGATGACTGCTCATTTGACCTTAGTTGGTATATAGTGTCATCAGTTCGCACTTGTGCCCTGCTTTGATGAGATGCGGGTCGCGGTTGGTACAACGTCTTATCTAGTGATGGTTCTGGCCTGCCTTGATTGGATATAGGTCGCGGCTGATACAGTGTCTTATCTGTTGGTACTTGCGGTATACCTTGATTGGGTGTGCGTCGAGGTTGATATAACGTCTTATCTGATGGTACTTGTACTCCGCCTTGATTGGATGCAGGTCGTGGCTGATACAAAGTTTTATCTGTTGGTACTTGCGGTGTACCTTGATTGGGTGTCGATCGCGGTTGAAACAAAGTCGCATCCGGTTTGCTAGGGTTAGGATTATTCACAGGACTCTGTTGAGGATTGTTAGTCTCAGGTTGATTTTGCTCGACTGGATTAAATGGTCTAGGAACAGTTTCGTGATTTGAACCTTGATTGTACCCAGATGAAAGCGGAGGAATAGTTACTTGAGGTTGGCTTTGTTCAATTGGGTTAAATGGTCTAGGAACAGTTTCGTGATTTGAACTCTGATTGTAGCCATCTGGAGGACGAAGAATCGTGTCGTCGCTCGATTGTCTAGGAATAGTTTCGTGATTTGAACCTTGATTAGAGGCAGCTGGAGGGCGAAGAATCGTATCGTCGCTCGATTGTCTAGGAACGGTTTCGTGATTTGAACTTTGATTAGAGGCAGCTGGAGGGCGAAGAATCGTGTCGTCGCTTGATTGCCTGGGAACGGTTTCGTGATTTGAACCTTGATTGGAGAAAGGTTGTGGTTGCACAGTAGCCTGTCTGGGTACACTATTAGTGCCCGTGACAAATTTGGCAGCAGCTTGCAAAGCGCGATCGAGTTCTTCTACCGTGGCAAATCGGTTAGCTGGGTTCTTGTGGAGGCATTTCATCACCACAGCTTCCAATTGTTCGGGTAAATTCTCACAACCTGGTTGCTCCCGCAGTGGTTTTGGTGGCTCATAAGCATGAGCTAATACCCAGGAAGCTTCACTGATTTGATTACCCTTAATGCTAATCCCAAATGGATCGGCTGCACTCAACATTTCATAAAGGATAATCCCTAAGCTGTAAATATCACCTCTAGCATCCAGGTTTTTATCACTTTGGATTTGTTCGGGAGGTGCGTAACGAAATGTGCCAATAAATGTACTCGTAATATTTGTAATGTTGGTATTTTCCGAAGATTCACTACGAATTTTGGCAACACCAAAATCTAAAACCTTTACCCACTCTCCCAAATCTGTAGGCACTAAAAATATATTATCTGGTTTCAGGTCGCGGTGTATTACCTGAATATGCTCAGTGGTTTTTCCTCCATCGCGTTGCAGAGTCACTCCTTGATGAGCAAGCTCTAGACCCTTGCAAACTTGCGCCATAATTTTTACAGTCCGCTCCACAGACAGCCGCTTTTCACGCAGCAATAATTGTCTGAGAGTTTGTCCCCGTAAATATTCCATGACGTAAAACGGAAAGCCTTCTGGAGTGACTCCACAATCACTAATTTTCACGATGTGATCGCTTTGCAAGGCGGCACAAACTGCTACCTCACGCTCAAAACGCTTTCTCATTTCTTGCGAAGCCACCAGCGTATCTTTGAGCAACTTCAAGGCTACATGCTGACCTACACGCGTGTCCATTGCCAGGAAAACTTCTCCCATGCCACCTTTGCCTAACCGTCGGTCTAAACGATACCGCTGGTTATCACCGACGAAGCGGCCATTCCAAGAATCTGAAGAAGGTGGGGATTTCATCTGGGGGAACCCATCCTAGTTATTTTAAAGTGTTAAGTTTAATCAGAGATAGTACTAGTGTTACGTAATAATTCAGAAGTCAAAACCAAGGTCTTTTTGGCTTGGCTGCCGATTTCTTACAGTATTACAAATTTTTTGCTTGTTTGATTATTGATTATGTAAATTCTTAGTAACTTATATTACTTCTACCTATCTAGTTACACTCAGCTTAACATATTAGCAACTTAAAGTAATACTCATAATTTGATAAAATGCTTAAAATTGAGACTTGTAATAGTTGAAATTAGTTCCTGATAAATACTGACCTAAAAACTGGAATAGGGAATTAGGGATTAGGAATTTGAAGTACCTTTATAGTTCCAGTCCCCAATCCCCAGTATTTTTGTATGCCAAGCAGATAGTCTGCCCTACAGAATATTTAAAGTTTTGCAAAATATATTCTGTGAATGTGTCCTGGCGTACATGATTAATATGTGCTATTGCCATGAGGAACGAGGATGAGTAACGTACTCTCTATAGCCGCCGTGACAGCAGTACTAAAAGTTTTGCTAGAAAACGGTTTAGTCAGCGATCCGATCGCTGCTAGTGTTGGTGATGTGATTGTAACTGCCCTACCGCCAGATCGAATTTCAGTTGAAGCTGATGAGCGCGCTCAACTCAACCTCTTTCTCTATCAAGTGACGCAGAATCGCAATGTCGATTGGGTATCTCAGGAATTTCGCAGCAGGCACTCACGTCTAAGTGGAAATTCGCCCTTTACGACTCCACCACTTGCTCTCGACCTCCACTATTTATTAACAGCCTATGGAGCCAAGGATTTTCAGACAGAGCTGCTACTAGGCTACGCAATGCATTTATTACATAAAACTCCATTGATTACAGCGGATATTATTGAGAATACTTTAATCAATGCATCTACAACCAATACCTCAAGTGCTTTTTCGCAAGCTGTGGCTGGGGTGTCTGTATCTGATTTAGCACAAGCAATTGGGCAAATCAAACTGACGCCGGAGTTTTTTAACATGGAAGAAACTTCTAAGTTATGGTCTGCTTTACAAACCCACTATCGACCTTCAGCTACCTACCTGGCATCAATGGTATTGATTGAGAGTAGTAAATCTGATGACCTTGAAGGCTTATACATGATGCCCTTGTCTCAACCGAATATTGAACAAGTGATAGCTTTGGCAAAAACTGAATATGAGCAAATGATTGTTTCTGGCACAACATTAATCATTCGTGGGAAGCGGTTACGCGGTGATATCACTAGAATTCGATTGGGCAACAAAGAGACGTTACTAGTACCTCAAGATGTGAAAGAAACGCAAATCAGCTTGTTAGTCCCAGCAGATTTGTATCCCAGCGTGCAGAGTATCCAAGTGGTACATTTGACGATAGGCAACCCAGGACAAATGGAGCATATAGTTGAATCAAATGTTGCAGCTTTTGTCCTACACCCAACGATTACGGCATTTGTTGGTCAAGTAGAAAATAGTGGTGAGAATTTACGCTCAGCAGAAATTACCGTAAAATTCCATCCCAAAGTCGGCAAGGGACAGCGCGTAGTTTTGCTGCTTAGCGATGTGTCAGCCCAAAGTCTGGTAGCTTACTCTTTGTTAGTTGAACTACCCACTGAAGATACTGATGCAATTACGATTCCGATTAAAAATGTCAAGCCTGGAACTTATATTGTGCGCGTGCGGGTAGACGGAGCAGAAAGTCCATTGCACAAAAATCAGTCGGGAGAATATGATTCGCCACAGGTGACAATTTCATGAATGCTACAACTATCGATTGGGATCGGGCAAATTACCGCTACTTATCAGCAGCCCTAGCCGTAGTGCGTGGGATTTTAGAAAATCATACTGTCAGTTTGCAAAATCAATCTCAAGCAAAAAACCACGAAAATTTACAGCAAGCCCTCCAAGAAGCTGCTGCTGCGATGCCTGCACCATCGGCATTGGATAGAGTCTGCAAAATGTTTAGGCTTTCATCCTTTGAGAGTGATTTGTTGCTGTTGTGTGCAGGTATGGAATTGAATGGAGATTTTGCCAAATTATGTGCTAGTGTCCACGGCGATCCCCAGCGAGCTTACCCAACGTTAAGTTTAGCTTTAGCAACTTTACCTCACGTCCACTGGGATGCGATCGCCCCAAATGCTCCTTTACGACATTGGCGGTTAATTCAAATTGGTGATGGTCATGCCTTGACCCTCAGCCCAGTGAGAATTGACGAGCGGATTTTGCATTATCTCACAGGTATTCAATACCTTGACGATCGCTTAGCTGGCATCATTGAACCATTACAAGAAGTTAGCGAGTTAGTACCGTCCCACCAAGAGCTAGCAGAGCGAGTTGCCGCCGTGTGGTCTCAAGCTCAGAAGATAAATAGCTTGCCAATTGTGCAGTTATGTGGTATAGAAACTATTAGCAAACGTGCGATTGCCGCTAAAATTTGTCAACTGGGTGGTTTGAGTTTGTGGGTAATGCCTGCACAAGTCATTCCCCAAGCACCGAGCGAGTTGGATAATCTCATGCGGTTATGGACTCGGGAGACGATTTTAAGTAGGTGTGCCTTACTCATAGATTGTAACGAACTCGATAGCAATGATACAGCGCGACTGAATGCGATCGCTCATTTCATCGAACGTGCCAACGGCTTTTTAATTGTTACCAGCCGAGAACGAATACGCCTACCACAACGCTTGGTAGTTAGTTTTGACGTACATCAACCAACAATCAAAGAACAAGGTGTAGTTTGGCAAGATGCATTAACAGCGATTGCACCGCAAATGAACGGGCAAGTCAAAACCTTGATAGAGCAGTTTAACTTGAGTGCCGCAACTATTCGCGCTGCTTGTGCAGAAGCCGCAGGACAACTAGCACAAACACCAGAAAACGATATCACTGAGATTTTATGGGATGCTTGTCGCGTCCAAGCACGTCCGCGCTTGGACGAACTCGCGCAACGAATTGAGCCTTCTGGTGATTGGGATGACTTGATATTACCAGAACTACAAAAACAAATTCTCCGTGAAATTGCGGCACACGTGCGGCAGCGGAGTACTGTATATAACAATTGGGGTTTTGCTGGCAAAGGTGGGCGAGGATTGGGAATCAGCGCCTTATTTGCAGGTGGTAGCGGTACAGGTAAAACCTTGGGCGCAGAAGTGCTAGCACATAGATTGCGCTTGGATCTGTATCGCATTGACTTGTCATCGGTAGTCAGTAAATACATTGGGGAGACGGAAAAGAATCTGCGGCGGGTGTTTGATGCTGCCGAACAAGGTGGAGTGATTTTGTTATTTGATGAAGCTGACGCTTTGTTTGGTAAACGTAGTGAAGTCAAAGATGCACGCGATCGCTATGCAAATATCGAAGTCAGCTACTTATTGCAACGTATGGAAAGCTACCCAGGTTTAGCAGTTCTGACTACTAACCTCAAGAGTGCAATTGATACAGCCTTCCTGCGACGCATTCGTTTCGTGGTGCAGTTCCCCTTTCCCGATACAGCACAACGAGCCGAGATTTGGCGACGCGTCTTTCCAGCCAACACACCAACCGCAGACTTAGATGCCCTGCAACTGGCGCGGTTAAATGTGGCTGGCGGTAATATTCGTAATATAGCCTTAAATGCAGCTTTTCTAGCTGCCGATGCCGGCGAACCAGTGCAGATGAAACATGTATTGCGGGCTGCTCAAACAGAATATACCAAATTAGAGAAGCCTTTGACTGACGCCGAAATAGGCGGCTGGATATGATTTTATAGCGATTTTCATTTATCATATCATGTCCAGTTAAAGACTTATCTTAAGGCGTTGCTGAGTGGAAATATGAATTTGCCTCACGCAGAGGAGCCACTGCGCCCTTGCGGTTCCCCGACTTGAAGCAAGTGGCGTCGCGCAGAGTCGCAGAGAGTAAGAGTTGATTTTTGCATTTCATATTCAAATTCAGCAACGCATATCTTAAGGCAGCAGAGGGGCAGAGGGGAAGGATTTTTGGGTTTCTGCATAGATTTGAGAATCATAACTAATTAACCTGACTTGATATCATTTGTCCTCTATTACAAAGTATGAGCAAAAAAAACCTCCGCTCATACTTTGCGCTTTGTCATGGTTCGTTATCCTTAATATTCAACACACAGTCCTTTGAAATCCATGAAAACACTGCTGAAAATTTTTGAAATTAATTCAATTACCTCCCCTAGTTTTACCCGTTCGCTCTCTATATTCATTAACACAAGGGCAGAGAACATTGCCCAAAACACACATCAAAATCAGGAGAAAACAATGAAAACTGTAGAAGCTACTCAACCTAAAACCATGAAGAAATTCGTGATTCGTGAAGTGGAAACACTCAGAACAACCGCAGCAGCAGCTTATGTCTGCTGGATATGTAGTAGTTGTTGGTAACTTCGGAAATTAATTCAATTACCTCCCCTAGTTTTACCCGTTCGCTCTCTATATTCATTAACACAAGGGCAGAGAACATTGCCCAAAACACACATCAAAATCAGGAGAAAACAATGAAAACTGTAGAAGCTACTCAACCTAAAACCATGAAGAAATTCGTGATTCGTGAAGTGGAAACACTCAGAACAACCGCAGCAGCAGCTTATGTCTGCTGGATATGTAGTAGTTGTTGGTAACTTTAGAAATTAATTCAATTACCTCCCCTAGTTTTACCCGATTGTTCTTTATATTTATAAACATAAGGGTAGAGAAGATTGCCAAAAACATACATTAAAGAAGGAAAGAATAATGAAAACTGTAGAAGCTACTCAACCTAAAACTATGAAGAAATTTGTGATTCGTGAAGTGGAAACACTTAGAACAACCGCAGCAGCAGCTTATGTCTGCTGGATATGTAGTAGTTGTTGGTAAGCTAAAACGCTCAATGAGCTATTGAATTTAAGCTTGACATTTAAGTAGTTCATTGAATTAGCTACATACTTTACCTGAAACTAGTGGTGGGTTACAATCCCCCACTAATTAATAAATATTTTTGCTCTCACGCAGAGCCACTGAAAAAGAGTTAAAAATTAGGAGTTTTGGAACAATAAGTTTATTGATTCTGACTCCTAAATTCTGATAACACTATATTAGGAAGGTAACTTGACGTGACCAGATATTCCGCTGATGCTCTGGTTTCTATTTATCCATTTACTCGCCAACCTGAAGGAGATGAATTCATTATTGGGCGAGTAGATACTAATATTTTTCTAGCATTGCCATCTGATGCAATAGAGTTACTGGACTATTTAGCTGCTGGTAAAACAATTGGACAAGCACAATGGCTTTACGAGCAAAAGTATAATGAAGTACCAGATATTGAAGGTCTGCTAGAGGTTTTAGAAGAAAATGATTTTGTTAATATTCTATCTTCTAAACAAACAGTTTTCCCAACACATACTAAGCAACCAAAGCAAATAAATCATTTTAACCATATTTCTCAGTCATTTGCTCAAAAATTATTTAACAAAAACGTACTAATTGCTTGTGGAGTAATAATATTTATTGCTGTAATCGCTGTTAGCTTGAAGCCTGGGGTGATACCTAGCTATCAAGCATTTGTATTTACAAAAAATGTTACTATGATGACGTTAATTTTAACCGGAATTAATGTTATCGCAGTCTTTCTACATGAAATGGCTCATTTAGTAGCTGCTAAAGCAGTGGGTGTTTCTTGTCAATTAAGGTTGAGCAATCGCCTTTGGATACTCGTAGCAGAAACAGATATGACGGGGATATGGGGTGTTCCTCGAAATCAGCGGTATTTACCTTTTCTTGCAGGGCCTTTACTAGATGTTGTATCAACTTCTATCTTGCTACTGATTTTGTATGCTGAACAACAAAAATGGCTAGCGATCGCTCCTATTGTTTTGCAGTTGATACAGGCGATGGCTTTAAGTTATGTACTAGCTTTACTTTGGCAATGCTATTTCTTTCTTCGGACTGATTTTTATTATGTAATTGCGAACTTTTTTAGATGTAGAAGTCTGATGAAAGATACAAAGGTTTTTGTACAAAACCAAATATCTCGATTATTCAAATTTTCTCATATCACTGACCAATCCTCTATTCCTAGAGGCGAGATGCGAGTAATTCGCTGTTATGCAATTATCTATGTTTTAGGTCACATTGCTGCATTTTGGTCGCTGTTATTCATCGGTATTCCAACCATGTGGAATTATGCTTCCCTACTTTTAGGCACGTTGAGTGCAGGGTATCAATCAAATCCTTATGCCTTCACCGATGCCCTAGTAATGGGATTGCTGGTTTTTGGAATTCAAGGTATTGGTATTTTTCTTTGGATTAACAGTTTACGTCTTACTAAAAGGAGATAAATTATGAAGCGCCACAATACTCTCGAACAAACTATTTTACAACAGCCAGAAATTGGTAAGGTGATTTTGTTAGAGGCAGAATCGGGTAATACCAGATTAGAAATTTTGCAGCAATGGTTACAGTTAGGCGAAGAAAATAAAGCAAAAACTTGGCTGCTATCCTTTAATCCCCAAGAAGATGGGTTATGGGCTGGATTAAATCAATGGCTAAATCAACTTTTACCAGATATTCAAGTAAAAGCACCACATCTGATTGACAAACATAGCTATGAATTAGCAATGATTATGCCTGCCTTAAGGCGTCAAATATCGGTAAGAAACCCGAATTTAACGGATAGTTCTATTGATGAGGAAAGGGTTCGTAATTATCCTTTAGATCGAGCCTATAGAATCATACATGGGGTAATCGAGCTATTAGATTCTTGGTATGATTACACCGATGGTTCTCCTTGGTTGATTGCTTGTAATGATTATGAGCAAGCAGGATTTTTGGTACGCCGCTTTTTTGCTGAACTCGTTCGTCGTCGAGGACAGAAATTAAAGTTAAGTTTACTCTTGGCAACTGCTCCTAATACTGGTGAAACTGCCATTACCCACTTAAATCAGAAGTTTTTGACGCTAAAAATTAGCTTGCAATTACCAGCAGAACCAGAAATAGTAATTTCTCCAGAAAAAATGTCCCAACTGGCGCAAAAGTTAGAGGAACAAATTGGTAGAGATTCTATTGAACTTGAAATTCACGGGCCGCGACTGGTTTCTTATTGGTTAAAAAGTGACCAACCTGAAAAAGCATTGATTTGGCAAGCAAGACTGTTGGGAATTTATAATCACCAAGGTTTTTATGAAGATGCATTAGTCTACTGTGAATCTGTTGCTACTCAACTTGAGAGTCTTTGTGGAACAGACAATAACATGCGATGGAATATGGTTGGCAATCTTTTTAATTGCTACGCAACAACAAAAAATATTGCTAAGGCATATCAAATTGTTCAAGAAGAAGCTCTCCTCAAACTTGATGCACCAGCACAGTTAGTTCGAGCTTATTACATAATGGCAATGTTCCATACTCGGTTTTTACCGGAACATGACCATGCTTTAGCTGAAGATTATCTCAATCGCAGTCTGAGTATCTTAGCAGACTCAACGGCGGATATTCCAGCTGATGATAGACATTTTATGACTGCTTTCGATATGAATGGTTTAGCACTTGTTAAACACCGTCAAGGTCTTCCTCAAGAAGCGATCGCACTTTGTAAATCGGCAATTGAAGAATTCAAAAATCATTTGAGTGAAGGTAAACATCGATTACATCGCTCAGTTTTAGACTATAACATTGCTCAAGTGTACGCAGCAATGGGTGAATTAGAAGAAGCTGTGATTTATTTTACAGCTGCGATCGCCGCCGATCCAAACTACTCAGAGTACTACAACGATCGCGGTAATGTTTACCAACGCCTGGGTCATTTAGAAAATGCTTTGCACGATTATCATCAGGCTATTGAGCTTAGCCCACCATACTATGAAGTATGGATGAATATCGGACATTGCTATTCTTTAAAAGGTCTAGTCGAAGAAGCAATCAAGGCTTATTCAGTTGCTATTGATTTACAACCTACTCAAACTCCAGCATTGATTGGTCGCGCTCAAGCATTGGAAGCATTGGGACATCTGAAAGCAGCTTTATTAGATTATAATGCGGCACTTGATTTAAATTCACAGCAACCTTTATTATTAGCAAATCGAGCCACACTTCAGTACGAACTCGGACAATTACCAGAAGCTTTGAGCGATTTATCAGCTGCGATCGCTTTATCGCCAGATAATCCAGACTTCTATCAAAATCGGGCGATCGTATTAATTAGTTTAGGTCAATCTGATGCTGCATCTGCTGACCTCCAGACTTATCTTCGGCTTAATCCCGATGCTACAGATCGTGCTGAGGTAGAGGAAAATTTATCTAGTCTGACCAAGGGATAAATATCAAGTTGTTCTGGCTAGATTCAGAATATTATTTGCTAGGAATTTATGGAGCAATGTCTACCTGGACTTTAGACTAAAAGGAGAGCGATCGTTAGGCAGTAGCTGTGCAAAAAATCAAGGGATGCTTGTAAGAACAAGCACCTCAGTAACGGAAGATGAAAAAAGCACAACCAATTTCCATCTACCGCTATGGATGTTCTTGTACAACTGAGGAATTCCGTCAAGCGACCCCGACAACGTAGAATTCGCTATCTTATAGTTAAAAAGCATACTACTAGTTTACGTAAAATCGAGTAGAAATCTGCTTGATTTGTAATTTTTTTACTTTTTGGTTTTGGTTCTTCTTAACTCGGCTTCCCTGAGTCATTTTGTGCTTTTTAGTCTAAAGTCCAGGTCTACGATATCGCTCCATAATTACAAATGGAATTATCAGTCTATGGGAACGCTACGAGTTAAAATCTTCATTACTTTGCTTGGTTCATAAGCAGGTAATTTTTATTTACCTATTGATGTTACAGAATTAGGTAAGCATTGCTCACTTTAGTATATTTTATAGACTGGCAAAAAAGAGGCGACAACTTCATTAAGTTAATTGATTACTGCTTTTTGAGTTATCCTTTGTCCTACCAATCCATTTTCTAGGCATAAAGGAAAAGGAACCTAGTAACTCCCACTCTTTTGTAAAACTGTTGTGTAGAAGTCCATAAATATTTATTAGTGAGAGAATACCTAAGACAATATTTTATTTTGGCAATTATTCATTACCCAAAACTAGCTACTTCTACAGGACGTTCAACAGCTAATGTTTTACGGTTAATTTTAATTTGTTCAATTTTGTGAAGAGTTTCAGCAGTTAAATAGCTTTCGCCGCAATGAGAACAAGTTAGCACTGGAATGTTTTCTATTACTAGCAGGTCTTTACCCTTACTATAGGTTTTAGTAATTCGGCGGATTTTGACACCTTCATTTCCACAAATATCACACAGCATTTGCCGCTTTCCTGGGACTAGGGTATGTATACAGTAATAATAACAAGTTTTCCAGTTGGACTTAGCTTGGCAATGATTTCGATTTCCCCTGCATCAAGAGTTAAACCTCTGATACGATATTTGGATTCTGCTGTCACTTTATCTTTTTGACGTTCCAGTATTTCGCCTGTGAGGATACCTTGTTCAATGTCATAGATTGTTAGATTGTCATCGCTCATTTCTTCTTCAGCATGTAGCGTCATTAGATACTGACGAGAAGAAACTTTATCCTGTATTCTTTTCAAAATTTCATCAAACAAGGTGGTAATCTCAGACGAATTAGACTTTAACAGTTTACAGCGATGTCTACGACGGGCTACGCCTACGCATCCCTAATTTTCTAAGTGCGATCGCATAGATTGACCTCTCCCCCAACCCCTCTCCGAAGCGGCTACGGTGTACACACAAGTATAGTTTGCAAGGGTTTCAAGCCTTTTAGACCCATAAATATTCCTCTTTTGGGCAACTGGAAACTCAATTTCTCTCCCTTATTTTAGAGCTAGCGCAACGAAACCAAGTTTTAAGTAACCTGAGTTCGGGTTAAAGATAAGGAGGTAAAAGCCACTCCAGTTGAAGGCTAGGTTTCTGAGGTTGATGACAATAAGCGATTAATCCGCAAAGAACGTTAACGCAAAAATTAACGGGACTGCGGTGTCTCGAATGTTCAATCTGAGAAATGTTTTTGAGTTGGTCGTTAATCGTCTCAACAATTGAGCGTTTACCGGACAAAAGCTTGTCATGAAGACGCATCAGCTTATTCTTCATATTGCGACGGGGTTTAGCGAAAAATTGGATTCCAAACTCTTGCAAAAGTTGAGAAGCAAGTTTTTCAGAAACATAGCCGCGATCGCCAAATATTTTGCCAAAAAGCTCACGCAGTAAATCAGGGACTGGTTTACGGTCATCAATGTTACCAGGAGTAAGAATCACATTTAAGAGTTGACCGAATTCATTGACGACAATATGGAGCGATTTAAGCCAAAAAACCAATCCACAGAAGTTTTGCCACGAGCAGCTAAACCCTCAAATACCTTATGCCTATAAATCCGACGATTATGACATACCTTCAAGCAGGTTGAATCGATAAAACTGATACCCGTACATAGTCCAAAACAATGCTTCAGATAGACGCACAAAGGTATCAAGGTTGATGGTATCCATTCAATAAATCGTTGATAGGAAGGAAGACCTGGAAACGCACAACTCCAATGCTGTTTCACTTGATTCAAATAAAAATGTTTGAAATTACGGTAGTGATTTTGATGAAAAGCGATGAGAATTGTCATTATTTCACTTAAACACAAGCTTTTAGCACGAACACGTTTTATTCCTCCATGATTGAACAGTTTTTTCTGCCATTGTGCTTCAAACGCTTTACAGAAATCATCTACATCACAGAACAAAGCATCTAAACTAAACATAGGACAGGTTGCTGGATTTGTTGTTATTTTCAGCTTACTACCTGTCCTTTTCCTTATCCCGAACTCAGGTTAAGTAAGATTTAAAGACTTGTGTGTACACCGTAGCTCCGAAGCAAAGAGGGGAGCCGGATTTCTCCCCTTCCCTACAAAGGAAGGGGGTTGGGGGGTTAGGTCTGTATGGGAAGTGCGAGGGTGCGAGCGCGCAGACATAAAAAAACCCCTCTTAAACGTAAGAAAGGGGTTTGTAGATTATTTGTGTGCTTGATAGATGATGCTATAAAATTTTCCTAGACTTACCCAGACAATCTAGGATAAATTTACAAATACTGCATCATTTTGTTGCTCCTCATATATTATTTATTTAATTTTTAATAAATGGGTATGATAAATAATATTTTTATTTAAATGAAATCATTAAATTTATCTTCAGTTATGCAAATATCTTTAAGGATTTTCTTAAATAGTCCAGTCCCAACCTCGTTACAACCGTGATTTGGAACTGTAGTGGCTCGTCCGTCTGTATGTCTCCAGCGAGCATGGGAGCACTTCTTCTTAGCTTTTTCAAAGCCAAGATTGCTAAGAACTTTCTCAATGACTTTTACCTTATGCGGCATAGTTTTACCTTGGGTTTAACTTTGCTGGATGGTTATAAATCATCGCCTTCTTCAAGCACACTATTCAATTGTCAAGGTTCATCTAGGCTATAAGTCAATTTTAATATCAAGTAATTAAAGCGTCAATATATACTCATACTGACACCTTCTTGTTAACTGTTTCAGCTTCAGTAATCTTGAGTAAGTAAACAATTTATTATTATGGGTATTTAACCTTAAGCTACTATAAGTTCTACATTAGACGGAAGTAAGCGTCCTTCTTCTTCGTATTCTTCCTGAATCATCTCAAACACACAAGCAAGTTCTCTCCAAGCTTCATCTGGGGTTTTTCCCCAAGCATGGCAGCTGGGAATAGCGGGAACATATGCTATGAATGTACCGTTGTCATCAGGAGCAACAACACTAGTATAGTCTTGCAGCAATTTCATACCTAAATGTGTTTCCATGAGAGTATATTCAGGTTTATACACAATATTATCATATTCTCAAAGCGGAGATCAAGCTTTGTTGAAACTATGGTGTAAAAATTCATTCCTCCAACTTAATAAATATTTTTTAAAGTTTCTTCTAATGTAAAAGGAGATTCTTTAGGAAAAAGATTTAATTTAATCCCTGTTTCATCAGATGCTTTGAGACGAGCTTTTTGATAACAATCTTCAAATATTGTTGCAATTAAAGGTTGTAAACTAGGGCTATCTTCTAATAATAGTTCAATACAGATGCGTTGTTCTGTAATGGTACTGCGCCAACTTTCACTTTGATTTTTAGGTTGATATTGCCATTTAAGTAAATGCATTAATAATATAATTAATCTACTTTTTAACTCCCGTTTTTCACTTCTACCCATGCTTTCAACTTCTTCAATTAAGTTAGGTAAATCTATTTCATTAAATTTATGATCCTTTAACTGTTGGACGATTGTTTTTGTCCATAAGTAAAAGTCTCGGTCGTATAGATTTGGGGTATTGACAGATAGAGGATTCATATAATTTTTCTTAGTTTTCCAATACTATACATTTAAAGTGAAGGTGAGCTAAAAAGCCCACCTTAATTGAGATTACAGCAACAAAGCTTGTTGTTCTTTTGAAATTACCCTTCCTTCATCCTCAAAACTAACGATTTGATCGAAGTTCAAATAGCGATACAAATCATCAGCAAAAGGATTAATCTTCTTCGCCACAATATCCAAATATTCTTGCACTGTAGGAATGCGTCCTAACAGCGCACAAACTGCGGCTAATTCCGCCGAACCAAGATATACTCGCGCATCTTTACCCATGCGATTATTGAAGTTGCGGGTAGAGGTTGAAAACACTGTTGTACCATCAGCAACTCGCGCCTGATTTCCCATACACAAACTGCATCCTGCCATTTCTGTCCTCGCACCCGCAGCCCCAAAAATGGCGTACATTCCTTCTTCTTTTAATTGGTGTTCGTCCATGCGGGTTGGTGGTGCTATCCACAGGCGGGTTTTTACTTCACCAGCACCTTCTAAAACTTTCGCTGTTGCCCGATAATGACCGATATTCGTCATACATGAACCGACAAATACTTCTTGCACTGGATCGTTAGCAACTGACGATAATAATTTAACATTATCGGGGTCGTTGGGAGCAGCAACAATTGGTTCTTTGATTTCATTCAAATCAATTTCAATTATTTCAGCATACTCCGCATCGGCATCGGCTGCTAATAACACGGGATTTGCTAACCATTCTTCCATTTTGGCAATGCGGCGGAGGATGGTACGCGCATCGTGATAGCCCCGTGCGATCGTGTTTTTCAAAAGTGCGACGTTAGAACGCAGATATTCAGAAATTGTCTCTACACTCAGCTTAATAGTAGAACCAGCACAAGAACGTTCGGCGGTTGCGTCGGCGAGTTCAAAGGCTTGTTCCACTTTTAAATCTGGCAAACCTTCAATTTCTAAAATTCGCCCGGAGAAGACATTTTTCTTGTTTTGCTTTTCGACTGTCAGCAAACCTTTTTGAATTGCGACGTAGGGAATGGCATTCACAACATCCCGGAGGGTGACACCGGGTTGTAATTCACCTTTGAATCTTACCAAAACTGACTCTGGCATATCTAAAGGCATGACGCCCAACGCCGCAGCAAACGCTACTAACCCAGAACCGGCGGGGAAGGAAATTCCTAAGGGAAAACGGGTGTGGGAGTCACCGCCAGTTCCCACGGTGTCGGGTAGCAGCATCCGGTTTAACCAAGAGTGGATGATACCATCACCGGGACGCAAGGCGACACCACCACGTTGGGCAAAGAAGTCGGGGAGGTCGTGATGAGTTTTAATATCTACTGGTTTGGGATAAGCTGCGGTGTGACAGAAACTCTGCATTACTAAGTCTGCACTAAAACCCAAACAAGCGAGTTCTTTCAATTCGTCGCGGGTCATGGGGCCTGTGGTATCCTGGGAACCAACGGTGGTCATGATCGGTTCGCAAGATGTACCGGGACGCACACCAAGTAATCCGCAAGCTTTACCAACGATTTTTTGGGCTAAGGTGTAGCCTTTGCCTGTATCGCTGGGTTGTTGGGGACGGGTGAAGACGGTGCTGGGTTCTAAACCGAGTGCAAGGCGGGTTTTATCGGTGAGGGTACGCCCGATAAGTAGGGGGATGCGTCCGCCGGCGCGGACTTCATCGAGGATAGTATCTGGTTTGAGGGTGAAGGTGGAAATAACTTCGCCTGCTTGGTTTGTGATTTCGCCTTTGTAGGGATGGATGGTAATTACCATGCCAGTTTCTAGTTTGGTGACATCGCACTGGATAGGCAAAGCACCGGCATCTTCAGCTGTGTTAAAGAAGATTGGCGCGATCGCACCACCTAAAATATATCCCCCAGCGCGTTTGTTTGGCACAAAAGGTATATCATTTCCCATGTGCCACAACACCGAATTGATAGCAGATTTCCGGGAAGAACCCGTACCAACCACATCTCCCACGTAAGCTACAGGATGTCCTTGCTTTTTCAATTCGGCAATGGTTTGTAAACTCCCCGGTTGCCGTGACTCTAGCATAACTAGGGCGTGTAAGGGAATATCTGGGCGAGTTGTGGCGCTTTGGGCTGGGGATAAGTCATCGGTGTTAGTTTCGCCAAGGACTTTAAAAACAGTGAGAGTAATCGCTTCTGGTACAGTCGGGCGAACGGTAAACCACTCTGCTTCAGCCCAAGAGTCAATTACCTGTTTGGCGAAAGGATTGGTTTTTGATAACTCTAAAACATCATGGAAAGCATCATACACCAAAAGGATTTTGCTTAAGGCATTGGCGGCGTAGGCGGCGATGGGTTCCTTTCCTTGTCCTCCCATTACTAGAGGTGTTTTGGAAGAATCTGATACAGATACGGTAGGGAATTGCAGCAAATCAATTAAAGCTTGCACGTTATAGCCGCCTACCATTGTTCCCAGCAATTGCACCGCTTCTATGGGCGAAATTAAAGGACTGGTAATTTCTTCCTTGGCAATGGCGGTGAGAAATCCAGCTTTTACATAAGCGGCGGCATCAACCCCGGGAGGGACGCGATCGCTCAATAAATGCAATAATGTATCTTCTTGACCTTTGGGCGGATTTTTCAGTAATTCACATAATTCTGAGGTTTGCTTCGCATCCAATGGTAAGGGGGGAATACCGAGTTGGGCGCGTTCCGCAACATGTTGACGGTATTGTTCTAGCATTTTTATATTCTCCATTGGGATGTTCTACCTTTAATTATGAAATATTTTTAGGCAGGGATTAGCTATAAAACTTTACCTAACTTTTAAGAGTGAAAGCCTTACTGGTAATCGCTTATTAGCCATTTAGCTTTATACTTAAAGTTTAGTTTTCGTCAATCAAATATTTTTAACTTTTTATAGACTACGAACAAACTTGTTTAGTGTTGCTGTAGACTCAAACTTGGTTATAAATTAATTAAATTTACTGATAATTTATTCTGATTGTTGGTTTAACCAAGCTTCTAAATCAGCAATATTAGAAAAATCTAATAACGCCTCTCCTAAGTTTTCTAATTGTTCAATCGATAATCCTGTAATTTGCTCGATTAATAACGCATCAATTTCACCAATACGGCGATTGAGTAGACGCAGTATTAAGTCTCTTTCTCCTTCTTGTCTTCCCTCTTGTTTTCCCTCTTGTCTTCCTTCTTCTTTGGCTTGTTCTCTGTCTCTTTGATAAAGTGGTTCTAGTCGCATAATTAACTCCCTATCATCTGCTTCTAACTCTTGATTTACTCTTAAATTTTCACGCAAGTTGTAAACTAATTCCAGGGTTGCTTTTTGATATGGATGATCTAATGGTAAGGCCTGCAACTGAATAATTGCTTGTGACTGCACGCTTCCTCTACCCAAAAGCCTTAACCATAGAGTCTCTGGTGTTGGGGGGAGTTGATGTATTGCTACAATTGCTGTCCGCAAGGCATCTGGGAGAAAATGTACTCCTGGTAACCAACTTGCTTGTTGCATAGTTCCAAAACTAGACAACCTAGTTTCAGAGACGGTAGGTGTGAGAATCCACAATTTAGGAATTTCCGAGTCCTGAAGTTTGGTTTTATTGGTTTTAGCTTCTCGTCGTAAGAGAGCCTTTACTTCTAATAATTTTAGAATACAATCACATATTTCATCGTTAGAAGCTGGATTACGGAAGGGTTCTATGAGTGCAGGATGTTCCGCAAATCTTCCTAGCAAACCTAGTATTTCTAAATTAGAGCTTTGCTGTTTGGCAGGAGTGAATAAAACATCTATTTCTTTAATTTCTCCTGATACTTTTTCTGATGCCTTGACTTCTCCGTAATCTTTTAATAATTCTTCTAGATAGTCTTTGGCGAATTTATCATGTATAAAACGGGTCATTCAATTTTAAGATTTCGGAAGTTCTGGGTTAATGCAAAGTCTTATTATATAGCAGTCCTGAATCATTTGTGATCAAGTAGATAGCCGACTTCTTTGAAAAGCCGGCTATCTATACAGTTTAAATTTTCACAGATACCATTCTAAAAAAGTTAAAAGCAGATTCATAAATCTTTTGATTTTTGCGTAATGGTACTAAGCGGTTAAAGCACTTTCATTTGATGTTTTATTCGTCTTAGATTTCAAACGTGTCAATCTGCTTTTACGGATACGTTCGCTGTCTAGAACACCACCTGCAAGTTCATATTCATTGCTGTTTTTGCCATACTTACAACCAACCCATGTCAGCATTTTGTCTGAAACCTGACCTAAGGTTTTTTCCATCTCATTCAGCTTTTTTCTAGAAGAGTCAATCATAGCTATATCAGCATTATAATTATCAAGCATATTGTGAAATTTTTCTATTAATTGAGTCAGGTTTTGCAAGTTATAAGTATCATCAAAATTAATATTTTGATCGATAGCTTTCAATCCGGCAACTCTAAACTGAGCTTTTTCTAGAATCCGGGAACTACGTTTTTTTCGAGACATAAATTTATACTTTATAAGAGCTTTATAGAGCTATTTTGTCTCAATTAACCTGTATTCTGGTTCAGCAAAAAGCGCATTTTTTGTAGTCAAAGTTTTTATTTATGCCCGTGATTTCTCTGAATTTGAGCAGCTAAAGGTTGATTTTCAGCAAAATAATATTATGTTTAATATAGCAATAGTCCATCGCACCTTTACTTCTTGTCAACAGCGATCGCTTTCACTTTAAGCCTTCATCTTATAACCTCAAGGCTTCATGTTATAGCTTTAAGTCTTCATCTCGTAACCTTAAGTCTTCATCTTATAGCCTTAAGCCTTAATGTTCTAGCTTTAAGCCTTAGTGTTATAACCTTAAGGCTTGATGTTGTAATCTTAAGAGTAAACATTGTAACATTAATGACCAAAGTTTGTAAGTGAGTGCAATCATCGCTACATCTTGCCAAACTTTATTTAGGCGATCGCAATTCCCCCCACACCAATCACGAGCAGCACCCACATCAAGTCCGACGGCTTTGAGAACTTCGTGGGTTGTACCTAATAAACTATAAACAGAGTTCATTGCTTCCTGTACCAAACCCTAGTCAACTTCTAATGATTGCACAGCAATGAGCCTCACCAATTCCACATACCGCGACCAAGCCGCCTTCTGTTGTGTAGTATTAACTTTCCACGACATGGAACCAATGCCAAGGCAGACTTACCGATCCAGTTTCTAAGGAAACGCGATGCCTACGGCGGGCTATGCCTACGCGCATATTCATAATAAGCAAATTTAACTAATTTCTCTGTGATTATTATAGAACTCTGGTAAAATCCCCGAACACAAGCAAAATAAAATCAGTCTTGGGATGTTTTGTTTAAATGGGATCGCATTTTAGATTGAGCAATTAAAATGCGTACGTATCACCATTCTTTATTGAATGCTTTGGATTTACACTTAGCAGTAACAGCGAAGTCTTAATACAGGGCGATCGCACATAAATATAAATCAGCAACCCCTATGATAGTAATTATATCTATGCATCCACCCGTAGCCGTTTATCCGAACATCTTACCCCTAGCCCCAAGAAAGTCATGTCAGTTGCCCAAGAATTAGAATCAGCAAAAGATGTAATATTTCCACCAGGAGATATATACAGTGATGAACTACCATTGGAAAGCGATTTACATCTACGCCAAATTATTCTGTTATTACAATGCTTAGAATTATGGTGGCAAAACCGCAATGACTTTTATGCGGCGGGAAATTTGACGATTTACTATAGCCAACGCCAACTTAAATCAGAAGAATTTCGCGGCCCAGACTTTTTTGTGGTGCTAGGATGCGATCGTAAACCGCGTAAAAGTTGGGTGATTTGGCAAGAAGATGGTAAATATCCGAATATCATTGTCGAGTTGCTTTCGCCTTCCACAAAAGCTACAGACAAAGGCTTGAAAAAACAAATCTACCAAGATATCTTTCGCACGCCAGAGTATTTTTGGTTTGACCCGAATGATTTAGAATTTGTGGGGTTTCATTTAGTAGACGCTCATTACCAACCAATAGAACCGAACCCCCAAGGTTGGTTATGGAGTCAGCAGTTAGATTTATATTTGGGTTTGCAGGATAATCAATTACGCTATTTGACAGCACAAGGGCAGTTAGTGCCGACACCGCAAGAATTAGCAGAGCAGGAAAAGCAGCGTGCGGATGAAGAAAGACAGCGTGCTGAACAAGAGAAGCAACGCGCGGAACGTTTAGCCGCTAAGTTGCGAGAATTATATATTGACCCGAATCTTCTATAAAAATTAAATAAATTTTGACTTTTGACTTTTGACTTCCCGTTAGAGCGTGTTACAGTTTATTTTATTACTAAACCTTGGTCAACTGACGATGGTTGCACAGCAATGGGCGTCACCAATTCCACATACAGCGACCAAGCCGCTTTCTTTTGTGTAGTGTCAATTTTTTAAGTCATCGAACTAATGCTAAAAGGCAGACTTACTGATACAGTCTCTAAAGAAAGGCGATGCCTACGGCGGGCTATGCCTACGCGCATTTTTATAGTAAGCAAAATTCATACATTTATTTGCTTTTATTAGAGTAAATAATGTTACTAATCTATAAACTATTCAGACTTTAGCCTAAATTTTTATGGTAATATCTAGATATTTTTAACTAATTCAGATAAACTAAGAAATTTGCCCGTAGCTTGACGCTTCCTTTGTATATGCCCAAAACTTACACCGTAGAAATTAATCACCAGGGTCAAATTCATACTTTGCAAGTCCCCGAAGATCAGACCATCTTATCAGTCGCCGATGCTGCTGGTTTAGATTTGCCAAGTTCTTGTCATGCAGGGGTTTGTACAACTTGCGCCGGTCAAATCAGCCAAGGAACTGTCGATCAAACTGATGGCATGGGCGTTAGTCCAGATTTACAAAAACAAGGTTATGTATTGCTTTGTATTGCTAAACCCCTTTCTGATTTGAAAATTGAGAGTGAAAAAGAAGACAAACTTTATCAGTTGCAATTTGGGAAAGACTAATAATCAAGCAAACAGTTATCAATATAGAAGTTGATTTATTAATAACTAAATGACTGTTTGCTAACATGATTACAAAAACTGGAAAATCACATAGGTATTTGATAGCACCTGATAAGCTATTCTATAAACTAAAAATTAATAGGATTTAGGGCGATGACAACTCATTTTATTACCGCAGAAGTTGACCTGCAAGAAACTCCCGCAGAGTTACTCAAAACAATTGAAACAGAGTTGAAAAAACAAGGCGAACCCCTGCGTTGGGCGGTTACCTCTGTGGACGTTGCCCAGCAAAAGGCTACAGTTGAAGCCGTTGTCACGAAAGTTGAGAGTTAAAAGTAGGGAGATGGGGCAATGGGGAGATGGGAAATAATAACTCCGATCTCCTAACACACAAGGGTTAATCGCGTCTCTCCTGATTCAGCATTCACTATGCGTCCATACACTGCTATTTTAATAGTACCAACTGGCGTTGGGGCTGCGATCGGGGGTTACGCTGGAGATGCTTTGCCTGTTGCCAGAGTTGTAGCACAGGTTTGCGATCGCCTGATTACTCACCCCAATGTCCTCAATGGCGCAAGCTTGTACTGGAATCTCCCCAATGCTTTCTACGTTGAAGGTTTTGGACTTGACAAATTCGCCGCTGGATGCTGGGGATTGCGTCCAGTGCGGAACAATAAAATAGGTTTGCTTTTAGACCAAGGTATTGAGCCGGAGTTGCGGCTCAGACACCTGCAAGCAGCCGATGCAGCGAGAGCTACTTTGGGATTGACGTTAACAGATTATGTCATCACTGATGCCCCTTTGAATGTAGAATTACGGACTACTCTATCGGGTACAAGTTGGGGGACAATTGGCAACCCCGATAGCTTGTTAAGGGCAGCCGAAATACTGATTAAAAAAGCTGGGGCAGAAGCGATCGCAGTTGTCGCCCGTTTCAGAGATGATATCGATGAAGAGGCAGTACAGAAATACCGCCACGGCGAAGGAGTTGATTCCTTAGCCGGTGCAGAAGCCGTAATTAGCCATTTGCTAGTGCGAACCTTTCAAATTCCTTGTGCCCATTCTCCTGCTCTAGCTGGCACCCCTCCAGAACCGGACTTAGCCCCCCGTTCCGCTGCTGAAGAATTGGGCTACACATTTTTACCATGCGTTCTCGTCGGCTTGAGTTGTGCCCCACAATTTATTGTAGAGAGAAAAACGATAGCATTAGAACAAGAAGATATTTGGGCAGAAGGAGTAGATGCTCTTGTCGTACCTGCAAATGCCTGTGGTGGTAGTGCTTTATTGAGTTTAAGTCAAACACGATGCCAAATAATTACAGTAGAAGAAAATAAAACTGCGATCGAAGTTCCTCCCCAAGCGTTGGGGATCAAATCCATACAGGTAAACTCATATTTAGAGGCAGTGGGTGTATTAGTAGCACATAAAGCAGGCATTAATCCCTCTGCTCTTTGTCCCAAATTATCATCTTTGCAACCAGTAGTCACTAATCATTAGTTAATAGAAGTTATAAGTTAGGAGTAGAGACGCGATTAACCCAAGTCTTTCCAGGAGTTAGGAGTAGAGACACGATTAACCCAAGTATTTCCAGGAGTTAGGAGCCTCGCCAAAGACGCTCCGGTGAGGAGTTATTCTCCTTCGTTGTCCCATTGTCCTCTTCTCTCGGTTAGTGACTTTCGACTACCGCCAAGCCGAACCACATCTCTCCACCTCCCCATTCCCTAAAAATCCGTGATTGAACAACAAAAGCAAGAACCAGAAATTCCATATCTGACACGCATCCAAGTACTTGGGGCGATGGGAGCGACTGCAATCATTTTACTGGTAGTCGCCAAAGTGTCGTTGCACTTCGGCAACTTTTCCCTATTATCCTGGAAGTTGAACCAAAGAGATTTACTGTTGGGTGTAGGGTTGGGATTTGCGATTACCGCATTAAGTGGCTTAACTTATCGCCTTTGGAATTCCTACCGTCAAAGTGCAGATTTTTATCTAGAAGTGGTATTGAAGCCTTTAGCCCTACCAGACTTAATTTGGTTAGGGTTGCTACCTGGTTTGAGTGAAGAATTGTTATTTCGGGGCGTGATGCTACCAGCTTTAGGTTTCAATCATTTGGCTGTGATTGTATCTAGTCTTTGCTTTGGCGTTTTGCATCTGAGCGGTTCTCAACAATGGCCTTATGTAGTTTGGGCAACGATTGTCGGCATCATATTAGCATATAGCGCTTTGCTCACTGGTAACTTACTAGTGCCCATTGCTGCTCATATGACGACGAATTGGATTTCTAGCTATATGTGGAAAATCTGGCAATTATCGAGAAGTAGAAAATAAGAAGTTGCTAAATTAATGTGCCTACTATACACTACTAATACCGATGTATTTTTTTTACAAAATTGAGGATAGATGGAGTATTTTGTTAATTAAACTAAGTAGCTTACATCGGAAAAAATCTAGAGTGTATCTCAAGCGAAAGTCACAAAGTAAATCTTCATCTAGTAATGACTTGTGGCTACTGGTTGTTGATGACAATGACGATTCACTTCAATTAGTGATATTAATTTTTCAAGAGTACCAAGTGCGTATAAATACAGCTTCATCTGTGGATGAAGCTATTAAAGTGATACAAAAGTGTCAACCAGATGTTCTTATTAGCGACATCAGTATGCCTAATAAGGATGGTTATTCACTAGTCAGTTACATCAGAAGCAAAGAAGCAAGAAAAGGAGGGTTTATTCCTGCTATTGCTCTTACAGGTTATTTGTATCCAGAATACTCTAAGAAAGCTCTCGAAGCTGGATTTGACAAAGTTATTTCTAAGCCTTTTGACCCAGATAAACTAATTGCCAGTGTGGCGAAACTTACACAAAAAAGCAATAAACAACTTGTAAAAAAGTTGTACATCGAACAAAGATGTCTATCACAAGGAAACTACTGGCAGTTTGCTGAACAAGTTCAACAGCTGACAAATGAAATTCAATTGACTTGGGATAACGCTCAACAGCTAACAGATGAAGTCTGCCTAACTACACAGAAAGCCCAACAGCTGACAAAGGAAATTCAGTTGACTTGTGGCAAAGCTCAGCAAATTATAGAGGAAGCTCAGCAAACTAGAGAGAAAGTTCAGCAACTTAGGAACTCATTGCTTTAAGTGGCTTAACTTATCGCCTTTGAACTCCCTACTGTAAAAGTGCAGATTTTTATCTAGAAGTAATCTTGAAGCCTTTAACCTTAAGAGATTTAATTTGGTCGCTCCAGTGCTGACTTGTCCAAAAATAAATTTTTGTAACCACAGTAGTATTGACTGTGACTAAAAATTAGTAGAGCCTGCTAAAGCGATCGCCATTGGCAAAATCCGATGTTCTTGAATTTGAATTCTAGCATGGAGTGTTTCTAGGGTATCATCCGGCAGCACTGGTACTGCGGCTTGCATCAATATTGGCCCGCTGTCCATTTCTAAACAAGCGATATGCACAGTACAACCAGTGATTTTTACCCCAGATGCCAAAGCTTGCTCTACAGCATGAATTCCCCTAAAGCTAGGTAACAAACTCGGATGTATATTAATAATTCTGTGAGGAAAAGCATCAATAAAGACTGATGTCAAAAGTCGCATCCAACCTGCCATAATCACCCATTCGACATCATACTGCCGTAATGTTTGCACAATTTTCTCATCAAAGTTTTCTCGGCTTTTATAGTCGCGGTGATTCAACAATACAGCTTCTACTCCTCGATTAGCTGCTCTTTCCGCTGCTTTAGCCGTTGGATTATTATAAATCAAAACTTGAATTTTGGCATTTAGCTGTTTATCTTCAATAGCTTGGGCAACAACATCAAAATTGCTGCCATTTCCAGAAGCCATAATTCCGAGTTTTAAAGGAGTGCCTTGCCGACAAATATCATTAATGTTTGGAGAAATCAGGCTAGAGGTACAATCAGGGCGGATGGTCATAACAGCAAAAATTGAAAATTATAACAGACGCTGATTTTGATTTAAGGAGTGACTAAATTATCCTTTCATTTTGCGATCGCTTAATTAAATTTTGCTCAGAACTAGTCCAATTGATATAAGT
The DNA here is from genome assembly GCA_029379225.1 of Nostoc sp. S4. Lineage (GTDB taxonomy): Bacteria > Cyanobacteriota > Cyanobacteriia > Cyanobacteriales > Nostocaceae > Nostoc. The sequence continues at coordinate 89,577 of JAQYWR010000009.1, read as the reverse complement.
GATATTCTAAAACTTGGTATGCAGGAAACAACACACAGATAAAAGCGGCAGAGGATTTAATCGCAGCATAGGTGAGTTAAATGGCGAAGGTAGCGTTGCTGATTGGAGTCAGTGAGTATGAGCCAGGGCTGAACCCTTTGCCCAGTGCAGTTAGAGATGTGGAAGCAGTGTACGAGGTGCTGCTGCATCCAGAGATGGGCGGGTTTGCTGCGTCAGATATTACGCTGCTAAAAAATCCCGAACGACAAGTTGTAGAAATAGCGATCGAAACGCTGTTTTCTGGTCGGCACAAGGATGATTTGCTGCTGCTGTACTTTTCGGGGCACGGCATCAAAGACGATCGCGGTAGGCTGTATCTGGCGACTCGCAACACCAGTAAGACGCAGCAAGGCGAATTGATTCGCTCAACGTCGGTGTCTGCCAATTTTATTCACGATCGCATGAGTGAAAGCCGTTGCCGTCGGCAGGTGGTAATCCTGGATAGCTGCTTTAGTGGTGCGTTTGCTGAGGGGATGTCTGCCAAAGATGACGGCACAATTGACATTCGGAAGGAGTTAGGTGGTGAAGGACGAGCCGTGTTGACTTCTTCTACTTCGACTCAATATTCCTTTGAGCAAGAAGGGCAAGATTTATCGATTTACACTCGTTTTTTGATTGAAGGCATCAAGTCAGGAGAAGCCGATCACGATGGGGATGAGTTTATCTCCATTGATGAACTCCATGAATATGCCAGTCAGAAGGTGCGAGAACTTCAGCCTGCCATGAAGCCGGAAATCTATGCAATTCGAGAAGGCTTTAAAATTCGACTGGCAAAGGTGGCTCCGGGCGATCCCAGACAGCGATACCGGAAAGAGGTAGCGCGATTTCATCGAGGCGAAATTTCCTTTGTTGGTCGTCGTACATTGGATGTATTGAGGACTCGTTTGGGATTGGAGACAACTGAGGCCAAGGCCATTGAAGATGAAGTGTTAGAACCGTATCGCAAGCAGTTCCGGGAAAAACTCCAGCAGTATCAGCAGGTGTTCGCCGAGCTACTGGAACGGGACGAGACAATTACCGATGGCGATCGCCACGATCTGCAAAATCTCCAGCAAATTTTGGGGCTGCGGAATGAGGACACGATGCCGATTGAGGCACTAGTGACTGCACGGTTTAAGACGCATCAGCAAAACCTCCAAACTTATCAACAGGCATTTACAACAGCACTGCGACAGGAGTTTCCCTTGAGTGGAGCAAGCCGCGATCGCTTACGGCAAACTCAACAGCAATTAGAACTTGCGGATAGAGATATTGCCGCGATAGAATCTCAGATTACGGCTGAAGTAGAAGCATATCATCAGAAACTCCAAGAATACGAACGGCTGTTTTTTACTGCCACGCAGCAGGAATATCCTCTGAGCGAAGCAACCCGCAATGATTTACGTCAACAGCAGCAGCGCTTGGGACTGACGGATGTAGATGTTGCACCAATTGAAGCACAAATCACAACGCAGATTGAAAGCTATCATCAAAAACTCCAGCAGTATGAGCAGGCGTTTGTGAAGGCGACGCAGCGCCAGCATTATCCTGATGACGTGACGCGAAAGCAGTTACAGCAAACCTGGCAGACGTTGGGGTTGAGTCAAGGGGATGTGGGGGCGATCGAGAGGCGGATTAATGCGGAGATTGAAGCGTATCAAGCAAACTTGCGGCAATATGAGCAGGAATTTACAGAAGCTGTTGGGCAAGAATATCCGCTTAGTGCTTTCAAACGCTCTCAACTAACGCAACGTCATCAAGCGTTGAATCTGACTGCTGAGAATGTGACTGCAATTGAAAATCCAATTATTGCTGCGATCGACGAACATCGGCAAAAGCTGCAACAGTATGAAGAGGTGTTTAGAGAGTCGATACAGTTTGAATATCCTCTCAGTGACGTTACTCGTGAGGAATTACGTCACTTTCAACAAATTCTTGAGCTTTCGGATGATGAAATAGTTCAAATGGAGGCACAAGAAGTTGAACAGAAAACTCAAGTGTTTAAGTCGGCTAACACTGTTAAATCTGAAGTTCCTCAAACCCCGGATATGACTATAAGTATATCTGAGACAGCAGAAAAACCAAAATCTTCTGCCACCAATGATGTCCAGCCTCCAAGTACTAGTCCTATTCGCTCTACCTCTCAAGATGCAGGATGGATTACAAAATGGATTACAAAATGGATTACAAACTTGATTGTATTTGTATTTTGGGTAGTTTTAATTCATAATGCGGGACACTCTCGCGATTGGCTAATTCAGTATGCAGTCGATTTATGGAATCACATTCATGGTGAGACACCTGCAAATGTTTATCCTGGAAAATGCTCTCCACGTAGCTCGTGCTGAAGCTTCTCAAAGTGATTATTTTATCACTTGCGATCAGAGATTAATCAATCGCTGTCAAGGTTTAACACTCAAAGCAATCAACCCTACTGATTTTATTTTAGAGATGGAAGATGACAATTAAAGTTATTAACGAACAGCAAAATTTACAAGAAGTAATGCAGGTAATCTTTACACATTTAGAGCCATCCAAAGTCATGAAATTTTGGGCAGCTTGTAAATTAGGTAAAGGTGATTATTTACAACTAAAATAAAAACTATTAATTCAAGATAATGTTGATAGTTTGTATGAAAAAATTAAAGCCTATCAAGACATAGAATAAAGCTTGAAGAAGAATTCTCCAAGTCAGAAGCAAAGCCGGAGATGCTCCACCTAAGGTGAGAATTAAGCTAACTAGAGATAATTATGAGCCAAGAGCTTACCCAAGCGATGCCTCAGAAGTTCAGCTATTCCACAGCATCGATTTACTGACTTAAGATTAAGCTAGGATATTAGTACTAATTATTTTTGCTACTAATTGGTAGTAATATGAATGTAGAAAAACTCTCTATTTCTTTACCACCGTCTTTAGTGGAGTTTGTCGAAAACTACAAGCGGAATAAAGGATGTAAATCTCGTTCTCAAGTAATTGAAGAAGCATTAGAATTGCTGCGAAACCGAGAATTAGAGGTAGCTTATCGAGAAGCGTCTGCTGAAGTTGATAACGACTGGGATGTGACAGTGGCAGATGGTTTAACAGATGAAACGTGGTGATATTTATTACGCAAATCTTAGTCCGGTGATGGGTTCAGAAATGGGTAAACGTCGTCCAGTGCTAATTGTTAGTAATGATATAAATAATAGTGCCGCTACTACCGTAACAATTTTACCGCTTACTTCTAGTGTCAGCCGTGTTTATCCCTTTGAAGTTTTGCTTAATCCAGAGATTAGTGGTTTAACGAAGCCTTCTAAAGTACAGGCGCAGCAAGTGCGAACAATTTCCAAGCAACGAATTACTGGTGAAGTATTAGGTAGTTTAAACGAAGAGATGATGGTACTAATTGATGCAGCATTAAAATTGCATTTGGGATTGGTTTGAATTTGCATAAAAATAGCGATGCCTACGGTGGTTACTGAGGCAGCGCGTTGGGCGACTCTGCCGACTTGAAGCAACTGCCGTGTCGCCGTCAAAGTAGCAAGGGAATTGATTTTTTTGCACAAGCACTACTTGCTGACTCTATTAATTCTCAGTCTCGCCCTTGTTTGCTTCCACAATTTTAGACCTGAATCGTTACAAAAGTATTTTAATTGCTTAACATGACTTTAGTCAGATTCAAATTGTGACTTTATTACACTGTGTATTGCTAATTATGATTTTAAACTAAGAACTATACAGCGAACTTAATTAAGTCTGATAACAATAAAAAACTTACTACAATCCTTAAGATTAGGTAAGAATATATGTTTGCAACTTAATGAAGAATACTGTAGAAAATCTAGCCAATTAATCGAGAGATTTGAAGATGAAACGTATTCTTTTAGGTACATTACTTGCTTTACCATTTGCCATTTCTTCCATGCCATCACAAGCATCCGCAGCAGAGATCATTATTAAACCTAACACGCATAAAACTGTTGTTGTGCATAGACCTGTTGTTGCTGCCCGATATCGACGTAAGTTAGTTCCTGCACACTGGGAAACAGTACGACGCGGTAACAAGTTGATTAAAGTTCGAGTTCCTGCTCATTATGTAAATGTAAGAGTTTAAGATCTCAAATAGAGACTAATCACACTTAATTTATTAGTCTCCATTTAGGAAGAGACCATTTATTAAGTAAAAATCAAAAACTCCACCACAAGGGACATGTAGTTTTTAGGTATAGGGGATGAGGAAGAATTTACTAATGCCCTATGCCGGAAGTAGCGGTGAGCAACCTCAAATACCTACTTTTAGGATGGGGTGTCTCACCGCTTTTAATGATAATATTTTGATAAAGTAAATTTAATTAACATGAATACTTATCAAAAATCTCCAGGTTCTCGATTTTTAAAAAACATTCTTATATCTGTATGTACTATTACTTTCCTAATAGCCAGTAATTCGAGCCAAGCTGAAGAAAGAAGTATATCTAAAAAAATTGTCAGAGGTGAGAATTATGGAGAGCTATATGACCAAGGAAAATTACGTACTTACTATTTTTACACTCCAAAATCTTATAATTCAGACCGACTGATGCCCTTAGTTTTAGTGTTTCATGGGGATGATGGTAGTGGTCAATCTATAAGTAATGTGACTCGCTTCAATGAATTAGCAGAGAAAAAAGGATTTATTGCTGTTTATCCAGATGGAATTAACCAAAGATGGAATGTTAGAGGTAATACTCAAGGAAAGGCAGATGATGTTTTGTTTGTCAGTGCATTAATCGATCGCCTTCAGCAGCAAATGAATATTAATAGTCATAAAGTTTATGCCACCGGTTTTTCTAGAGGTGGAATACTTACCCAAGCACTAGCTTGTAAGTTACCTAATAAAATTGCTGGTTTTGCATCAGTAGCCGGTTCGCTCCCAGTTAAACTCAAACCTAATTGCCAACCTCAAACTCCGGTATCAATATTAACAATTAACGGTACAAACGATCGCGATGTACTTTATCAAGGTGACAATCGCACTCAACGAGGAGCGTTGGTTTCGATCTCGGACATGGTAAACTTTTGGCGATCGCACGACCAATGTACCTTATCAAATAAATCTTTGCAGTTTTCTGAAGATAAAGTGAAAACCTCTCTATACGCAGGTTGTAGCAACAATTCAGAAGTTTGGCACTTAGCGGTAGTAAACGGTGGACATTTCTGGCCTGGTGGTGCTTCAACTGACGAAAGCCTAAATAAATTCAATGCTAAACTGGGACTGAACGCTAGTGAAACAATTTGGAACTTTTTTCAACGTCATAGTTTGCCTTAATATCAAGCCCCATATTTAACTAGCTCAAACTTTTGGCTGAAATAGAATCGCATGAAGTTTAGTTCTTAGTGGAGACCACCTGCTAGAAATGCTGACAAAAAATTTCTCATCATTTTCAGGGCAGGGGAGCAGGGGGCAGGGGGAGTAAGAAAAATCTAATCTCAATAAATTGGATAATTTATTTTCTAGAAACCCCTTAGATAAATAAACAAATATATCCAAGTTGATTATAGTAGCATATCAATATTTCCTGACTTATGTCAGCATTTTTTGTCTTAAAAAAGATTTTAAGAGCGTATTTTCAGGTTCTTGACGATTTTTTAGAAATTTATTCTTGATTATCGATCGCTTTTATTTCCATTTGAGGTGTACTCTCAATATACGGTAACTTTGCGATCGTCATTTGAGATGAATTACACCCAGAGGTGAATACCATGAAAGATTATGCTAACAAGCAGGAATTTATCTTAAATCAAATCACAAATAAATATTTTCAGTGTCACAATTTTAGTGGATATGACTTGAGTGAAATTGACCTGAAAGGATTAGATTTAAGTGGAGTTAACTTCATCGGAGCAGATTTGCGTGGTACAAATCTATCTGGTTGTATACTAACTCGTGCTAATTTGAGTGGCGCAAATTTGATGCAAGCTAGTTTATGCGAAGCTAATTTGTATGAAGCCTCTTTGCGTGAAGCTAATTTAAGTAATGCCGATTTAAGGCAAGCAAATTTGTGTGGAAGTTTTTTATGGCGGGTGAAATTAACAAATAGTAACCTTTGGGGAACTTCTTTATGTGCTGCGGATTTGAGAGAAGCAGACCTAACAGAAGCCAAATTGATTGAAACATCGCTGATTGAAGCAAATTTAGTTAGAGCAAATCTCACAAAAGCAAAGCTATGTGGGGCAATATTACTAGAAGCTAATTTAACTGAAGCTAATTTAACTAGTGCAGACTTGACATGGGCAAACTTAACTAAGACCAACTTGAGTAAAGCAAACCTTTATCAGACAAATCTAATTTATGCAAAATTCCGAGATACAATTATGCCCGATGCTACAGTTAAAGCACCATCAATAGTCATTAGTTATTAAGTCATTGGTCATTGGTCATTGGTCATTGGTCATTTGTTATTTTTGCCCAATGCCCTGTTTGAGCAATGACTAAAACTCGCGTTGTGAGAAAATTACAATAGCGATCGCTAACAACATCACACTGTAGAGTAAGCCATAGCCAGCATTAATAATCAGTGCTGTTGTATCAGGTAGTGCTTGCAAACCATAAACAGCATCATTTTTCAAATCTAACCGTGATAAATCTGGCAAAATGAGAAACAAAGCTTGAGTTAAACGTTCTATCCCAAGGTTGCGACTAAGCCGCCCAAGTTGTACTAAATCTTGGGTAATATTCCCCATTAAATACACCGCAAAAGTTAAAACAGTCGCTAGCAGTGAAGCTGTAAAAACACCAAAGGTAATAGCCACAGCGGTAATTAATGACAACTGCAAAAATAAGAAAATTGCCGCAATTAAAATGCTTGCTGTTGGATGAGCAACTTTCCCAAATTGCAGAAATAACAGATAAATTACTGTCATCGTAGCTATCAGTACCGCTAGCACTGCGGATAACCCTAAATACTTACCAACAATAATTTCACTGCGGCTAACAGGTTTAGCAATTAATACTAAGACAGTACGTTTTTCAATTTCTTTATTAACTAGTCCCGTACCAACAAATATCGTCACAATTAACCCGATCGCATTCATCGCTGCCATGCCAAAATCTAAAAATATTTTGTCTTCAGTAGCAGCTGCAAATTGAGGAAGTATACCGAAAGCGGCAGCGAGTATTAACGCATAAAAACCAATAATATATAGGATGCGATCGCGTATCACTTCCTGAAACACATTCTTAGCAAGTACAAAAATTCTGGTTGTCATTTGTTATTTGTCATTGGTCATTTGTCATTTGTCATTGGTCATTTCTCCCCACTCTTCACTGCTGTGGAGGTGGTGAACCAGCGATAAATTTATTTAAGCGATCGCATTCAATTTCTCCAACTGTAATTTTATTCCCTGATTTATTATTTGCCGCAACTGGTTCAATCCGACAAGATTTCTTTAAAAAATATCCCCGTGGGTTAGAACTCGGTCCTGTCCAGATACTTAGTAAATCTAATATATACCCAGACTTAGTATTAGATACACGCGGTTCAACACGCCATAATTCCTTCTCTTCATATTTTCCCAGGTTTTTTTCAATTACTTCTCTACCCAAGTTTCCTACTCGCTGTTTTGCATCTAGCAACCATTTTTCTACTTCCGACCAAGGTGTTTGGGCTATTTGTTCTTCTACTATTGGTTGAAGTTTGTTTAAAATTATAATCCCATTTTGTGGTACTTTAGTTGGTTCTTGAGTTCTGACAACAAAGGTATTACGTCTAAAACTATCTGTCTGCATACTGGGATATTGTTCTAACCAATTATCTACCACAAAATAAAACTGAATCCAGCAGCTTAGCAGCATACAACTAGCAAGTAAAACTATGATTCTTTGGCGGTCTTCTGGCTTAGGAATTTGAGCTTTGGCATCTGTATCGGTTCCTTCGATAAATTCTGGGATTGCCGTAATTAGTGCTGAAATTGTTGGCCACAAAACAATTGTTGTTGGTGTAACTCCATCCTTTTGACTTCCAAATGCAAAAACACTAACTAAAAATCCAGTGATTACTGCTCCCACTGGCATAAAAGTACCAGGAACTCTTAAAGGATCTTCTGTTGTATACCAAGATGTACCAGCAATTAAAAAGATCCAACCAAAAAATGCAATGATATCTCTGATATAACCTATAGCAAAATATGAAAGTAACCAAGAAAAAACACTCAGATAAATCAATGTCTGCCAAGAATAAGCTTTGGATGGAACTAATATCTTTCTAATTCCTGCGTAAAGCCCTTCAACAAATTTGTAAACTCCGAATAAATCTTTAAATAGTGTATTCATCTTTTTACCTATACTTGATTAATCAATAGTCTTGCTACAAAAATTAAATTTTCTACTTTGAACGAAACAATAAAATAATAGTTATTGCACTATAGCTTAGAGAATTTGCTATCAACATAGTAGTAACTAAGTTTGTATTTTGAAATTTTATACTTTGAAAACCGCGCCATTTCTGCCTCGGAGATACTTGAATATCCTCTTCTTTTTGAGCAAATGGTTCCTTGACCAAAGATAAAAGTAAAATTTTTAACAGAAAAAACTTAAATATAAAATTAGCAAAGAAAATTATAAAAGCAGTCAAAATTATTAAGGTTTGCGTACTAGATGATTTAAAAGTATTAAAGAATAGATAATTAATTAATTCAGATTTTAACTGTATTGGCAGCATTGGTTCAGAAACAAAAAATACAATCCAACCAATTACGCTAGAGAATAAATTAATAGAAATAGCATAAAAAATACTAGTTTTTTTATCAAATTTTAGCCGTTTGTGCAAAACGTATGCTTCGATGGGAATGGCAACTAGTACAAATAAAAAGTCAAACAGAATTCCACCAATGGGAAAAATCCTCGGAAGCATCCAATTTTCACGCATAAAAAGTCAATGGTAGGGGTTAACTGTAGAGAGTATAACCGGGATAGTGACGGTGATGGGGGAAATTATTCTATTAGTGGAAACTAGGGAATGAGGCAGAGGTAGAGGAGAGCATACTTCGACTGTGCGCTCAGTAACCGGGGGCTGGGGGGCTGAGGATTAGGTCACAGAAGCTGTCTCATATCTTAATGTTTGAAAAACTAATAATTCGTTTATCATACAATTGTGATTTCCAACACATCTTTTTTTGTGTTTATTGTGTAAAGTGTATCTGCTGAGTCAAATTGCTATAGAAATGTATGGTATTCCACTTGCCAAGTAGCAGCATCCTTAGTTCTGCTGTAGTATCAACCTGATCTACAGTTTCCTCATCTGATTTTTTGTAAAGCAATTAGTCGGCTTCTGCAAGTAAGTTTGGTTGTTGCAAAAGCATTCCATTATTACATTCATTGTTTTTTCATATCTGCTTTAGGCATACTGACGCAGACATGAAAACTCATTGGGTATACACATAGCGATACCTCCGGTAGAGCTAGCACTAACGCACTATAAGAAAACAACAAAATATATGAACAAAACACGTAAGTTTCGGTTAGGTGCATTCATTCAAGCCACCGGACATCATGTTTGTGCTTGGCGGCATCCCGATTCACGAGCGGATGCTGGCTTGAATTTTGAGCATTACAAGGAAATTACTCAGACTGCCGAACGTGGGTTGTTCGATGCAGTTTTTCTAGCAGACAGCCCAGGAATCTGGGGCGGCGCACCGGAAACTCACAAACGCAATGGAAAACTTGTCCATTTCGAGCCGGTCACCCTGTTTTCGGCTTTGTCCTCCGTCACCCAAAACATCGGCTTCATTGCTACTGCCTCGACCACCTACGAAGAACCCTACACCTTGGCACGTAAGTTTGCCTCTTTAGATTATCTGAGTAACGGTCGGGCGGGTTGGAATGTAGTCACCACAGGCAATGAGAATGCTGCTCGTAATTTCGGTCACGACCAACACCTGGAACATAGCCAACGTTATGAACGTGCCGAAGAGTTTGTAGAAGTAGTCAAAGGATTATGGGATAGCTGGGAAGACGACGCCTTTATCCGTGACAAAGAATCTGGTATTTATTTCGATTTGAATAAACTGCATATACTCAATCACAAGGGCAAACATTTTTCTGTAAAAGGCCCCTTGAACGTTGGTCGTCCACCCCAAGGCTACCCGGTGATTGTGCAGGCTGGAGCCTCGGAAGCTGGACGGGACTTGGCTGCGCGTACTGCCGAAGTCATCTTCACTGCAAATCAAACCCTAGCTGATGCCCAGGAATTTTATGCCGATCTCAAAGGTCGGCTGGCTAAATATGGGCGTTCGCCAGACGAACTAAAAATTATGCCTGGTGCTTTCCCAATCATTGGCCGTACTGAATCAGAAGCTCAAGAAAAGTACGAATTCCTACAATCGTTGATTCATCCTGAGGTGGCCTGGGGTATTTTGGAAAACTATTACAAAGGTGTCGATTTATCCAAATATTCTCTAGGTGATATAGCTCCCGAACTACCTAGCGACACCAACACCAACAAGAGTCGTCTCAAACTAGTCAAGGATTTAGCTACTCGTGGCACTCTGACGCTTGGCCAGTTATATCTCTCTCTTGCTACTGCCAGAGGTCATCGCACCATCCTTGGTACTCCCGAAACTATTGCTGACAAGTTAGAAGAATGGTTCAACAACAATGCAGCAGACGGGTTTAATATCATGCCGCCAATCCTACCTACAGGATTAGATGATTTCGTTAACCTAGTGATTCCTGTCCTACAAAAACGTGGACTATTTCGTACCGAATACGAAGGCAGTACCTTGCGTGAAAATTTGGGATTAGGTCGGCCGAGCAATCGTTTTGCCATCAAACAAGTAAATGAAAGATTGGTGTTGGCCTAAAGGAATTTTTACAGATGCTTAAGCCATATCTTTTAAAACGTAATTTCTGTAGATCTCCACCCTAGTAGTTCACCAATCCAAAATTGCCAGGTGAAGGCAGGCAAAGGAGCAGGGGAGCAGGGGAGCAAAGGAGCAGGGGAGAGACTTATACAATAATTTCTTTCTCCTCTGCCCCTCTGCTCACCACCATGCAAAGTTTCCTTGGCAGACTACTAGAGAAGAGGCAGGGGGCAGAGGGAGAATAATTCTTAACTGAGTGCTCTCAATTTCTAAAGACATTGGATTAAAATTTGTAATTTTTGCAAGGAAAAAAACATGACTGAATATAGCCGATTAAAGACTTCGCGCTCTGCTGCAATCAGAGCAACTCTTGATTATCCGGTAATCGATACTGACGTTCATACTAATGATTTCACCCCAGCTTTTGAGGATTACATCGCTAATTATGGCGGTGCAAAACTCGTAGATGAATTACGCAAGGCGGAAGCTTCGCGTCTTAACTCCAAGAGCAATGGTAAAGATTGGTATCAACAAACTCCCCAAGAACGTCAACACAACCGTACAATTCGATCGCCTTGGTGGGCAAGAGTCACTCGCAATACGCTGGATCTTGCTACTTACACCCTCCCAGCATTGCTCTATGAGCGTCAAGCAGAGCAGGGGTCAGACTATTCGGTGCTGTTTCCCAACAATGTCTTAGCACCGGCTGGCGCAAGTCCAGAGAACCGTCAAGCACTGCAACGAGCAGTGAATCACTATCATGCTGATATCTACCGGAAATATAGCGATCGCCTGACACCGGTGGCTGGTATCCCCATGAGTAATCCTCAAGAAGCCATTGAGGAGCTAGAATTTGCAGTGAAAACACTGGGTTTAAAAGTAGTTAATATTCCTGGTGGTGTGAAACGACCGATTAAGGCGATCGCCGAGAAATATCCAGCCGAGCAATTCCCTGAAATCGTTAAGTATGCCTCTTATATCGACTTTTACGGATTGGATAGCGAATACGACTACGATCCATTCTGGGCTAAAGCCGTCGAACTAGGTGTACCTGTTACTACCCACTATGGCAGTCAGGGTTGGACTGGACGCTCCTCCATCAGTAACTACATGAACAACCACATCGGTCACTTTGCTGATGGTTCGCAAGCATTTGCCAAAGCATTGTTCTTTGGTGGTGTCACCAAACGATTCCCACAGTTGCGCGTAGGTATGCTAGAAGGAGGTGCAGACTGGGGTGCCCACGTCTATATTCATTTGGTGGATCGCTTCTCCAAACGCAATCTCAAGGGACTGGAAAACTACAACCCAGAATTCACAAATTCTGATGAATTGTTCGAGTTGTTTGAGCGTTTCGGTGGCGAAATTACTCAAGGGTATTCTCTGAGCAAAGAAGAATTGACCAAAAGTTTATTAGGTTCTTCATTTAACCGTTATAGCCGCCAGCCAGTCGCTAGCGAACTCAACGATTTTGCCGCAGCAGGGATTGAAACAATTGAAGACATCCGCGATCGCTGGGTGAATAGTTTCTTCTTTGGTTCCGAGTCGGACGACCGCACCATCGCCGCAGCGTTCAATGATAAAGCTAATCCGTTGGGTGTGAAAATCAACGCCATCTATTCCTCAGATGTTGGTCACTGGGATGTGCCCGATCTCACCTCTCCCTTGGCTGAAAGCTGGGATCTGGTAACAGAAGGTGTGATTTCCGAAGCCGACTTTAAGTCTTATGTATTCGCTAATCCTTACAAGTTCTACACCCAAGCCAACCCCGACTTCTTCAAGGGAACAGCAGTTGAATCCAAGGTAGCTAACATCGAATCCCAACAAGTGGATCGGAACTTAGCAGTAGTGTAAATGACTTTGCTGGATAAGGGGGGTTAAGAATTTTAGATTTTGGATTTTATATCATGTCCGGTTGAATACTTATGATATCTGTGAGGGTCGGTAATGCTTCGGCTCCGCTCAGCATGAATGGGTAATGGGGGAGAAAAACATAACTGTTCACCTCTTGGCAATTACCAATTACCAAAAAGACCAACATATTGTAAGTAATTAGCCGAACTTGATTTTGGATTAAAATTCAAAATCTAAAATTGAATTCCCCAATCCTTTTAACTCAACAACAAACACCATGACCTTACCAAGCACTAAACTCGGTGAAACCGGATTGACCGTTTCTCGCCTTTGTCTGGGCACCATGACCTTCGGATTCCAGATTGATGAAAAAACTTCCAAGCAGATCCTTGACATCGCCGCTGATGCTGGAATCAACTTTTTGGATACAGCGGATGTTTATCCACTTGGAGGTGGGCTATCGGCTGCTGGGCGTACTGAAGAAATAGTTGGGCGCTGGCTCAAAGGCAAACGCGAACATTTCATTGTGGCTACTAAGTGCGTAGGTCAGGTTGGCCCTGCACCTTGGGATCGGGGTGCTTCGCGCAAACATATTCTAGATGCAATCGATGCTTCTCTAAAACGGCTGCAAACTGATTATGTAGACTTGTATCAATTGCACTCTGACGATGCCTCAACTCCCCTTGATGAAACTCTAGAAGCATTAGATACGGTAGTTAGTGCTGGTAAAGCACGCTACATCGGGGTTTCTAACTTTTTAGCTTATCGACTCAGCCGTGCCTTGGGTCGTGCTGATGTGCGTAATCTGACTCGCTTTGTCTCGATTCAGCCTCGCTATAACTTGCTGTTCCGCGAAATCGAACGAGAACTACTGCCCCTAGCAAAAGAAGAAGGACTGGGTGTAATTTCTTATAATCCCTTGGCGGGTGGTCTGCTCACCGGTAAACACAATCTCGCTCAAGGCCCTACCGCAGGCACGCGTTTTACTTTGGGTGCTGTTGCAGAACGTTATCAAGAACGCTATTGGCACGATCGCGAGTTTAATACTGTTGAAGAATTACGCACACTTGCAGACTTGGCCGGATTGTCGCTCACGACTCTAGCTGTAGCTTGGGTTCTGGCTAATCCGATTATCACTGCCCCGATAGTTGGTGCTAGCCGCCCAGAACAACTTGCTGACAGCCTTAAGGCTGTGGAAGTAAAACTCGACGACAATTTGAAACAAAAACTAGACGACCTTACTGCCGAATATCGCAGGGGAGATTCTCTGCGTTAGAGATTGGGGAGTGTGGGAGATGGGCAGATGTGGTTCGACTTCGCGGTAGTTGAGCGAAGTCGAAACTTAACTACCGCGTAGTCGAAACTCACCAACCGAGAGATGGGGAGGTAGGGGGAGAAATGACAAACAACTAATAACTAATGATTACAGTATTCCTTGAAATCAAAAATATCTCATGAATAAATTAGCTATGATTAAACGCCGTCGTTTTCTCAATGTTGCTACATCAAGTCTATCTGGTTTTTCTTTAGCATATCTGTTAGGAAGTTGTAGCCAACAAAATATATTAAATAATACTACTAATAGTTCAAGTTCCCTTGGTATCAAGAGTAAAGTTCTCCGCATGGGCTATCAAACTGCGGGGGATCTTGTCAGAAATCGGAAAGTCTTAGAAAAACGCTTAGAGCCGCTGGGAATCAAGGTGGAATGGGCGCAATTTGTCCAAGGGCCTCAGCTTATGGAAGGAATGGCTGCCCGAAGAGTTGACGTGGGATCGGTAGGGGAAACGCCACCAATTTTTGCCCAAGTAGCTGGATCGGATCTGGTTTATGTCGTCGGTACGCAAAGAAACAAAACAACAGGGACAAGTAGTGTGATTGCTGTACCTCCAGAGTCACCGCTGAAAAAATTTGAGGAGATTAAGGGGCAAGAAGTTTATTTTCAAAAAGGCTCGGCATCACACTATTTTATTCTCAGAGCCTTGCAGTCAATCGGCTTAACTATCAGAGATATTAAAATCAAAAGTATACCAACTATCGAGGCGCGAGCTGCTTTTCTCCAAGGTAAAATTCCAGTTTGGATGACAAGCGATCCGCATTATGCGATCGCCGAAAAGATGGGTCGAATTCGCGTCCTCAAAGATGCAGTTGGGCTAGATTCTCCTGGTGGCTATTATATTGCTGACAGGAAGTTTGCCCAAGAAAACCCTGGCATACTCAAAATTCTCATTGAGGAACTTCAGGCTCTCGATAAATGGGCAGATAAGAATCGAGATGAAGTGAAAAAATTGATGATTACTGAACAAAAGCTTGATGAAGACGTAGCCGCGAGGGTGATGTCTCGTCGCACTTTCGCAGGACGCAGAGGCCTTAGCCCTACACTGATTGCCGAACAACAACGCGTGGCAGATTTGTTCTTTCAAGAAGGTGTCATACCGAAGAAAATTAACATTCATGATGCGTTACTTCCGCCGGATTTATATGCTGCAATCACACCGCCTGAAATTATGGTCTAGAAACTAAAGACTAGTAATTTTCACTCTCGTACTTACAGCAGTTTGCAAGTAAATGAGGTACAAAATGCAGGAATTCAAATCAGACATAAACAGTTTCTACCTCCTGCAAGAACTGCCTCCAAACCCGTAGCTTTGTACTTCATGCAAGAGAAAACTGCTGTAATTTAACGCCATAGGGCGGCTAGATGAGCTGTCCTTTATTTTACAAAACAGCTTGCTACTCCGACGACTTTTATGACAAAAAAGGTCAGACTTTCCAAATCTTTTCAACGTGCTGCCGATGCGCCAAACTTACCTGATACTCCATTCAGGTTCATTTGTTATTTCGTTAACCAGTTCCGCTGGTGGTATGTAGCAATGGCGATCCTGGAGACAATACACGCAACCTGTGGTATTATGTTGCCCTATGCCATTGGCCAGATCATCAGGAGCGTGACGCGATCGACTGGTGACATTAAGCCCATTCTTGATGCTATCAGCCAACCGCTGATGCTATTCACCGCTTTGAGTGTAGGTGAAGTGATATTCGGGCGATCGGCTGGACTATTGCAGACCATTCTCCATCCGATCCACCGACAGCACATCGTCCGCTCCCTATACGCCTACTTGCAGTACCATTCGCATCGCTACCTGAGCAGTAGTTTTGCTGGGGCATTGGCGCATCGTATCGGCGAAACCTCTCTGGGTGTGACCCAGACGATGCAAATGCTAATTACTGAATTTATGTCCTTGATCGTTGTGTATATTGTCGCTGCAATATTACTGTATCGTGCCTATCCTCCGCTTGCTGCATTCGTGGGCGTGTGGGCAGTTCTGTTCGTAAGTATTTCTTTCTGGCTGGCAACTCGCTGCCGAATTTACTCCCGGAAAGCCGCAGCTGCAAGAAGTGAGACGACTGGCATGATTGTAGATGCGGTGACAAATCTCAGCAGTAGCCGACTGTTTGCTCGTTTGGGTTTTGAACGACGCTATTTGAATGAGCAATTAAAGCGCGAAATCAATGAGGTGAGAAAGTCCAACTGGTACTCGGAGCGAATTCGCTGGTTTCAGTTCATCTCAGCAGCGGTTCTGAAAATTGGCACCCTGTATTACTCGCTCTCACTGTGGAGTCAAGGAGCGCTCACTGCTGCTGACTTTGTTGTGGCAACTAGTCTGTCACTGTTGATCGTTAGTGAAGCCCGCAATTTGAGCCGACGATTTATAGAATTCTTTGAACATATCGGCAATGTGATCAATGGTGTCTCCATAATTGTTCAACCCCATGAGTTGATCGATCGCGATAAAGCGATCGCTCATTCCATCACCCAAGGTAAAATTGAGTTTCGCCAAGTGGATTTCAGCTACACCTTAGGTAAACAAGTCTTTGAAAACCTCTCGATCGCCATCCAACCAGGTGAGCGTGTGGGCTTGGTGGGCTTTTCCGGCTCTGGAAAATCTACTTTTGTGAATTTAATTTTGCGTCTTTTTGATTCCCAATCAGGACAAATTCTCATTGATGGGGTCAATATTCGAGATATGACTCAGAATGCCCTACATGCCCAGATCGGCTTAATTCCTCAAGATCCATCTCTATTTCATCGCACATTGATCGAAAATATTCGTTACGGACGCATAGATGCAACTGATGAGGAAGTAATTGAAGCCGCACGCAAGGCCTATGCTCACGATTTTATCGTCAAGATGAAAGAGGGTTATGATTCTTTGGTGGGTGAACGCGGTGTTAAATTATCTGGAGGGCAGAGACAGCGGATTGCGATCGCCCGGGTAATCCTTAAAGATGCACCGATCCTAATTTTGGATGAAGCTACCTCCAGTCTCGATTCGATTACTGAAAAAGCGATCCAGGAAACCCTAGATTTAGCAATGGATGGCAAAACCGTGATTGTGGTAGCTCATCGCCTGTCCACCATTGCCCATCTAGACCGGATTTTGGTGTTCGACCAAGGTCGGATTATCGAAGATGGTACTCACACCAAACTCTTGGCCCAAGGCGGTGCTTACCACAGGTTATGGAAAATGCAGGCAGGTGGATTCCTACCTATCGCTCTTTAATCACTATCTCCAGAGAAAAAAGTAATAATCCTGACTACACAAGACTTTCAAGCAAGAAGGAGCCTCTACAGCTGACATTGATTAAAAGGTTCTCGAATAAAATAAAGCGCATCGCGTTTTTGAACTTCCATACCACCTCTATTCCAGCTTCCCCAACGAGTTATAAATTTTTTACCGCCCTCGCGACGCTCAATCGCAACAGTAAAATTATTACGGAGTTCCCGATAACATCCTGACAAATTTGTCAAGGTCAAATCCAGTACTGGAACATTAAATTTATTCTCACCTTTATTCACAACAAAAAATCCTTCACTGCCTCTCTCCATTAGCAATACAGTCGGACTATCAACGGCTGCCAAAACATTTTCTTTGATATTTTTTCTCTGATTTCCTCGTTGATCGATAATCTGGCGAAATTTGACACCATATTTAATAAAAGAAGCATCTCTATTATCCCAGTTCAGTATTAAAGGAGTGCCGCTTTCTCTTGCGAGGACGTAAGCTGTTGCTAGGAAAGAGTCAGAACGATCGCTATAGGGGTTGATGGCACTTGAATTAATCTCGCGGATATTATCGTGGTTTCTGCCAAAGGTGACACTTTGCGGATCGTTTATGCCTATGGGAATTCGCAGCGAGCGTAAATCTCCATCGAAACTGAAGGCATTTTTCATTGAGTTATAGAGAACATAATCTGTAACAGCAGCAATCCAGTTATAATTTTCTGCACTAGTATCGCTATCTGTGATTACCTCAAGATAATTCCATGCTTTTCCTTTACTTTCTCGATCCACATAGCTGACATACTCTTTAACAACATCTGTTGGCATATGCTTAGCAGCATCAAATCGAAATCCATCAATCCCTAAATCTAGCAATTTCTTTAAATGAGCTTTTTGAATTGTTTTAACGTTATTAGTAAATATCAAGTCAGGAAGTCCACCCAACCAACAATTAATTTCTGAATCTCTGTTGCCATCGTTATAATTAATGTCACAGGGTTTTTTACCCGGACGCTTTGAGTCTGAATTAAAGTCAGTTAAAGTAAAACCGTGAAATTTAGTTAAATCTTCAAAATCATCATTACCATCTAAATTAGCCATGTGGTTGAAAACAACATCAGCAATCACTTTCACATGACAACTGTGGGCTTGATTAATCAGTTTTTTTAAATTAAAGAGCGAACCTCTACCTTCAATAATGCTGTAGTCTAAAGGTTGATATCGCGCCCACCATTCTGGGGCAGGATTAGATTTTTGGGCTGGAGAAATTTGAATGTGAGAATATCCTTGCTTCCCGATTTCACATACAACCTTTTCGATATCACTATACTGCCGATCGAATGCATGAAAAATCGCAGTGGGTTTTGACACTGCTAATGTCTTAATCGGAAAAATACAAATTGTGCAGATTACAACTATACGGCTGAAGATAGTTTTCATCAAATCGATCGCTGTTAAACTGTCTTGTATTTCACTATATCCTGTTGCAGACATGATTAATTCTCTTTAAACAATGACATTTTCATGGCTCATTCTAAATATCAATGGCGTAATCGATGTATAAAATACAAGTGCTAAACTTAAGCCACCAGTAGAACCTGGTAATTTAAGTAAGTCAGCATAATAAAACTAAACTATGCGAAGAAAAATTAACTAGGCTAAAACCCTCTTCCCTGCTACTCTCTGCCGACGCTCGCGGACTCGCTAACGCTGCGCTATCCTACCTTATCTTAACGATCCTCACTAGTTAATGTGCAATTTTCTTTGCGTAACAGCTTAGTTTATAAACTGCTATATTATAAATTTTCGAGAAATGATAAGGAACGGCATCGGTATTCGGACGGCGCAAGTGCGTCAAGAACGACTCATTGGTCAAATTCACGTCTATGATGGTGCAGGTAAAGGTAAGTCCCAGGCAGCTTTAGGGGTGGTTTTACGTTCGATTGGCTTGGGAATAAATATACCTAGTAATTCCAACCGAGTTTTACTGCTGCGATTTTTAAAGGGGCCGGAACGTGATTATGATGAAGATGGGGCGATCGCAGCTTTGCAACGTGGCTTTCCCCATTTAATTGACCAGGTTCGCACTGGGAGAGCCGAATTTTTTGGTCCAGAAGAAATTACCGCCTTTGACATAGATGAAGCGGCGCGAGGTTGGAATGTCGCCAAAGGTGCGATCGCCAGTGGTTTATATTCAGTTGTAGTTTTAGATGAAATTAACCCCGTCCTCGATTTGGGTTTGCTACCAGTAGATGAAGTGGTGAAGACATTAAAATCCAAACCCCAAGAGTTGGAAATTATTGCTACCGGACGCGCCGCGCCACAAAAGTTACTCGATATTGCAGATTTGCACTCTGAAATGAAACCGCACCACCACCCAACTGCCACAGCACTCTTACTCAATGGTATTGAAATTTATACTGGTGCTGGTAAAGGCAAGTCTACGAGTGCCTTGGGCAAAGCCTTGCAGGCAATCGGTAGGGGAATCAATCATCCAGGGTCTACCCGTGTATTAATTATGCAGTGGCTAAAAGGTGGTACTGGCTATACAGAAGACGCGGCGATCGCTGCTTTGCAGCAGTCATATCCAGAAGTGGTGGATCATCAACGCTGCGGTCGAGATGCAATTGTCTGGCGTAATTCCCGGCAAGAATTAGATTACGTAGAAGCCGAACGGGGTTGGGAAATTGCCAAAGTTGCGATTGCCTCTGGGCTGTATAAAACGATTATTCTTGATGAACTCAATCCCACAGTTGACTTGGAACTACTCCCCGTTGAACCCATTGTTCAAGCTTTTCTTCGCAAACCCCGCGACACTGAAATTATCATCACTGGTCGTTGCCAAAACCAACCAGCATACTTCGACTTAGCTAGCGTTCATTCAGAGGTTTACTGCCACAAACATTATGCCAATCAAGGTGTAGAACTCAAACGAGGGGTAGATTTTTAAATTTGATATGGGGCAGTGGGAACGCTGAGTATTGACTGTTGACGGTTGACTGTTGACAGTTGATATCATGTCCGCCTAATTAGTTATAATTCCTGCATCTGTTTTTGTGTTGTAATATCAATTTACATTGAAGCTGCATAGAAAAGAGTTTTGAGAATGAAATCATAAGAAGTCAAGCAGATAACACGCTCTGGCGTAATTTGACTAAGAATTTCGTGGAGGCGATGCCTACAGCGGGCTACGCCTACGCGCAGTTCATCAAGTGTGTTGAAAACTTGACCTTTAATGTGAGATTTCAGGAACTGCCAGAATCTTTCGATGGGGTTAAGTTGTGGGCAATGGGCAGGTTGACACAGGGGAATAATACAGCAGTTTTCATTTGCATGAAGTACAAAGTTACAGGTTTTGAGGCAGTTCTTGCAGTTCTTGCTGGAGGCAGAAAGTAGAAACTCTTTATATCTGATGAATCAGTCCTGCATTTTGTACCTCACTCACTTGCAATCTGCTGTAAGTCGGGGATTTCACTTTTCACAAATGATTTAGCCAGGATTTGTGACAAACAGATTAATAATGCAGTCAAAAACTCAGAAAATATTTTAGCTAGTGGAATTAACAAAAAATAATCCTTTCTAAGGTATTATGCTGTTATTTATTAATTAATTATTACCATTAGCAATCGCTGCATTGGCAATGTTATACCAAAAGTCAATAAAAAATCTGCAAAAAATTATACAAAAAAGATTTTTTCATCTAGGGATTTTTCTGACAATTCTATTAAGTATCATTTTGTTTAGGGTAGCACTTTCGCAGCAACCAGTGACCCTAAATATGCTGATTACTGCCCCTGATGCCCAACCTTGGAAGCAGGGTTTAATTAAAGACTTTGAAGCTGAGAACCCAGGTATTCGCATTAATTTGGTTGAGGGGCCAAATGCGACAAATTTGCTCGAAGACCTGTATACCTCATCTTTTATTTTAGGTGAATCTCCTTATGATTTAGTAAATATGGATGTTATTTGGACATCCAAATTTGCTGCTGCTAAATGGTTGCTTCCCTTGGACGATCGCATTTCCAAAGAGCAGTTGGCAGCATTCTCACCCAAGGATGTAGAAGGGGGACGTTACCAAGGCAAGCTCTACCGGATTCCAATGCGTTCTGATGTGGGAATGCTCTACTACCGGGAAGATTTATTAAAAGAAGCAGGATTGCAACCACCAGAAACCTTTGAGGATTTGATGCAAATTTCTCAAACCTTGCAGAAGCAAAACAAGGTGAATTGGGGCTATGTTTGGCAAGGTCGCCAATATGAAGGACTTGTGGCGATGTTTGTGGAAGTCCTTAATGGTTTTGGTGGCTTCTGGGTTAATCCCGACACGCTTGAAGTCGGACTCGATCGTCCAGAAACATTACAAGCCATTGAGTTTTTACGTAGTACTATCAGCCAAGGCGTATCTCCTCCTGGAGTCACTACTTATCAAGAGGAAGACACTCGACGCTTGTTTCAAAGTGGTCAAGTAGCGTTTTTACGCAGCTGGCCTTATGCATGGCCTTTAGCTCAAGCAAAAGATTCGCCAATCCAAGGCAAAATTGCAATCAAACCGATGGTTCATGCTCCTGGCAAGACTGGAGCAGCTTGTTTGGGGGGCTGGGGTATAGGGATTGCTAAATCTTCTAAACATTCCCAAGAAGCTTGGAAAGCAATTGAGTACTTTACCAGTGAAAAGGCACAGCAGCGATTCATTTTGAGTGCAGGCTATGTACCAAGTCGCCGGGATTTGTTTACAAATCCAGAGATTGTTGCCAAATATTCTCACTATCCGCAGTTATTGGAGGTCGTGGACAATGCAGTTTTACGTTCGCCGATCGCCCAATATGCCCAAACATCCGATATTTTGCAGCGTTATCTCAGCGCCGCCCTATCCAATCGGATGAATCCAGAACGAGCAATGAAAGCTGCTGCAAATGAAACGCGACGACTGCTAGAAGCTGGAAGAAAAAGATAAAACCTTTTTGATACTTCATCCTTTCCCCAATCTCCAATCCCTAACTACTATGATCGACCTGCATACACTCCGAGGTAGGGAACAACAGACGGCTTGGCTGTTACTAGCACCAGCGTTGCTGCTGCTATTATTTGTATTTGGCTATCCGATTTTGCGAGCATTCTGGTTAAGTGTATTTACTAAGAATTTGGCAACGGAGTTACAACCCGTATTCTCTGGTTTAGACAATTATCTGCGGATGGCGGGGGATGGTCGTTTCTGGCAGAGTTTATGGGCGACGACTGTGTTCACAACAGCATCTGTACTCTTAGAACTACTGCTGGGATTAGGAATTGCCCTAGTTCTCAATCAGGCGTTTTTTGGACGGGGCATAGTGCGGACGACCGCTATTCTACCTTGGGCTTTGCCTACTGCTTTGATCGGTCTGGCATGGGGTTGGATTTTTAACGACCAATTTGGAGTTGTAAACGACATTCTCCGGCGGTTGGGGCTGATTAAAATTGGAATTAACTGGTTAGGAGATCCGACTCTGGCAATGCTGGCAGCGATTTTTGCTGATGTATGGAAAACTACACCCTTTATTAGTATTCTGTTGTTGGCTGGCTTGCAGTCAATATCAGCAGACCTCTATGAAGCCTACTCTGTCGATGGAGCAAATGCTTGGCAAAGCTTTCGTAAGATTACCCTACCACTACTGCTGCCGCAAATCTTGATTGCAGTCCTATTTCGATTTGCTCAAGCTTTCGGAATTTTCGACTTAATTGCTGTAATGACCGGGGGTGGCCCTGGTGGTGCTACTGAAGTAGTGTCACTGTACATCTATTCCACAGTGATGCGCTATTTAGATTTTGGTTATGGAGCAGCTTTAGTAGTAGTGACATTTCTGATATTGATTGCTGCGGTGGCGATCGCTAGTTTCTTGCTCAATAAATACCGTGCCAGAACAGGAGCCATTTAACCGATGAGTGTAATTCCACAAACAGTTTCAAAGACTCCAGGACGAACAGGGAATTGGTTATCTTTGAAAAAAATCTTGCTACTAATCGCAATTGTATTAGTAGTGGTATTCAGTCTAGCGCCAGTTCTATGGCAATTACTAACTTCCTTTAAAGTGAATGAGGATATTGCCGCCGTCCCTACTGTCTATTTTCCCAAACGATTTACTTTCAGTCACTACATTGAATTATTCACCCGTCGTCCATTTTGGCACTACATCTTCAACAGCGCCTTTGTGTCGATTACTTCTACAGCTTTAGCTTTAGCGGTGGGAGCGCCTGCTGCCTATGCCTTGGCACGGTTACGACCTTGGGGCGAACGAGTTATTCTCGCTAGTATTTTAATCGTCACCTTATTTCCAGGAATTCTGTTGTTCTTAGGGTTGCTAGAAATTATTCAAGCGTTGAGATTGGGCAACAACTATTTGTCATTGATTATACCTTACACTGCCATCAATTTACCGCTGACAATTCTGGTACTCAAAAGCTTTTTTCAACAATTGCCCAAAGACTTGGAAGATTCCGCTAGGGTCGATGGCTACAACACCTTTCAACTTCTGTGGCAAATCGTGCTGCCGATGACGCTTCCTGCTTTGGTGACTACTGGAATTCTCACCTTTATTTTTGCCTGGAACGAGTTTATCTTCGCTCTGACATTTATGACCCGTGAAGAGTTGAAGACGATTCCCGTTGCTGCTGCTCAATTGGGTGGGGCAACAGTATTTGAAATTCCCTATGGTGCGATCGCTGCTGCTACCGTTTTGGGAACGTTACCCCTAGTTTTACTAGTTTTGTTTTTCCAGCGCCGGATTGTTCAAGGTCTTACCGCTGGTGCTGTTAAAGGATAAAAAAGAAAAATGGCTAAACTCGAACTCAAAAACTTGAATAAAACTTATACTTCTAAAGTTATTCCTGTCAAAGACATTAGCTTAACTGTAGATAATGATGAGTTTTTGACTTTACTTGGCCCTTCTGGCTGTGGCAAATCTACCGTCCTACGCATGATTGCAGGTTTAGAAGAACCTACTCGCGGTCAGATTGTAATCGGAGACGTAGATGTTACCTATAAGCGACCAGCCGATCGCAACATCGCGATGGTATTTCAAAGCTATGCACTCTACCCCCACATGACAGTGTACGAAAATCTCGCTTCTGGACTGAAGCTGAAAAAAATCCCATCAGCAGAAATTAAACAGCGAGTCGCAGAAGTGGCAAAAGTTTTAGGACTAGAAGAATTAATGAACCGTAAACCCGGTCAGATGTCTGGAGGTCAACGGCAGCGGGTTGCGGTCGGTCGTGCTTTAGTGCGTAATGCCAATGTGTACCTGCTAGATGAACCATTAAGTAACCTAGACGCACTGCTGCGGGAACGAGTTAGAGCCGACCTCAAGCAAATTTTTGCAAATCAAAAAGTCCCAGTGGTTTATGTCACCCACGACCAAACAGAAGCGATGACACTCTCTACGAAAGTAGCTTTACTCAACGATGGCTATGTCCAGCAACTTGACTCGCCCGAACTAATCTACAATCATCCAGCGAATCTATTTGTGGCTGGATTTGTTGGTAGTCCACAAATGAATTTGCTAACTCTACCTTGTAAGGGACGATACGCTATTCTGGGTAACTTCCAAGTGCTTCTGCCAGATATACCAACTGTACCACCCCAGATTATCTTGGGAATCCGCCCAGAAGATGTCCGTATTGCTCAACCAGGTGATACCCAGACTATCCGAGGACGAGTGTATTTAGTGGAAAACTTGGGTATGCAATATTTGGTCAGTGTTAAAGTAGAGGGTTCACAAACCGAACCAATTACGGTACGCGCTTTGTTGCCAACAGACCAAAATTGGAACAACGAGGATATTACATTGGCTTTGCCTCCTGAGGATATTCATTGGTTTGATGTTCAATCTGGTCATGCTCTTGTTAGGAGGCAAATGTTAGGTGTAAAGGGCTAGTACCGCTGTGAAGTCAAAAGTCAAGGCTTACGATGCAGTGTACTTAGTACAGTTTTGCATCAAAACGTAGCGTTTGTTAATCCACGGGGATGCATTGGCATTGCAGAGGCACGCATTAACAATGCATCGGGATGCATTAGCATTGCAGAGGCACGTATTAATAATGCATCGGGATGTATTGGCATTGCAGAGGAATGCATTAATAATGCATGGGAATGCATCGGCATTGCAGAGGAACGCATTAATAATGCATCGGGATGTATTGGTATTGTAGAGCATTGCCAAATTTAATTTGTTAAACTGTCGCCCATCTAAATTGCAACAAGCATTGTGGGTCAAATCGAAGTTAATAGGGAGTATAGAAGGGAGTATAGAACTTAAATTTTCAATAGAGGCGATCGCTTCTCTCACTCTCCTTGTAATAAAAGTTATATCTGCGGTGGGCTACCCCTCGCATTCTACAACAAAAACCTCGGCATTAAATACCGAGGTGAGGGGGAAAAGCTTAAATGTCGATGGGAGATACCGTTACCGTTGTCGAAAAATCTTAACTAACCGCAAAACTAACCAAAACTAGAGCGGTAACTAACATAGTTGCAATTGCACCTTGTATCACGTAGTTAGGTTGTTCCCAAGTTGCAGGGTACTCAGCACAGTACACTTGGGGTTCATTTGGGTAATTGTTGAGAATGCGGTTTTTATTAACAGTGTTGTACATGGTTTTTTTATTGCTTATTTATTAAATTATGTAAATTAATATAATGGAATTGTTACACTTGGTCAACATAAATTGATACAGAAAGGCTAATAGCGTTAATAAAAGTTGCTTATCAAGAATGTATAAGGTATGCAATTGCTCCCGTGCTAACTTTTGCAAGAGAACTGGCAAGGGCGTAGGCACGACAAGTTGACAGATGATGGACTCACCCAATGGGATCTAGCATTTTTGTCTTTGGGGGGAACATTGGAAGAATCTGTTACTAAGTACCGGGGGTTCTGTCAAAAGTACAAACCTCAACCCAAACCGCAAAAGCCGAGTCACTGGGGTAGCAAGTTGCTTTTAGGGATGAATGTAAAATACAACCCAGCGTATAAAAATTTTCAATCCCAAATCTAAAATTCATTCACAAAACTACTTCAGCCTGACCACAAAGTAGCACACATAAAGCCTTGTCACTGTCACGCTTACGCTATTGTATTATATGAATCACAAACATATACTACAAGTGGACATAGACATGATGAAACATAAGTTTTGGGCAAGTTATCTGCTTGCGGCCTTAGCATTTCTGCCCTCTGAACCTTTGGGCATGACTCAGGTATTAGCAACAGAGTCAGTTTATCAATTGGCACAAGCTAGATCTGCTTATACTCAAAATATGGTGCTTGGTTATACTGAAACCAAACGAAGAAATTATCGAAAAGCTTTAGGATATTTTCAGCAAGCAGAGCGCTTACGTCCTGGAGATAAATATGCTACTACTGCAATTAGAAATGTTACAAGTTATATTCAACGTGGTAGAAATCGTATTGCTTTCGTCCCTGGTATACCTGGTAGAGTCAGGTCAGCAGGAACACGCGGAGGTTGCTTTAAAACTGGAGAATCTTTGATTCCTCTAATACCAACAAATAAGGAAGCTCAACAAACCACAGCAGAACATCCTACATTCTATTTCTACATTCCTCAAACTTCTACAAAAGTAGAAGCATTAGAATTTGTTTTACAGGATGACGATAGCAGTGACCCCTTATACAAAGGAACTTTTAAACAGATTGCACAGAATGGTATTGTTAATGTAACTGTACCTGCCGATAAGTCACCTTTACAAATCGGCAAAAAATATAGTTGGACTTTTTCAATGATTTGCGATGTTGGCAACCCCGATAAAAACTCATACATAGAAGGTACGATAGTGCGATCGCAGGACGAAAATCTATCCCTTGAACTCAAACAACCAAACACAGATTTGGATCGTGCAGTTTTATTTGCCACAGCTGGATTTTGGGAAGACGCTCTGAGAACTTTAGCAAATTTACGCCGCCAACGTCCTAACGACCCTGAAGTGCAGAAATATTGGGAAGATTTATTAAATTCTGTAGACATTAAAGAAGTTATAAACAAGCCTCTATTGCCCTGTTGTACTGCCCAGAACTAAATTAACAATTACTTAAAAACCCGGTTTTGATATCAAAGCCGGGTTTTTAGCTTTAAATTCACTCTAGACATTCTCTAACTCGTGTGTAAGTCATAGTTATGTTTTTTCACACAATTGGTATAGCAAGCGAATTAAAGGTTAGGACATAATGACAAGCCTGAATGTTAGGAACAGTAATGTTTTACCTCCAGCATAGCTGCCTTCTGCCTCCTGCCTCCTGCCTCCTGCTATAATATCAATGCCGTCTGCTTTGTCTGTGCAAGGGACGCTTCAATTAGCTGTTCGCCAAACTTTTTTACCCGTTCAACTAAAGCTTCTCCAGCATTTTCTGGCGAACCGCTATTAAAAGGTGGCGCAGGGTTGTACTCTAGCATCAATTGAATTAACTTAGCTGTTTCCTCACCGCACAGATGAGCAGCAACTATCAGTCCAAAATCAATACCAGCAGTCACACCACCGCCCGTAATGCGATCGCGGTCAACTACTACTCTATCAGTTCCCACCTCAACCCCCAGCATTGCTAACTGGTCGCGAAATGCCCAATGGCAAGCAGCGCGGTATCCTTGCAATAATCCAGCCGCCGCCAGAATCAAAGAACCAGTACAAACAGAGGTGATATATTTTGCTGTTTTCCCCTGTTGGCGAAGAAATTCCAGCACTTCGGTATCCCGCATCATCTCCACTTGTCCCACAGCACCCCCAGGAACACATAAAACATCTAGTGATGGACAGTTTTCTAAGGTAGTTGTAGGTAATATCGTCATCCCCTCGCTACTGGTGACTGGCTGTAAAGTTTTCCACAATAGATGCACACAAGTCTCAGGCATCATCGCAAATACCTGATGCGGCCCGGTGATATCAAGTTGAGTCATCCCAGGATAAATAAGTAGACCAATGTGATATTTAGCTTGATTTGTCACGATTAACTTCTTTTAATGATTGTTATGCAATATCGTAAAAGTGATAATCAAATCTGCCTAGTCCTCGATCGAGTACAGTTTAATTTCAATGGCTAATTCTCTTCATGCCTTATTTCAAATTTTAGCTGCTTCTCGCAATCAGCGCGAACTCAGATTGCGGTTTATGGATGGAGTTGGCGAACATTTTGGCGTTCAGCGTTGGGGAATTTATCTACTGAATGAATTGGGAACGCATTATATTGCAGTAGATGTCCACGGTATGCCCAATGTTGATACCTTTGTGGAACTATATGAAAAAGTCGGTCGTGCTATCGATCCTGTAATGCACTACGTACTTGAACGCCATGCCCCAGCACATGAACAAATGGTCTTACCTCTAGGTGGTTGGAAGCAATGCGAACTTTCTCAAAATTGTTGTGCTTATTATGACCACGAACACATTATGACTGGCCCAATAGTCGGCGGTGGTAGTCTCATCGGTGCAGTTCATTTTGCCCGTGTGGGTGATACACCAGCATTTAATCATCAAGATATTTCTGATTTAAGCGCTGTTTGCACGCATCTGTCAGCGTGTTTGGCAACATTCGAGATGCGACAAACAAAATTGAATTCTTCTGTAGCTAATCGCTTAACTTTGCGTGAAACTCAAATTGCCGAACTAGTAGCATAAGGGCTAACAAATGCCGAAATTGGTACAACTTTGTGGATTCAAGAAAATTCTGTTAAACAAGCTTTGAAAAAGATGTTTCGCAAATTGGAAGTTGCAAATCGCGCTGAAATGGTGGCACAATTGCGAGATATTTTAGGTTAGTGAAGGATTAAATAAAAAAGCGATCGCAATATAATTAAACAGCAAACGAATCACAGATGAGAAACATAGAAAAACTCGATCGCATCACACTTAATCCTAATGTTTGCTTGGGACAACGGACAATTTGGAGTATGCGAATTACCGTCAGCGTCATCCTCAAGATGCTAGCGAATAGTAAATCTGTAGCAGAGATATTAGAAACCCTTTCAGGGATTAAAATTTTAAGATTAAGATTCTTTGAAAAAATTCACACTTACCTAGTAACACCCCAATGGGGGAATCCAGAACATCAGCTATATAGTGGGATAAATGAACTGGGTTAGTTATGAATAGCCGGGATATTATTCAAGCCATAAAATGTTATATCGCGCTAGATGGAAAAATGGTAATAGTTGCAGCCGATGGAACTTATCTAGGGATACTGAGTTCAGACATATCGCATCCAGAATCTATCTGCAATTCTCAAGGCAGTTACGGTAGCATTTACTCATTCACCAGCACCCAAAACCCACATTCTCTATACGGTGGAACGCATGGTATTTACAGTCCCTACAACCCTCATTCTCTTCAACCGCCGCAGTTAATAGCTAATAATCAAAATGTAGGTTTACTCAGTACCAACTCGCACCTAGTAGGGCAACAGGAAAGACACGACCTGAACATCATTTTAGGAATTTTATTAGGTGCGCGGTGGGGGTAATCAATTGGTGAAACCGTGCTGAATGCTGGCAGCCAGAACTGAGCAATCAGCGCATGGCTAATGAGTCAGACACTTGGGTTTTACAGAGATTGCGATCGCACCATCCAAGCCAAAATACCTAAGATTTGCTCTACTGGGGGAATCAAGTATTCAGTTAAATCAATAGTTACAGTGTTATCCTCCAACTTGAGGAATGTCCACAAATTGCCACTGGTAACGCTACCAAAGATAGTGGCAATAGGTTTTTCGTTTTTGCTATTAAACCTTTGAGCAGCTATCATTTCTGCAACACACTGCCCCAAACCACCTTTAAGATTTTCCTTTTTGGCTTCTACAATCACCACTGCTGGGGCTTCAATAAATAACTGCTCTGGCGAAAGACTAATTAGAAAGTCACAAAATCCCGCGAGTCCAATTTCTGGTTCAACGTTAAATTCTTCTCCCGAAAAAAAGCTGATTTGTCTGTTGAGAATTTTTCGGACTTCAAACAAAATTGGGCTAATAATCAATTCCGATCTAGCTTTTTCAGAACCCATTGCAATTGCTAACTGAATACTTTCTGCTAAAAATTCAGCCAACAAAGGACTAGGTGAGATTGGTTCTATAGGCGGCAAAAATCGTCCGCCTTCCACAAGGGTAAGGTTAAAGTCTTGTTTTACTTTTCTCAGAGAAAACTCTCTATAAGACATCAACTTGTCTCCCATTAAAATCCCCTCTCGGTTTGGAGAGGGGTTTAGGATAAAGTTACGCCGGATAAATCCTGAGTCGGCGATTTGGTTCTTCGCCAAAGCTGTGGGACTTGAGTCGATAGTGTTCTACCAACTCATGTTGCATTTTGCGGACTTGGGGAGAACGAGGTAATAACTCCACTGGCTGTCCTTTGGGAATTACAATTTGCTCTACAGCAAGTCTGGCTTCTTCCAAGGCGTCCATTTCATCATCGCTACCACTGTGCAAAAACAGTTGCAGTTCTCGGTCGTCGGCCATGTCTGGGTCGTCAATATTCAGCAACCGCCGCAAGCCACGGGTAATTTGGGGAATGGTGCTGGATTTAATCATGTGAATAGGCACATGACGCGCTTTGGCCATTTGGCGTAATTTGGCGTGGTTTTTGACATGCGATCGCAGTGCTAAAATCGCATCTGCACTATCTATGTCTTTTGTCAATACCACGGGTAAAGTTAGCACGCTGATTACCTGTTCGAGTTGGTGGCGGCTAACACCATAGGGGTAAACGTGCAGTGGCAAATCTTCACCATTTGGCCCCGCCTGTCTAATACCATCCAAATCAACGCTCTCAGAATAATTGAAGGATTCATCCAGCAAGCGGTCAAACTCACTGCGCCCAGTTACCCGTTCCACAGGCAACGGCGGCAGTGCTACCATTTGTCCAGATGAACGCCAGCCGGTGGACTGTCGCGCTGAAGAGAAAGATTCCTCCCCTGTCGCCTGGTGTCCACCGCGACCGTTAACCACAGCTAACTGCCGTGTAATGGCAACTTTGCCTTGGTCATCAACGATTCTCGTTTGTGGGCTAGGCTGACGACCGCGCAACAGATTATCTACTGTGTCAGCAACGCTTTCGTGTATTACCCAGCGCTGCCGTTCTAGCATTTCCACAGCAATCTCGAAGGTGGGAGGGGCTTTGCGTTCCAAAACAGTCTTTTGAGAACCTCGGCGTCTAGCTTCGTCGTCTCCCAGAGTCACAGCTTGGATACCCCCAACTAAATCAGCCAGGGTGGGGTTTTTAATCAAGTTTTCAATCTGATTACCGTGGGCAGTACCTACCAACTGTACACCCCGTTCAGCAATGGTACGAGCTGCTAAAGCTTCCAGTTCTGTGCCAATTTCATCAATGACGATAACTTCTGGCATGTGGTTTTCCACTGCTTCAATCATCACTTGATGTTGTTGATTTGGATGAGCCACTTGCATCCGCCGAGCGCGACCAATGGCGGGATGAGCAACATCACCATCCCCAGCGATTTCATTGGATGTGTCAATAATCACGACTCTTTTGAGGAGGTCATCCGCCAAAACACGGGCAATTTCCCGTAAGGCAGTAGTTTTGCCCACACCTGGACGCCCCAGCATGAGAATCGATTTACCAGTTTCTACCAAATCGCCGATCATACCGATGGTTCCAAACACCGCCCGACCAACGCGACACGTCAAGCCAATAATCTTGCCAGTGCGGTTACGGATGGCACTGATCCGATGTAAAGTTTGCTCAATTCCTGCCCGATTATCTCCGCCAAAGGTTCCAACTCGTTGAATACAATCATCTATCTGTTCTTGAGTAACGGGTGTTTCGCTCAGATACTCAGCTTGATTAGGAAAGCGAGCCTCTGGGCGACGACCCAAATCCAAGACCACTTCAACTAAACTATCTCGTTTGGGATGGCTCTCTAGTACTTGTCGCAGGTCTTGGGGCAAAATGTCTAATAACTTTTGGAGATCGTCTGTAATCGTCATGCTTTCTATGTGACGTTTTGAGAGATAGTGAGGACATTTGCGTGCAGGAGTTGCCTTAGTAAATAATTGTCCAGAACGAGGGTTAATACTCCTGCTATGACTTGATCTGGGAAACGAGAGAATGGGCTAGCTCTACAGCTTGCCAAAGTAATATTTCATCTTCTTCTAGATAAACTGTCGTTTTAATATCGGTGTTACTTACCTCCTTATTCTCTAACTGTTCGAGAATCGATGACAGCAGTACACGAGCGTAGCTACCGTAGGCAACCCCAGCAATAGAGGAGAGGGGGCAGGGAGCTCTTAGCAGGGGGAAAATTTCTTCTCCTGTGCGCCCTGCCCCCTGCCCCCCTGCCTCTTTGAGTAATCCCATCGCCTTTAACTTGGGAACAGTGTAGCTGTTAGTGCCGCCTGCTAACTGCACATATCCTGGTAACTTAGCTGCCAAAACTTTTTGACCTAATTTCACTGCGGTTATTGTGGTACCATCGCCAATATCACCGCTCATGGGGCGACCGTCGGTTTGCCAAATTAAAGCACTCTTGAGTGGGGTAATCAGGTCATATAGCGCTTTGAGGTAGTCAGTCATTCCCTCGCCATCGGGACAACTGATGGCTACTACCTTTAGTCGATCCACCCACGGTGAAATTACTTGCCACAATCGCTTAAATTCTGCCAACCGCCCAACTTTTGTATGGATTTCTACGGCATCTACTTCCGTTGACATTACTAATGGCGCGATCGCTCCCGGCGTTGAGATATACGAACTTGTATAAATTATATCATATGGGCAAACTGGTATACAACGACCGCAGCCATAGCATTTTTGGGATATAACTCCTGAAAAGTTTTCTTTTATACTATTAAACACGATTGCTTGTGCCGGACAAATCCTTTGACAGGGTCTAGGGCAGTCTGTAGGGCACTGAGTAGAATTAAATTCTGCTTTCCGAAAATGGGGGTCTTCTCCATCGTTGAGACTGACCATTAAAAAGGGTGAGTTGCCTTTATAGCCAAAGCCACGCTCTTGGGCATCCCTAGCCAATTTCTTGGCTACTTGTAGCGCTGCTTGCACTGCTGCAATCACCGCTGGGTCAGCTGCGACATCTATACAGTCAGCGCCTGCCAAAGTGTAGGCTAACGTTAAATTTCTGACTGCCGGCAGATGCTGGAAACTGGCTCCGCAAATGAGCTTGAACCAGTGACCTTGTTTGAGAGATTCTAAAGGGGGGAACAGATCAGTCACATTTCTATTATGCGTTTATGCGACTAAAAATAGTAGTGTGTAATCAATAAAAAGTCCGGATTTCCTGATTCGGGGCATTAAGAGTATTGAGTGTTAAGTGTTGAGTTAGGAGTAAAGCTGGAGGCAAAGCGTCTTTGATTAAGAATTATTCTCCCCCTGCTGCTCACTCCCCACTCCCTATGTTTCATTCAACAACCGTATCTTTGTAGAAGACTTTGGCGAAGATAAAGCTTTATATCGACGCTTAGTGGAGTAGGACGAGCGCTACACCTATGATATTTGCTACCTTTGACTCTGGGGAGGAAGCGCTGTAAGCTTGCCAAGGAAAAATTCTGGATGTGATTTTGTTGGATTATCAATTACCAAATTTAAACGGGCTGGAATTTATTACTGAGCTAGAGAACCAAATTTCTAACAGTCAAATTCCAGTAATTATACTATCTTGAACGGCAAGAGAATGTTATCAATTGTCCCTGATGGGAAACACACTGGTGGACGATTTCACCTGAATTGTGGATTCTTCTATTAAGGCTCAAATTGTTCTATAGGAATTTCAATCGCAAATTCCGCTCCATGTCCAGCAGATGAAGTGCAGGTAATCTCTCCTCGGTGTTTTTGAACAATAATTTGATAACTAATAGACAATCCTAATCCACTACCTTTACCCACAGGTTTTGTGGTAAAAAATGGGTCAAATAAACGCGATCGCAATGATTCATCTATACCACAACCGTTATCGGCGATCGCTATTTTGACCGTATGAGAGTTTGTCATTTCTGTGTAAATCCGAATTTTGGGAGTGGGGAGTAGGCCATTGGGCATGGAGTATGAGGGAGCCAGTTGCATGGGCGGGTCTGGTGACTTGTGCAAATTGGCGTCATGCGGCATTGGGCTGGGAGTTCTTAGCAGGGAGGAAAATTCCTCTTTAGTACTTTCTTCCCCCCTAGCTAATTCCTCATCTTCCGATTCCCCATTACCCCTTATCCCCAAAGGCGTCTTTGAGTTTCCTACTCCCTTTTCTAAAGCATCAATGGCATTATTCAATAGATGTATAAATACTTGATTTAGTTCGCTTGCATAACAGTTGACTGGAGGTAAGTTGTCATAATCTCTAATTATAACAATTGCGGGACGGTCTGCTGTTTCCTTCAGTCGATGCTGTAACATCACTAAAGTGTTTTCGATGCCTTCATGGATATTTACTCGCTTGATTTGGGATTCATCGTGTCGAGAGAAGTTTTGTAATGCTAGTACTATTTCCCGAATGCGATTAGAACCTCTATTCATTGCGTCTATCAGCTTTTGCAAATCATTAATTACAAAATTCAGATCTATATCTTGAGCTATTTGCTGAACTTTTAGCGTCGGTTTAGGATATTCTTGTTGATAAACCTGAATGATATTTACTAGGTCTTGTACATATTGACTAGCATATTGAAGATTTCCATAAATAAAACCGATCGGGTTATTAATTTCATGAGCAATTCCAGCTACTAACTGCCCCAAAGCTACCATTTTCTCATTTTGAATTTGTTGAACTTGGGCAGATCTCAAATTGTCAAGAGCCTCTTGCAGCAAAAAATTTTTTTCTTGCAGTTTAATTTGTAGTAAACGTAAATTAATCTGATTTTCAATTCGCAATACAACCTCGGTTCCATGAAAAGGTTTGGCAATATAATCTACGCCACCAACATCAAAAGCTTTTGCTTTATCTACAACATCATCAAGGGCACTAATAAAAATCACAGGAATTTCACAAGTTTTCTCGTCAGCTTTGAGTTGTTGACAAACTTGATAGCCATCCATACCAGGCATATTAATATCAAGTAAAATCACATCTGGCAAAACCATTTGACATGCAGTCAGTGCCATTTTGCCATTTAAGGCTTTGCGAACTTCAAAACCTTGTGCAGTCAACATTGCCGACAAAAGCCGCAGATTATCTGGGGTATCATCTACCACCAAAATATTTCTTTTATAATCGTCAGTTTGATTGAAATACATTATGAGAAACTATACTTATAATAATTTTGGATAGTAAATGCTGATTTTAAATCACTTAGAAAATTTGGCTCAATTTTGCCAAAAAAGTTATTTTTATAGTTTAGCTTCCACATTGCTTGGAGAGTTTTACAGACAATCAAAGCTATTAGTTCAGTTAGCAGCTTTGCAAAGCTAAAAGCTCGATTACCGCAGTATACTAGATAGCACGCAAAGACGAGCTTATCAAGCATCAAAAATAAAGTTTCTTTAGGCACTATTTGATAGCTACCATTGAGGTGCTGCCTCAAGTAACTTTAGAACCAATTGTTCTTTTATGGGTTTAGAGAACAGATATCCTTGAGCAAAATCACAGTTTAAATTTCTCAATTGGGCTAACTGTTCTTGTGTTTCAACGCCTTCAGCGATCGCACTCATTCCCATTGAGTTAGCAATACCAATCATCGCTGGAACTAATCCCATATTTTCTTCGTTTTCCTGCATACGTTTTACAAATGATTTGTCAATTTTCAATGCATTTAAAGGAAAGCTGTGGAGATAACTTAAAGAGGAATATCCTGTACCAAAATCATCCATAATCAATTTTATTTTTCGCTGCTTTAGTTGTTCGAGTATTATTTTGATTGCATTAGTATTTTCCATAATTACACTTTCTGTAATTTCTAATTGTAAATATTCTGGATTTATTTTATTTTCAGAAATTATTCTATCGATTTGATCTACCAAATTTGGCTGTGAAAATAATCTAGCACTCAAATTTACACTAATAGTTAAGAATTTTGGTGTTATTGGATGATGTTGCCAGACGCTTAGTTGATGGCAAGCTGTCTGTAATACCCAAGTGTTAATCGCACTAATCAAACCTGTTTCTTCTGCTACAGGAATAAATTCTACAGGAGAAACCAAACCGCGAATCGGATGCTCCCAGCGCACTAAGGCTTCAAATCCAGAAATTCTTCCTGTAGTTAAGCTAATAATTGGCTGATAGTAAACAAGGAATTCTTGCCTTTCTACAGCCCTTCGCAAGTCATTTTCTAGCTCTAAAAGGTGAATAGCTTCCTGATGCATTGCTGGATCGAAAACGTGATATTTTGCTCTTCCTTGAGCCTTGGCACGATACATTGCCGTATCAGCATCCCGCAGTAAATACTCTGGGCGATCGTAATCTTTGTTGCCCCAACTAATACCAATACTAGCATTCATAAAAACTTCATATCTTGATAGTTTAAAAGCAAGTGATAGCTGTTGCAGAATGCGTTCAGCAACTTGGATTGCGATATTGATATCTGTAAGATTTTCCAGAAGAATGCCAAATTCATCGCCGCCTAGTCGTGCTAAGGTATCAATAGGTATTAGGCATGTTTGCAAACGGCAGGCAATGGCGATCAGCAATTCATCTCCTACCAAATGACCAAGAGAATCATTGATCACTTTGAAGCGATCGCAGTCTAAAAAAAGTACAGCAAACTGATAATTTGATTCTTTTTTAGCACGGTTTAGAGCATTTTTGAGTTGCCTAATAAATAAAACTCGGTTTGGTAAACCAGTCAGCGAATCATGCAGCGCTATATCTAGGATTTGACTTTGTAATTTCTGGCGATAAATGATTTCTTCATGAAGTTTTTGCAAAGCATTTTCTAGTTCCCAAGTACGTTGTTTTACCCGATGCTCAAGTTCGACATTTAGTTTCAATATTTCTAATCGCGCCGCTCTCAATGCCAGTTGATTTTGTACGCGCACTAAAACTTCTTGAAATTCAAAAGGTTTAGTAATGTAGTCTACGCCACCTACCTTAAAGGCTTTAACTTTGTCAAAAACATCATCCAACGCGCTAATAAAAATTACTGGAATATCGGCTGTTAGCTCCCAAGCTTTAAAGGTTTGACAAATTTCATAGCCATCTACTTCTGGCATCATAATATCGAGCAAAATTAGATCGGGTAATACTGTTTGAGTTGCTGTCAGTGCCATTTGCCAGTTCAAAGCTTTACGAACGTTGTACCCTTCCCTTGTCAATATCGAAGATAAAACCCGCAGGTTATCTGCCATATCGTCAACGATCAAAATATCTTTTTTATAAGGGTCTAAATGCTCGTAATTCATTCTATGTATGTTCTAGTCAATTCCATAATTTTCTCAAACTGATAGTTATTTGCTAAATCCCTGAAAACTTGGAAAACTTGACTTTTATCTAATGGAATTTGCTTGAGTAACTGTAAAATCAGGTCATCGCTACAACTGGCTGCGGCATAGTGTATCTGTTGGAGCCACTCAGGCGACATCTGTGACAGAAGGCTCACGAGTTCAGCAACACTGCTAAACATTTGTGTAGATTGATCGACAACTGCTGTGTTTGGGGTTTGTATTTGGGTGGTATACTTTACACCCAAATGTTCGCTCAGTTTTTCTAATAATACTTCCTGGGTGAATGGCTTGCGAATAAAATCATCACACCCAATGGATAAAGTTCTCTGACGTTCTTCCTCAAAGGCGCTAGCAGTTAGG
This sequence comes from Nostoc sp. S4, assembly GCA_029379225.1. Taxonomy (GTDB): domain Bacteria; phylum Cyanobacteriota; class Cyanobacteriia; order Cyanobacteriales; family Nostocaceae; genus Nostoc. The sequence goes on along the minus strand of JAQYWR010000009.1, from coordinate 51,604 downwards.
GCAATAATAATGGTGCGTTTATCAGAGCAATCTTCTGTTTTTCTAGGGAAGTCGCAACGTGGAGCTAAGGCTGTTAAGAACTTTGGATCGTAAAAAGAGGGATTCACCGTTGCATAGGACTGATTGCCACTCAAGTGACTAGCAACTAGTGTTGGACTGTGCGAGCTGGCCTGGCTTGACAAAGGTTCTTTCCCATGTGCCATAGCCCATTCTCCATACCCCAATTCTTGAGATTTAATGATTCTTGTGGCTTCGTAGCCGTTCATGATTGGCATTCGCATATCCATGAAAATCAAATGTGGTTGCCAAGATTGCGAACTGGCAACTGCTTGCATACCATTTGTAGCTTCCCTGACTTCAAAACCCATAGATGTGAGAATTTTTACTAATAACAGGCGGCTTTCTTTGGAGTCGTCAACCACTAAGATGCGGTATGCTTTTTCAGTAGCAGTTAAAGCAAGATTTTGGTATTTATTTTGGTTTATCGGCATTACTCTAGGACAAGCCAGAGCAATTTGAACATTAAAAGTAAATGTACTACCTATACCAGGAGTACTGCTGACAGTAATATTTCCCCCCATCAGTTGCACGTATTTGCGGCTAATGGTCAAGCCTAGTCCTGTACCTTGTTGGGATTTTCTGCCGATTTCGGTTTGCTCAAAAGCTTCAAACAGCAAATCAATTTCTTCTGGAGTAATACCACAACCAGTGTCTTGTACTTCAAAGATCAGGGATTGGGAATTGGGGAACTCGGGGCTGCCTCTGGGGATAAGGGATAATGAGGATTGGGCGGATGAAGAAGACGCGGTGACGAGGTGGGGGGGGGACGCAGTGAAAGAATTCTCTGTGTCAGAGTATCCGTGCGTCCCCAGTTCCCATGTTCCTAATGCCCCAAGTTCCCCAGTTTCCAATCTCACCCGCAGTGTCACCCTGCCAATGTCAGTAAATTTGATGGCGTTTCCCAAGAGGTTGAGCAAGACTTGAAACAGTTTATTTTCGTCCGTTTCTACGTATTGAGGAAGGTCTGGCGGATATTCAAATACTAATTCTAAGTTTTTCAATGCGGCACGTAAGTGCAACATTTCTTCTAAGTTCTTCAGCAGATGAATTAAGTCAAAGCTGCTCAGGTTTAATCTGATTCTACCAGCTTCAATTTTGGACATTTCTAGAATGTCATTAATTAAATTTAGTAAATGTTCGCCAGCACGATTAATAATCGCCAAGTTTTCTTGATGTTCGTTGGATAATGAATAATCTCGGCTCATGACTTGTGTAAAACCGAGAATAGCGTTAAGTGGGGTACGCAGTTCGTGGCTCATGTTAGCGAGGAATTCACTTTTGGCTAGGTTGGCGGCGGCGCTTCGTGCTGCTTCGCGAACGGCTGCTTGTTTTTCCTGGGCGACGATTTTTTGGGATTCAATCAGCTCTTCTTGGGTAATTTGCAATTGCTCAATAACTTGCTGAAATTCGTCAGTTCGTTTTTTGACTTGAGCCTCTAAGATTAGATTGTATTCTGCTAATAACTTTTCTGCTTGTTTGCGTTGGCCGATCTCAAAAAACGTGGCGATTGCAAAAGCCAAATTCCCCGATTCATCATAAATTGGCTTTCCCAAAACTTCAATGGGAATAATCTTGTCACAACGGCGAATTTCCATGTCATCAATTCTGAGCTTTTCTCCTTGCAATGCTCTTAAAATTGGCAAGCGATCGCTAGGATAAAGTTGATTTGTGCCGCTAAGATAAGCTTGATATACTTCTGACAATTGTTCTGGGGTAACTTCTGCTATTGTCCCTTGACCAAGAATTTCTTGGCCAATTTCATTTGTATAATAAGGGTTACCTTGAGCATCTATAATAAATACACCTACTGGCATGGCTTCTAAAAATTGAGTTAGCCGACTTTGACTTTCAGATAGTGCCTGATTTAAAACTTGCATCTCGGCATTCTTTGCTTCTAAGACATTAAAAGATGCTTTGAGTTGCTTAGCCATAGTTTCAAATGACTTGGCTAGTTCCCCTAGTTCATCAGAGCGATTAATTTCTGGTGTTTGCTCCCATTCACCTTCAGCGATTTTCTTGGCTGATGTGTTTAATTGCAGAATCGGCTTAATTACCCAGCGAGCAGTCAAAATCCCAATTTCTGTAGTTATTAAAAAAGCAATTATGCACAGAATAATGGTGGTATGGGTATTGACGTTAATTTGCTCCATAAATTCGCCTTGAGGGATTACTACTACGATTAGCCAATCCAAACCCAAGTCGTCCTGCCAATTTTTTACCTGCACAAAATAATCTATGCCATCGACTGAAAAATTTAGCTGTTTTTTTCCTGTAACAAACCCAAGACTACCAAAGTGTTTAATTAAATATTGTGTTGTAAGTCTAATTAATGAATCTTGACTATCTAATCCCGATATACGTTTCGGTTGACCATTAATGATACTATATGGTGACTCACTCGAAGAGGCTACTATTAATCCTGAACGCTCTAATATAAATGTTTCACCTGAGTGTCCGCTTTTTAATTTCGATAAAAAATTCCCGATTTGTGACAATATTAAATCAATGCCAATCACTCCAGCCAGTCTGTGATTTTTATCGTAAACAGGATAGCTAGAAGATATGGATAAAATTTCTGGTTTATCTTCCCATTGATAAATTTGACTCCAAACTGGTTTGCCTACCTTGACTGCATCTGTGTACCACGCTTCTTGGCGAGGGTCATAATTTTTAACTGACTGCAAATGATGGCGATTTCCTTTGTTGTCTGTAGTATAAACATAAAGTTTACCTGTGCCATGCTTTTCGGTAACCTCATTAATTAAAAGCTTGCCATTATCTAAACGTTCAACACCAATAAATTCACCTTTGGAATTGGCAAAGTTATTATAGCCAATATTGAAAACCTGCATTTGTTTCCAAAAGTAATTTCCGGTAGTTTGAAAGTTAGAGAGTTTGAGCAAATTTAGCTCAATTGCATCTAAATTAATTTGATTGATTTGCTTGGGAGTTGTTAAATAGCGATCGAGATGCTGTTCAATGCGATCGCAAATTTCATTTTGTAATTGAGCAGCAAGCTGTTTTACCGCTTTTTGCCCGTTTTCATAGGAAAGATAACCCACAAGTCCTACTGCCCCACAAATTTGCAATATAAAGGGCACAATCAGAATATACCTCATGGGCATCTTGGCATAGACTTTGCTAACTAAGCTATTGACAGAATTGACAGGCTGAAGTTTGGATAACATTGTTTTTTGATTCTTCCCTAGAGTGTACTAGGGGTGTTATCGCCATATTAGCTACATCCTATTTCAGGATAACTACGGCGTGCCAGAATTTTATCTATGAGATATTTTTTATATTAAAGTATAAAAACATACTAAATTTAAGTTATATACTTTTTTGACTGGCTGAGTTCCTCCAACATATAAATTTTCAGAGTTGATGATTACACCTTAATTTGCTCTGTTTTATTCGGCAATATTTCCGCAGATTTTCTAGGAGCGACATAAAATTTACCGATACAGCTACAGTATGCCATTATAAAATTCAGGTTGCCATTAGCACCCATTAAAACCTTTAGGTTTGTACAAAAATAATTCTTAAATTTTTATAAAAATACACAGTAAAATCAAAAAATTTACTCAACATTTAATATTATTATAAAATACTTATTATATATAATATATTATTATATCATTAAGACTCTTGCAGGATAACAATAACAGCCGTTTTTCTTACTATTTGATGCTTCGGGATAAGATTTAGCTTTCTAGCCTTAATTTTAGAGCCAAGTCATAATGGTTAATTAAAACTTCAGTGTCACAGGTATTAAAGAACCAATTCTTTTTTGATTTTTTATGGATACAGTGGTGATTTATCAATTCCTCCAATGTGGTTGAGAGGCCAGAAGCGAAATATAGCACAACCAATAATATTCTGGCGGGGAACAACACCCCAACAGCGACTATCGTAGCTATTGTTACGATTATCACCTAGTACTAAATATGAGTCTGCTGGTATAGTTTGAGGTTTTACCAAAAAAGGTGGTTGCGACCCTGATAAGCAAACATCAATCAATGTACTCTGGGGAAAGCTAAGGTAATTTTCTTCTGAGAGAGGTTTGTTATTGATATAGACCTTGCTATCCTTGAGTTGTACTTTTTCTCCAGGTAAGCCGATTACACGTTTAATAAAAGCATTGTGGTATTGTTCTTTTTGCAACTCTTCTGTAGGCGAAAAAACTACAATATCTCCGCGTTGTGGTTGAAAAAATTTATACTTTAACTTATCAATAATAATTTTATCTGCCTCCCACTGATTTGGTGTACCATGCAGAGTCGGTTCCATAGCACCAGAAGGAATCCAGCGTCTTTCAGTAAAAATTAGGATATACACAGCAAAAGTCAGCAAGACTAGTATTACACTAGCCTCTACAATCATCTTACGGTTGATACTGGGCATACCAGTCAGTTATCCTTTGTCATTTATTTAGATCGATGACTAATGACCAACGAGCAATGACCAATGACGCGTTTACGGAGTTTGTGGATAGAGTGGTGTTTTATCAATTCCTCCGATGTGATTCAGAGGCCAGAAGCGAAATACAGCACGACCAATAATATTTTGGCGGGGGACGACACCCCAACAGCGGCTATCATAGCTACTGTTACGATTATCACCTAGTACTAAATATGAGTCCGCTGGTATGGTTTGAGGTTTTGCCAAAAAGCGCGGTTGCGGAGCGTCTTTACAAACATCAATAACTGTAGTCTGCCCTGAGCTAAGATAATTTTGTTCTGGCAAGGGTTTGTTATTGATATAGACCTTGCCATCCTTGAGTTGTACTTTTTCTCCAGGTAAGCCGATTACACGTTTAATGAAAGCATCCTGATATTGTTCTTTTTGTAACTCTTGGGTAGGTGAAAATACAACAATATCTCCCCGCTGGGGATTTGAAAATTTATACTTCAACTTATCGACGATAATTTTGTCTGCCTCCCACTGATTCGGTGTACCATGCAGAGTTGGTTCCATCGAGCCAGAAGGAATCCAGCGTGCTTCAGCAACAAAGGTACGAATTCCCAGAGCTAAAACAATGCTCAAAACAATTGTTCTACCTAGCTCTGCGATCCAGGAATTATCGGGTTGTTGACTAGAGTTATTATCAGACACTTGATTATGCATGAAATTACTTAAATAAGAGAGAGGTAGGTAACTAACTAGACTAGGGAGATTTTACCTGTTAATCTTAACGGAAAACTTATTTTAATTTCCTAGTTACATTGGGATTTTCACGAGGTTCTTCATAAATTAAAAATAAACTTTTTTTTAACGCTCCGCAAAAATTCCTCACTCAGAACGCGACTAAGTTTAACCTAAAAGCATAGTTGTCTGTAATATATAAGCTGCTGTTAGTGAAAAAAACATTCCACAAGTAGCCATAATGCTTGCCAATATTACATTTGCTGATTTTGAATTTTAAATTGGAATTGCTAAACCCCATGTCATCTCCACAAATTTTACTGATTCGCCAAGCTCGTATTGTCCTACCCAATGGTGAACTGATGATTGGGGATGTGTTGACGCGCGATCGCCAAATAGTCGAAGTTGCGCCAGAAATCTCCCAAACGGTAGTAGCCACAGAAATTGACGCACAAGGGTTAACTTTGTTGCCAGGAGTTATCGATCCGCAGGTGCATTTCCGCGAACCAGGACTAGAACACAAAGAAGATTTGTTCACTGCCAGTTGTGCCTGTGCCAAAGGAGGAGTCACTTCTTTTTTGGAAATGCCTAATACCCGCCCCCTAACAACAACACAGCAAGCTTTAGACGATAAATTAGAACGTGCCTCCAACAAGTGCTTGGTTAATTATGGCTTTTTTATTGGGGCAACAGCAGATAATCTACCAGATTTACTTCTAGCTCAGCCAACACCAGGTATTAAAATTTTTATGGGGTCGATGCATGGTCAATTGCTGGTTGATGGGGAAACAGCACTGGAGAGTATATTTGCTAAAGGCTCGCGCTTGATTGCTGTTCATGCTGAAGACCAAGCCAGAATCAACCAACGACGCCAAGAATTTGCCAATATTCACGATGTAGCCGTTCATTCCCAAATTCAGGATAATCAAGCAGCAATGCTTGCAACTCAACTGGCATTAAAACTTTCTCAAAAATATCAACGTCGTCTACATATTCTGCATATGTCAACAGGCGAAGAAGCAGAGTTGCTGCGTCACGATAAACCGAGTTGGGTAACGGCAGAGGTAACGCCACAGCATTTGTTGTTGAACGCTAGCGCTTACGAACAGATCGGTACTTTAGCACAGATGAATCCACCTTTGCGATCGCCCCACGATAACGAAGTCCTCTGGCAAGCTTTGCGCGACGGTGTAATTGATTTTATTGCCACAGACCATGCGCCGCACACCTTAGAGGAAAAAGCACAAGAATATCCCAATACTCCATCGGGAATGCCTGGGGTAGAAACTTCCCTAGCTTTGATGTTAACTGCGGCGATGCAGGAAAAATGTACTATTGCCCAAGTTGTGAATTGGATGTCCAAAGCTGTAGCTGTGGCTTATGGTATTCCTAATAAGGGCGCGATCGCTCCTGGTTACGATGCTGATTTAGTACTTGTAGATTTAAACACATACCGTCCAGTCCGGCGTGAGGAACTATTAACTAAGTGCCGTTGGAGTCCTTTTGAAGGCTGGAACCTTACTGGCTGGGCTGTAACCACTATTGTTGGTGGTGAGATTGTTTATCACAAAGGGCAGGTAAATACCCAAGTGCGGGGTCAAGCTTTAACTTTTTTGTAGCAAATATTTATTTAAGCTTACGTAACACATAAGTAATTATACATTAAAGTCATACTTGGATCGGCAAGATTTTCATTGACCGAAGCCAAGGTTAGTACTCCTGTGCATAATTCAAAATTAAAAAAGCTTATTAAGTAAGCTTTTTCAATTTTGAATGGTTTGTCTATTCACCTGTTTGTATACAACTAGACCTTGTTTGCTCGGTTGACTTGTTCGAGCAGTCACAAAAGGCAAAGTCATAACACCAGATAAAGTGAAGCGGCTAAGGGTAAATATCTGTTGCTTTACTCTTTTGGCTTTGACTAATTTTCAGTTTTAAAACTGGTTTAATTACGAATTAATAACTACAAAATCAAGGAGAATTATTATCTATGTCTTTCAAAATTCTAAGTTTAGATGGTGGTGGTATTCGTGGAGTTATTGCAGCACGGATACTTCAACAAGTGGAACAAGAAATTAGAACTCAAGGTAAAGCAGAGTTTTTACAGGAATACTTTGACATGATTGCAGGCACTTCTACTGGTTCAATATTAACGGCAGGTATTGCTGTAGGCAAAGATAGTTATGAACTAATTAAACTTTATCGAGAGAGAGGTAAAGATATATTCCCCCAGAATAAAAAAGACCGCTATAAAAACTTGCCATCAATTATCAAACCTATTTTTGATGTATTTTCTTCATCTAAATATTCTCATGATGGTATAATTAACGTTCTCCAAAATGTATATAAAAGTAAAAAAATTAAAGATATTCAAAACCCGATTATTTTGATTCTTGCTTACGATACACTTTATCGCAATACAACCTTTTTTACCAATTGTCACCCAGATATGGGGGATAGATGGTATGATGACTGTTATTTATGGGAGATATGCACCGCTTCTGCTTCGGCTCCTACTTTCTTTCCACCCTATAAATTAGAGTCTGTTGATAAAGAAAAATTTGGAGATTGGGTATTTCCACATATTGATGGGGGAGTTGGTGCTAATAATCCATCTCTAGCAGCACTGAGTCTAGTTTTGAAAGTAAGTCAATCTGATTCAGTTTCTCAAACAATTAAGCAACAATATAAACTTGAGAATTTACGACTAGAAGATATCTCCATGCTTTCTATTGGTACAGGTCAAACTGGTGAACCATATGAATATGAACAAGTAAAAAAATGGAGAGGCATAGATTGGGCAGAACATCTGACTGATATTTTTATGGAGCCTACAGCTGAGATTGGTAGTACAATTTGCCGTCAGATTATGGGTGGATACAATTCTAAACGTTACTTGCGTCTTCAATTTGATTTAAACGAGAGATTTCAAGCTAAGCCAAATGAGACTTATAAAGATAGTCGAATTTTATTACGGCGAGAGGAACGAAAAAATCAGTTTACCCATGAAAATGTCAATGAAGAAATAGATAATGCTCGCAAAGAAATTATTGAGCAGTTAATAGATACTACATCTGCTTTCATTGATAAAGGTTGTAGTTACTATACAAGAGATGGAAATGGGCCGCAAGTGAAAAAGGCGATCGCCTCTTTCATTAGAGATAACTAGTGCATCCACGTAAGCATACTAATGTCAAGCAAATTATTCTCAAAGTTATCGTATTTCTACAGAAAATAGCGTAAGAATACGATAACTCTTGCTTATTTATTTTTGAATTTAGCGTTATTTACAGATGTAAAGACAAAAAATTATTGTTAACTAAAAATAATAAAAAATCTCAAATAGTTTAATTTTATGTATAGATTGTGAACTTAACTTGGGAATACTAAGTATCAGGACAAGTTAAACAACTTATACAAAACTTGATTGTTGTTTAACTTTTCTGTACTAGCTTTAGCTGCTAAATAATTTAGATGAGTTCTCAAAATGACAGTAGAGAACTTTCGGATCGACCAAGCTGACTAAGTTCTGTCAAACTTCGCATTTAACCCAACAACAGTTCCCATTTGCTTGAGTCATAACCCGTCAAAATTAGGTTTTTAACTGATTTTATAGGAATAAAGCTAGTAAACATTAATTCTGAATTCATTTATACAGTTCAGGTAAAAATCACTGTAGGTTCAATACTATTCAGATTAAAAAAGTTAACCGAAGCGTATTGCAATTCAAGCTGCTTGTCTGGTGTTTTTAGCTTTAACTGAACCGTATATCTGCTGTTGAACAATTCTCTTGTTTATTTTTGGTTGAGATAACAATGTTAGTGATTTACAGTGGTGAGCGTGGTAGTGGTAGATAGGATGAGTGTAGAACTCCTATTGATACTCAATTCTGAATTCTGACTCTTTGTTTGCATAGCGTCCCAAAGAAAAGTCTCCATCGCCTGCTTCGGACGCTCAAACTTCTCTATGGATTCTGCTATAAATGGCAGGAATAATTTTGTCAATCGTACAATTGAATGGGATGATTTCGGCAAGGCGACCGCCTTGGTGTCCATGTGTCAAACCTATGCTCAGATAACTATCTGGCTTGTAAGGCATTCGTTGTGCCCATTCAATGGCCACAATTCCTGGTGTAACCTCAACACCTTCCCAGTAACTTTCTAAATTCAAGCTTGGAACTTCTTGCGGTTCTAGGCGATATAAATCTAAGTGGTAAAGGGGGAAGCGTCCTTCGGTGTACTCATTAATCAAGGTGAAAGTAGGACTGACAATCGGTTCAGTAATTCCCAAACCTTTGCCAATACCTTGAACTAGGGTAGTTTTGCCAGTGCCTAAATCACCTTCTAGTAAAATTACACTGCCAGGGCTTAGCGATTCACCGAGAGTAATACCCAAACTTAGCGTAGCTTCTGTATCTGGAAGAAAAACTTTCATAATTGGTCATGGGACATTGGTTATTTCACAAGTGACTAATGACTAATGATTATTTTCCATGATTAGCTCTACCGTACCACCGCACTAACACTCGCGCTAATTTCTGCGGATTATGACGGATAATGCCCGTTTCATCTTCATATAAAACATTAGCTGGGACAATTCGCCGTCCCAACTGAATTACGGCTTCTCTATCTAAAAAAACGGGATGGGAATTTTGTTGAGCATAGCGGATGAGTGATTGCTCAGAGGGAGATTTTTTCTGTACTAATACAGCATCAAATAGTCGTCTATCTCCACAAGCGGCATCAATTGCTTGGATGTGATTGGCAACAGTATATCCTTCAGTTTCGCCTGGTTGAGTCATTATATTGCAGATATATATACGGGGAACATTTGTTTTGGCGATCGCATCGGCAATTTCTGGTACTAATAAATTGGGAATCAGGCTAGTATAAAGGCTACCCGGACCAATAATAATGTAATCTGCTTCTTTAAGTGCTTTAATAACTGCTGGTATAGCTGGGGGATTAGCTGGAATACAGCCAATTTTGACAATTTGTCCGCCAGCTTTGGGAATATTAGACTCTCCTTCAATGCGGCGACCATCGGCTAATTCTGCCCAAAGGCGAACATCACTCAGAGTTGCTGGTAGTACTTGTCCCCGCACAGCTAGCACTTTGGAACTGGCTGCAACTGCGCGTTCCAAATCTCCAGTAATTTCACTCATCGCTGTTAAAAACAAATTGCCAAAACTATGACCCGTCAACCCATCTCCCGCACGAAAGCGATATTGAAATAATTCTGTTAATAACTTTTCTTCATCTGCTAAAGCTGCTAAACAATTGCGAATATCCCCTGGTGGTAGCACGCCAAATTCTTGGCGCAATCGCCCAGAAGATCCACCATCATCAGCTACAGTGACGATGGCAGTAATATTAGCGCTGTAAGTTTTTAATCCCCTCAACAACGTAGAAAGACCCGTACCACCACCAATTACTACTATTTTTGGCCCTCGGTACAATCGACGATGCGCCAGCAAAACATCAATGAGTTCCTCTTCACCTTCGGATCTTAATACCTTAGTAATTGAGCCGACGGTGCGAGTTTGTCCCCAAAGCAGCAACAAAAAGCCACCAAGCAGCACCAAAGGCCCACTGATATAGTTGGGTAAGATGTCGGTGATTACTCCCAAAAAACCCCTAACCAACTCGAACATCCAAAAAATTGGGGTCAGCTTAATCCAAATCGCTAACCCTAAAATTGCTAGCAGTACACCCCCAATACTGATTAAAAACCAACGTTTAATTGATAGTCCAGGCGATAACCATTTAAACCACTGGTTAACCCGATAGGAAGTACGAGAGGGCGACTGCTTTCGCAGGGCGTTGAGGGCTTGTCTGAGAAAACCAATTGACATACCTGATTCACAGCAGTGCTACAAACTAATAATTAACAGAAAATCTACACCACTTGGTTTCAAATACCACGAGTGAAACTATTATATTTTTTAATTCCAGTAGACTAAAAGCAAGTCGTCAAGATTGCCAGTATTCCCAGTTAAACAATATCTTGGCTTGGTAAGAGTGAATTTAATGGAAAAACGAATTTTAGGATTAGATCCAGGACTGGCAATTTTAGGATTTGGGGTAATTACTTGCACACAAATTCCTCACAAAATGCCACAAACTACAGTAAATATGCTGGATTTTGGGGTAATAAAAACCTCAGCAGATGTAGAAATGGGACAACGATTATCCACCTTGTTTGATGATTTACACACCTTGATGGAGGAGTTTCAACCAGATTTAGTGGCGATCGAGAAACTATTCTTCTATCGTATGTCAAGTACTATCCTGGTTGCACAGGCGCGGGGCGTAGTCATGTTAGTGTTGGGGCAACGTCGGCTTCCTTATGTAGAATTTACTCCTGCTCAAATTAAACAAGCTTTAACAGGATATGGCAATGCTGATAAGTCTGAGGTGCAAGAAGCGGTAGCGCGGGAGTTGGATTTAGATGAGATTCCCAAGCCGGATGACGCTGCGGATGCTTTGGCGGTAGCTTTGACGGCGTGCTATCAGATTTAATTTTGTACAAAAACAATTAATTTCTTTACTGGCTCGTAAAGTCCTTTACTAGCTGTCACAGAGTAAAAGTACTTAAGACACAATTGGTACGAGCGATAATATCCTTATCCATATCCATTAAGGTTTCATAAATTCCGTGCGTTTATCCTGAAGCTTTACAAACTCCAAGTTATTAATGTTGGCTGTAAATAGGGAAACATAAGTTGATCGGGAGCAACATTTCACTGAGGAGCAAATACATTGTTTAGTGGAGAAAGTGTCGACGAAGATAGCAAATTTAATGAAGCTGACACTATAGCCAAGCAAATTAATCCAGCACTCTACAAAAAAGGCTGGACAGAAAATTTTATCAAGCGAGAGGTAACAGCTGGAGTTATCGAAATTATTAACGGTGTCCCTCGTCAGCGCAAAAGAGGTAGAGCAGATATTGTCTTACGTCTTCAGCCTCTTCCTCAAAAACAGCCTGTTAGTGTATCAGTGATTGAGGCTAAAGCAGAAAAATTTCCACCTACTCTCGGACTTGAACAAGCTAAAAAATATGCTCAACGTCTTCATGTCCCTGTAGTTTTTTCTACCAATGGACATCGGTTTGTAGAATTTGATCAAATGAGTGGGATTACGTCCAACCCAAAATCAATATCTGAGTTTCCAAATCAAGAAACTCTACGCTCTCGTTATGAAAAATGGGTTGGCTTTAAGTTAGACAGCCCTGCGGCTCAACCGTTATTGACTCCGTATGTAACTGGCTGGGGATTCAACAGTTCGTTACTACCAAGATGCTGCAATTCGTGCTGTGTTGGAAAAAATTGCCCGCTGTGAAGTAGAAAGTACCGCCAAGCGAGCTTTACTGTCTTTGGCTACAGGAGCAGGTAAAACTCGTATTGCAGTGCATTTGTTAAAACGGATTGCAGATACAGGACAACGAGTAAAGGCACTTTTTGTATGCGATCGCATTGAACTACGAGAACAAGCATCAAGAGCTTTTAAAAATGTTTTTGGCGCTAATGCTGCTGTTGTAGACTCTAAGAATCATCAAAAGAACGCTCAAGTTCTCATTGCTACTTATCACACTTTAGGAGTAGCAGATGATGATGATGCTAGTTTCCTTATTCAAAATTATCCTGAGAACTACTTTAGTCACATTATTATTGATGAGTGCCATCGCTCGGCATGGGGTAAATGGTCAATAATTCTCAAACGCAATTCGGCAGCAGTACAAATCGGTTTAACAGCCACACCAAGAGTAATTGAAGTTACTCAAACAACAGCAGAAGTCATAGCAGATGAACAAATAACAGCAAATAATATCCAGTATTTTGGTGAGCCAGTATATGAATACGATATGCTCCAAGGTGTTGAAGATGGTTACTTGGCAGCGTGTAAAATTCGGGAAGGTAGAATCAAACTTGATTTGGCTCAACTATCCATTGAAGATATTTTGGCAAGCAATCCTGTAGATTTTGAGACAGGATTAGCAGTTGAGGAATCAGTGATACGCAGGCCGATCAAAAAAGGGAATTTAAAAACTCGCCTGATGTTACCCAATTTTGAAAGGCGACGTTGTGAGGATTTGTTTCAGTACTTGCTAGAAACGGGTGGAGTAGAACAAAAAACGATTATTTTTTGTAATAGCGATCGCCATGCTGATTTAGTCACTGCTAACATGGGAAATCTCTACGCTGAGTGGTGTGAGCAGAATCAACACAGGCGTTGTGATTCCTACGCTTTTAAATGTACTGATAAAGGTGGCGGACAAGAAAGATTACCCGATTTTCGAGGAAGTTCCCGTTCTTACTTTATAGCTACAACAGTTGATTTATTGACTACTGGGGTTGATGTACCTGTAGTGCGTAATATTGTTTTCTTCAATCAAATTAATTCGCCAATTACTTTTTACCAGATGATAGGGCGGGGAACACGTTTAGCTGAAGGTAAGTTAATGTTTCGCGTCTACGACTATACCGATGCTACTAGACTATTTGGGGAAAGCTTTCTTACCAAGTTAAGAACTCCCAATAACAATTCTAGGAATAGAAGTTCGGAAGCTTCTGGACTAGCAATTGAAATTGCAGACCGCGACGAATGGATTGAAGAAACCACAGGCGATCGCTTTATGCGTGCCAAGATAGATGGTGATGAGCAGAAAATCTCTGTTGAGGAATATAAAGAACGCATCGCCGCTAAGTTAGTTGAGATAGTGCCTACTATAGAAGATTTTCGGGCTTGTTGGATTAATCCCAAAACCCGCAAGGAACTGTCGGCGGAGTTGGTGAGTGCAGGTATATCACCCAAAGAATATGCGACAGTCGCAGAATTAGCAGCCTATGACCTGTATGATGTTTTAGCGGATATAGCTTATGGCTTGATACCAAAAACTAAAAGCGACCGCGCCCAAGCTTTCAACTACAAGCACGCCGATTGGCTCAACGGTATGCCAGAAGAGACTGCGAAGGCTGTTGAGGCATTTTTGCAGCAGTTTATCAGTAGTGGAATAGAAGCTTTGGAGAATGAGCTAATTTTTCAAACTCTAAAGGTAAATTTAGATGTGTTGAAGGTTTTGGGTAAGCCTAAAGATGTTTTACGTGAGATTAAAAAGAGGATTTTTGCGGGGTGACTCAGGTTAAGGAAATTAACTCAGAAGCTAAGAAATGGCAGAAAAAGACACTTGGAGAGTGGCTCAAGCTTGGTTACATTATTGATATTCAAGATGGAAATCATGGTGAACTTCATCCTAGAGAAAGTGAGTTTGTTAAACGAGGAATTCCATTTGTTACAGCAAATTGTATAAAACATGGTCAGCTTGATTTGAGCAACTGCAAATACATTACTCCTGAAAGAGCGCAAGGATTGAGAATTGGGTTTGCTAAAGGAGGAGATGTTTTAATAACTCATAAGGGTAACATTGGTTTTACTGCTGTTGTTCCTACTGTTATCCAACAGATTGTTTTATCTCCTCAAGTCACTTATTACCGTCCAAATCAACAACTTTTAGATGCTAAATTTTTAAATTTAGTTTTTCAAGATGAAAGCTTTCAAATACAGCTTATCCAAAAATCAAGGCAAGCTACTCGAAATTATGTAGGTATTACTGCTCAAAAAGATTTAACAATATTTATACCCACAGTTTGTGAGCAAAAGCGCATTACAGCTATTTTAGATGAGCAGTTGGAGTTAGTTGAGAAAGCTCGACAAAATATGGTCGCACAATTAGAAGCCGCTAAAGAACTTCCCGCAGCTTATCTCCGTGCTGTTTTCAATAGTCCAGAAGCTCAGAAGTGGAAAACTAAAAAAATCAGAGAATTTGCAGAGACTTGTAGCGGTACAACACCTTTAAGAAACAATAAAGAATATTATATTGGAACAATTCCTTGGGTAAAAACAGGTGAGCTTCAAGATGGGTTAATAGAAGATACAAAAGAATACATCAGTGAATCAGCATTGCACAAAACTTCAGAACCTATCCCACTAATAAGATTTGTGTTGCAAAACTTAAGCTGATTGAGAACTAAAAACGAAAAATCAAGGTTTTAAAGCACATTTTACGAAAAGAAGTAGGGATTTTTAGAATAGTGGGATAGCTTCAAGAGAATTTTTAGTAATTATTTTATATTTATGGAATAGGTAATTAGTTGTCTAATTACCCATAATTAATCGGGATGGCTTTGGGTTAAACTTAGAGCGATCGCTTTTAGCTCGCTACCCCATACCATCGATAACTGGATGGAAGTAGAAGGCAAACCCCAACACTGTATAAGCAGCTAACAATAAAGTGCCTTCCAACCAATTAGACCTACCATCGGAACTAATGGTATTAGCAATCAACACAGATACAATCACAGCTACTAATTCAAAAGGTCTGAAATCTAAATTCATTGGCTGACCAAATGCCCATCCTGCTATCACCAACA
The DNA here is from genome assembly GCA_029379225.1 of Nostoc sp. S4. GTDB lineage: Bacteria > Cyanobacteriota > Cyanobacteriia > Cyanobacteriales > Nostocaceae > Nostoc. The sequence continues at coordinate 35,970 of JAQYWR010000009.1, read as the reverse complement.
CAGGGGCGACAAATAGGGCAATCTGCATACTCGATCCCACAGCTACAGAAAGGGAAAGATCCATTTTATCTTTCATAGCTACGGTGACTGCTGTGGCGTGTTCGGCGGCGTTACCCACAATCGGAACTAGGATTACCCCAGTAAATAGTGCTGTCAAATGAAGCTGGGATGTAGCCACCTCCAGAGAATCCACCAGCAATTCTGATTCAACTGCCACTAACAAGGTACATACTAGCAGCACACCAACCCACAACACAATATTGGGTTTGCCCTGAGACATTACCTCTTCTTCTGCTTCTGCCACACCCACATCATATAAATAAGAGTGAGTTTTCATGGAAAATAGCAGCGTTAGGGCATAAACCAGAATTAACACCACTGCAACAGCAATAGAAAGATATTGCAGCGTTTGTTGGTTAACTCCTGTAGCAGTGTAGTTCATGGCTGTGGGTAACAAAATGGCAATCACAGCCAAATTCATCGAAGCAGCATTCACCCGCGCTACAATTGGCTGAAATGTTTGTTCTTTGTAGCGTAGCCCTCCCAAAAGCATCGAAAAACCCATTACCAGTAGTAAGTTGCTGATAATCGACCCTGTAATACTGGCTTTGACTACATCTATTAACCCAGCTTTCAACGCCACTAGGGCGATAATCAGTTCTGTAGCATTGCCAAAAGTAGCATTTAACAACCCCCCCAATGTTGGCCCAACCACAACAGCAATTTCTTCTGTGGCTGTTCCCATCCAAGCTGCTAAAGGCAAAATCGCTAATCCAGCCATAACGAAAACTAGCAATTCTCCCCACTCCAGAAAGTGGGCTGCTAAGGAAACTGGGATAAACAGTAATAAAACGAAAAGAAAAATGTTTTTAACTAACATTTGTCACCTTGAGTTGACGGTATCCTATCTGAGTGCTGAGTCTTGTTAGCGGTAGTGGGGCGTTTAGCCCGTGCTGAGTAACAATACTAGTCCCCAGTCCCCAGTTCTGAGTCCTGAGTTTTGAATGAAGACACAAGAATGAGGAGTAAACAAATGGTCTTAAGTAAATGAGCATAACTAATTGAAGATACTTCATAGCTTGTAGTTAGACTAAAGCGCCAACTACGAACTTTAACTTAATTCATGCCTAGCTACTTATTTTCTTTGCTGTTACTCATCACTCAGTAGTGATAACTCCCATACGATACTCTCAAGGGTCTGTAGACCAATTCAGAAATTTTACAGAACTTTATTTTTATTGGTCATTGGTCATTAGTCATTGGCCAAACAGGGCAAACAGGGAGTGTGGAAGGTGTGGGAGGATGGAGAAGAAATCTTGCCCCCACACTCCCCACACTCCCCACACTCCCCACACTCCCCCATCTCCCCATCTCCCCATTTCCTCATCTCCCCAGTCCCCAGTCCCCAATACCCAATTCACTACTATCTTTGTAAAAGAAGATTACAATTTAAGGAGTTTTCGTAATCTTTCGTTGCAAAAGTATGAAATTGATTCAAGATATTACACCAAAAATCGAGTTTAATATATTAAAAGACAATTAAGTTTTTGATTGGCGCTGCCAACGAGAAAACCCATAACTGAGGCATCGTAAAATGGCTAATTACTTGAAGCCTTCAGGGAAAGGGCTGTGCGATAACGCAGATTTCCCACTATACTAAAATCGCTTTCTTAAAAATTTGGTTGTATTTCATAGTTGTTGTTTATACCGGATTTCGTGTTCAAACCATTGTAGAAAGGTTTATGCACACCATTTATTGGTGCAACTACAAGTTTTTTTTGGATAAATATACATGACTTCTGCTACTCAAATGCCAGCTAGCTCTGGCTCAACGTCAACATCACATTCAGATTCCCACAACACTCACTCTGTCGATCCCCTGAGAACAGCTAATGGTGTTTATGTGACGGTACATGGTCATTTTTACCAGCCACCGAGGGAAAATCCTTATCTGGACGCGATTGAACGCCAACCGAGCGCTGCACCTTTCCATGACTGGAATGAGCGGATTCATTGGGAATGCTATCGCCCAAATGCTTTTGCCAGAGTGTTAAATGACCGAGGCGAAGTGATGGGGATCGTCAACAATTATGAGTATTTTAGTTTTAATATCGGTCCAACGCTGATGTCGTGGCTAGAACGCTACGATCTGGAGGTTTATCAGCGGATTTTGGAGGCGGATCTCAAGAGTAGAGAGCGTTTGCACGGTCATGGGAATGCGATCGCGCAAGTATACAATCACATCATCATGCCGCTAGCGAACGAACGTGACAAATATACCCAAATTCGCTGGGGTAAAGAAGACTTCCGCTCCCGGTTTGGACGCGATCCCGAAGGTATGTGGCTAGCAGAAACAGGTGTGGACTACCCTACCTTAGAAGCTTTAGTTGCTGAAGGTATTCGCTTCGTGATCCTTGCACCGTCTCAGGCACAGCGTTGTCGTCTCTTCCCTACTAAAGATGATCCCAGTCCTGAATGGTACGAAGTTGGTGGTAGTCAGATCGATCCCACTCGTCCCTATCGTTGTTATTTGAAGCCTACACTGGAGACTTCATCTTTACTTTTAAGTACGATCCCCAATCGCTCCAACGATCTGAGTCGGCAAGGATTACCCTATATTGATATCTTCTTTTACGATGGCCCGATATCGCGAGACATGGGTTTTAGTGATGTCGTTTATAATTCCAGTCACTTTACTGGACGTATCGGTTCGGCTGTACGTGGGGATCATCGTCCAGCACAGTTGATTTCTGTGGCCACGGATGGGGAAACCTTTGGACATCACAAGAAAGGAACTGAAAAAACTTTAGCCTACGCCTTCACAAGAGAATTTCCCCAACAAGGTTGGACGGTAACGAACTTCGCTCACTATCTGAGCTTAAATTCTCCTACTTGGGAAGTGGAATTAAAGCCAATCACAGCTTGGAGTTGCGCCCACGGTGTAGATAGATGGCAGGATAACTGTGGTTGTGGTGGAGAAGGTAGTGCTTGGCATCAGAAATGGCGTCGTCCATTGCGGGATGCTCTCAATTGGCTACGGGATCAACTAATTGAGGTGTACGAAGAATATGGCAGACTGTTATTTCGCGATCCCTGGCAAGCACGCGATGAATATATTCAAGTGATGCGCGATCGCACAAGTGCCAATGTCAACCGTTTCCTGTCCCGCCATCAAACCCACAAACTAACAGCCGCCGAACAAGTTGACGCCCTACGCTTGTTGGAAATGCAACGTCATGCTTTGTTGATGTTCACTAGTTGTGGCTGGTTTTTTGAAGAAATTTCCCGTCCAGAGGGGACGCAGATTCTCCGCTACGCCGCCCGTGCTTTGGAATTAGCGGGGGAAGTGGCTGGAGTACAGTTGGAAAAGGGGTTTGTTAAACGTCTTGGTTTAGCCCCCAGTAATGTCGAACAGTTCAAGCATGGTGGGGACATTTATCGGCAACTAGTACTCACTGCCCAACTTGGTTTTAAACAAGTTGCAGCCCATTACGCGATTACTTCTTTGTTTACGAATCAGGGATCGACACTGGGTACTAAGCACTCGGTAGTGGGGACTCATACAAAGCGGGTTTATTGCTACACTGCCAATGAGCTAGATTACCAACTCCAACGCATGGGATCGCTAACTCTGGCTGTAGGGAATTTGAAGCTGGTATCAGAGATTACTTGGGAGAGCGAGCATTTGGTATTCGCTGTTCTGCATTTAGGAGGTTGGGATTTCCACTGCTGCATTCAACAATTTACTGGACGGCGTGACTACAGCCAATTAAAAGAAAAGCTGTTTAGGGCACTGCAACAAGCGAGTGCGGCTCATACTATCTTGGCCATGACGCAGTTATTTCGTGAAGATACTTTCAGCTTGGAAAATCTCTTTGCTGAAGAACGCCATCGAATTATGCGGCTGTTGAGTCAGCAAACACTGACACCTTTAGGACAACTTTATACGCAAGTATACCGTGATAACTATGGGGTACTGATGGCGTTTCATCGCGATGAAATACCAGTTCCGCAAGAATTGCAGGTAGCGGCAGACATAGCTTTAGGGCATCGATGTCTAATGAGATTGCGATCGCTCGAGCAAGATATCGCCGATCCCCAAATGCGTTGGAATCACATAGTAGAATTGGAAGCGATCGCCACAGAAGCAAAACATCTGCGTTGTCGGCTAAATATTCCCGACGGCAAGCAAATATTAGAACAGTTAATTGTGCGATCGCTTTGGCAATTGTTGCACGATGCCAACGGTAGTTTTGATGCAGATATCCAACAGTTGGAGCGATTGATTGATATCGGGGATCAATTAGATATTAATATTTCTCTACATCGATCCCAAGAATTATATTACAGCTGTCTGCACAATCAGATAATACCTTTGTGCATCACCACTCTTAACAATGAAGAAGATATTCATCAGTGCCGTCAGTTGCTCAAATTGGGCAAAAAGTTAGCTGTTGATGTCAGTATGATTTCAAATAAGTTGTTATAAGAGTAGGGGGCACACAGTTATGTGCCCCATAAAAGTATTACATCCACATGAGAATCACTAGAAATCAAAATGGCGTCTAAACCGGGGATCAATGCTGTCACTTTTCTGCTGATTACAAGTCATGCAAAGGGTTTGTAGATTGCTGATATCGTTTTGCCCCCCACGTGCGAGGGGAATGATATGGTCAATGGTAAGGTTAGTTTCTAGTGTAGTTTTACCGCAGCTTTGGCATTGATATTTGTCACGTTGCCAGACATATTTCTTTACTTCCAGGGGAATAGCAATCCGGGGAGTTTTACTCATAACTATTCATGTCAATCTTAATAATAAAAGAGTTTACACAGTAGTGCAGTCTTGTTTTGCATTTAAGCCACTAAGAATTACGCATTAACAATTTAGGCAATATATTCGTAAATCAAAAAAGCGTAAGATGAGAAGATAACTTACCAAAATGCATCTAACAATCTCTACAGTAAACATTCCCACACAAAATCAAAAATACGTCTGTTGCACCAAATAATTTCTTTAGGGCTGCTGTACACACAATAGAAGATGATTCAAGAACAGGCAATCAAAGTTAAAAGAGGCTTTGTGGATAGACCGTGGGGTCAAGTGCATTACCGGACGGCAGGCAGTGGTTCGGCACTAGTAATCACCCATAAAACTTACTTTTCTTCTCGTAGTTTTATTAGAGTCATACCACTATTAGCTTCTCATTTTCGGGTAATTGTGCTAGATACTCCTGGGCAAGGCGAATCAGAAAATCCGCCCACTCAGTGGAATATTGTGCAGTATGCTACAGATTTATTTGAGGTACTAGACATACTAAAAGTTGAAGATTTTTACCTGGTGGGTAACAGTACCGGAGCTACAATTGCTTGTGAAGCGGCGGTTATTTGTCCAAGTAGAATTAAAAAGCTGGTACTTTTTGGAATGCCTCGTTGGAAAGACGAAGCGGCACGCCAAGATTTACGCCAATCACCATTCTTTTACGGTCCACCAATAGTAAAAGAGGATGGGAGCCACTATAGCGCCAATTGGCAACGGATAAAATCACTATGTGTTGGTGAACCCCCTGAATGCTTTGAAATCTATTTCCAAGAAGTGATGTCTCGGCAAGAGCGCACTTACGAGGGAATAGAAGCAGTCTTGAGGTACGATGAAACAAGCCGTTTACCACTGATCTCGGTTCCGACTTTGCTAATGTGGGCAATGGAAGACACCATGTTCGTGCCTTTTATTGAGGACACTGCCCGACTTGTTGGACATTCGCTCACCAAGGTTTTACACGGTAGCCCCCTGATGTATTTACGCGATCCCAAACTTTACGCCGAAACCTTGCTAGGATATCTGAAATCCTAGTTCACTGAACAAGACATACAGCAGTTTTCATTCACATGAAGTACAAAGTTACAGGTTTTGAGGCAGGGGGCAGGAGGCAGAAGGCAGGAGGTAGAAACTCTTTATCTGCGATCGATCGGTCCTGGATTTTGTACCTCACTCACTTGCAATCTGCTGTATATAGAGAGACAAAGCAGATTATTTGTTGATGGTAGCCCCGATCTGTTCATTTGCTCAAGCGTTATACTGTACAAGCCCTTACAATCCAGAACTATTCAGAAGGGTTGTTTTTATTGAAGTTAAAGCAAGTCAATAACTACATTTACAGTCATTTAGAGCCAGATTTGAGCTTGAATGTATTAGCGGCAATGGTGTAGATAAGTTCAACCTACTTTCCCCGTTTATTTAAGCAATCTACGGCGTTGTTGCATGAATAAAGAAAAATGGTAAATTTTACTTATCCCCATTTTACATGGAAGCAATGCGATTTTGTAGGATGACCCCACCTGGAGAGCGATCGCTAAATAAATATGGCAGTATATTTAGTTAATTTAATCACAAATATATTTTAATTTCAAAAGTAACTTAACAACAAAACATACTAATAATCAACTTCTATGTTTCTTTTTTCAAGGTTTATTCTGGAATAAAAATGGAAAGCAGTGAATGGGAATATAGTTGAGAGTAAGCCCCACACTAAATTGTCTTCTGATACAGCCTATACTTCACTTATTACGGTAACATTTTCATCTAACGTATCACCTGTATTATTGATATAATCTAAAGCACTGTTGTCATTAAGTGCATAAGCTCTTAAGAAAAGCGCATTCCACCGAGCAATAGTTTCAATTGATTTTTCTTGAGACAAAGTAGGTGTATTAGGATCTGGTCTAGCACCAGTAGGATTATTAATATTTGTTATGCCGTAATGATTAGCACCCTCAACTGTAATTAATGCTTTGGGAGGAGCTTCGATTAATTCATAATTTTTTTGTGTTGCTTGTGGAGTAACCGATGAACCGTCTAGCGTTCCTCGTATTAAAGCTATTGGAATACCTTTGTTTCTAATTGGTATAAATTCTCTGATGGCTACAAATGTACTAGCAGCATAGAAAACTGCTGCTTGTAGCTGTTTAGGGCGTTCAAATTCTCCTTCACAAACTGGGTAGATACAAGAATTGTCGATGGCTGTCAGTCCAACTGCACCACCAAAAGAATGGCCTAGTAATACTAAATTATCCACGTCAAGAGTATTAGCAATCGGGGAATTTGGATTAGAATTTTCTGTAATCATGAAATTTAAAACATCATTAATTTGAGATGCTTCTGGTACTAATCCAGTAAATCCAAAATTGGGGAGAGAACGGACGTGTTTCGGAACAACTACTGTAAAACCGTAACTAGCTACAATCCTAGCGAATTCGGAATATTGTGACGGATCGACACGCGATCCTGGTAACAGTAAAGCAATAGGAATTTTTTGATGATTCATATTTGAATCCGAAATTACAGGAAAATAAATATTTGCGTCATCTCCATTTGTTGTCATAATTGTATTGTAACTATTAACTGATAAGTATAGAGTTTGTGGGCTAAAGCTGGTTGCAGCACTAATATTTCTAGTTGTTAAAACTGTTGATAACCTGGCAAGTAATGCTAGTAGATCGTATTTTATTTTTGATAAGAGTTTCATAATTAAACAGATGATTTAAGTTAAAAATTTTTCCGAAACCAGCTATCAAACTCATCAAGTTATGCTTTTGTTCAGCAATATTTAACTAGACCATGAATTGGAACAAAAAACAACTAATATACTTTATGTTCTTGAAGTTGATTTATTCTGACAATCATTCATCGTCTTCATCAAGTGAATTAACTCTGAATAAGAGAGTCAGATTGATGATTAATCTATGACTTTAACAGTGCTGAATAAACAAGAATTGTCGAAACAATTTTAGGCGGTGTGTCACTCTATTGAAACACCGCCTAAAATTTTTCACCACTCATCGCTCAGCACTGCTAAGGCACAATCAAGACTGGGCAAGGGGAAAGATTAATCACGCGAGTGGTAACACTATCACTGGCTTTGTCTTCAGTCAAGCCTAGCCCCCGACAGCCCATGATAATTAAATCTGCCCCAATTTCATCAGCGACATCGCAGATGGTAAAAGCTGGTTTACCTTGCCTTTCCAGAACTTCGGATTGAATTCCTTGACCAGAAAATAAAGATTGAGCATTTTGGAGCAGTTTGGCAACTACCTCTGGTGACACCATTGGATCTCCACTAGGTGCGTCTGGGGGTGGTTCTTCTACCACAGACAGCAGCACCAAGCGACTGCCATACTTTTGGACAATGTTGGTAACTACCTCAGCAGCTTCCCGGGCTTCCCGGCTTTGATCGATTGGAAATAGTACTGTCTTAAACATCTCTATCACCTAGACACCCCTGACTCCGGTAAAATCTGGATGGTTCTACTTTCAAAACAATAACAAAAAGGCAATCAGGAGAGTTTGCTGTGTCCAAAAAAAGTTTAGCAAGTTTGTCTGCAAGTGATATATCTGGAAAACGCGCCTTGGTGCGGGTTGATTTTAACGTGCCTGTAGACGATGCAGGCAATATCACAGACGATACTCGCATTCGCGCCGCTCTGCCAACCATCCAAGATTTGACGCAGAAGGGAGCTAAGGTGATTCTCGTGAGCCATTTTGGGCGTCCCAAGGGTGTGGATGAGAAATTACGCCTGACACCCGTGGCTAAGCGTCTCTCTGAGTTATTAGGGCAAGAAGTTGTCAAAACTGATGACTCCATTGGCGATGAAGTTGCAGCTAAGGTGGCGGCGCTAGAAAATGGGCAAGTGCTGCTACTGGAAAATGTTCGCTTCTACAAAGAAGAAGAGAAAAACGACCCAGAATTTGCCCAAAAACTGGCAGCCAATGCTGATTTTTATGTAAATGATGCTTTTGGTACTGCACACCGCGCCCATGCTTCTACTGAAGGTGTGACTAAATTCCTGAGTCCTTCTGTGGCTGGATATTTGGTTGAGAAGGAATTGGAATATCTCCAAAACGCCATTGAAAATCCCCAGCGTCCTTTGGCAGCAATTATCGGTGGTTCCAAGGTTTCCAGTAAAATAGGCGTGATTGAAACGCTACTGGAGAAGTGCGACAAGCTGATCGTTGGCGGTGGGATGATTTTTACCTTCTACAAAGCGCGTGGTTTGAATGTTGGTAAGTCGCTGGTAGAAGAAGACAAGCTAGAATTGGCAAAGTCTTTGGAAGCTAAAGCAAAGGAACGTGGTGTTACCTTCCTGTTACCTACAGATATTGTATCGGCAGACAAATTTGCTGCCGATGCGAATGCGACAACTGTTAGCATTGACAATATCCCTGATGATGGTATGGGTTTGGATATTGGCCCAGACTCAGTAAAAGTTTTCCAAGAAGCTCTTAAAGATACCAAAACGGTAATTTGGAACGGGCCGATGGGTGTGTTTGAGTTTGATAAGTTTGCGGTAGGTACAGAAGCGATCGCCCGCACTTTGGCTGACATCGGCAAAGCTGGTACAACCACCATTATCGGCGGCGGCGACTCGGTGGCGGCTGTGGAAAAGGTCGGTTTAGCCGAGCAAATGAGCCACATCTCCACCGGTGGCGGCGCTAGCTTGGAGTTACTCGAAGGCAAGGAATTGCCTGGAATTACAGCTTTAGATGATGCGTAAGAGATTAGCTCTAAACCTACTATCAACATTGGCTAATTGATAACATCCTTAGTAGGGGTACGATATATCGTGCCCTTACTGCTTTTGTTAACATTTTTGATAACTACATCGCCAAAGTTATAAAAGTGATTATGTAATGGCAAGAATTGAAGAAATTTCAGTTAAAAACTATAGGGTTTTGCAAAATATTACCTTAAAAGATATCAAGCCTTTTTCCGTTTTCCTTGGGCCTAATGGTAGTGGCAAGACTACTTTTTTTGATGTGATAGGTTTTCTTTCAGATTGTCTTACTACTAATGTTCGTAAAGCTTTAGAAAAGCGAGGAAGATTTCAAGAAGTTATCTCCCGTGATTGCCAAGGTCAAGAAATTGAAATTTTAATTAAATATCGTGAAGATAATAAATCTCCTAAAATTACCTATACAGTTGCTATTGCTTTACAAAATGGAGCACCAATTGTCTCAAGAGAAACTCTCAAATGGAAGCGCGGTTCTCATGGAAAACCATTTGATTTTCTTAAGTTTGAAAATGGTGGAGGTGAAGTAATTAGTGGTGAAAATCCCGAAATTAATGACAAAAGAATTCACTATCAAATGGATGACCCCAGTTCCCTTGCTATTAAAACTATAGGTCAATTATCAGATAATCCACGCATTGCTAGTCTACGCCGTTTTATTGAGGAATGGTTTCTCTCTTATTTCATACCAGATCAAGCTCGTCAGTTAGCGACTGCTGGTGCAATGGAACATCTTTCTCGTGAAGGAGACAATATTGCCAATGTAGTTCAATACCTTGCTGATGAATATCAAGAAACTTTATCCAAAATTTTGAAGTTACTGGTTAGCCGTGTTCCCCAGTTAGAAAAAGTTGAATCGGAGCCAACAATTGATGGTAGACTAGCTCTTTTATTTAAAGATGCACCTTTTAGTAAACCATTTTTAGCAAGATTTTCTTCAGATGGCACACTAAAATTACTGGCATATTTGATATTATTAAATGACCCTAATCCTCCTCAATTACTTTGCATTGAAGAACCAGAGAACGGACTGCACCATCGACTGCTTGATTCTTTAAGTGAAGAAGCCCAAGCTTACTCGCAACGTGCACAAGTATTTGTTTCTACTCACTCGCCATTTTTTGTTAATACAATAAAAGATGCTAGACAACTCTGGATTTTCCAACGTGATGAGAAGGGTTATGCAACTGTTACAAGGGCTGACCAAATCCATGATGCTAAATATTTTATAGAATCTCAAGCAGGCTTAGGTGATCTCTGGTCTGAGGGATATCTTAGAGGATTACCTTACTAGTAGTAGCAATTATGCATATAGAGTTTTTAGTAGAAGAACCTTCAACTGAAGTTGCTTTAAATTTTATTGTCCCTAAAATTATAGGTGATACTCATACGCTAAAAATTCATAACTTTCAAAATAAAGATAGACTTTTAAAAAGACTGCCTGAGCGGATGAAAGCTTATGCTAACTCTGTGCAGGATGACTGGCGGATCGTGATTATAGTAGATGAAGATAGATGTGATTGCCAAGAATTAAAGAGGAAACTTTGTGATGCTAGTAGTGTTGTGACTAAACACAAAGGAAATATTGTTCTCCATAGAATTGCTGTAGAAGAACTGGAGTCATGGTTTATAGGTGATGTGACAGCAATTAGGGCTGAATATCAAAAGATTCCTGTTTCTTTATCCCAGCAAGCCAAATTTCGGAATCCAGATACTATCAAAGGTGGTACATGGGAGCAACTAGATAAGATCCTAAAAAAATATGGTTATGAGACAGGTTTACAAAAAATAAACTTTGCGGAGAAAGTTTCTCCGCACATGGATGTAGAAAACAACCTCTCTAGAAGTTTTCAGATTTTTAGAGATGGACTAAGAAGCATCGTCAAATAAAATTTATTAATCAGGACTTGCTTGGACTAACTTACATAAACTTGGAAAAAACTGTGGAAATTAAATGGCTGGAATGGGCGCAAAAGTTACAAGCGATCGCCCAAAATGGTCTTACCTACTCTGAAAGCCCTTTTGATATCGAACGCTATAAACAATTACGAGCGATCGCCACAGAAATGATGGCGACTTATTCAAATGTCGAACACAGCTATATACTTGATTTATTTAGCCGTGAAGTAGGATATGCAACTCCGAAAGTTGATGTCCGAGCAGCAATTTTTCGTGACGATACTATATTGTTAGTCAAAGAAAGATCCGATGGTTTTTGGACTTTACCTGGTGGATGGGCTGATGTTGGGGAGTCTCCCAGTGAAGTAGTCGTCAAAGAAGTATATGAAGAATCTGGATATCAGGTACGCGCTACTAAATTATTAGCAGTTTATGACAGAAACAAACAGGGACATCCACCCTTTCCGTTTTATATCTATAAGTTATTTTTTCACTGCGAACTTATTGGTGGTTCTCCATCATCAAGTATTGAAACTGAAGCAGTAGATTTTTTTGCTGAGGATGCGTTACCAGAACTTTCTATTGGACGCGTGACGCCAGCACAAATCACCCGAATTTTTCAACATTATCGCCAACCAGATTTACCCACAGATTTTGATTAGGAAGTAGCTTTTACTGCAACCCGTTTTTGCTTCGCTTTATAAACTAGCTCTTATTGTGTTGCATTTTTATTGATTCAAAACTTTTTAAATGATATTCAAAAAAGAGTAAGTTCTTTGAATATATAAGTCAATCTGTGAAAGTTTTGAAACAATAGATATTATGCAAAAGACAATTTTTACTGCGGCAATTTCTCTGGTTTCATTGTTTTCATTTATGTTTACACTGAAGGCAAATGCTGCTGATTTTGAGCAGATTTATGTATTTGGTGACAGTTTTTCTGATGATGGGAATTTTTACAAAATTACAAAAAATGAATTGTCTGTAGGTATTCCTCCCCATCCCTATAAAGATAGACGCTTTTCTAATGGGTCAGTTTGGGTAGAATATCTTGCACAAGATATAGGCTTAAACCCGTCTCCCAATACTAACTTTGCTGTTGGTGGTGCTAAGTCTGGGTTATATAACGTTAATATACCTCCTATACCTGGTTTATATTTAACAGGAGTTTTGTCTCAGATTAATAAATTTACAACAGAGAATAAATCAGTTAATCCAAATGCACTTTATATTGTATGGGGCGGTACTAATGACTTTTTTGACTTTGAACATATTATAAATTCTAGTCAATCAGTTACAAATATATTAATAGGAATACGTACTCTTGCGGCTGTTGGAGCTAAAAATATTTTGGTAGCTAATTTAATTAATTTGGGTAATTTACCAGGTACGAGAAATAGTCCAATCTCCAAACAACTCAACGATTCTGTAAATGAATATAATGTGGAGTTAATTAAAAACCTTAATTTGCTAAGGCAACAATTAAATATAAATATCATTTTTTTAGATGTTAATTCTTTATTTCAAGATATTTTAGCCAATTCTAGACGATATGGTTTCACAAATGTGACTGACTCTTGCTTAGGTAACTCAGTTTTAATAACCTTACCTCCTTCTAATCCATCATTGGAGTGTAAGACTAACCAGAATAATTTCTTCTTCTGGGACAGTATTCACCCTACAACTGCTGGTCATAAAGTCATAGCCGACTATGCAGCTTCAGTGTTAAAAGCTCAACCTCTCTCCAACTCTTTTAAGAAATTAGAAATATCTAAAAAATAGAACTATGTTTTATTTATCAGTCCCTTAATTACTTTAAGGTGTCACCTCAGCACTAGGCGTCGGTGTAGGTTCAGGTGTGGAGGTTTGTGTGGGAGTTGGTATGAGAGTTGGTGTAGGAGTTGGCGTAGGCGTAGGTGTTTCCGTGGGCGTTGGTGTGGGAGTTGGGGGTGGGGTAGGAGTTTCTGCTATGATATTGAGTTGATAATCGACTGGTTTCGTTGCAGTGGAAACGACCACAAACTCGTAAAAACCATTTTCTGATAATTTAGCTAACAAACTACGCTTGGTAGAATCTTCTAAAAATCGGATTTTGCCTGAGGGTGAATAGACTGATAACAAGATTTGGGAATTTGCTTCTAGCTTCAAGTCTAGAGATTGCTCTTTGGCAAGTTCAGCAATGAACACTTTACCACCACCAGGTTGAAGAGTACCGCTGACTGTTTTACTAAGCGCACCTGCATCAAAGACAAGTTTTTGGAAAGCACTACCAGCAAGGATAGCACTGAGTTTATCACTCACAAATCCGTACCAAACTTGTCCAATCGGCTGTTCGGTAAAATTTTTACCGTGCTGCTCAGGGAATACACTAAAAAAGGCTGCGTCTCCTAAATCATATAAAGAACGACTGCCAACGTTGATGCGGTTGACTTCTACTTTCCAGCGATCGCGTTCAGCAGTTGTATAACTTCCCAGTTGTCTGCGTGAATTTGAACTCAGTAGTGCTAGTTTTTCCAGCAATTCTGAAGCTGTTCGATCCCATTGTGCCCGCAAACTCTCGTCTTCAGAACCATTGCTGAGAGTCCGTCCCCGTAAACTGGGATTTGTGTCCCAAAAAACTTGATTCACTAAGTTAACGTAAAACTTCTCATCAATACCCAACTGTTGACGGCGATCGATTAATTTTTGTTTGCGCTGGCGTTCGGCTGGTGAGTATTGCGCTAAGGGGTCCGTTGGCTGGTCGTTGGTTGGGATTGGGCTGGCTGTAGGAGTAGGTTGAATTTCTCCTGAATGGCGGCTGCTATTTACTCCCCAAAAAATTAATCCAGTTGTACCAACTGCTACCAGTACTGCTACGAAGGTTTTTGTTGGTGTCCACCAGCTTGTGGGCTGAGGAGATGAGGAATATAAGGGAGATGGGGGAGGAGGGGGAGAAACGGCGACGGTGGCGGATGTAGGTTGTGGTGGGGTGGGATATTGCGTGGGGGGATAGTTGACTGGGGGAGGGTTGAGGACTTCGAGGACTTGACGGGCTGATTGATAGCGATCGCCCGGTCTGGCAGATAGCATTTTATCTAATACTTGTCCCAAAAGGGGACTGAGGCTCACTTCTCGTCGCCACTGCCAAGTTAAATTATAAGTATCAATTAATTCTTGGGGTAGCTTGCCTGTCAGTAAAACCAACATTGTTGCTGCCAAAGCATACAAGTCGCTGTGAGGAGATACCAGCCCAGTTTGCATTTGTTCTGGCGGAGCAAATCCGATTTTACCTAATAGAGTTGGTGATGGGGAAGATGGGACTACACCGGGTTGATAATATTGGGAAGCTACAGTTGCTACTACTTGTTTGACACCACCAAAATCGATTAATACTGGTAATTGGTCAACGGTACGAAGTATTAAATTATCTGGAGAAATATCTCGATGAATCACGCCTAGTGAGTGGATGTACTCCAACACAGGCAAAATTTGCTGCAATAATTGGCGGACTTCGGCTTCTGTAAAGCGCAAACCTTGCCTTGTCCTGGCATTTAACAAAAAGCTGTAAGTTTCCCCTTCTACATAATCTTGCACTAAAAACAGATATTCTCTGCCCTGTAAGTTAGTGCGAAGCAGTTCGCGGAAGCGGGGAATTTGGGGATGTTGTAGTTTATAGAGAACACTCGCTTCTCTTTCAAAAAGTTCTTCAGCTTTTTCGACAACGTAAGCGGTTTGAACTTGGGGAGAAAATTCCTTTAAAACACAAAGTTCGCGGAAACGGTTAACATCTTCAGCTAAATAAGTGCGTCCAAAGCCACCTTGACCGAGTTGACGCACAATTACATAGCGACCGCCTAAAGTTAATCCTGCTTGTATACCATTACTCATGGGTGTATCCAATTTTTCACCACACTGGAGACAAAAGCGACTATCTGGGGAATTTTCATGTCCCTTAGAACAATATAATTTTGTCATTTGTCATTTGTCATTTGTCATTCCCCGTGTCCCCAGTCCCGTTACTTGCTAGATTGTACTTTACTAATTTGGTCGGCTGCGATCGCATACCAAATTTGACCGAAAGTTTGTTGATTCAGTTTCCCACGCTGCTGACCAGGGAACAAGCGATCGAACTTTTCATTTGTATCTTTGTTCAACTGACTAATTGTATAGTCTTTGAATTCTCCCGCTCGTGCTTGTCGTCTCCATCTTTCGTAATCTTGTGTAGTATAATTTCCTAGTTTCTGACGCGCTGCTGTACTGAGGTTAGCTTGTTCTAGTTTATTCAACAACTCGTCGGCGATACCGTACCATTCATCCCGTAAACCCCCATCTTCAGCTTTAGATGTCAGGCTGCGTCCTTTTAATTCTGGTTTCTTTGTATAAAATAAATCATCCACTGTACGAATAAAAAATCCTTCGGGAATTTCTAGCTGTTGACGACGACTGATAATTTGCTGAGGTTTGTCACTTGTACCTCCCTCGCCGACTGGTTGACCGCTAGGATTAGGGAATTGGGGAATTTGCGGTAAGGAAATAGATGGTATGCTGATTGAAGATACGCTCTTAATGACTGCGTTTACCACCGCCCAAGCACCTGCACCAGTTAAGACAACTAAAGCTGTGCCACCCAAACTCATCACAAAAGGGCGAATCCAAACGGGGAAAGATGCAGATTTAACAATTGCTTGGGTTCTGTTGTGGAATCTACTCACAATAGCAGTGGCGCGTTGTCTTCTAGGAGCAACTACCATCGTCTTAATCTTGGTAACATAATTAGGCGAAGGTTGAGTTGCATTTGGCGATGGTAAATCTTTGAAGATTTGCTCGGCTCGTTGATAGCGATCGCTCGGTTTATAAGCCAGCATCTTTTTTAACACCGACTCCAGTCGGGGACTGACTTGGATTTGCTTGCCCCAGTACCAAATTCCTTGATAGCTATCGTATAATTTTTGCGGTTCCTGTGCCGTCAATAATACTAATGCAGTTACCGCTAAAGAGTATAAATCACTATTAAAAAATGCTTTGCCTTGCCGTAGCTGCTCCTCTGGAGCATAACCTTTTTTACCCAGCAAAGTGTTATTCCCAACCAACTGAGTGCGCCAAAAACCTTGAGAAGCTGGTAATTGTTTGACGCCACCAAAATCAATCAGTACTGGTAAATTATCAGAACGCCGCAAAATTAAATTATCGGGAGAGATATCGCGGTGAACTACATCCTGTGAGTGAATGTAGGATAGCACGGGTAAAATCTGTTGCAGTAGGGTAATTACTTCCTCTTCGCTAAAGGCTTTTCCTTGAGTGCGACGCTGTTCTAATAATTGGTCAAAATTCTCACCATCTACATAATCTTGGACTAAAAAGAAAAAATCTTTAGTACCTATTTTCACTTGTAGCGAGCTGTGAAAACGCGGAATTTGAGGATGTTGGAGTTTTTTCAGGACATTGGCTTCTCGCTCAAATAACTCTTTAGCTTTTTGTAAATCTTGTTTTTCTTGTACTTGGGGTGCAAATTCCTTCAGCACACAGGTTCGATCGGATTTATTTTTATCCTTCGCTAAATAAGTGCGTCCAAAGCCGCCTTGGCCTAGTTGACGTATAATTTGATAGCGATTATCAATCACCTGCCCGACACCAAGAGCTAATGGTTCGCCGCAATGGGTACAAAAGCGGTTACCATTATCATTTGTGTGTTGTTTACTACAATAGACCTGCATGATGCCCAAGAATAAATTCAGCTTTTATTGAGTGACTACAACGGGCGTACCTTTGTTTTCGGATATCTTACCAAACGTTAGGGGTAGGGTGTTCCTATCCTCAGAAGTGTGGATTAAATAAAGAGCAATACTTTTGTATATTTATACACTAACATTATCTAGCTAAATTTGTGTATCAAATTAGCTCTTAACATCGGGGACATAATTTATTTCACGCAGAGGCGCAAAGACGCAGAGAGTATAAGGAGTTTTAGATTTCAATATATAAAATTTTATCCCTTGATTGAGCAACGCTGGGATTTTGCTGGTATTAAATAAAGGCTAAAATAAATACTTGCAGCAAGTAACGGTGTTGGTACTTTAAGATAAACAACAAGCATCATGAACTGCAAATCACAAAGTCAGCGAGCAATTAAAGCATTTGAGGATTTTCTTTCTACTCCCCTAGAAACGCAACTGCAACGACATCTCAAAACTCAAACTTCAGCAGCTTTGAGTTTATTTCACGATGTGGCAGCTAATGTACCCGCTTACAAGGCTTTTTTAACAGAAAGAGAAATTAATCCTGCAAGTATTCAAACCTTGGAGGAGTTTCAAAAACTGCCAGCGATCGCCAAAGAAAATTATATACTGCGTTATCCTTTGGCTGACTTGTGCCGCTACGGACAACTCCAAGGTTGCGATATGATAGCCGCTTCCTCTGGTTCGAGTGGGAAACCGACATTTTGGCCGCGTTTTTTTACTGATGAACTGCAAATCGCCACACGTTTTGAACAGATTTTTCACGATAGTTTTTATACAGATACCAGACATACTTTAGCTGTGATTTGTTTCACTTTAGGGACTTGGGTAGGTGGAATGTTCACCACTAATTGCTGTCGCTATCTTGCTAGTAAAGGTTATCCCCTGATTGTAATTACTCCCGGTAACAACAAAGAAGAAATATTGCGAGTTGTGCAAGAATTAGGTTCTGCTTTCGAGCAAGTGGTACTTTTGGGATATCCGCCATTTTTGAAAGATGTCATTGATACTGGAATTGCTCGTGGTGTGGAGTGGCAGCAATATCAGATTAAATTTGTGATGGCGGGAGAAGTGTTCAGCGAAGAATGGCGGAGTTTGGTTGGCAAACGAGTTGGTTCAGAAAATCCCTGCTATGATTTTGCATCACTGTACGGTACGGCAGATGCGGGAGTTTTGGGCAATGAAACACCGTTAAGTATTTGCATTCGTCGTTTTTTGGCAGAAAATCCCGATGCAGCTAGAGCTTTATTTGGTGAATCGCGTTTACCGACGTTAGTGCAGTACGATCCTTGCAACCGCTTTTTTGAAGTTCAAGATGGGACATTGCTATTTTCTGGAGATAACGGTATTCCTTTGGTGCGTTATGACATCTTGGACACTGGCGGCATAATTAGTTATGATGCGATGCTGGAATTTTTAGTTAAATGGGGATTTGACCCTGTTGCAGAGTTACAGAATCAGAGTCAGAATTCAGCCAGAGGTATTCACTCATTACCTTTTGTTTATGTTTTTGGTCGTTCTAACTTTACAGTTTCTTACTTTGGCGCAAATATCTATCCAGAAAATGTGACGGTGGGATTAGAACAACCAGTGATTCAAGAATGGGTGACGGGTAAATTTGTGTTGCAGGTGAAAGAAGATGCTGACAAAAACCGATTTTTATCTGTGGTGGTGGAATTAGCACCAGGAGTAGAAGGCAGTGAAGCTCAAAAAGAAGCGATCGCATCTTCGATTCTTTCACAATTGCTACGGCTCAATAGCGAGTTTGCTAATTATGTTCCCGTAGAATATCAAATACCACAAGTTACATTAGCGCCAATGGGTGATTTTGAATATTTCCCCATTGGGGTGAAACATCGTTATACGCGTCAATAGGGAATGGCACAATAAATAGTTTTCCGTTATAGCAGGGGACTGGGTTAAAACTGAAATATAAAAGCTAGTTGCTTCTATCATCTCCAGTTAATGCTGCATAATAAAAACTAAACTTTGAAATTCTGAAGTAGGCAATAAATACTACCGATAATTCTCCGATGGATGATGGGTCATCAGCAGATTTGATTTCTGTCGCAGAGTTACAACAACAGCTTAATGACTTACTCCAGCAACTCCTCGATCGCACCCCAACATAAAGCCCTGAAGGGAGATTATACAGGCTACTATCGCTACCGAATTGGGGATTACAGAGTCATTTATTCTATAGACGATGAAGTTGTGCAAGTACTTGTTATGGCGGTCGCTCATCGCAATGAGGTATATGAACCATAAAGGCGATCGCGATATGGTGTTTGAGCAGAACATCATTTTAAGTGCCGATGATGGTCAACTATTAAAGCTACGCCGCATTAAGGTCTGCTTGAAGCAGCCTAATCGCGATCGGGATAAGGAAATGGAAATTTTTATCCTCACAAATCTACCGTCTGATGCCGCCAATGCACTGTTGATAGCCCAACTTTACCGCAAACGTTGGAAGCTCGAAACCTTGTTTCAGGGACTTCCAGAAAATCTCTGCTGCCAGATTAATACATTAGGTTACCCAAAAGCTGCCTTCTTTACCTTCTGCATTGCTTTAGTCGCCTACAACGTATTGTCTGCCGTTAAAGCTGCTTTGAGAAGTGTTCGTGGAACCGAGAAAATAGAAGCCGAAATTTCAAGCTATTATCTAGCTGACGAAATTAAGGGTACTTATAGGGGAATGATGATTGCAATTCCTCTCGATGAGTGGCATGTTTTTCAGAACATGACCTTCACACAATTATCGCAAATCCTTAAACATCTGGCAGGTAAAGTCAAGTTGAGAGCTTTTCGCCGTCATCAGCGAGGTCTCAAAAAACCTCTACCAAAACGAACCTACCTCAACAACAAGCCCATGTCTCAACTGTTAAGATTCTAAACCAGAAAAAGCTAGAAAATAACACACCTTGAAAGGGCTAGTCATAATAACTTGCAAAAATTTGTACAGAAAGCTCTAGATGAAGAAAATGCCGATTGATAGGATTAATCAATAGCCTAGGTGTAGCCCGTTGTAGACATCGCTCTCCATCCTGTGCCCAAAGCCAAGCAATTTAGCTACAATCGCTAGAAAAATTCATCATGGGTTAGATGGCCATCATCTAGAAAACAAGTAAAATTACTTACTGATGAATTCGTCAAAATCCTTTTGTAATGGAGTGTCGAAATGACATTAGCAACGCCTCCACAAACAAAACCTTTAACAGATGAAGAATTACGGAAGATTAACGCCTACTGGCGTGCAACTAATTATCTTTCTGTTGGGCAAATATATCTACTCGACAATCCACTACTGAGAGAACCGCTAAAAATAGAACACGTCAAACCCAGACTTTTGGGTCACTGGGGAACGACACCAGGGCTGAACTTTATCTATGTTCATCTGAATCGGGCGATCAAAAAATATGACCTCAACACGATTTACATTGCTGGGCCTGGTCATGGCGGCCCCGGACTGGTAGCCAACACTTATCTCGAAGGCACTTACACCAAATACTACTCCAACATCTCCCAAGATGCTGAGGGAATGCAGAAACTCTTCAAACAATTCTCTTTCCCCGGCGGTATTCCCAGCCACGTTGCACCGGAAACTCCTGGTTCCATCCACGAAGGCGGGGAACTAGGTTATGCCCTCGTCCATGCTTACGGTGCTGCATTTGATAACCCAGACTTGGTTGTTGCTGCTGTTGTCGGTGATGGCGAAGCCGAAACTGGTGCTTTAGCCACTAGCTGGCACTCCAACAAGTTTCTTGACCCCGTGCGTGATGGTGCGGTACTGCCAATTCTACATCTGAATGGATATAAAATTGCCAATCCAACAGTACTAGCACGGATCAGCCATGAAGAATTAGAGAGTTTATTTGTAGGCTACGGCTACAAACCATACTTTGTAGAAGGTGACGATCCCGCAGATGTCCACCAACAGATGGCGGCGACTCTAGATACAGTCATTGCCGAAATTCAAAGTATCCAAAGAGAAGCCCGCGTACACGGTTTCACCGAACGCCCCCAGTGGCCGATGATTATCATGCGAACCCCCAAAGGTTGGACAGGGCCTAAGGAAGTGGATGGTAAAAAAACTGAAGGTTATTGGCGATCGCACCAAGTTCCTTTTGGTAACATAAGCAAACAGCCAGAACACCTGAAACTCCTAGAAGATTGGATGAAGAGTTATAAACCAGAAGAACTCTTCGACAGCAATGGTAAGTTGATTGAGGAACTAGCAGAACTAGCTCCCAAAGGTCATCGACGTATGGGTGACAATCCCCACGCCAACGGTGGTCTGTTATTGTGCGACCTGAAGATGCCGGATTTTCGAGACTATGCCGTAGATGTGCCGCAACCAGGTACAGCGATCGCTGAAGCCACCAAAGTTGCTGGTCGATTCCTGCGGGATATTGTGCAACTTAACGATGAAAAAAGCAATTTCCGCATCTTTGGCCCAGATGAAACGGTATCCAATCGTTTGGATGCTGTGCTTGAAGTCACAGACCGAACTTGGGTAGCTGAGAAACTGCCTGAAGATGACCATCTTTCCCCCGACGGTCGGGTGATGGAAGTCCTCAGTGAAACTTCTTGTCAAGGATGGTTAGAAGGCTACCTCCTCACAGGTCGCCACGGCTTTTTCTCCTGTTACGAGGCATTCATCCACATCATTGACTCCATGTTCAACCAACACGCCAAATGGTTGAAAACTACCAGACACATTCCCTGGCGTAGACCAATTGCTTCGCTCAATTACCTGCTTTCCTCTCACGTTTGGCGACAAGACCACAACGGCTTTTCCCATCAAGACCCCGGTTTTATCGACCATGTGGTTAACAAGAAGGCAGAAATCGTTCGCGTATATTTGCCCCCGGATGCCAATACTCTGCTATCCGTAACTGACCATTGCTTGAGAAGCCGCAACTATGTCAACGTCATCGTTGCCGGAAAGCAACCAGCCTTGCAATATCTCAACATGGATGCTGCTATCAAGCACTGCACCAAAGGCATCAGTATTTGGGAATGGGCAAGCAACGACCAAGGCGGGGAACCAGATGTAGTAATGGCTTGTGCTGGAGATATTCCTACCTTAGAAACCTTAGCAGCTGTGGACATTCTGCGCCAGCACTTCCCTGATTTAAAGGTGCGAGTAGTGAACGTAGTTGATTTGATGACATTACAACCAAAAAGCCAACATCCCCACGGTTTGACCGAAAAAGATTTTGACACAATTTTCACCACCGATAAACACATTATCTTTGCATTTCATGGCTATCCTTGGCTGATTCATCGCCTAACCTATCGCCACACCAACCATGAGCAGCTGCATGTGCGTGGCTACAAAGAAGAGGGAACTACTACCACCCCCTTTGATATGGTTGTTCTTAACGAGCTAGATCGCTTCCATTTAGTGATGGACGTAATTGAGCGCCTACCAGAACTAGGATACAGGGCGGCTTATGTCAAGCAGCATTTGCAAGATAAATTGATCGAACACAAGCAATATATTGATAAGTACGGCGACGATATGCCGGAAATTCGGGACTGGAAGTGGCCGTATTAACAGGGGATGAACGGAAACAAGCAAACGGGCAACTCTTGTTTGTGCTTCTCCTTTTTTAGCAAAACGCTGACATATATAGATGTAGCGTTGGGGCACGGCATTGCCCATTGGTGTTAACTTAAGTTCAAACGCTTATCCCACAGGCACTTTACCCCACCCCTCAATCCCCTCCCCTTGTTAAGGGGAGGGGAAGTTTTGGCTTTAGACAAAACTGGGGTGGGGTGACGCGGATCGTGATGGAAAGCGAGAAAATTTCAAATCATGTCTTGGCAAGGGTTTTACGTTAAGTTGACACCAATAGGCATTGTCGTGCCCCTACCAACGTATTTGTATCATAATTCAAGTGAAATGGTATTACGTAGAAAGAAGACGCCTCTCCAGTTTTTCTCGAACAGGAAATTGACTCATAGCAAGGCAGGGGAGCGATCGCAAAACTCATCACGCTGCTATGGCAGATTAGTTTTCTATAGACAAACTTGAAGATAACTCAGTTCAAATACTGAAGTTTTTATAAAGAGCTTGTGTCATAAATATCTAAATTAACTTCTAATTCTGATTTAATACGGATACTAAGTCGCACTCAGTAATTTTCTCGTAGCCTAACAGCTTATGTCAGACATAGCCTCACAAATAAGTAACTAATAATACCAGGGTCAGAGAGGATAGGGATGAGATTCTACCAGCGATTTTTACCCTTTGGAGTGGCAATTGGCTCGAGTGCGATCGCCCTGTTGCTCACACTCTGGCTAGAACCGCTTGTGTCACGAACGATTGGTGCTTTTTTTTATATTGCTATTATTATCAGTACTTGGTATGGCGGCTTTGCACCAGGGTTTGTTGCAGTTGTTCTTTCGACACTAGCAATCAATTATTTATTAATTCTTCCACAATATCAATCTTGGCTCGATCGACCAGAGAAAGTATTACCGCTAAGTATTTTCCTAATGGTTGCCTTGACGATTAACCTACTGACTAGCAATCTTCAGCACAGCCAAAAGAAGATTAAGCAACTAAGCCAACAAGTGGCCCAGGAAAATGCCGAGCAACTGGGGATGGCTCTGTCGGCGGCACACATGGGGATGTGGAACTGGGATATTGTCACAGGAGAAATCAAATGGTCGCCAGAACACGAACAGTTATTTGGCTTGGCTATTGGTAGCTTTGATGGCAGATATGAAACCTTTGCAGCTTGCTTACATCCTGAAGATAGCGAAACAGTAAATCAGGCAGTAAAACTGGCACTAGAAACTCATAGCACTTTTGAGCATGAGTATCGGATTATTTGGGCAGATGGTAGCATCCACTGGGTTGAGGGAAGGGGACAAGCGTTTTACGACCGAGCAGGTCAGCCTGTGCGGATGATGGGAACTGTCATGGCGATTGACGATCGCAAACAATCAGAGCAAACTTTAGCAAAAGAACTACTTCGTATCCAGACTCTCTTCAAAACCTCATTCGATGGCATCGTGATTTTAGATGGGGAAGGAAATGTAGTAGACGCCAATCCCCGGTTTGCCGAAATGCTTGGCTACACACTCCAAGAAACCGCAAGCCTCAACTTCACTGACTGGGATGCTTACTTTACCCCGGAAGAACTTCAGCAATTAAGACCTGACACTATAAACTCCACTTTTGGAGTTTTGGAAACTCGTCACCGACGAAAAGATGGCTCGATATATGATGTAGAAATCAGTTACACCCTTTTACAATGGCAAGAGAAAAATCTGGCATTATGCGTTTGTCGAGATATTAGCGATCGCAAAAAAGCCGAAGCACAATTAAAGCAAACGAAAGAAGAACTAGAAATCCGAGTCGCAGAGCGCACTCAACAACTGGTACAAACAAACAACCGCCTTTTAGAAACAGTAATCCAGCAGCAACAAACCCAACTCATACTTCTAGAACAGGCGCAATTACTGGATTTGGCACACGACACCATCATGACCCTCGATTTGAACGGCGCCATCACCTTCTGGAACGAAGGAGCCGAATATATGTATGGCTGGACGAAAGCCGAGGCTTTGGGACAAATCGCCCATACTTTCCTGAAAACTCAATTTCCTCAACCCAAAGCAGAGATTGAGGCGCAACTGTTAGAAAAGGGTTACTGGCAAGGAGAGCTAATCCATTTCAGCCGGGACGCTCGACCGATTAATGTCGCCAGTCGTTGGGTTTTACAAAAAGACAATGCAGGTAAACCGATTAAGATCCTGGAAATCAACAATGACATTACCGAGCGCAAACAATCAGAAGTAGCTTTACAGCAGTATGTACGTGAAGTTGAGGATCTCTACAACAATGCACCTTGTGGTTATCACTCCGTAGATGCAGAGGGTAATTTCATTCGGATTAACGATGCAGAACTCAATTGGCTAGGATACACCCGCGATGAAATCTTTCACAAGAAGTTTTCAGATATCCTCACCTGCCAAAGCCAACAGGTGTTTGAGGAGAGCTTTTCTGTGTTTAAGCAACAGGGTTGGATTAATAATGTGGAGTTTGAAATTGTCAGTAAAGATGGCACAACTCGATGGGTAAGCGTCAATGCTACAGCAATCAAAGATGAGGCGGGCAACTTTGTGATGAGCCGTTCAACTTTGTTTGATATCAGCGAACAGCAAGCTGCGCTACGCGATCGCAAAATTACCGAAGCAATACTTTGCCAATATGAGCGCATCGTATCCAGTACAAAAGATGGTATTGCACTGTTGAATCGTAATTACATTTATCAAATCGTTAATCAAGCTTACCTAAACTGGTGTAACAAACTCGATATAGAAGTTTTAGGACATTCCAAACGTGATGTTCTAGGTGAAAAGTTATTTGATAGTGTTATTCGATCTCGGTTAGATAGATGTTTAGCTGGAGAGACAATTCAATACGAGCAGTGGTTTGACTACCCCAATTTAGTACCGCAATTTATGAGCGTTACTTATACACCTTACTGCGAACCAGACAACAGCATTTCGGGCGTTATCGTTAGCCTGCGCGATTTGACTCAACTCAAACAAGCAGAACAAATGCTAGAGTTTCAGGCTGTCATCGCCCGCAACATGGGGGAAGGAGTATGCTTAGTACGCGCTACTGATGGCATTATTGTTTATGCTAATCCTAAATTTGAGCAGATTTTTGGTTATGACTCTGGCGAACTCAACTCTCAACACGTTTCCATTATCAACTATGCCAGCGAATCGGTAACTGCTGAAGATGTAAATCAAGCGATTCGATCTGCCGTCTTACAAAAGGGTGAAGCTACTTATGAAGTCCATAATGTCAAAAAAGATGGTACTCCATTTTGGTGTAGTGCGACTTGTTCTGTATTCAAGCATCCTGAGTACGGCGATGTTCTAGTTGCGGTTCAACAAGACATCACCGATCGCAAACAAGCCGAAGCAGAAATGCGGCAAATGAGTGCCGCTTTGGAAAACGCAGTTGCTGGAATTTCCAGAATCGATCCGCAGGGACGTTACATAGCCGTCAACCCAGTCTATGCCTGCATTACAGGCTACCAAGAGCAAGAAATGTTAGGCATGAAGTGGCAACGAACGGTTCACCCTGACGATGTGGAACGCATGATAGATGCCTATCAGCAAATGCTCACAGATGGCAGAGTAGAAGCGGAAGTCAGAGGAGTTAAAAAAGACGGCACTATTTTTTATCAGCAGGTGGTGATAATTTCTGCTTACGACGAACAGCAGCAATTTATTGGGCATCACTGCTTCATGAAAGATATTAGCGATCGCAAGCAAGCTCAAGAAGGACTGCAACAACAGCTGCAACGAACCCTGCTCCTCAAACAAATCACTCAACAAATTCGTCAAAGCCTTGATACTAAAAAAATCTTTGAGACGGCTGCCATTCAAATTGGACAAGTATTTAATGTAGATCGCTGTATAATCCACTCTTTCTATAGCGATCCCAATCCGCGAATTCCCATAGTCGCAGAGTATGTTGTTCCTGGTTACAGCTCCATGCTGGGAATGGATATACACATCGCTGGCAATCCTCATGCCGAAAAAGTTATAGCACAGGATGGGGCGATCGCTTCTGATGATGTGTATGTCGATCCTTTACTCCAAAATACGCGAGCAATTTCTCGGCAAATTGGACTTAAATCCACGTTAGCAGTCCGCACTTCCTATCAAGAAAAACCAAATGGCATCATCGGCATTCAACAGTGCAGCTATTTTCGCCAGTGGACTCCAGAAGAAATTGAATTATTAGAAGCAGTTGCAGCACAATTAGGCATCGCCTTGGCACAGGCAGACTTACTAGAGCAAGAAACTCGGCAACTAGAAGAACTTACTTGGAATAACTGGGCCTTGAAGCAGGCAAAACGCGAAGCCGAAGCCGCAAATCGCGCAAAAAGTGAATTTTTAGCGATGATGAGCCATGAAATTCGCACCCCCATGAATGCTGTTATCGGTATGACAGGGCTGCTGCTGGATATGGAACCTACCGCCGAACAACAAGAATTTTTAGAAATTATCCGCAGTAGTAGTGACGCCTTACTGACTATCATCAATGATATTTTGGACTTTTCTAAGATTGAGTCCGGTAAATTAGATTTAGAGGAATACCCTTTCAACATCCGCTATTGCATAGAAGAAGCTTTAGAATTACTAGCTTCCCAAGCTGCTGCTAAAAATTTAGATTTAGCATATCTAATTGATGCCCAAATTCCAACCACTATTATTAAAGACATAACACGAGTGCGACAAATACTAGTGAATTTGATTAGTAATGCCATCAAATTTACACAAACTGGTGAAATTGTCGTTTCTGTAACGCTCAAAAAAATCATCAGCCAAGACGAATACGAAATTCAATTTGCCATCAAGGATACAGGCATTGGCATACCTCAAGAACGAATGGAGCGACTATTTAAGCCTTTTAGCCAAGTTGATGCATCCATGACTCGCCAATATGGCGGTACTGGATTGGGTTTAGCAATCAGCAAACGATTGTGCGAACTAATGGGTGGTTCCATGTGGGTTGAGAGTTTTGTGGGAGTTGGCTCGACATTTTATTTCACACTCGTAGCTCAGTCGGCTGCTAGTGGCGAAAACATTGACTGTGGAGTTATTCAAGCCAATTTAACCGGAAAACGTTTATTAATAGTTGATGACAATGCCACGAACCGACAAGTAATTACTTTACAAGCCTCTAGTTGGAGGATGTTAGTTCGCTCAGTGGAATCCGGTTTGCAAGCTTTGGAATTAATTAATTCCGGAGAACAATTTGATATTGCAGTTTTAGATATGCGGATGCCAGATATGGACGGTTTAACTCTGGCAGCAGGTATTCGCTCCTTACCTGGCTGTCAAAACCTGCCTTTAGTAATGCTGAGTGCTGTTGAAAGATTAATCCAGAAAGAGCATGAAGAAAAACTAGGCTTTGTTGCGATCCTGAATAAACCAATTAAGCAATCGCATCTTTATAACGTATTCATTCAAGTCTTATGTGAAGAAAAAAATTTTTTGTCGGCAAAATCATTTCGAGCAGCATTTGATTCTCAGTTAAGCCAAAAGTTGCCATTACGAATTCTGTTGGTGGAAGATGTTGCTTTAAATCAGAAGGTAGCTATACAGATGTTAGAGCGGATGGGCTATCGCGCTGACATCGCAAATAATGGATTAGAAGCACTGTCAGCTTTACGCCAACAATCATACGATTTAGTCTTCATGGATGTACAAATGCCGGAAATGGACGGCTTAGAAGCGACGCAGAAAATTTATCAACAATGGTCAGCTAACAGCCGACCTTGGATTATTGCGATGACTGCTCATGCCATGCAAGGAGATCGGGAGGAATGCCTCAGTGCAGGGATGAATGATTATATTAGCAAACCTATTCGCATGGAGGCACTGGTTCAAGCTTTAAATAACTATCAAATTTTGCATTCATCAGATACCGACAATCAAAAATTAATGGTTTTTGACAGCAATAACGAGCAAATCGAGCGCTTGGAAGATGAACAAGAATTTATCCAAACGCCAGCCCTGAATGCTGAAATTTTTGCAGATTTAAAAAATTCTATAGGCGATGAAGCGGAAATTTTGGCACAGTTTATTGATTGCTATTTAGAAGATGCACCACAAAGGTTACTTGCGATTAATGATGCGATTGACAAACAAGATGCACTTGAACTTTGTAGTGTAGCTCATTCGTTGCGATCGCTGAGTTTGACTATGGGCGCTATACCTTTTGCTCAAATATGTCAAGAATTAGAAACTATCGCTAAATCTGGGACTACAGTCAGTGCTTCTACTCTAGTTTCAAAGCTCAAAACAGAGTATCAAAGGGTAGTAGTTGCTTTACAATTACAACATCCTAATAGAGAAAATGACTAATTACGATATTCAGAATAAATCACCTTTAGTTCTTGTTGTCGATGATGAAAGAGCTTTGCGATTGGTGTTACATCGAGCAATGGAAAAGCAAGGATATCAAGTTACTCAAGCGTGTAACGGTCAACACTGTTTAGATATTTGTCAACAACAACTGCCAGATTTAATTTTGTTAGATGCGATGATGCCAGGGTTGGATGGCTTTAGTTGTTGTAGCCAAATACAAACGCTTTTAGGTAATAATTGCCCGCCAATTTTAATGATTACTGCTCTCGAGGATCGAGAGTCTGTTGACCGGGCTTTTGAAGCAGGTGCAACAGATTACATCACAAAACCAATCGATTGGAGCATACTTACAGGGCGAGTTAATCGCTTGTTGACATCAAGATGGGCGATGGCAGAACTTCAACAAAAGATTCAACGAGAATGTATAGTAACAGCACAGGTAGAAGCTGCACATCGAGAGTTGCAACGCCTCACCTGTGTCGATAGTCTCACTCAAATTGCTAATCGTTATTACTTTGATGAATACTTACAACGCGAATGGAATCGCTTGCAAAAGTATCAATTATCTCTATCTTTGATTTTGGTGAATGTTAACTTTAAGAACGCGGGTAACAACTATCAATCTTCAGATCGATATCTCTGCGAAATCGCTGATAGTATGCGTAAGTGCAAGCGCCGTGGAGCAGATTTGGTAGCTCGGTTTGGTGAAGCAGAATTCGCTATGGTTTTACCAAATGCTTCAGCCGAAGCAGCTTTGCAGATAGCCAATGCAATTTTTTCTGCTGTTAATGCTATTGATATAGCCGATAATGATTCAAAAATAGATGAATTATTCAGCTTCAACCTGGGTTTAACAAGTGTTATTCCTAATTCGGAAATGTCTGTAAATAAGTTGATTTCTCAGGCAGAAAAAGCTCTACTTCAAGCCAAAGTATCAGCGAATAACCGCATTTTTTCTAACTTAAAATTAATTTTATCATAGTCAGTAGACAATAGTTAAAAAACAATTATCAATAAATTAGTTTGGAAATGAATAACACTATTCAAGCTAATCAACATTTAGTTTTAATTGTCGATGATGAACGATTAAACCGAATACGATTGCGACTTTTACTAGAAAAGGAAGGCTATCAAATAGTAGAAGCAGACAATGGTAAAGAGGCTTTGATTGTTTTTCAGGAATCGCATCCCGATCTAGTACTGCTGGACGCAATGATGCCGGAAATGGACGGATTTGATTGTTGTGCCCAATTGCTATCTCTTGATTTTAGTAAATACATCCCTGTTTTGATGATTACAGGATTAGAGGATCGACAATCAGTCGATCGCGCATTTGCTGCCGGAGCAATAGATTATGTAACTAAACCAATTTATTGGCCAGTGTTACGTCAGAGGATAAAACGTTTGATTGAACAATCACAGTTACAACAAAAACAGGAAATTATCGCGCAAGAATTACAGCAATTAGTGATTATTGATGAGTTAACTCAAGTAGCTAACCGCCGGAAATTTGAAGAATATTTTGCTCAAGAATGGCGGCGCATGGCCAGAGAGCAAATGCCCCTTTCGCTGATTCTCTGTGACGTTGATTTTTTCAAATCTTACAATGATACATACGGTCATCGAGCAGGCGATCGCTGTTTGCAAAAAGTTGCTCAAGCCATCCAAGATTGTGCTAGACGTTCTATTGATTTAGTTGCTCGTTATGGTGGGGAAGAATTTGCTGTAATTCTACCTAATACAAATGCCGAAGGAGCTAATCAAGTTGCCCAGGCAATATGTTTTGCTGTGAAGATGTTGGCAATTCCTCATCGCAGTTCTCAAGTTAGTTCTCATGTCACCGTGAGTGCCGGAGTTGCGACAATCATTCCCCATCCTGGTTCTGATTTTGAACAAACGATCCTTGCAGCCGATCGCGCACTCTATCAAGCAAAATCAATAGGGCGCGATCGTGTTTTTACAGAGACTAGCTGAGTTGATATTTTCTGAACCCTGTTTTGTCACTCTAGCAGATAACATCAACTACATCTGATTTAAGTAAGAGGCTTCAACAAGCCGCAAGTATGTGGAGAGCATCTGTCTTACAAAGTTCAGATGTCTGCCGACAAGCCGCGCCAACGGGCGTCTACGGAGGTTTCCTCCGCTAGTAGAGAAAGCGCTAAATCTCCGTTACAAAACTGTACTTGCGACAGCGTTCATTGCGACTTGCGACTTCTTTAATGCATCGATCGCTACCTATTGTCATGGTTAGCGCTAGGATAGCTATGTATTTTTTGGAAGTATAAATATGGCTCAAACTTTTTATGTAAATCCAGTAGCAGGCAGCGATACTAACGCTGGTAGCCAGCAAGCGCCGTTCAAAACTATTACGCAAGCCCTGAAGGTAGCTACAGTTGATACTAAGATTCAACTGGCAAATGGTAATTACAATGCTGCTAGCGGTGAAGTCTTTCCCCTAGCGATTCCATCTGGGGTGACAGTGGTGGGTAATGAAACCAACAAAGGCAATGGTATTTTGATTGAAGGGAGTGGTAGTTACCTGAGCCGTACTTTTGCTGGTCAAAATGTCACTTTTGTGCTGGCTGATAAAGCCGAACTTCGAGGAGTGACTGTAACAAATTTAGCTAGCCGTGGTAGTGGTGTCTGGGTCGAATCAACTGCCCCTACTGTTGCTAATAGCACCTTTACTCAATGTAAGCGCGAAGGAGTATTTGCTACAGGTGATGCTAACCCAGTTATTCTGGGTAATGTATTCAGTGAGAATGCAGCCAATGGAATTGCGATCGCTAAAAATTCCCAAGGTCAAATTCAAGGAAATACTTGCATTAAAACAGGTTTTGGCATAGCCATTAGTGATACTGCATCACCCATACTTCGAGATAACAAAATTTCTCAAAACCGTTCTGGAATAGTCATCTCTGGTAGTGCCCATCCCGTATTGCGTAATAATCTGAGTGAAAATAACACTGATGATGGTCTAACTATAATTGCAAGTGCCTTACCGGATATCGGCACTACCAATAATTCAGGGGGTAACACTCTACGCAATAACGGTAAATTTGATTTGCAAAATGCCAGTTCCAACAAGCTGGTTTCTATAGGGAATACAATAGATCCCACTAAAGTCACTGGAAAGGTAGAATTTGCAGATAGTTCGGTTCCTACACCGACACCTACGCCAACTCCCACTCCAACACCTACGCCAACTCCCACTCCAACACCTACGCCAACACCAACTCCAACTCCAACTCCCACTCCAACACCAACGCCAACTCCAACTCCAACTCCAACGCCAACCCCAACTCCAACGCCAACACCAACTCCAACTCCTAGTATCGAATTAACTGATATTACTAATCATTGGGCAGGGACATTTATTCGGGAATTAGTCAAATTGGGGATAGTTAACGGCTTCCCCGATCGCACATTTAAACCCGATGCTACAATGACGCGGGCACAATACGCAGCATTACTAGTAAAAGCTTTCAACCCATCGCCAAATCGCCCAGTTAGCAAATTTAAAGATGTGCCAGCAGATTTTTGGGCATCTAAGGTAATTCAACAAGCATATCAAGGTTTATTTCTCTCTGGTTTTCCCGACAATACTTTTGGCCCCAACAAAAATATCCAGCGCGTGCAAGTGATTGTTTCTCTGGTGAATGGATTGGGATTATCTGGTAATGGTACAGCAATCGGCAAAACTTTTGATGACCAAGCAAAGATTCCTGATTATGCTAAGGATGAAGTCATCAAGGCTATTCAAAAAGAGATTATTGTTAATTACCCTAATCTCAAACAACTTAATCCTACCCGCGATGCAACGCGTGCTGAGGTAGCTGTAATGGTATACCAAGCTTTGGTAGATGCTGGTCGTCTAGTAGCGATCGACTCACCTTATATTGTGGCTGCATAAACTGGTTTATTTTGCAAAATCTTTGCAACACATCATAATCATGTCCGGTCAAAGACTTATTATTAGGATTGACACGAAGACGCGGAGAAATTTTAACCACAAGTGATTAGCCGGACATGATATCAATCGGTTGTAAGAGTGTACAGCTGTACGCCCCTACCTCATTCCTGAGAGGTTAGAGTGATTGCACTTTTGTCAAGAGGGTGCGGGAAAAGGGGATAAATCGAGCTTAGAGACTGGTTTTCGTAATGCTTTGACTACTCCTAAATCTTGATTCTCTTTTACAGCGAAGTACTTAATAGGGTCATCCGCCTTACCTTTGTCATAAGCAACACTAAAATGGTACAAACCACGGAAAATCATCACTTCGATAGGTAAACGATTAACCAAATCGATAACTGTACAAATCTTTCCGGCTAACTGTCCTGTTTTCAAGTCTTCCAGACTTTTTAGCTTGCGAAATAGGGCTTCTAGGGTTGACCCATCAGCTATCCAAATTCGTTCAAAATTATGTAGTGTAAACTTAACACTATCTGGTAATGGGCGTTTGACTCGTTGTTGCCAATTAATTTGTAACTGAGGCAACAAATCTTTAAACACATTTTCAAATAATTCGGCAGGAAATACCAAAAATCTTTCTGAAAGTGATTGTTGAGCAACTTTAGTAATACGACACCATAATAAATCTTCTCTTGCCAACAAGCGATTTAATTCTTGTACTCCGGGAACTTGCCGCCATAATAACGTTAATACTGCTGCCACCATTAACGATAAATTCAGAATTCTATCTCGTAATCCTAACTGCTTATAATATTTCTGTTGAGCAAAAATAGCTGGGGTTAACAAAGCTTCCAAGTGCGAGGCGATCGCTTTGTTATCTATAGTAGGAGTATTGTGCCGTTGTGCGTGGTCGGAGTTTCGTTTGGCAGCTTTAGGCATGGTAGTCAAATCAGCTTTTTATTACCTCATTTGATAACTAAATTTACCTAAGAATGAATTCCATTTTTTACAAAGTTGTTCTGTCGTTACAATACGTTTTCATCTCATATTTAAGTTATTAAGACTATTTTGAGTATTTTAACTGATTGACAAAAGGCGCTTTATCTTAACCTCTCAGGAATGATCTATTAGGGACTAGGGACTAGGGATTGGGCCAAACCATTGCCCAATCCCCAATGCCCTATACTTAATGCCCAGTTCCTTTCATTCCCTCTTCAGGTTTATAACACCGGAGTCTTCACTTGCTGAATTCTCCCCTGAAGTTGGAGTTGTTTATCGACATCAAACCTTATCCAAGTAAATGGTTTTTATTGTTTTTATCTTTTAAAGATTATCTCTGCTTTTCGACAAATTTAAGATTTTTTTATATCAAATTAATTGACATTGTTTTAACTTATTTATTTTCTTGTAAATATTTATTTAATAATCTAATTTTTAAAGACCACTATTTATTTGAAGTTGCTCACTAAAAGCTTTAAATAACTGAATTTAAGTTATTTTTCAGATGGCCAATTTGTATAGTGCGTAAGTATTAAACTATTTAACTACAGAGGTGCAGGGGAAAATATGAGCAGAGGTTTCTTTTGTTGGTATACTTTACGGCAGTTTCTTGACTAAAAGTTTTTACCTATCTTAAAAAGACTGGTTATAGAGATAATACAAATTTTTCTGATCTGAGAGTAACTACTATAGTATGATATAAATAAACCACTTATTCCAGTTAAATGAAATAGTTGTATAAGAAAGTTACAAATTACAAATCAATAATTATTTTGTCACTTAACTCCTAAAGCGATCGCATGATGGCGGATATGATCTTCAATAAAACTGGCGATGAAATAATAACTGTGGTCATAACCTTCTTGGTAACGCAACTGTAGCGGCTGGTTAACATTTGCACAAGCTTGCTCAAACACTTCTGGCAATAATTGCTCAGCTAAAAATTTATCAGCAGTACCTTGGTCAATGAGAATCGAACTGTGATATCCTACTTTTTTGACTAATTCACTAGCATCATAAGCACGCCAAGTTTCTTGATTGCTACCAAGATAACCACTGAAAGCCTTTTGACCCCAAGGACAACGCATAGGTGCAGCGATCGGTGCAAAAGCTGATACTGATTTGTAGAGTTCTGGGTTTCTCATTGCACAGACTAGCGCCCCATGTCCCCCCATTGAATGACCGAAAATACCTTGTCTATCCGGCTGTGAGGGGAAGTTTGCAGTGATTAAAGTAGGTAATTCTTGGACGACATAACTATACATTTGGTAGTGTTGACGCCAGGGTTCCTCAGTAGCATCAACATAAAACCCCGCACCAGTGCCATAGTCCCAATCATTATCCTCACCTGGAATACCAGTATTACGTGGACTAGTATCTGGTACAACCAATATTAAACCGTACTCAGATGCAAAGCGCTGTACCCCCCCCGCCTTAGCCATAAAATTCTCTTCTGTGCAAGTCAAACCAGAGAGAAAATAGAGAATTGGCACAGGTTGTTGAGTTGCTTGTGGTGGTTGATAAATGGCAAAGCGCATTTCGCCGTTACAGGTTGAGGAGGAATGACTGTAAAAGCCGAGTTTGCCGCCAAAGCTTTTATATTCTGAAATCAGGTTGAGGTTAGGCATTGATTATATTCTCTTTTCTGAACGGTTGCCACAAAAAGATTATTTTAGCCTAAATTAAAAATCAAGGTAATTTTGGCATTTTATATTCTAATTCAGCAACACTAGAAAAAAGTAATTGGGCGATTATATTTGTTCTAGTCAACTGCGAATATAAAAGCCCAAAATCTCAGAATTCAAAATTCTTCAAGTCAGAATTAACAAGACTTTGATACCCAAACTTCTGCTTAAACTTTTGTTAGTAAACTGTGTTGACGATACCATTGAATGGTATTTTTTAAGCCCTGCTGAAAGCTAACTTGGGCAGTAAAATTAAAAGCAAGCAAGGCGCGTTGAGTAT
>JAQYWR010000106.1 GCA_029379225.1 Nostoc sp. S4 | reverse complement strand
TCCTGCCTCAAAACCCGTAACTTTGTACTTCATGCGAATGAAAAGTGCTGTAAATCCATCGCTACACTGTATTTATCAGCTGTCTAAGTTGATTCACGAAAACAGGGTAGCAGGAGGAATGCGATGAAAGCAGTGGTTATCCATCGGTATGGCGGTGTCCAAGTGTTGCAGTACGAAGATGTGGAACAGCCGAAAATTCAGCCAACGCAGTTACTCGTGAAAGTTCGTGCTAGTAGCGTTAACCCCATTGATTGGAAAATCCGCCAAGGAATGTTGAGTTTGCTTACAGGAAGCAAGTTTCCAAAGATTCTAGGATTTGATGTAGCGGGAGATGTGGTACAAGTTGGCTCCCAAGTCACGCGCTTTCAAGTGGGAGATGCTATTTATGGCAGTACTAGCTTCCCTGGAGGAGGTTATGCAGAATTTGCCGCTATCCCAGAAAACTTGGCGACGCTCAAACCAACAAATCTGTCTGATGAAGAAGCTGCGGCTGTACCTTTAGCAGCACTTACGGCTCTACAAGCACTACGAGATTGCGGGAATATTCAATCAGGACAAGCTGTGTTGATTAATGGCGCTGCCGGAGGTGTGGGGAGTTTTGCAGTGCAAATTGCGTCTGCTTTGGGCGCGGTGGTGACAGGAGTTAGCAGTTCTAAAAACTTGGATTTGGTGAAATCTTTAGGAGCAGAACGCGTGATTGATTATAAGCAGCAAGATTTTACTAAAGATACAACGCAGTACGATATTATTTTTGATGCAGTAGGTAAGCGATCGCTCTCTCAAACCAAAAAAGTCCTCAAACCTAACGGCGTTTATATCACTACCCTACCCAGCCCTGAAACCGTTGTCCAGAGCCTATTAACAGCCTTGATTCCCGGTCAAAAAGCTAAATTGGTGTTTGAGAAACCGAATGCTAAAGACTTGATTTATCTCAAAGAATTGATTGAAGCTGGTAAAATTCGTGCAGTAATCGATCGCACATATCCCTTACAAGAATTAGCGGCGGCTCATGCTTATAGTGAAACCGGGCGTGCAGTGGGGAAAATTGCGATCGCAGTTTCCAGTTAATTATTAGTCCCAATATCAGGCTAGATTCCTAGCAAAGCTTTGGATTTCAGTTAAGATGCTGTTATTCAAAGCTTTGCTGTTTCTGGAGCAATGGTGTAGTTGAAAACGCAGACTTGGGGTGTGCTGATTAATCAGCGTTAACAGTTAATAGTGAACTTAACCTGTTGTCACCGTGTGTAGGAGAGTTTGTAGATGGTACCACTGTAGTCATCTGAAATAAACAAATTACCTTGGCGATCGACTACCATATCCACGGGTCGTCCCCAGACTTCTTGCGTTTGTGGAACTAGCCAACCGCTGACTAAATCTATCTGACTCTGTGGGAGCTTGTTCTTACTATTCCAGGACAAGTAAATTATTTTGTAGCCCGTTTTCTTCTGCCGATTCCATGAGCCGTGCAGAGCCATGACTACCCCATTCGAGTACAAGCTGGGAAAATTCGTATTTTGCAAGAAGGTTAGTCCCAACGGAGCCGAATGCGCTAGGATACCTTTGAAAATCCTATCCATCGCATTGCAATTAACACCTCCATCAGCATTGAATTGATAGTCGCGGTCAAAGGGCATATTGTAATAGCCAGTTGACGTGTCAGGATTCGGGTTGCAGAATGGCCAACCGTAGTTACCGCCATCTCGAACTCGCGTGAACTCATCTGGCGGATGGTTGTCCACGTAGGAGGAGATAACTTTACCGTAATTGCCAGTGCTATCCTTGAAGGGATAGGCGATGTTGTCTCGATTATTAACAGATACCCAGAGATCGTTTGTGCCGGGGACAAATGCTAATCCTTCAGCATTACGTAAACCTTGGGCAAAAAGCCGCTGATTGGTTCCATTAGCGTTGTACTGGTAAATTGCACCACGCCGTGGGTAACTGACAGTATCTTCCTTGCAAGCATTGCATGTGGAGGCGATGGACACGTACAGTTTGTGATTGCTATCAAGTGCGATATTTTTTAGTTCGTGACCGTAAGCACCTTTGAGTTCGCGTGTGCTGCTGTCTGGTAAGCCAGTTACAACGATTTGACGATTTTTGCCGATTAGGTCTCCAGATTTGTAGGTGAAGCGGTTAATTTGATGAGTCTCTGAAATATAAACGTATGTGGTCTTGTCAATCGTATGAAACACAATGTCATGTGGTTTGCGTAGACCCACTACGAAGTTAGAAATAATTGGGTCTTTGCTGCCATTTGGCCGCACAATTAACACTTTACCTGAACTTGGCTGTGATACTAGCAGATCCCCATTGGGAGCAACTGCCATAAACCGAGCTTGGTTTATACGAGCATAAACAGAGATGGAGAAGTTGGGCGGCACCTTCAAGTAACGATTAGTATTGAAGGGCTTATAGCTCATTGAACCAGGCACTTTCACCTTAGTTTGAACAGATGCAGCTGAGGGTTCGCTTAACGCAGCCTTGGGAAAAACTTCTAAGGATATCAGACTAATAACTGAGGGAATCAAACTAACTAACAATGCAGATAGTATGCGTCGGAGCATCTGTGTTGAATTTAGAGTAAACACACCCATTTTGAACTTCCTTCTAGCCTTGTAGTAGCCTATATTACACACAACTGTCAGCTAATCGATTTTTTCGATAGCTCCAACAAAGCTTACTCAGTAGTAATTATTTTTGCAAATATTTCCTTAGGTGTATTTCTCTATTTATATAATTCTTAACTATTATCCTGCTACATAGTAAAGAATTACCCAGATGAGTAAGTGGGGGAATTTACTTAGAGGAAGTTTCCATAATTGAGGGTAAAACTCTACCAGAGCTAAAAATGCTAGGAAATTCTTTGGGAGTTACATCAAGAAAACACTGTGTTACAACTAACATTGCTTTCAAATGTCTTTGCAAGAATGAATTAAGTGTAGGGGCATTATTGTTAGTGCTGTAATTTTCGTCTAACACACTTTAATCTACTGAAATTTAGAATAAAATCTACGATCGCTCTTTCCAATCTAAATTTTATACTTACAAAAAAATAGTAGCAAAAATTTAGAGTATTGTAGATAAATATACGACTAATTATTAAAAGCGTGTTAACAGCCTTTATTTGCAGTCAAAAAGCTAAAAAGACTTGGTTTTTCTCAAACAATTGCTTGAAACTAGTAAATGCAGTAATCAACTCGCACATATCCCTTACAAGAATTAGCGGTGGCTGATGGTTATAGTGAGAGT
The DNA here is from genome assembly GCA_029379225.1 of Nostoc sp. S4. GTDB lineage: Bacteria > Cyanobacteriota > Cyanobacteriia > Cyanobacteriales > Nostocaceae > Nostoc. The sequence goes on along the minus strand of JAQYWR010000106.1, from coordinate 3,425 downwards.
GAGCGTGTAGTAGGGAAAATTCAGCATTCACTAGTTTAATTATGCGATCGCGCAGACAATGACCCAGATGAGCAAGTGCGGGAATTTGCTCACAAGAAGTTAAAGCAGTTGGAAGGGTAAATATAAACTGATTTACTATTCACAGTAGAAACTGCAAAGGAAAGGCTTACTATTATCTATGTCACAATTGAGGAACAGACAATCAACCCAACTAACGAACAAGCCTTAGCCTGTGTACGTGTCTACCAGATGTTGTCTAACACCTATCGAAGTATTGAGCTATTTCGCTTTGACGACCAAACCGGAGTTGTATTTATTTTTGTCAACGAGGAACTCCAAATCATCCTACCCGCTAATATAAACTCGAGGTCTTTAAATGCGACCGAATTTTGAAGCAATGACTAACAAAGAACTAATAGCTTTGTGACGCAGTTTTATGAGTTCCAATTTTTCTGCATCTGTAATGTTACCACTAGAATTGCGCTCCAGCAGAGAGTTGTAGCGCTCCATTTGCTCTGCTGTTTTGCGACTGCGGACAATTTGCCACAAACTATCGTCATCTAGTTTATCTAAAGCTGCGAAGTCAGCTTGGAATTCTTCTGGTACATCATCCCACTGTGGCGGACTACCCATCTGTAAAGCATGAACTATCACCTCTTCAATGGGACGACGTTGAGCTTGGGCAGTGTTGACTAAACGCTAATATAGTATTTCTGGTATTTGCAGAGTAATTGTTTCTGTTGCCATCTTTCAATTCCCAACCCATACTTGGGTTAAACATTTATAGATTACTATCTTCACTTTTTTCTAGCAACCTATCAACTTTATTTTCAATTGTATTCAGCTTTCTCAAAATAGTAGGACGGTCATTGTCTAGAGATGCCAACAAGTTAGTAATACCCTCACGAACAGTAGTTAACCTAGAAACAATATCTTCTAATCGTGCAAACCCCGACCAAAGTTCTTGTATACCCTGGGGCAATTCTTCTCGTTCTCACCTTGCTTCTACCATAGAATCAAGCATTACTTGAGCAGTTCTTGTATTACTTTCAATCAGTTACTTGAGTTCTTGGTCAGTCATAATTTGCGTGAATGTAGCTTTTATTCTCTTTAATTTTAAGACAATTTTTACTGTTCTGCGCTTACCGTTTACAATGAGAGTTAATCCTGACTCTAAAAAAATTCCATGCAAATCTTTTTGCCACCAGAGGTAGAAGCCCTGCTACAACGTCAACTAAAGAGCGGTAAGTGTCATAACGCAGTTGATGTTATTGTTGCAGGTATAAAACTACTAGAACAGCAAGAAGAAGACATATATCAAGGACGACTTCAAGAGCTTCAAATGGAAGCACGCATTGGATTGGAAGCATCCCAAGAAGGTAAAGTAGTTGATGGCTCAACTGCAATGGCACAAATTCGTGGTAATTTGCGATCGCGCTACAGTGTCTCAGATGAAGTATGATCCCACAATTTCGCCTTACCGAACCTGCAATTCAGGATATCGAGTAGATTGCAGATCGTATTGCCAAAAAGTCTGGTTTAACTCAATCAGAATTGTTCTTGAATAAACTGGATGCCAAATTTCTCAAAATTGCTCAGTTTCCAAAATTAGGACGAGAGCGTGACGAAATTTTACCAGGTATTCATAGTCTCCTTATAGATAACTATCTCATGCTTTACATGCCTATAGGACAAGATGTGGAGATTTTCCGTGTGATTAGTGGCTATCGAGATTTATCATCACTATTTCACGATGATGATTAACGCTTATTTCACAGACAGAGAATTGATGCGGGAAATAGCCGATACTGGACGAGCTAATTCACTGATAATGTTAGTATCGCAAAGAAGGCTCATACTATTTCGCAGCGAATGGGATACTATTATCGCCACATCGTTCGGGAGTTTCTAAAATGTAATTCTCTTCAGCACAAAGTTGACGTAATTCTGCAAAAGCATCTGCGAGGGAAGAGGCTTTTTGTTTTTGATACCAAGCCAGGAAGTCTTGGAAAAGTTTAGGTTCTATAATTGCGGCAACTAATACCAATTTGAAAAAAGAATGAGACAGATAGATTGGGTAGGGGCGCAAAGCTTTGCGCCCCTACAGATTTTGGATCTGTTGCAAAGATTTTTTGAATTGGTATAATTTGTCCTGCTTGAAGATTAACTGAGGTTCTGACGTAATAGCATCAATTACCTCTAGCAGTTTTTCTTGTGCTTCGTCAAGTTTCCAGTTCATTTGTTTTATAAGTTAGATGATTAATTATAACTTTATTCCTAGAACGTAGCTCTCACAATACCTGTTCGCCAGGAATTAAAGTCACTTCGCCTTGTTCAACAGCCTGAAATCTTTCTGGTGCTTCTTCTGCCCAAATACGCATCGCTGAGGAAGCAATTAAACAGAGAATTGATGCAGAAGTTGGAGTTTGAGCAAAACATTGTGTCATCAGGATTCGGCGGATTGTGGCAAGCTGGATTCAGGCAGCAGATCATAACTGTGCTTGTGTGGGGAAATGTATTTATTATCGCGTAAGCACAACCCGCTCTTGGTAAAGTCCGCAAAATCTTTAGATACAGTGGTTAGAAACCGCATCTACATCAACAAAACTAGCCTGCGCGGGTTTCAAATCCTTAATTTGAACTTAGTCTGCGTACCGCCAAAGGCTGAACCCGAAGGGTAGGCGGACTGAGCTTGTGTAGCCGCAAATTCTATTCGCCAAGGCTTCATTTACTGTAGATTTAGTTTTCTTTACTGGAATTCTAAGTAATGAACATCTAGGGCTTATTATTATCTATGTCAAAATTGAGGAACGGACGATAAATCCAACGAACGAACAAGCACAAGTCTGTGTGCGAGTCTGCCAAATGTTGTCGAACACCTACAGAGATATTCACCTGTTTCGGTATGATACCCAAGCTAGAGAAATATATATTTTGGCAGGCGAGAATCTTCAAATTATTGTACCCTCTAGCGGAAACTGGAGATTTTTAAATGAAACCGAATTTTGAAACAATGAATAGCAAGGAACTAATAGCTTATATACTCGCACATCGGGAAGATGATGAGGCTATTCGGGTTCTGTTTAGTCGTCGTACTCCTTCTGATTCGGAAGCAACGTGGTATGGGCCAATGGTGACAGCAGATGGTACGCCAATTGAAGAGAATATTCGCATTGCAGAAGAAGCAATTAGGCGGCGTGTTGAGGAAGCAGATAGAAGAAAGCAAGATTCTCAAAGTTAATCAAACAATATCGACAACACAGAAGTTCGTCAGCAATCAACCAATACCTACCTTTAATACTCATTAATGAGCCTCTGAACTCCATTAATGAGTCTTTAATACTCGTTAATGAGCCTCTGGACTTCATTAACAGTAAACCAAAAAGTTTTTCCGAAGGGCGATCGCCAATAAATATCTACGTAGA
>JAQYWR010000066.1 GCA_029379225.1 Nostoc sp. S4 | reverse complement strand
CACAAAGGTAATTACTCTGTAAAGCGTTTTATATTTAATCATGTCTAGCTACTTAGCACAAGGAGCAATTATAGGCATTTTGAATGTTGATGATTTCTATGAACCAAACGTTATTTGTCGCATCTGGGAACTTTTTCAAACTCTACCAGAACCTAGTTTGATTGTTGGGAATTGTAATATCTGGGATCGTCGAGATAGGTTAATTCAAGTGAACAAACCTAAACGACTACGAGCAGTTAATTTCCTGATGGAAAAGCAAATTAATGATGAGGGAGTTATTGATACTACATATCCTGTTAATCCATCAGCTTACTTTTACCACAAATCTTTGCATCAACAAATTGGAGTATACAAAATTGAAGAGCATTATCTGATGGATCTAGATTTTCTGCTGAAAGCAGTTAAAGTAGCTCATGTCAAATATTTTAATGAAAATTGGGGAAATTATAGATATTATCCAGGAACAAAGACTTTTGATGATACTACAAATGGAACAAGTAAAACGCGAATTCAACAGTTATTTAAGGAGTATGCTAAAACACTTTCTTTAATTGAGCAATTGGAGATACGTTCGGCTCGAATTATGATTTTTATTCCCTTAAGAATTTTCTATTTTTCCAAGTATCCGCAACGATTACCTGAATCGACGATCAATCGATTGATGAAATTGATTTCGTATTTCAAGACTAAATAAGAAATCTAGACTATACGAACTAAGTCCGCCTAGCGGACTTAGGAAAATTTAGATATTATCTAAATCTTTGATTAATTTTTACACATAACTTGTCGCATTTTACGCATATTCGCTGGTAATTCAAAGTTCATTGCTTGTTGAATAAAAATTGACGGAATTGGGATATTAGGTGTAGCTTGCACAGTATAAGCGAGTAAAGTGCCATTACCGCAATCCTTTAGTTCTAAATGAGCGTTAAAATCCTCAAAAGTCCCTTTTTCCATGCGAAATTGGATTTGTTGCCCTAGCACCTCTACAACATTAAGATAAATTTCTACTTGAGCCGTGAAAAACAAAAAGGCTTTTTGTGCTGCTTGATACAAACGCTTGACTTCACCTCGATGTATTACTTCGCTCTTGGTGATATCAGGAAAATACTGTACCCAGCGAGGGTAATCGGTTAATTGCTGCCAGACTTGCAATCGCACCATTGGTACATACATCCAAGCGGTGACAGCGCCACCATACGCCTTGTGCGATCGCGTTTCTACTAAAATTTCACCCTGTACCAGCAACCTTTGCTTGTCTTGACTCCAAGCCATATTTGAACCTGCAATAATTGAGTTTAATATATCAGACGCAGACATAATGATTTCGTTTACTCCTGAGCTCATCCACCTAACAACCTTAAAACTACAAGCTATCAAAACTTAATACTTATGAGTTTTGTCCCTTGGGTAAAAGTTCCCGACAAAAGTTGGGGGTAAGCATTAATACTAGGTTTAAATCTCCCATTATACGCCTCTTTAACTGTTCGCTGTTTACTGTTCACCGATTTAATTGAGATCCAACCCACTAAATTTTAGTTCCAGTTTAGTATTTGTTCTTTCCGGAAATAATAATTTCTTGATAATTATTTCAGTCAGTTTACTGGAAAAACTGTGTTTACGATCGCACTTAACACAATCAACACTTAAGTAAATGTTGCTTAAAGCAATACTCATAAATAAAAATGAAGTTTTTAACAGCTAAAATGGCACAAACACGAGATGATATCAAGCACTAGGACTAATTCTAGAAGTTTACTTGGTAAACACTTTCGTCCACCTTTGGGGACTTTTAGTGGTTAATGTCTGCTAATCTCTGGGTATTATTTCTGATGAAACTGCAATTTCATCGTATCTTCATACCTGAATGTCAATACTAAATGTAACGTGTGTTGAGTTGAGAGGAAAAGTAAGTGAGTCAATCTTCTTTAAATCGTAGATTAATCCAAATTGTCGGTATCCTTCTGGGGATGAGTGTAGCCGTTTGGGTACTCAGAGGCTTTGGTATTCTTACTTTTATTCCGGGTGGAATTATTTGGCTACTATTACTTGGGTCGATCGCGATCGGGATTATCAGTTATGCTCAAAGAACTTGGTGGCGTTTTTAATTATTGGGTATTAGGAGTAGAGACGCGATTAACCCAAGTTTTTCCAACAGTTAAGAACAAAGCCACAGACGTTTGGGTTGCTCAAGTTAAGAATAATTTTGCCTGTGGCTTTTTGCTCTGTGATTTCCTCTACTCCCCACTCCCTCTGTTATCTTTAGGTTTTTCGACTCTAAATTAACTTAGTACCTGCTGATGGAAGCTTCTGAGCTGTTAGAAACAATTACACTCCTGATTCATCAAGCCCAGCAGGGGGAAATTGACCCTTGGGATGTCCAAGTGATTGAGGTGATTGACCGTTACTTAGAACTAATGGCACCACAGACAATAACAAAAGGCTATGAAGCAGACTTATCTCAATCTGGACAAGCCTTTTTATCAGCGTCAATGCTGGTATTATTCAAGGCAAATACTCTCATGCAATTGTCAACAGTAGAAAATCAACAAGAGGGTGTAGTAGATGATGCTTTATTAGCAGATGAAGACGGTATATTGCATCAGGGTCATCGTCTACCATTAGAACGACAACTGCGTCGTCGACCAGCGGCAATGCCACCGCCAAAACGCCGGGTAACTCTGCAAGAGTTAATCGAGCAATTACAGATTATGGCAAACCAACTCAAACTCGTAGAAAAAACCATTAAACCTATCCGTCCCAAGCGTCAGCCTAGCATCCAAAGTATGCGCGAGGCTCTAGAACTGGCTCACCAAGAAAATTTAACAGAAGTAGCTGGAGAACTTGAGCAGGTAATGAAATTATCTACTAAAGATAGCTCTTTAGTAGATAATTGCTTAAGTTTAGAACAACTTGTGCAGTTGTGGACTCAGACAAGACAATCATCTCAAAATGGGTCTGGACATCAGTCCAAACACTCTCACCTAGTTAGCGTTTTCTGGGCGCTATTACTACTCTCAGCTCAATCCAAGGTAGAGCTGTTTCAAGAGGAATTTTATGATGAGATTAAAGTTCGCCTACTTACAGATTCTGCTAATACCCGTAAACCTTTTGAGCAATTAATAAACTAAGGAAGCCAAAACTGGGTCTATCAATGAATGTCACTTCCTATAGCCGTAGTCACACCCTTTAGGACATAATGACAAGCGTGAATGTTAGGAATAGTAATAGTTTTACCTCCAGCATAGCTGCCTTCTTCCTCCTGCCTCCTGCTATAAATTTGCTGGATTTAGATCCCAGACTTATTGAATAAATCAGGGATCTGGGCAACAACATTTGCTCGAGTAAATATTATTTATCTATACAGATAATTAACAGATTTTTGCTTCAGCCCAAAATCCGAGTAAATTGAAAAGATAAGCGATCGCTTGTCATCTAAGTGTACCTATGGTTGCAATAACCACTAAATTACTGTTATCCCTGTTTGGAGGGATAACTTACAGCAGAAATAAAAACTGATGATTAAGTATCACCCAATGAAAGTAAACTGGCTTGTGGTTGAGGAATAAACTTTTATGAAAGCGATGATTCTCGCAGCTGGTAAGGGTACTCGCGTGCGTCCGATTACGTACACTATGCCCAAACCGATGATGCCCATCCTGCAAAAGCCAGTGATGGAGTTCTTGCTGGAACTGTTACGCCAACATGGATTCGACCAAATTCTGGTTAATGTTAGTCATTTGGCTGAGGAAATAGAAAACTATTTTCGTGACGGTCAGCGGTTTGGCGTACAAATTGCCTATTCTTTTGAAGGGAAAATAGATGACGACGGTAAACTGGTAGGCGAAGCCATTGGTTCAGCTGGAGGAATGCGGCGCATTCAAGACTTTTCACCGTTTTTTGATGATACTTTTATCGTGTTGTGCGGTGATGCTTTAATTGACCTAGATTTAACTGCCGCAGTTAAATGGCATAGAGCTAAAGGGTCGATCGCTACTATTATTACAAAATCTGTCCCCAAGGAAGAAGTTTCTAGCTACGGTGTAGTTGTTACTGACGAAGAGGGTCGTGTCAAAGCTTTCCAAGAAAAACCTTCAACCGAAGAAGCCCTCAGCACCAACATCAACACAGGTATTTATATCTTTGAACCAGAAGTATTTAACTATATTCCCTCTGGTGTTGAATATGACATTGGTAGCCAATTGTTCCCTAAATTGGTGGAAATCAACGCTCCTTTTCATGCCATCTCAATGGATTTTGAATGGGTAGATATCGGTAAAGTACCAGACTATTGGCGGGCAATTCGTGGTGTACTGCTAGGTGAAATCAAAAATGTGCAAATTCCTGGTCATGAAGTTGCCCCTGGGATCTACACTGGTTTAAATGTTGCTGTCGATTGGGACAAAGTAGATATCTCAGGCCCAGTTTATATTGGTGGGATGACAAGAATAGAAGACGGAGCCAAAATTGTCGGTCCAGCGATGATTGGTCCCAATTGTTGGATATGTAGTGGCGCAACAGTAGAAAACAGCGTGATTTTTGAATGGTCGCGCCTCGGCCCAGGAGTCCGCTTAGTAGATAAATTAGTGTTTGGACGTTATTGCGTTGATAAAACTGGTGCTGCAATAGATGTTCAAGCCGCAGCTTTAGACTGGCTGATTACCGATGCCCGTCAGACATTACCACCCCATACCCCTCTTGAGCGACAAGCAATAGAGGAATTACTGGGGACAAGCACAAATTAGGGACTGGGGAATAGGGCATTGGGCAAACAAGGAGTGTGGGAAGATAGGGAAGATGGGGAAGAAATCTTTCCCCCCACGCTCCCCACACCCCCTCATCCCCCTCATCTCCTTATTCCCCAGTCCCTAGTTCCTAACTATTTAAATACGTATATCTTCTGAGACTTTGTTCGTAGGTTTGTAGGAGTCGCTGAGACTCTGCTAGAGTAATGCGTTTTTCCTCTAAAGCTTGTTCGCAGCGTTGGCGAATGTTTTCTACCATATCTTCGGAGTCATACTGGACGTAGCTGACTACTTCGCTCATAGTGTCGCCTTTGACTACGTGTTCGATTTGGTAGCCTTTAGGTGTCAATTGGATGTGAACGGCGTTGGTATCGCCGAATAAATTGTGCAAATTACCCATGATTTCCTGGTAAGCTCCATTGAGGAACATGCCCAAATAATAGGGTTCTCCTGCTTTGTATGGGTGGAGTTCTAAAACCGATTTGACATCGCGTAGGTCAATAAAGCGATCGATTTTACCATCACTGTCGCAGGTAAGGTCTGCTAAAATTCCCCGCCGTGTTGGTTCTTTATCCAAGCGATGGATTGGCATGATCGGAAATAGCTGGTCGATCGCCCAGCAATCTGGTGCTGATTGGAACACTGACATATTGACGTAATAGATGGAAGCCATGATTTTTTCTAAGTCTTCCAACTCGTCTGGTACGTATTCTTGCTGTCTAGTAATGTTTAAAATCTTTTGACAACAAGCCCAGTAGAGCCGTTCGGCTTTTGCTCGTTCTCTAAGGCGTAAAATTCCCAAGTTAAAGCGGCTGATGGCTTCTTCTTTGAATTGTGCCGCGTCGTGGTACAGTTCTTGGTAATTTTCTTTGTTAATTGATTGGTAGCTTTCCCAAAGGTAATTAATAATTGGGGATTCTCCCTCTTGTGGTGGTTCTGGCGGATCGAGGGGGACATCACTGGTACTGAGAACGTCAAAAATCAATACCGACTGATGGGAAGCGATCGCGCGTCCACTTTCACTAATCAGTGTCGGTACGGTAATTTGTCGTTCCGCACAAGTATCTTTTAACTCTGCTACGATATCGTTGGCATAGTTCTGCATGTTGTAATTTTTGGATGCGTAGAAGTTGGTTTGGGAACCGTCGTAATCTACACCCAAACCACCACCGACATCGAGGTATTTCATGTCTGCACCTAGCATTGCCAATTCGACGTAAATCCGGCTGGCTTCTTGGATGGCATCTTTAATTACATTAATCGCAGAAATTTGTGAGCCAATATGGAAGTGCATCAACTGCAAAGAATCCAGCAGGTTAGCTTCCCGTAATTTGTCAACTGCCTCGATTACCTCAGGCATAGTTAAACCAAATTTAGCGCGATCGCCGCTGGAGGTTCCCCAACGTCCCATACCTTGGGTACTGAGTTTTGCGCGAACGCCCAAAATCGGCTTAATACCTAACTGGCGGTTGGCTGCAATTACCAAATCCACCTCTTCAATCTGTTCTAAGACAATGATTGGTGTTTGCCCTAGTCTTTGGGCTAACATTGCAGTTTCAATGTATTCCTGGTCTTTGTAGCCATTGCAAACTAATAATGCTCCCGGCGTATCCAAAATAGCTAGAGCAATCATTAATTCTGGCTTAGAACCGGCTTCTAAACCAAATTGATGCGGCTTGCCGAATTTTACTAAATCCTCAATCAAATGCCGCTCTTGGTTGCACTTAACAGGAAACACGCCACGATATACACCAGGGTAATTGTAACGGGCGATCGCTTTGGCGAAACAAGCATTCAACCGCTCAATTCGGTCTTCTAAAATATCAGAAAAGCGAATTAGCATGGGTAATCCCAAGTTGCGCTGCTTCAGGGCGTTGACTAATTCAAACAAATCTAGAGAACCCCCGCGATCGCCTTTAGGCGCAACGGTGACATGACCAGCAGCGTTAATGGAAAAATAAGGTTGTCCCCAACCTTCAATGCGATACAAGGCTTCGCTATCCTCGATTTTCCAAGAGTGAGGTAAATCTCCTGTGGTAGTACTAGGTGGTAAAAAGTTTTTTTGCTTATGATTTTTCACTTCAGATTTATGTCCATTGGACGGTAGTACCACCTCGTCAGATGTAGCAGTTGACTCAACACCCATTTCTTCCTAACCTCTGTGTATCACCCATGAATTAACAATTTAGCGCATTCATCTAGGAACAGATATGCACCCAAGGTTAATTTCTGAGATAAACTCTGATTGGTCAAGAGTCATGTCTTATTAGTCATTAGTCATAGTCATTAGTGTAAAAGCCTGGGACAAAGGACGAAGGACAAACAGTGAAGTCACCAGCGCCAAAAGCCTGCGCTGATAACTTCAAAGACAATTGACTAAATAAAAACTTTATTAAGTTTTGGGAGATAGCTTTGGAACGCACATTCTTAGCAATTAAACCTGATGGTGTACAGCGCAAATTAGTAGGTGAAATTGTTCGTCGCTTTGAAACTAAGGGTTTTACCCTAATTGGTTTAAAATTCCTGAAAGTCAGTCGGGAATTAGCTGAACAACACTATGATGTCCACCGAGAACGTCCATTTTTTGGTGGCTTAGTGGAATTTATTACTTCTGCGCCTGTAGTGGCGATGGTATGGGAAGGAGATGGCGTCGTTGCAGCTGCGAGAAAAATCATTGGTGCAACGAACCCCTTATCAGCTGAACCAGGAACAATTCGCGGCGATTTTGGCATAAATATTGGTCGCAACCTGATCCACGGTTCCGATGCTCAAGAAACCGCCCAACGAGAAATAGCCCTGTGGTTTAAGGATGAAGAATTAGTTAATTGGCAACCGCATTTAACACCCTGGTTGCACGAGTAGGAAAGTATGGAGATGGGGAGGTGGAGGAAATCACGAAGTTTCTTTATAATTACTCTCCTTCATCCCCCTGATCTCCCCATCCCCTGTTGTTATTTGGGTACTTCAGTCTTTTCTGGTTCTACTTGGGGTAATTCAATGTCAACACGCTTAGAAAATCCCCAGCCCAAAATTAGGAAGATAGCTGTAATCATTACCCATTCTGGTGGGACTAAACTATCGTTAACTACTTTTAAGAACAGTCGCAAGCCTACTAAAGCTACAGTTATATAGCCTGCATCTTCTAAATTTTCGTATTCGTCTAGCCAACGGATAAACAATCCCGCCATGAATCTCAGCGTAATAATACCTATTGTTGCACCCGTCAGTACTAACCACCTTTCTTGAGAAACAGCGATCGCAGTTGTTACGCTATCTAATGAAAATGCTAAATCTGTAAATGCAATCACAGGTATAGCTTGCCACAAAGAGTTAAAACGCGGTTCGCGATCGGAATCGTCGCTGGCTTCTTGTGAGATAAAGTGTTGGAATACTAGCCATAGCAGGTAAGCAGCGCCCAATAATTCAAATTGCCAGAATTTTTGTACCCAAGTGGCGGTAAGAATAAGGCTGATTCGCAGTATATAGGCAACAACTAAACCAAAGTTTAAAGCTTTACGCTCAAGTTCTTTGTCTTCTAACCCTTGGGCAATGGCAGCGAGGGCGATGGCATTGTCAGCAGATAGCACCGCCTCTAAAAACACCAGGATCAGCAGGACTATCGGGGCTTCAACGCTGAAATGAAAGTGGAGGTAATCAAAAATTCGGTCTAGCATCCAAGTTTCTCAAGCAGGAAAAAATTAAAATTTGACAGGAACAGAGATTTTCTTATTTCAAAAGCGCAATAAATTGCTACTTTAAATCCAGCTTAACGTGGTTGTGATGCATTCTGAAGAGGGTTGGATAGATGCGAGCGTCGTGCAAGTTAGGTAATTTGCGTATAGTTAATAATTATTTGATATTTTATCGCTCAATTGTAGAGGGGATTGAAGTTGTGCGGGTAGAAAGTGGCTACCGCGATTTAGAGGCACTATTTTCAGATGATGATTCAAGGTAATAATTTTCAGTCTATTAAAAAACAAATTTTGTTACAGTAAGCCTTAGCTTCCCGTTCTAAACGTTCAATTTCTCTTTGCCAGGACTCAAGTCTATTTTCTCGCCTTCGTAATTGATCTGCTGTAGGATTTCTGGAAGGCTGGGTATTTGGATTAGCTAAAATTCCATGATTTTTAAGCCAAGTAGGGGAAAATTCCTGCCAAAGAAAAACATGATCGTGTCTATCGCCACCTAGACAACGAATCCGCTTGACTGAGAGAGTAGATTCACTAAAAAGGATTTGCTCATTTCTGGAATTTTTTGGAAACAGGCGCGTCTCACTACCTCTTCCGCGAAAGAATTCTACTACAAACCACTCACCAAAATCGAATATACAGACCTCTGTCAGATCGCTACCATCATCTTCTAGTAAATCAACATCACCTTGGATTTGATACCCTATGGCAATTTGTGATGTCTTAGGTAACAAGATGCGAAGCTTTTCAAAGCGGTTACTATAATCAGCCCAAAAATCTCTGCGTCTACATAGCCGATTTGACTCGAAGTCTTGCAAATCGAGCTTGTTCAATATGAGATTTACTAACTTTTGGAAATCAGTATAATTGATACCTCCAATCCACTCTCTAAGTCTTTGTCTAGCTGGATCTGAAAGTTTATACCAATTTTCACCATTTCTATAGTTTTTTCGCAACCAATCAACCAGTAGAAAATGATTGGTTGCTATATTATTGGAAACATTACTGAGTAAATGATTAATAGCTTTTATTTGCTGACTATCTGACATTTCATCCAAACATATTAACAGCCATTGTACCTGCTGATGATTTGGAGAAGTAATTGTAATAAAATACGGAGTTATATCTTCTATAAAGTGACTAAATAATGGAATATAAGCAGGTAAAATGCCTCGGATGTTGTTTAGCAATCCAGTTCGATTAACACGCTTTTCACAAGCAATTTTTGCCAATTCTCTACCTGCTTGTGTACTGCGAAGCGCCTGAATAATTCTAACTGGTAGCAGGTTACTAACTAAATCAGAATTAGTAAAGACATCAAATGATTCAGTTAAAGACTGTGCTAACACCTGTTCTTGTCGATCACCATAATAAAGAGCTAAACGCCACAATAGCTGATGTTGCAACCATGAGTTAGAAATTGCTACCTTCCAAATGGCTGCTGATGTTTTCCTGGATCGGTCAATATTTTGCTGATCCCACTGTGCTTTAGCATGGATGCAGTAAATCCAGTTTAATTTACTTACTCCATTGGCTTTACCTTCTTCAAGAGCTTCCAATACTTTATCAACACTTGGTATTGATATCGTTGCATCTGGTAAATTACTTGCAAGCTGAATAAGTTGATTAGGACTACACTGGGGAGTTTCAGGTAAAGAAGGAATGGAAAACTGAAAATTCAAGGTTTTTTCTCCTTTAAAGAGATGTTTTAGCAATATCTTTTTTTAACTCATCACTGCGAAATTGAAAACGGAAAACTACTTTGCGATCGCCTGGATTATCACGTTTCTTATCAGATTCAATTTCTCCACGACCAGCAGCTAAGATTTTTTGACTTAAAGATGCTTTGGTAGGGAAATTCATATCATAGAAAATGTATTTGTGAACTGACGCCGAGCGTAACAAGCTTAGTTGTAAATTAGTTTTGTCGTCTCCATCTGAGCTAGTGTGACCTTCTATAACTACGCGACTAATTTCCTGCTCAAATTCTGGTTTTGAGAAAATTACCCCACTATAAACGGGAATAAAGCGCTGTAGAAAGGCTTTACCGTCTGGTTTAAGTTCTGTACTTCCTTTGGCAAAAAGAATAGATTCTTGGATACTGACATCCCCGGTTTCTGGGTTGACTTTAACATTGATATTATTGCTTTTCATCTGTCCCACAACATTACCAATTACTACCCGTTTTGGTGCATCTTTTTGTGCAAGCTGGAGTAGTGTAGTAATAAATAGCAAAGCAAAAAACATTAATAAACTAGACATCATATCGGCAATAGATAGATAGATACTAGATTCATCATCATCGGCAATTTCTATATCAACGAATTTGTCACTGATAAAATCAGCCATCTTAATTACTCCATTAATAATTTAATATTTTTTATTTGCTTCTAACAGTACTTCTGCTGTTTTAAGTACATCTCCGCAAACTCTAGCCATAGACTTATCTGCTTGTTGGAAAAAGCTTACCTGTAAGTCAACAGTTCTTTGCATAGCACCTTCAAGATGGCCCTGCCAAGACTGAAGGCTATTGTCAAATTTTTGATTCAAATCCCTGTATGAATTGTCCACTCTTTGCACTTGCTGACCAATACCACGAGCAAGATTTTCTAGCTGAATTAGTCGTTGTGCATCGTTTAATCCAGATGCACTAACTAATCTATTAATTTGTTCAACAGACTCCTGAATTTTAGTCATACTTTTGTCTACTTCTCCAGTCAATTTACTACGTCTTTCAAATTCCTCTCTAAAGACTTGATCAAGATGGTTCACAACTCCAGATAATCCTTCCTGTTGTATGCCTAGTGTCCTCTCAAGTAAATTGTTTTGTTGTTCAAAGAACGTCTGTAAATTTGTTTGATACTCTTGCCTAAATCTTGTCAAATCATCTTCTACTGTATGACGAGTTGCTGTGAGCGTTGCATCTATATTTACTAATGTAGCTAGAAGATTATTTTTCGCATCATTCATCAATCCAGAAGCTTGATTACCCACTGCTTGTAGAGTATTAGTTTGCTCATGAAAGGTTGTATTTGCTTGGGTGAGAATTTGGATAATTCCAGTCCGAGTAGCTTGAAGCATTTGCTGTTCTACTATTGCGCGTTCTTGTAGTGCTTTTTGCAGTTCCTCTCGAATTCCTCCGAAGGTGGCAGCCGCTTTTTCTGCACTGGCTTCAAAAGCACTTCGTTGGGCTGTCATTCCTTCAATACTATGATCTACAGATTGATTAATTTCGTCAGCTATTACTTGTAAAACATCTCTTGTATCTGTTTTAAATTGATTGAGAGTGTCTCCCAAATTCTTAGCAAATCCTTCGAGTTTTACTAAAGTTTCGTGTTGAAAGTTCTGAATTGTCAGGATGGAACTTGCTAAACTTTGAGAAATACCACCGAGTTCCTTATGCAGGGTCAACACTGCGGTGGAAGCTTGTTGCGTTAACTCTGCACTTTTATCTAGTCGATCTGCAATGGGTTCGAGTACCTGAACTCGCATATCCTTGATGAGTTCTTCTAAAACTCTCTGTCCCTGATTCTCTTGAAGTTGTCGAAGTTGTTGCTGCTCTTTGAAAATTGCTCGTAGCGCTGGTAAAATAGCAGTTTGCACTTGCTCTCCTACAGATTGACCAATAGCATGGGCTGACAATTGGTTTAAGTCGGCGAATTGTTCTGCAATACTCCTACCTACAGCTTGACCAATGCCTTCTGCATTTAGCTGCTTTAGCCCAGTCAAATTTTTTGCTACAAGACTAAGCGCTTCAGCTACTTCATGGTTAGCATTGTCTGCTGTTTTTAAAGTGGCGATCGCATTAAGTTTATGGCGTAAACTATTGCGCCTTTTCTGCCGTAGCGAATCAAATACAAATAAAACTAAGGTGAATACACTACCACAACCAAGACCCATCATGGAAGTGGAGAAAGCTGTTTTCATTCCCACCAGTAGCTCTTTACTGGCAGTCATCAATTCGTTGGTATCTTTTGTAGATAAATTAATTCCTTGCAGTCCTTGTTGTATACCATAAAAGGTTCCTAAAAGACCAATTGCAGTACACAAGGTTATCACGAAACGCAAGGAACTTCGAGGTATTGGGCGGGCTAAAACAGATGGATAGTTTATAAGTACAAATTTGCCATCCTTTTGGCTCATTCTAATTCTGCTTAGATCGTCGGTTCCTAAATAGTCTCTTAACCAGGAGCGAACTTTATCTAAAAGCTTTACATTTTTATCCTTTTTCAAATTACTCAAAAATTTAATTGCAGCTTCAGTTGTGCCACACTCTGAGCGCCAGTACTGCAATAATGAGTAAAACTCGATAATAATTGCGACTATTAATACAAAAGTAATTGCCCAATGAAAAGGTTCGTTATGCCAAATAATGCCCCAAACTTTTGCCATTTTGACGCTGCACCCCTCTTGTTTATCTTGGTTATATCTTTTTAAATTGCTGTAATTCTTTATCTGCAAGAATCTCTTGAGCTACCCGCATTGGGAGATGTTCTGCATACAGGCGGTTTCCTATAGGTTCTCGGAGACATAAGCTATAAAGTGGTTCGCCTTCTGATTGTTTATCTTCAATTAAATAAACCTGTTCTGGTGCATAGGTTCGCAACAAACGAATCTGCAAACAGGTTTTTAAATCCCGCGAAGAAATAGATAGGGGCGAATTTTGTCCAAATAATTCGCAAGCTATCTTCCAAGCATGGTTAACTGCCACAATCTGTTCAACTAACTTCTCAACAGAGGGATACAACAGTTGCGTAGTTTCATCAGTCAATGCTTTTACCTAATCATCTGAGCTTTAATAGGTTTATTGTTCCCAAATATGAAAAGTCAGTTAACTTTTTTACTGAAGCTATGCTGATAAAATAAATTTATGATAAAAACTTTTATCTACCCATTGACAAATTCTCTGCATTACTAGATATGTACTCAGGAATAATCAGCCTTATTTCTGAGTTAGTTGAGTTTTAACATAAGTTAATTCCAAGTCTTGAGGTCTTTCTCAAGTGGAGGAGGTACTCCTGACTGGCGTCTTCCCTATGAGCAATTGCTGTCAACCCCTTCAAGAATTAAAAATTAAAACAGTAAGGGAAAAGGGTAAAGGCTGAATTCAAACCCTTCCCCTTTTCTCCCTTAATCAAACCATATTGCCCCCTGCTACACTCGGCATAACCTATACCTAATGCCCTAATTCAAAAAGGCGGCAATTCTTTAAGAATTGTAAATCGAATATGATTAATCGCCAGATCGCCAATGGGAATATCTTCTTTAGTTAACCGCGCACCTTGACTGGTCAAGGTTTCAAAGGAGATACCTTTACCAATTTCAATGTGATACCAGCACAAACCCATAAAAAAGCGCGTAGGATATGGCCCACCGTGACCTACATCATCAGGATTCGATTCCATTGGCAACCAGCCAAAATTTGGTACGTAGAACTCTAGCCAAACATGATTAAAGTCAGGTTGTAATGGTACACCTTGGTGTTCGGCATTGGGAGGACATTTATACCTACCAACTGTGCGACAGGGAATACCATTCAAACGGGATAGAGCGAGTAGAACGCCAACATATTCGCCACAGGAACCAACACCGCGTTCTAAAACTATATCCGGAGAGTCGATGTAAGGTTTAATACCATAAGATAACTCATCATAAACATAATTACGGATATTATACATTTTCCGCAGCAGATTAGTTTCAGAACCAATTGCTTCTCTGGCGGCACGGCGGACAATGGTAGTATCCATTGCTAAGTCGTCGTCGTCCACTAGGTAGCGGGTTTGCAATTCTGGTGAAAGTTCGGGTATATTTTCTACATCTTTGGGTGTGATACGATACTTAATTCCCCTAACTTCTAGAAGTGCTTTCCAGCCAAATACATGGCGTTCTCCTGGGGTGAGAGCATCAAATTTAAATACTGCTACACGTTGCCCATCTATCACTTCTTCAGTGAAGGGTATACCAATAGGTTCAACATGTTTTACTTTTTGACGCTCGGTTTGAGATGGTAAAGCAATGCGCCATTCTACGTTTGGTAAATAAACTTCATCTAAAGGAGCTATTTCTTCAGCATATGACATTTCGATGAGATAGCCATTAGAGAGGGCATAGCGCTTATCTGGCTCGTAATGATAATACAGGGGGTGAATAAAAGTGCGATCGCGGTAGGTTAGCTCATGATTCGGGTCAGCATTTGGGTTATCGCGGATATAAGGCTCCTCAGAGGCGTAAGCGACATACAGACTTTGTTTTCCTGTATCGCCATCTTCATGGATTGCTATACCCGTAGGCGATTCAAAGGGAGTTAGAACACTAAATTTAAGTTCTCCAGTTGCCCTATCCATTGCATAAACTGTTTGTTCTGTGCGATCGCAAATCCATAACATTTCCTCACTGACTGCCAAATTTTCTACTCCAACTCCGGGAGCAGAAAATCTAGTAATTTCTTTTCGGGTTTCCCGGTCAAAAATCAAAATATAGCCTAACCTTTGACAGCTAATGTAGACGGTTGTCTCCCAAACAGCGACTCCGTCAGCAGCATAAGGTAATGTTACGAAATGTTCCAGACCCAAAGCATTCAGCTTGCACAAATAAACACTGCGATCGCGACTCACCCACAGAGTATCTTCCCAAATCCCTAAACCAGTGACATCGCAAAATTCTTTAACTTGATGCGGATTGAGAATTTTACTGTTGTCAGAAGTGGGATCGATTTCCAGTAGATGCCCTTTTAAACTGTCAATGGCAATCAGTCTATCTTTAATGAAAGCAATACCGCAGAGGGTAGCAGCAGTAAGCGGTCGAATTGTTTTTTGCCCAAACATCTGGCTAGCAGTCAAAGTGGGGAGTACAAAACTCATATTAAATATTTATTAAATGGTTTAGCACGTTTAGGCAGTTCCCAATTCGTTTAGAAAAGTTTGCTACAAACGGCAACCCGGCTGGCAACTTGACCTAATTCCAAATCAAGAAATGCGATGATGCCATGCATCTTGGCTAATAACTCAATGCAAGTTTAAGCAACAGCAGCCTAAAAATAATTGTGGCATATCCCCTGTAACCTAACTTCAGATTTATATTATTCACTATTATTCAGTACAATGTGTTACCAAAAACTCTTTCATAAGAAATAACACATATATGTCAATAGAAGAGAAATTTGCAAATCCAAATATAGGGTTGAGTGTTGAGTGTTAACCGTCAACAGTCAACATTCAATCTAAAATTTTATCCTTTTTCCGGAATGGGATGAGTTAAAAAAGTTAAGTATTAGCTTAATGTAACTTTAGGAGATGGTTTTCCAGTTATCACTAAATTATGATTATGATCGAATTTTGTAACCATTTCCTGTGACTTACACGATGTCTGCTAATTCTCTACCTGAAGATGCCGCTGTTTGGCATAGTTTAGAAGTTGATAAAGCGCTAGACCTGCTTGATAGTAACGTAGACAGTGGCTTAACATCCGAAGATATTCAACAAAGGTTGCAGAAATACGGCCCGAACGAGCTCCAAGAAAATGCTGGCCGTAGTGCTTGGCAAATTTTGCTAGATCAGTTCAGCAACATTATGTTGTTGATGCTGATTGGTGTAGCTCTAATTTCTGGGTTTTTAGACCTATGGGCTTGGCGAACAGACAGCTTGAAGCCTGGTGAAGTGCCATTCAAAGATACTATAGCTATTTTAGCAATTGTAATTCTCAATGGCATACTGGGCTACGTCCAAGAAAGCCGTGCCGAGAAAGCCCTCGCAGCCTTAAAAAAACTTACTTCTCCCTTAGTGCGAGTCATTCGCGACGCTAGACTGGTGGAGGTAGCAGCTAAGGAACTAGTCCCAGGAGACATGATGCTGCTGGAAGCTGGAATGCAGATAGCCGCAGATGGACGGTTGATCGAACAGTCTAATTTGCAAGTGCGAGAGTCAGCACTAACTGGCGAAGCTGAAGCTGCCAACAAACAAGCAACACTAAATTTACCCGCAGAAACTGATTTAGGCGATCGCATTAATTTGGTATTCCAAGGAACCGAAGTTGTCCAAGGACGCGGGAAGGTTCTGGTAACCAATACTGGCATGACAACAGAATTAGGCAAAATTGCTGCCATGTTGCAGTCGGTGGAAAGCGAACCTACGCCTTTACAACAGCGAATGACTCAACTAGGCAATGTCTTAGTTTCGGGTTCTCTAATTCTCGTAGCGATCGTTGTCATCGGTGGTGTCATTCAGGCTAGAGGTTTTAGCAATATCAAAGAACTTTTGGAAGTTTCCTTAAGCATGGCGGTTGCTGTGGTTCCAGAAGGTTTACCTGCGGTAATTACTGTTACCTTGGCACTCGGAACTCAGCGAATGGTGCGCCAGAATGCCTTGATTCGCAAACTGCCAGCAGTGGAAACATTAGGTTCTGTAACCACCATCTGTTCTGATAAAACCGGTACCCTAACTCAAAATAAAATGGTGGTGCAATCGGTTTTCACCAATGACAAAACTTTTCGTGTCACTGGAGAAGGTTATGCACCTACCGGAGATTTTCTCCTAAATGGTGAAAAAGTTTTCTTAGAAGAGTCGCCAGAAATCTCAGCTTTGTCAGTCGCCTGTGCTGTTTGTAATGATTCGGTGCTGCAAAAAGAAAAAGGTGAATGGGCGATTTTAGGAGATCCCACAGAAGGGGCATTAGTCACCTTGGCAGCCAAAGCAGGAATCGAAACAGACCAGTGGAATAGTAAGTTACCCCGCGTTGGAGAGTTTCCCTTCTCCTCTGAACGTAAGCGGATGAGCGTAATTTCTCAAGTGCAGTCAGTCGCCACAGGTGAAGCGTCTTTAAATGCCGTTGACCCGGCAATTGCTAATTTTTTACAATCTGAACCTTACTTAATGTTTACCAAAGGTTCGCCAGAATTAATCTTAGGACGTTCCACTCAGATTTATTTGGGCGATCGCTCAATGCAGTTAACCGAAGAACAATATCAAAAAATTCTGGCAGCAAATGACCAAATGGCGAGTAAAGGTCTGCGGGTGCTAGGTTTTGCCTATAAACCCCTCTCTCAAATTCCCCTAGAAGGGTCAGACGAGACATGCGAACAAAATTTGGTTTGGCTGGGATTAGTGGGAATGCTAGATGCACCACGCCCAGAAGTCAAGACGGCTGTGCAAGAGTGTCGAGAAGCAGGAATTCGCCCAGTGATGATTACTGGTGACCACCAGTTAACAGCACGAGCGATCGCTACTGATTTGGGAATTGCCCAAGAAAATGACCGACTGCTCGCAGGTCAAGAATTACAGCGGATGAGCGACCAGGAACTAGAGCAAAACGTTGATTTGGTGAGCATCTATGCCAGAGTTGCCCCAGAACACAAACTGCGAATTGTCCAAGCACTGCAACGTCGGGGTAGATTTGTGGCGATGACAGGTGATGGTGTCAACGATGCCCCAGCCCTCAAACAAGCTGATATCGGCATTGCAATGGGTATCACTGGCACCGATGTAAGTAAAGAAGCTAGTGACATGGTGTTACTTGATGACAACTTCGCCACCATTGTCAGCGCTACTAAAGAAGGTAGAGTCGTTTACACCAATATCCGCCGCTTTATCAAATACATCCTGGGTAGTAACATTGGTGAAGTTCTGACAATTGCATCTGCGCCCTTAATAGGTTTGGGAGGCGTTCCGCTGACTCCCTTACAAATTCTCTGGATGAACTTGGTAACAGATGGTTTGCCAGCTCTTGCATTAGCTGTAGAACCTCCAGAACCGGATGTGATGCAACGTCCGCCTTTTAGTCCCCGTGAAAGTATTTTTGCTAGGGGATTGGGTTCTTATATGATTCGCATTGGCATCATCTTTGCGATTATCACCATTGCCTTGATGTGGTGGGCTTATCAACATACCCATGCCCCTGGCTATCAGGGAAATCCTGATGCTTGGAAAACGATGGTATTTACTACGTTGTGTATCGCCCAAATGGGTCACGCGATCGCTATTCGCTCCAACAACCGACTGACCATTGAAATGAATCCCTTTTCTAATATATTTGTACTAGCGGCTGTTGTCGTGACCACAATTTTACAGTTGCTACTAGTTTACGTCGAACCTCTGCGAGAGTTTTTTGGTACTCATTACCTGACTATGCAAGAATTGGGAGTTTGTATTGGCTTCAGTGCCTTAATGTTTGTCTGGATTGAATTAGAGAAGATATTCTTACGTGTTATGGGTAAGAAGGCTGTGTGAGGAGTAAGTAAAAAGGTAAAAGTAAAAAGCAAAAAGAAAAATCAAAATTCAATTCTCAGATTTCATCAATCTTTGTTTTACCTTTTACCTTTTGACTTTTAACTTGATTATGTACCTAAAAACTCTACACCTCCGGCAATTTCGCAATTATCAAGAGCAAAAGGTTGAGTTTACTGCTGCCAAAACAATTTTGGTAGGTAATAACGCTCAAGGAAAGTCCAATTTGTTGGAGGCGGTAGAGTTATTGGCAACATTGCGATCGCACCGCATGGCACGCGATCGCGATTTAGTTCAAGAAGGGGAAGATATAGCCCAGATTAATGCTACTCTTGAGCGACAAACAGGTATAAGTGACTTAACTTTAACCCTCCGCCGCAATGGTCGCCGTAGCGTTGCTCTTAATGGTGAGTCAATACGCCGTCAAATAGATTTTCTCGGCGTTCTCAATGCAGTCCAATTTTCTAGCCTGGATTTAGAACTAGTGCGCGGTGGTCCCGAAGGTCGCCGCAACTGGTTAGATACACTTTTAATTCAACTCGAACCTGTTTATGCTCACATTTTGCAGCAGTATAACCATGTATTACGCCAGCGCAATGCCTTTTTAAAAAAAACTCAAGACTCAGCATTGAGTGTTAACTCTTCAGAACTGGCTATATGGGACGCACAGTTAGCTACCACAGGTACACGGGTAATTAGACGCCGCGATCGCGCCATACAACGATTAGCTTCCATCGCTACTGCTTGGCACGCCAGCATCAGCGGTAGTACAGAAATTCTGCAAATTAAGTATGTGCCTAATATTCCTTTAGAAGATAATCAACCAGAACAAGTCCAGCAAGCTTTTTTAGCAAAAATTCAACAGCGAACCGTAGCCGAACTGCACCAAGGTACTACCCTTGTGGGTCCCCATCGCGATGAAGTAGAATTAACCATTAACCAGACACCTGCTCGTCAATACGGTTCTCAAGGTCAACAACGAACGCTAGTTCTAGCCTTAAAATTAGCAGAATTACAATTAATTGAAGAAGTCGTCAAAGAGCCACCATTGCTACTACTTGATGATGTGCTGGCCGAACTGGATTTATCCCGTCAAAATCAATTGCTTGATGCTATTCAAGACCGCTTTCAAACCTTGATTACTACTACTCATTTGGGTTCTTTTGATTCCCAATGGTTGAAATCTTCACAAATTATTTTTGTGAAGGCAGGAGAAATAATGCAACATTAATAATTCTAAAAATTATATTTATAGCAGGAGGCAGGAGGTAAAACTATTACTGTTCCTAAAATTCACACTTATCATTATGTCCTAAAGGGCGTGACTACGGCTATATAGCAGTTAAAGTATAATTTACACCAATTTATAATTAAAAAACTTAGATGCAGCAAGACTTTCCCGATTTACATCTGTTGCCTCATACCGTTTCTTTGCAAAGCTGCGCCAAATATTAGGTTTTTTCAAGGCAAAGGTACGCTGAGGTTTGATAAAGATAATTCGCTTCATTCCAAAATAATTAGGTCAACTCTATTAATTGAACTTTCTTCCCATTCAGTATTAGAAAAATCACTTTTAGTAATTTTAACATTTTGTAAAGAAAGCTTTTTAAAATAAAATAAGTATTTATAGATTTAATATTATCAAAGTAAGCATACTGAAAATATACTCCTCTAGTCCCCTCAATCTGGCAATTTGATAAATGTACATTTTTATAGCTCTCTAATTCAGATAATGATTATCTGGTATTCATTTATTCATAATTTCAAATAAAGGTAAATTAGGAGGCTTAATAGCTTTATGTTTGCTATGCATATTTTTTATTAAAAATAGTAGAGAACTAATTACTAATCACGTTTTTCTAACCTTTTAAAAACCTTCAGAACCAAAAACGTGAGGATACCACCGATTAATCCTAACTGCCATAAACCACAGCCAGCAACAATTCCCAAACCAGCCGAAACCCAAATAGCTGCTGCCGATGTCAGTCCGTGAATTTCAAGTTGCTGTACTGGTTGGGAAGATTGCCGCACAATTTCTCCAGCACCGAGAAATCCCACGCCAGTTGCAATTCCTTGAATCACGCGGCTGAGTGCATCAGGAGTAGGCTGTAGCTCACCTGTTTGCAGAGGGACGATCGTAAACAAGGCTGAACCCAAACTCACCAGCATATGAGTTCTTAAACCAGCTGGTTTGTGCCTAATCTGACGTTCCCAGCCAATAATCCCTCCAATCAGCAATGCGATACATAGCCGGAAGCTGATATTCAACCAATCATTAGTTGCTAGATAGTAAGTGTTTGGCAAGGTTAGTTTTGGTATGGATAATTATATTTACTAGGTTAATTGGTAATATAGCTTTTAAGAGAATGCAAAATTTAGAATCCAATCAGGTGACGATTTAAGCATTACCTGATTGTGAACCTCTGGGAGGATTCTTTTCCAAGAAAATATTATTTTGGTCAATAAATATTAGGTTTTCATTCTAAAAGAAAGAACGGCTGTGGCTACAAATAGATAACTGACAACTAACAAATTGAGTGGAAAAACTCTACTGGCTAGACCAAATTAAACTACAAGACCGTACCAAAGTAGGTGACAAAGCTTTTAACTTAAGCAGAATTATCCAACATGGCTATCCGGTAGTGCCTGGTTTTGTCGTTTCAGCAGAAGTTTTGCGACAATTTCTCGAAAATCTCAACAGTTCAGAGTCATTAGTTGCTGACTTACCTCATTCTTCGTTACACCTAGATGTAAGTAATTGGCGTCAACTTCAGCAAGTGGCTGGGCGTTTGCGCCAAGAAATTCTGACTGCGACTCTACCACAACAGTGGGTGAGTACAATTTTCACAGCAGCTAGAGAATGGCAAACTAGCTGTTTAATTTTTCGACCAAGTTTAATAGTATCAAGTGCTACCTCAGTTCAACTAAATGTTTCTGGTTTACTAGAGTCGGTATTTTGCCACTGCCAAGAGGAAGCGATCGCCACAGCATTAAAGCGTACCTGGAGTCAAATATTTCGCGCCAGAAGTTTACTGTATTGGCAGCATACAGGTATTAACCTACAACAAATTAATCTCGCAGTTTTGGTGCAACCTGTGGAAAATGCGATCGCCAGTGGCTTATTAAAAGCCAATTCCTCTGGATGGGAAATCGAAGCTACTTGGGGATTAGGAATAGCGATCGCTCAAGGTGAAGTATTGCCAGATGTGTACTATATTCAAAGCGAAACTGGAGCAATCCTAGAGCAACAGCTCGGCAATAAAATGCTCGCTTATGATGTTGATGCTTCCCCTAGAATTTCCCAACCTTCGGCAGACTTAGTGCTAACACTAGAGAAAACTTGTCTGATTACCTACGTACTTCAGGAAGCCCAACAAAAACAGTACGCTTTACAACAAGAATACTTACAACAAATAATCGATCTGGGAACTCTATTGGTGAGCGAACTAGGTCAAACATTTACTATAAAATGGACTATTGCTAACCAAAGTACCTCCGGCAAGCTCTATTTAACACAAGTTAGTACTCCTCAATCTATAATTCCCCGCGCACACTTCATCAGGGGACTGCCGGCAGCAAGAGGACGTACTGTGGCAAATGCCTTAGTAAGGATTAATTCCCAGGAAAAACCCGAACAACTCCCAAAAGGAGTAATTTTGGTAGTACCAACAATTACACCAGATTGGTTACCATTATTGCAAGATGTTGCTGGTATTATCACGGAAAAAGGTGGGTTAACTAGCCACGCTGCAATTCTTGCCAGAGAATTAGGTATAGCAGCAGTAGTGAATGCAACATTAGCTACAAGCATAATTCAGACTGGGGAACGACTGTTGCTTGATGGCGATAGAGGAGAAGTTTATCGGATTAAAGAAGAAACTAGAGATGAAGAGATGGGGAAATGGAAAGATGGGGAGATGAGCGAAACTACTCCCACCACCCGATCACCCCACCACCCCACCGCCCCATCACCCCATCTACCTATGATTGCTACCAAACTGCTGGTTAATTTGAGTCAGTCGAGCTTAATAGAACAAGTAAAAAACTTGCCTGTGGATGGATTAGGATTGTTGCGCTCAGAATTGATGGTACTAAATATATTAGATGGGCAACATCCTAATAGTTGGATTTTAGGCGGACGTCAAGCAGAATTGTTAGAGCGTTGGTCTAAGCAGATTATGCAGTTTGCTCAGGCTTTTGCACCAAGACCAGTTTTTTATCGTTCTTTAGATTGGCGATCGCACGAGTTACCCTCATTAAGTGATAGTTTACAATCTTCTCCACAATCGATGTTAGGTGAACGCGGTACCTTTAGCTATCTACAAAATCCGACTGTGTTTGAGTTGGAACTGAAAGCTTTAGCAAATGTACAGCAATCAGGATACAGCAATATCCACCTGCTATTACCTTTTGTTCGGACTGTGGAAGAATTTGTCTTTTGCCGTCGCAAAGTTGAACAAGCTTTTTTAATGCAGGTAGCAGAATTTGAATTGTGGATGATGGCAGAAGTGCCAAGCGTATTATTTCTATTGCCAGAATACGTCAAAGCAGGTGTAGCGGGAATTTCTATTGGTACAAATGACCTGACTCAATTATTGCTAGGAGTGGATCGCGAGCAAGGAGAGCTAGCAAAAGTATTTAACGAACGTCATCCCGCAGTTATGAGTGCGATCGCTCAACTGATCCAGATGTCTAAAAATGCTGGTATACCTTGTTCAATCTGCGGTCAAGCACCAGCCCTGTATCCGGAAATTATCGATCGGTTAGTGGAATGGGGCATAACTTCCATTTCCGTAGAACCTGAAGCAATTGAGCGAACATATCAAGCGATTAACCGTGCTGAACAACGCCTCATTTTAGCAGCAGCGCGTTATCTAACAACAGACAAAAAACCTCATGAATAAATTGCCGAACTAAACAAAAGGCAAAAGCCAATAGTTCAAAGAAACATCAAATCAATACTTCATTTAAGTTTTAACTTGTTAATGTTTTTCCTAGTTGCATTTCTCATAAAATCTTCATCTACTTAAAGTGTAATTCATTTTTTATCACAACTTCCAGGGGAACACTAAAATCAATCGGGTTGAACAAGGTAGTTACCAATGAGCCAAACATGTCATATCTCCAAGACTTGTGCTTGTTACAATATTGTGCGCTGCCATACTGGGGAAGCAGGCAGGCTCTTTCTTTGGTTCCCTGTTTCACATACCCTGGTAAAAGTTACCTCATACTTAAAGCAGTTAGGTGTTGAGTATGAACTGATGCACCAGCGACCAGGGCTGAGTTGGGACTGTAAACGCGGACAAGCTCAGGAAATTGCCCGTAACTTAGCTCAACTCCTCGCACCAAGAGAATTAAGAGAGACACAAGTTCTTTTCATTCAAGGTGCTATCCAACCTCAACTCCAAGATTTTAGTGACATTGCCTCATTGCAACGGTTTATTAAATTTAGTCAGTCGGATTGGTTAGTCGAAATGTTGGCAAGCGAACGATTTACCAGTCACTTTCAACCGATTGTCTCGATTCAGGATACATCCCAAATTTATGGATATGAATCCCTATTCCGAGGGCTGGATGAACAAGGCAATTTAGTGCTACCTGAACCAATTCTGGAGTTAGCAAGTGAAGCTGGACTCCTACCACAACTTGACCGAGTTGCTCGCCTCAACACAATCAAGCAATTTAGCCGCCATCAAGTAAGTGGGCGCATTTTCATCAATTTTGCACCAACAGCGCTTTATGACCCCGTTTATTGCCTACGGAGTACGGTAGAGGCAATCGACCGAGCAGGCATTGAACATCACCGGGTTGTCTTTGAAGTCGTGGAGTCAGACAATCCTCAAGATTTAGCCCACCTGAAAGCTGTAATCGAATACTATCGCGATACTGGGTTTTTAGTCGCCCTTGATGACCTTGGTTCTGGCTATTCCAGCCTCAACTTGCTGCATCAATTACGTCCAGATTTTATTAAGTTAGATATGCAGTTAATTCGAGACGTGCATCAAGACCTGTATAAAGCCTCGATTACCGAAAAGCTTCTAGAAATTACTCAAAAATTAAACATCCAAACCGTTGCCGAAGGAATTGAGTGCATTGAGGAACTGAACTGGTTGCGAGAACGAGGTGCAACCTTTGCTCAAGGCTATTTAATTGCCAAACCAAATGCCGTACCTACCACTAAAACTCCTCATTTTGATACCCTAACGTTAAGCGTGGCATCAGTATCTCGTAAGGAGATTGAGCAGCGCGGTCAACACCAAACCCAGTTCGAGCAAATTGTCGCGGCTGTTACCCAGCGCATTCGCCAATCGTTGGAGTTAGATGAAATTTTGCAAACCACAGCAGACGAGGTAAGACAACTGTTTGAGGTAGAGCGAGTAGTGATTTATCAGTTTAAGCCAGACTGGAGTGGGTTAGTTGCTGTAGAGTCATTAGCAGAGGGTTGCATGTCCATTCTCGGATTTCGCGTCATGGATACATGCTTTCAATCCACAAGGGCGATTTACTACCAACAAGGCAATAGTAGAGCGATTGAAGACATTGAAACTGCTGAACTATCACCGTGTCATGTTGAACTGCTGCGGAGTTTGCAAATTCGGGCAAACCTAGTGACACCCATCTTGCAGCAAAAGCGTTTGTGGGGACTATTAATTGCTCATCAATGCTCTAATACTAGACTATGGCAGCAATCGGAGATTAACTTGTTTAATCAGCTGGCAAGTCAAGCTGCGATCGCCATTCAACAATCAGAACTTTACCACCAATTACAACTAGCAAACCAAGAATTACAGCGCCTTGCTTCTTCAGATGGTCTTACCCAAGTCGCAAATCGCCGCTGTTTCGATGATACCTTCAACGCCGAGTGGCAAAGATTGGCACAAGAGCAAACTTCACTATCTTTGATTTTGTGTGATGTTGATTACTTTAAGCTTTACAACGATACTCATGGACATCTGGCAGGAGATGATGCACTCAGACATGTTGCCAAGGCAATCTCTCAGACAGTTAAACACCCTACTGATTTAGTTGCTCGGTATGGCGGAGAAGAGTTTGCAGTCATTTTACCCAATACTGATGTCGAAGACGCCATTGCAGTTGCCAAAGAAATCCAGACTAATATTACTGCATTACAATTGTCTCATCCGAATTCTCAAGTCAGTGAATTCATCACCCTCAGCCTTGGGGTGGCAACTATCACTCCTGATAGTCAATCATCTCCTGCAACCTTAATCGCAGCTGCTGACCAAGGACTTTACCAAGCAAAAGCACAAGGGAGAAATTGTTTCGTTAAGATAAACTGTAAAAATGCTCAAGCTTGAGCTAGCGTCTTCAAATGCGGCAATTGAAGCAATTAAAAGCTGACAACCTCAAAATCGGAAAATTGCTGCTGCTGATGCGCCATTTGGCATTTTTTCTGGCTCCACAGCATACACTTGTCCACCATTTAAAAGCGTATGAATCGCAGCAAAATCTAATAAATCGTAGTCTTCTGGTTCTGCTTTTGGGTGAAAATCTACAGCCATTGTTTCTGAATCAAATTTACCCCAAATCTGCTGTCCTACTGGCACAAACAAAGAATCAACTCTTTGGTAATAGGCAGCTGGTATAATTTCTTTAATATCACTAATAGCTTTACCACTACCTTCACCAGCTAGTTGTTGGTAAAGTTCCATTACTTGGTTTTGATTTTGATGAAACAGAGGTTCGACAATATGCCAAGCTTGGTCTTGCAATTCTTCTGGCTTGATGAATTCCGGATTGCCTGTAATCGATTCCTCCACCAAATGATTATAAGTATTTGCTTGTTGATAAATTGGGAAAAGATACTCAACCCCAGCTAAAACTAAAGGTGCTTTTTGCTCGCGTAATTTCTCATGCAATGCTGTATCAACAGCGTAACAAAATTGTAAAATGTCTTCCTGACGTTTGTCTTTGTCAGGACTTCCTTGCCCGTGAAATGTACCAGGGTGTGAAGAAGCATTAGCAGCTCCCCTTTTAGATGTGCCGATTCGCTGCTGCACTCCTTTTTGAATTTCATCCTCTAGGAGAGCTTCATTTATACTCTTAGGCAGATTTTCGACTTCTATTTGGTTAATGCTGTAGCGAGTTCCCTTAAAAAATCTGACCTCCTTTTGGCTAAGAGCCAGGACGTAGAAGCTTCCATCATTATTGAGTAAATGTAGCAACGGTTTCAAGTCCAAGCGATCGCTCACAACTATCAATTCTGAAAATTCTATTGGAAGTTGGTAGTAGCGAAACACTTGTGGAGAAATAAATATTGCTAATCCGTAGTCTTGGTGTTCCCAGAAATCACTCGTATCTAATTCCATCGCTGACTGGAGAAGATTTAGGGCATCAGTATGGCGAATTCCTATCGTATCAAGACGTTCCTCAACTTCACGGATTAAATTTTTGAACCGAATAGGATTTTGGCGAATCTCCGGCCCTGCTTTTTGCATAGGCATATACAGAGAAATACATGGTAATTGAGAATTTTCTGCTAAAGTTTTGAGTTCATCAATAGATAATAGAGCCATATTCTTAAACTCCAATCTCAGTTAATAAAAACTAAACAACCTAGATTCATTTCAAATCCTCATGTTGTCAAGCTGCATCTTCCTTTTGATTAGATTTAGCTGCCAAATATACTCTTCTTTAGATATAGAATTAGACAGATTCATCAATATTAAGAGGTTAATTTTTAGGAGGTCGTTTAAGTATCCTATTTGAGTTGTGAAATGAGTAGTGGAGGTAGGCAAGAAGGAATAGATACTTTTGCCAGAAGTTTTTGACAAATGATTTAAGATTGCTATATTCACATAATCATTAACAAAAATGATATAAATAAACTAATTTTTTATTAGATATTTTAATCAAAATCTTTTAAAAATATAGAATAAAGATATCAAGGTATAGCATTAGCTGGCATTTCTTAAAATCATAGAAGTCTAAATTTTGATAAAAGCTTTTAATTATCGAACATTTGGAGTATTAGTATTAGATTGTTCTCTTTTAAGAGCATATGCATTTTTTGATTGCCCAACAAAACCCAAAGTTACTCGTTTCATAATCCAATACAGTCCAATAAGTATCAAAAAAGTGATAGCAATAATTACCAATGGCTGTTTCCCAAGAATTTCCTCAACACCTTTTGTGAGTACGGCATCGGGTTGAGTAATAAAATCCCAACTGTTAAAACGCAAAAATCTTCCCCAATAGACACCAACAGCACAAAGAGCATGGGTAATCAACTCAAAGCGCCAAATCCATTGACTTTTACCGATGCGATGTAAATAGTAACCCCAATTAATTAATGATATTACGTAAGCTTCAAATCCAGCAAAAATTACTAGCAAATACACAGGAATTAGTACTAAAGTAATAATCCATACCGATTGGATCGTGCGAATATCATCTATTAAGTGAATCACATCAGTCAACAAATACGGTGCATTAGGTAAGAATGCATAGAAGACTAAGAATCCCAGCCACCACAGCCAAGTACCACCACGCTTAATGCGAAATAGCCATACACTTAAAGCTAAAGGTATAAAAGCCAGAAATAGATTCCAAGTCATCCAACTCATATTAATTCGCAAGACCTGTACAACTCTGGCTATCAATTCTTCTTTCATAGGTGCTAACTCAGAAGACATTTAATCGAACTAAATCTACTTTGTGGTATTAATATTAACCTGAGTGATTGACTGATAAAGTTTATGTAGTCCCCAAGAAAATTTATTTCCTCCAACACCAGACAAGATTTTTTATCAATTAAAAGAAAATCCACACTGATAAATGTTCTAAACCTAGAGTGTTTGGTATTTTTCATCTTGGGCAATAAAATTTATCAATCAATCGGCTTAAGCCACTAGTATAGCCAGAAAATCATTAGGGTAAAATCTACCAGAGAAAGGAAGTCTGACCAGTAAAACGCTACAAAATAGCTGATGGTGGACTTTTGAATTAGAATATTACCCTGTCCTGGCCATTATATAGATTTCATTCTGCCTTGCAAGAGTTCCAGAAGTACCTAGAAGTTTTGAGAATAGAAAATGGGGAAAGGTTTTTTGTTATTAAATATCTAACGCACTAGCACTCGACTGCGAGGACCTACCGCTTTAGCTGAAGAAGGTTTTGTACACGTATTGATAAAATCCTTTGAACAAGCAGCTTGAGGTAGGGTTGCAGGATTGACAAGTATTTGATTGACTGGAGAATTACCACTACTGAATTCCATATTAGATGTAGGAGATAATGATGGAGAATTAGACCTAGATGTCTGGGTTGTAGTCGTCGGCGAAGCGATCGCACTGCCACTATCAACGATTGGCGCAACATTTATGCTCTCACCACTATCAACGATTGGCGCAACATTTATGCTCTCACCACTATCAACGATTGGTGCAACAGTTATTGTGCTACCGCTATCAACTATCGTTGGGAGAGTGGGTGTGCTACCACCACTAACTACGGGTGGGGGAGTCGGTGTATTACCACCACCATTAACTATAGGTGTAGGAGGCGGTGTGCTACCACCATCAACTACTGGTGTGGGAGTGACGAGAGTCGCAGTTGCAGGTACTTTAATTGTCAGTTTTGCGAGGGGAGAGTTAGTCATTTCCAAAGATGTCACCTTTGGCGAACCTGGGAGATCGGATTTGAAATCGAAGACTGTGGGAGTTCCACCACCATTGCGATCGCTATACCTGACTCCATATCCACTGACTTCAAAAGTTCCCTGATACTGGTTTCCAGTATTTGGGTCGGTAACAGTACCAGTGTATAAGGCTTTTGTCAGATTAAATTCATCCTGAACTACTCCTTGAAATGTAGTTCCTGCCAATCTTCCCTGGTATTTATAAGCTGTCAACTCCCCGTCAGAGAGAACGGGTGAGGTGAGAACGCCGTTGAAGGAGACAATCGGAATGCCTTTAAAGTCAACAAAATAATGCAAACTTCCATCATTACGTGTTTGCACTTGCACATAGTCTGACTTATATATAGGAACGTAATTAGGATTGTTTTTAGTACCTAAGTTCCGCGAGTAAGTCCCTGTGTCATCCGTATCAACACGAGTAATGCTTTGATTGAAATTAGGATTAATGCTGGGAAGTTGAATAGTACCCGATAATGTCCCAGTACTTTGAATTGTGATTTGAGCCAAAGCACTTGTTCCACCCAAACATATGATGACTGCGGCTAAACTACTGCTGCTAACAACTGCTGCTAACAACTGATAGAATTTTGAATTTTGAGATTTTGCGGAAAGTTTCAGCCTCAGCTTTTGCCAATCACAACTTTCCAAGACAGATTTTTGAGTGTCGTCAAAATTTTTGGAAGTAGTATGAGTTGATGGATGTAATCTCATGAAAAATTTGCTCCTTTAATCACCTGGGAAAATATACGCATAGGTTTTTCCTTGCTCCCATTAAGGAATGAAAGCATTTAACTACTGAGAAATTCAGTAACTAAAAAGCATATTTAAATACATTTACAACAGTATAAAATTAAAACCGGAAAGTTGCTCTTAATGCTCCAACTACTAAAGCATCGTTAGCAGCATTGTGATCGGGATTGAAAATCACGAATAAGCCTGGAGTCAAGGCAATATTGTCACTCAGTTGGGCGCGATAAAAAAGTTCTAGATGAATTGATGTGTCACTATGTCCCCCTGCTGTCCCTCCATCGGAAAAGTTAGGAAAATTAAATCCCTCAGGTAAAGTACTAGAAGTAATTTTTGGCGGTTGTCCTACAAGAATGCCCCCTAAATTCCCACGACTGAACAAATTGGGAAAAGCCGCGAACACCATCCAGTTAGTAGTTTCCACACTTCCAGAAAGATGGGATGGTTTGGAAGAAGTGAAGCCACCCCAACCACCCAACTGCAAGTTAGGGTTAATTCGCCAAGCAACGGTAGTACCAATTGCTTGGGTATCAAAAGCTGTAGTCAGTGCAAAAGGTGAAATCAGCTGAGCATCGCCGATACCGGTTCCCAGTAAGCCATCTGAAGAGTGGGAATAAAGATAATGCACGCCGATATCGATGTCATTGGTGGGTGCAAAAGTTAACTGAGTTCCAGCAGTAAATCTACCGCCAAATAATCCGCCTTGTTTGCTGTTGCTAGGAAAACTAGGAATTTCTGCACTGTAAACGCCTTGCAAACTAATGCGATCGCTAATCTGCCAGTCAAAACCTATACCACCACTGCCGTTACCAATGCCTAAAATCGGGTTACGCTGACCAAATAGAGAAATTGCACCGTCGCTAGAACCTTCTAATGGGCTAATACCGCGAAAGGTGTTGATGGGGTTGACTCCCGCCGTACCAACAACGATTCCCAAGTTATTCGAGACCAAAAATCGATAAGATAAATCACTAATAACTAGATTGTTGTCTGTATTGGACTCGAACCCCAACCGCCCCATATTGGTATATACCAACGATGCAGTAGAACCCAAATTACCAGCAGACAACCCTGTTAAGAGCAAATCTCGCCCAGTAAATGAAGTTGCTAAGGTTAGTTGGGCGCTACTTGTGAAAGTCAGATTCGTTTTTCCTTGGCGTTCAGGTACTCCATCTTTAGGAAACAAATCCACATCGGTGCTATTGGTTCCCTGAACGTTAAAAACAGCTTGACCAAACAATCTGGTAGTTGTAGAAAACCGATTGTTTTGTAATTCACTTATCCGGTTTTCCACAACCTCGACACGCTGCTGTAATTGTTGCAACTCTGCTTTGAATTCAGCTTGCAACCTTTGCAGCAGGATCAAATCTTGATTATTAACAGTCTTGAGTTTATTGTTAGCGATCGCTTGGTTAATTTTCTCTAAGCAAGCATTTAAACCAGCCACAAATTCATAACGGCTAATAGTACGACTCCCCAGATAAGTACCATCAGCATATCCTTCAATGCAGTCATAGCGTTCTACCAAAGACTGCAAAGCACCAAAAGCCCAGTCAGAGGGTTGCACATCCTCAAGCTGAGATACTGAGGTAAGTTGAGACATTGGGTTGTCTGAGTCTGGGGAATTAGAAGATTGGGAGATGGGGAGACTTGTACTGAGCGGAGCCGAAGTATGGGGAGATATGGGGATGAGGGAATGGAGAGAATTTTTGTCAGCTTCCTCTGTTATAAGTTGGGTATTTTTTGATTCAGACAAATTAGAAGAACTTATAAATTGAATTTTTTCTCTACTTTTTTTCAGTATATTTTCGTACTTTTTTTTTCCAACTGTTGAGGTGGTTATATCTGGCTGTACTAATTCAGGCGGTGTAATTTTAGCACGTGGGATTACTTGAGATAAATTTTTCTGTGTTGATTGCTGTACCAATTTATCTGACTCAATTATAGACTGTTCTAGTACATGAAGCGCAGATATTGGTGCTGTTGCTAGCACGCTTGCTATCAGTAAACTCATATCACTCCTGGTATTTCATTTGACTTACACCAACATTTCTTTTGACAAACTAAGTTGGTGTGTATCAGGAATATTTAAAAAAAAGAGTGATAAAAGTTACTTTCTTTCTCAGGTATCGGCGTATTAGCAAATGATTTAGAAATAGGAGCAGGGGAAATTGTAACAAGTCTTTCCCCTGTGCTTCATCTCCATGCTCTGTTTGCTCAATACCCCAGATAGAATTATTCAGGCTGGCTACAATACTTATTCATTTCATTGACTAAGGTATCTGACTGCTTGCCAATGGTTTCAGCATCTGTCAGCGCTGAGTCAATTTCGGTTCTCGCTTTTTGAATTGTCTCCCTACCAGCTGCCGACTCTTGCGCTGTTTTAGTTGCATTAAGTGCCTTACCTGACTTGGCGATCGCTTGACTGAGATTGTGGAAAATCTTGACAAAACTGCTTTGATATTCTTTTAACTTAGGGTCTGTTAAATTCAGTTCCTTAATCGATTTAGTAATAAATTCCAAATCTTTAGACAGTTGGATGCTGGTGATTACTTGTGTTGCTTTATTTTGATCGATCAATGACGTTCCTTCATTTACAAGTCGAATTAGTCGCTGGCATTGGGAAACTTTATTTTCACTGCAACTAGTAATCAACAAAGCAATACTCAGGCTAATAGGAGCAAGAACAGTATATTTGTGTGAAATAGACATTAACACCCCAACAACAATAAAACTGAGAAGATAGTATTCAATATTATGAGTCAAGATAATAACTGAGCAGGGGGTAATGAATATAGAAGTCTATGTAATTCATAATTGATAATACTTGCCTGGGTCTGAGAAGCGACTCCAACTTGTGTAACGATCGCCTCTAATAAAGCTATCTCATCCTCTATCCACAAATAAGCCTCTGGCTGATGCAGTTCTAGCATTCCTAGCCAAGTCCCCTGGTAGCAAATCAGCACCAGTAAGCAAGCACGGATCTGCCAAGACAACAGTTGGGCTTTTAAGTCTGGGATGAGTTGATAATTTTTATTTATATATAAAACAAACTTTGCTTAAGTAAATTAGTCACAATTTAAGAACTACTTGCGTGTCTTTATCAGTATTTACCTATAAGAGCGATCGTAATCCAACTTTTATCACTACATAATACTAGACTTCTTGCATAAATCAAAAAAAGAACCCCAAAGAGCCTTTGATTTACATCAAAGTCTCCCCTAAGAGCCTGCTCTTAGGGGCTGAGGGTAGGGTATTAAAGGACTTTTGCAAGAAGTCCACTATCCAAATAACCTACCTAGATAGTACGGTTATTACTACTTTTATGACTATGTCAAGCTTCTATAAAAAATCTTTATTTTAATTTAACGTGAGTTCGACGGAACTAAAAAATGGCAGGAGGTAGTGCAGGTAAATCTTT
>JAQYWR010000105.1 GCA_029379225.1 Nostoc sp. S4 | reverse complement strand
GGAGGTGTGGGAGGAAAAGGAGGTGTGGGAGGAAAAGGAGGTGTGGGAGGAAAAGGAGGTGTGGGAGGATGGAGAAGAAATCTTGCCCCCCTCTCTCCCCACACTCCCCCATCCCCCTTCTCTCCCCACACTCCCCACACTCAAAAAGCCAGTTATATCTGGGCTTTGCGATTAACAAGCGTGCCATTCGCCCCTCACCCTATTTTTTCACCTCTTGCTCTGTAATCATGTCAGCTTTACTTTCTAAAAAGTCCTTAGTCTTAAGGATTTCATAGAGATTAATATTTTGCTCTAGCAAGCAAGCGTGTCCGCAATTGGGGAGCACCATAATCTTGGTATTTGGTATGATATTTGCTATCCGCTTGACTTCAGTCACAGAAGGCAAAAGCCGATCGCTAGCACCAGCAATTAATAAAACTGGTTGCGTTAAATGGCGTAATTGCTCCTCATCAATATCAAATTCCCGCAGTAAAGATAATCGCCAAAGAACCGTTTCTGAGGGAACAGAACGCATAGTTTTTAACAGTTCGTGGCGATCGCTACGAGAAATCCGTGGCAAAGATGCTAAAAACGGCAATAGTCCCAGTGCGCCAATATCGTATAATCCCGATGGCACTAAGTAAGTAATTTGCGATGCCCAATTCAACCAAGGACGAAGTCGAAAGGCTGAAGCTGGATTAATTAAAATAATTCGTTTAAATAACTGCGGTGCTTTGATTGCTACTTTCATCGCCAAGCAACCTCCAAAGGACTCACCACACAAGTAAACTGGTCTAGAGGAACTTTTTTCTAGTTCGGAGTGGATCAAGTCTAATACATTGTTCGTCAGCACATCCCAGGTGGTGAGGTCTTTGCGAGGGATTGCAAAACAGCGGACATCAAAGCCAACTTCTAATCCAGCGGTCTGCGATCGCAATAATTGACCTGTCCCATCCATTCCTGGTAAATATACAAACAGCGGATACTCTGGCTGTAATCGTTTGGGTGTAAGGAAACAAGGCTTGAGTTCAACTTCTGGGGTAGTCATTGGTCATTGGTCATTGGTCATTGGTCACTAGTTAATGGTATAAAACTTTTGGAGTGTTGGTTGTTCAAGGAAGGACGCAGCTTTAGACCAACAAGAAAAAATCTCTCATAGCCGACTCCAAATCGTGGTGACAATCCAAAATTGGATTGCTCTAATAGCAACCTTGATGCAGTAAGTCACTAACTTCCTTGTGGCAATGTTCGGTTACTTCTGCCACAACAGTTCTGGCTTGTTTGCCACGATATTTTTTTCGATCTTGGGGAGTAATCCAATAAGGGCGACCAATTAATACAGCAACCCGACGATAAATTACCAAAGGATGCCAACCTGATTGCTTGAATAAAGGTTCTGAAGGATCGAATAAACTTAACAGCCGCAGGGGAAAGCCAGAAGTGTTTACTTCTTCTAAAGAAGCAATGGCGATCGGCAAAATTGCTAAATCTTCCACATCAGCCCGCAATGCCAAATGAGCAAATCCTCGCTGAAATTCACCCACCATGTTTGGCACAGTAAATTTCACCATTGGTTCTGTTCCTTCAGGAAATACTCCCACCATCTGCCGCGACTGCAATAGCATCTGTGACTGCACAAAAAAGCTTTGTTGGCGGTTATGGGCTTCTTCCAAAGGAAAACACCCCAATTGTTTAGTAACAATCTCCCGCATTATTGGCACTTGTCCCATGTAGTGATGGCAAGCAAATCGAATTGGATTCGATAACGCCGCCATTAAAATCGGTGCATCCATAAAGCTGCGGTGATTGCTCACTACCAAGACGCTAGCATCTTGGGGAATGCGATCTTCGTAATAGCGAAACATTTGTGTTGAAAGCCCCGCCAACAAAGCTTGCGAAATCAGCTCAGGAGTATTTACACTCATACTTCATCAATAATATTTTCCGATTAATGTGGCAGTTTAGCTTAATTTAATTTTTACATTTCTTTACTACTACCATGACCGTCTTAAGATAGAAATATCTGAATATACAAAGCCAAGCGGATTTTCTGCGTTCTGAGTATATGTATTCCTAAACACAAAAATATGTTATCAAAAGTATTTCTAAAACTAGTAGTTAATTTCTGTATTTTAGGCAAATATAAGCTGAATTAATGCATATTATCAAACAATTGCCGAGCGGAGAAATTTGCTAATATTAAGGTGTAGTTGGAAAAAATGGTAATAATGTTATATAATGACGTGGTTTTGTTAAAGAAAAATATAAGATGTAAAACGTTTTAATAAGTTGATTTTATTTTGCATGAATCTAGTGAATAAAACACAAAAGACATTTGCACTGACAACACCCCTATATTATGTTAACGATATACCTCATATAGGCAGCGCTTATACAACGATCGCCGCCGATGTAGTAGCGCGATTTCATCGGCTATTAGGGCATCAGGTACTATTAATTACGGGTACAGATGAGCATGGGCAAAAAATTCAGCGCTCGGCAGAAATTTTAGGTAAAGCGCCACAAGATTTTTGCGATCGAATTGTGCCTAGTTTCCTGAGTTTGTGGCAGTTGCTTGATATTCAATACGATCGCTTTAGTCGGACTACTGCGCCCCGTCATGAAGCGATCGTTAAAGAATTCTTTGAGCGAGTATGGAAATCTGGCGATATCTACCAAGGACAACAACAAGGCTGGTATTGTGTATCCTGTGAAGAATTTAAAGAAGAACGAGAACTTTTAGAAGGACATCGCTGCCCAATTCATCCTAATAAAGAAGTCGAGTGGCGAGACGAACAAAACTATTTTTTTCGTTTATCTAAATATCAAAATAAACTGACAGAATTTTATCAGTTAAAACCAGATTTTATCCAACCAGAAACTCGGCGCAACGAAGTCCTCAGCTTTGTTAATCAAGGTCTGCAAGACTTTTCAATTTCAAGAGTGAATTTAGATTGGGGTTTTCCAGTACCAACCGATTCCAAGCACACACTTTATGTTTGGTTTGATGCACTACTCGGTTATGTAACTGCATTACTCGAACCCGATGCCGAACCAACTTTAGCAAATGCCTTAGAGACATGGTGGCCAATTAATTTGCACTTAATTGGTAAAGATATTCTGCGCTTTCATGCAGTTTACTGGCCAGCAATGCTGTTATCAGCTGGTTTACCCTTGCCAGACCGAGTATTTGGACACGGATTTTTGACTAAAGACGGTCTAAAAATGGGCAAAAGTCTGGGTAATACTCTCGATCCTGTAGAGTTAGTCCAACGCTATGGTAGCGATGCCGTTCGTTATTACTTCCTTAAGGAAATCGAATTTGGCAAGGATGGAGATTTTAATGAAGTTAGGTTCATTAATTCTCTGAATGCAGATTTGGCAGACAAATTAGGTAATTTGCTCAATCGCACCTTGAGCATGGTCAAAAAATACTGCGCCCAGAATAATGTACCATCAATCAGCAACGAAATAATCTCTGAAGAAAATCCTTTAAAAACAATTGGTTTACCTCTGGGGGAACAGGTAAAACAAGCTTATGAGCAGCTAGCTTTCAATCAAGCCTGCGAATCTATCCTTTTACTGGTGCAAGCCAGTAATAAGTTTATTGATGAACAAGCTCCTTGGTCATTATATAAACAGGGACAGCAGCAGGAAGTCGAAAAAGTTCTGTACGCAGTACTAGAATCAGTTAGACTAGCAGCTTATCTACTATCACCAATTATTCCGAACATCAGTAGCGATATTTATCAGCAA
Organism: Nostoc sp. S4; assembly: GCA_029379225.1. Taxonomy (GTDB): domain Bacteria; phylum Cyanobacteriota; class Cyanobacteriia; order Cyanobacteriales; family Nostocaceae; genus Nostoc. Next base: position 3,548 of record JAQYWR010000105.1, on the reverse strand, counting down.
TTGGGCTTCGGAATAAACTTTAACGATCGCATCCAAAGTTCGCTTAATGCTCCTTTTGCCACCCATGCAACTTGGGGGGTACTATCTAGTAAACAACAGTTGGGCACACCCCAACCAATTTTTAAGCGTATAGAACCCCCGAAAAACCATTAATCCATATCAAACTTTAATTTTGTTCAATTTCTAATTCTCTGGAAAAAATTTATCGGGGCTGAAGTTAATAGCTCCGGATCATTATCATAAACCGCTGTGACTAGAATGTAAAACTTGGTAATTTGTATCAAAAATAACAGGGATAACAACTGAGGTATGACAACAATGTTGAATAATTTAGAAAATGACTCGATATTTACACCAGAACAAGTTTTGGAAAATCGGGGTCGAGTCGCCATATTTATAGATGGTTCAAATTTATTTTATGCTGCACTACAATTAGGAATTGAAATTGATTACACGAAGCTGTTATGTAGATTAACTGGAGGTTCTCGGCTACTGCGAGCTTTTTTCTATACTGGTGTAGACCGAACAAACGAGAAGCAACAGGGATTTTTGCTGTGGATGCGTCGCAATGGCTATCGGGTAATTGCTAAGGACTTAGTACAACTGCCAGATGGCTCTAAAAAAGCTAACCTGGATGTAGAAATAGCAGTGGATATGATGGCGTTAGTCGATTCTTATGATACCGCAGTTTTAGTCAGCGGTGATGGCGATTTGGCATACGCCGTCAATTCTGTGAGCTATCGTGGTGTGAGGGTAGAGGTAGTGAGTTTGCGTTCCATGACCAGTGACAGCTTAATTAATGTAAGCGATCGCTATATTGATTTAGAAGCCATCAAAGAAGATATTCAAAAAACCCCTCGTCAAAGCTATCCATATCGACCGCTATCGAGTATGGGATTTTTGGAAGACCCAAGAACTAGCGAGGGACATTTAGAAATCCAAGAATGAAGTATCTGTTTAATCATAAAGCAACAGAGGCATCGGGGCAGAGGGCATGTGGCAGGGGAGAGAAATTTTTCCCCTCACTCACTCCCCGACTCTCCTCTTTCTTGATTTTGCTTTTGAGCTTTTTTTTATTAACTGGATTAGTCAGCTGTGGGGGGAAATCTCCCATAGCTTCTCAAGAAAATAATGCTGATTCATCTGACCAAGATAGTAAATTGACATTCTTTGATGTCACCTTAGAACAAGCAGATGAAGTGGGACGACCGATTTGGAAAGTCCAAGCAAAACGCGCAAAATACACCAAAGAAAAGCAAATTGGTCAGGCTGAAAATCCTTATGGAGAACTGTACCAAGATGGCAAAGTCGTTTACCAAGTCAAAGCGGATGTAGCAGACATTGAACAAAATGGAAAGCAGCTATTTCTCAAAGGTAAAATAGTTGCTACAGACCCGAAAAATGGTGTTATCTTGCAAGGGAACGAACTAGAATGGCGTCCCCAAGAAGATTTGTTGATTGTCCGCAACCAAATTAACGGTACTCATAAGCAACTACAAGCAGTAGCCCAAGAAGCGCGAGTAAAAACTCGCCAGCAGCGGATAGAATTTTCTGGAGGAGTAGTAGCAAATTCCGCCGATCCCCAATTGCAAATGCGAACTGAGCATTTAAATTGGAATATTAAAGAAGAAAAATTAATTGCCGATCGCCCCGTTCAAATAGACCGTTATAAAAATAATCAAATTAGCGATCGCGGCAAAGGAAACTCTGCCGAAGTCAACTTAAAAACTAAAATTGCTATCATCCAACAAAATGCCCAATTAGATTTACTAGACCCACCATTACAAATTGCTAGTAACTCTATGGCGTGGAACATGAACGCAGAAACCATCACCACAAAGTCTCCTACGCGCATGTTCCAGCGTGTGGAAAAAGTCATCGTCACAGCCAATCAAGGTGAAATGAAAATACCACAAAAAACGGTTTATTTAACAGGTAATGTCAACGCTGTTGGTCAGCGTCGCCAATCTTTAAAATCTAATACATTAACTTGGTATTTAGACAATAAATTAGTTGAAGCTCAAGGAAATGTAGTTTATCGACAAATCGATCCACCATTAAATTTCATCGGCGAAACAGCCGTTGGGAATTTGCAGACAGAAAATATTGTTGTCAAAGGTGGTAATTCTGGCGGTAGGGTAATAACAGAGATTATTCCCCAAGAGAAAGCGAATCGTCAGTAGAGAGTGGGGAGCAGGGAGCAGAGGGGAGAAAAGCAGGTGTGGGAGGATGGGGAAGATAGGGAAGAAATTTTTCCCCCCACACTTCCCACACTCCCCACACCTCCTGTTTCCCCTGCCCCAATGCCTCTGCCTCACCTCCCCAATTTTGGGTCAACTACTAGGCTAGGATCTTAGTACTATAAGTCCTTTGATTACCCATGAATGGATCGAACCGAGTAGGTAAAGAATCGTTGCCAACATCCCAGCAAGCAGAACACTCTCATAATCGGGATACAGACCACGAACATCTAAATCATACTTCTGGGCATAAAGAACTAGGTCATCCTCATGTCCATAGTGAAGAGTCATTACGGCGAATTGTTAATCGCCTGTCGCGCATAGAAGGACATATTCGTGGTATTAAAACAATGGTGCAACAAAGTAGCCCTTGTCCTGATGTTTTATTACAAATAGCCGCAGTGCGGGGTGCATTAGATGGGGTAGCGCGAATTGTTTTAGATGAACATTTAACCGAGTGTATTGTCAGAGCTGCAAAAGAAGGCAATATGGAAGTTGAAATTGAACAATTAAAAGCTGCTTTAGATCGGTTTTTGCCTTAAAAGTGAGAAAAATATCATCAAATTCAGAACTAAAACAGGCTTTAGTCACTTTACCAAGTTGAAATCGGTGTAAATGTTCTTGGTTTTGTTTTTTGCCTTGTTCTACAGACGTGAGGGTTATTTATGCCAAAATCCCCAGAAGGTTCTACCAGTTTGAAGTCAAGATAATAATTTGCATCAACCCGAAAAAAAGCGATCGCTTCGGGATTAGTAATGCACATTTCTAGCTTGCGTTGGGAGAACCTTTGCAAAATGACGATCTCAAATACACTTTTGAAAAAGTAATAAGGGTCTACAAGTCTGAAATGTCATTACGAGTGGAACGGAGTGTAGACGCGAACGCGAGTGCGTCTCGTAGAGAAGCGGCTTCCCGAACGCGAGTGCGTCTCGTTGGCGCAGCCTCTTGTAGAGAAGAGAAGGGTAGCGAAGGAATGGCACTAAGACTCATGTGAAACCTCGTCAGGGCAGGGTGTGGGAGGAAAAGGAGGTGTGGGAGGATGGAGAAGAAATCTTTCCCCCCACACTCCCCACACTCAAAAAGCCAGTTATATCTGGGCTTTGCGATTAACAAGCGTGCCATTCGGGTAGCGAAGTAATCGCAAAGATTCTAGATTAGGTTTTTCAATAGACCTGCTTCTACAGCACTTTTCATTCGCATGAAGTACAAAGTTACGGGTTTTGAGGCAGGAGGCAGTTCTTGCTGGGGGCAGAGGGCAGGGGGCAGGAGGTAGAAACTCTTTATCTGTGATAAATCAGTCCTGGATCT
>JAQYWR010000065.1 GCA_029379225.1 Nostoc sp. S4 | reverse complement strand
CGACCTTTGTGAGGGTTGGCAGCTTGCAAAAAACACTTAACGGGAAAAGTCAGGTGCTTCTGTACCTATATAATATTCAAAAAATGAGTAAATAATAATTTCCGCTGTTTTTATGTCTAATACCAGGAGTCAATTTTTCAGCAAAAAAGATGACTTTGGATGTTGCACCCTCTGGAGGTAAAAACACGCCATCAATGCGAAATGCTGTTTCTTTGACTTCAACTGATTTAAATCGATAGTTTTGCGCTTGCACAGGAGGATTGTCAACTAGTTCAAAGAGTAATCCAGGAAAGCGCTTAAAAATTTGATAGTAAATGGAATCTCGTTTCACTACTTCATTCTAAAATTCTCTAGTTATCCGATCGCCATTTCAAGCAAGCCATAAAAATTAATCCTAACTTGGCTCTAGCCTACGCTAAGCGAGGTTTTGCTAGTGCTAATTCGAGACATAATCATGGTGCGATCGCAACTTCCACTTTTCGTTCGCTCCATTGGAGCGGGTAAGGTTTATCTTTATTTAAAGACAGAGATTAAATCCTATTAAGGATACGAAAAAGTAGCTATGGCAAGCGGTGAAATATTTAATCCCGAAAGAAAATCCCTATCTGTGCCAAGGGTCAATCTGCCGACCATGTTCCGACTGGGCTTATTCCAAATGGGACTCAGTATGATGTCCATCTTGACTCTGGGAGTACTTAACAGAGTCATGATTCAAGAAATAGCAATTCCAGCAACGCTAGTCTCAGTAGTTCTAGCACTGCCCTTATTTGTTGCTCCTTCCCGTATCTGGTTCGGGCAGATTTCAGATGCTAAGCCATTATGGGGTTCCCACCGCACGGCTTATGTTTGGGTGGGCGCGGCGATATTTGCGATCGCTGCATTTTTAGCTGTACAAGTAATGTGGCAGCTTAATGCTGCAAGTAGTGTAGGCAACTGGGTATGGACAACCCAAACAATCGGCTGGACAGCGCTTCTGTCCCTTGTTTTCGCAGTTTACGGTCTAGGAATTTGTCTTAGTAGTACTGCTTTTGCTGCTTTGTTGGTAGATATATCTGAAGAAGATAACCGTTCTAGAGTAGTTGGTGTAGTATGGTCGATGCTGATGGTGGGGATCATTATCGGGGCGATTCTCAGTTCCAGCTTGCTCAAACAATTAACGCCCGAAGCAACCGTAGCTACCTTACAAGCATCTGTCAACAGATTATTTATTATCGTCCCAGTAATTGTATTGGCTTTGGCATTCATAGCGACATTGCGTGTAGAAAAAAAATATTCTCAATATTTAAGCCGTTCTACAGTGGTGAACCGAGAAGATAGCATTACTCTAGGCAATGCTTGGAAAATCTTGACAGCTAGTCGGCAAACAGGTTTGTTTTTCACCTTTTTACTGGTGATGACCATCAGCTTGTTCATGCAAGACCCCATTTTGGAACCTTACGCTGGTCAAGTATTTAAAATGCCTTTGGCTGAAAGTACTAAACTGAATGCTTTTTACGGAATAGGTATACTAATTGGCTACGTTGTCACTGGCTTTTTGGTGGTGCCACTTTTGGGTAAGCGCAGAACTGCACGCCTGGGCTGTATTTTAGTAGCATTCGCCGCCGGATTGCTAGCTATATCAGGATTTTCTGCTAATCCAGGCTTCCTGAAATTTGGTTTAGTTTTGTTTGGTCTGGCCGCAGGTTTCTTAACTACCGCAGCAATTAGTTTGATGTTGGATCTGACAGCAGCCGAAGCCGCAGGTACATTTATTGGGGCCTGGGGGTTAGCGCAGTCAATATCCAGAGGATTAGCAGTAGTCATCGGTGGTACTCTGTTGGATCTGGGGCGCAATCTACTACCAAACTTAGTTTTAGCTTATGGACTAGTATTTGCCTTAGAAGCTGTGGGAATGGTGCTGTCGATTTGGTTTCTCAACCGAGTGAATGTCGCAGAATTTCAAACAAATACAAAGCTTGCGATCGCTTCTGTTCTAGAAAGTGATTTAGACTAATTGGGGCATGGGGTATTGGGCATTAGTTATTGGACGATTGATAAATGACAAATGACAAATGACAACTAACCATGAATGATTTTTGGACAACGATTCTCGATTTTGCCCAAACTACTACTACCAGAGTGGGCAAACAGCTAATGCAAGATTTTGGACAAGTACAGGCTTCACAAAAAGCCGATGGTACTTTGGTGACGCAAGCTGATAAATGGGCAGATCGGGAAATACGGGATGCGATCGTTTCTAATTTCTCTGGTTACGGCATTTTGAGCGAAGAAAGCGAACGCTCTTTTCCCGGTACAGAATGGTGCTGGGTAATCGACCCTCTCGATGGTACAACCAACTTCACACGCGGCATTCCCATCTGGTCAATTTCTTTAGGTTTATTGTATCAAGGCATTCCAATTTTTGGTTATGTTTACGCACCACCCTTGAATCAAGCTTTTCATGGTTTTTGGGCAGGTTCATCAGGGTTAACACCGCCAACTGGAGCATTTCTTAACCATCATCCCATCCACACCAGTAGTGATAGTCCTAGCAATAATCACTTTTTTAACCTCTGTTCCCGCAGCACCGCAATTATCTGCAACGGCTTTCCTTGCAAAATTCGCATGTTGGGTGTGGCTAGCTATAACTTTTTGACAGTTGCAACTGGGGCGACTCTGGGTGGGGTTGAGGCGACACCAAAAGTTTGGGACTTAGCAGGGGCTTGGGTAATTGTCCAAGCTGCTGGCGGTGTCTGGTTCTCACTTAATTCTGAACCGTTTCCCTTATCACCGGGAGAAGATTATAGCGATCGCTCTTTTCCTACCCTCGTGGTTAGTCGCCCAGAATTGGTTCCGGTGTTTGAACCTTTTCTAGAAGGCGTAAAAATTTAAATAGCTAATTTGCTGCCTATAAACAAAATTTCTTTTGTCAAAAAGTTTTTTAGGCAGCATACTATACATAAAACTAAATGAAACCTTTGTCAAAGAACGGTTTCAATATAATTAAAACTCTTGTTCTTCATTTGGCAAGTGACAGTACCAGTATAAATGCTAATTTGCACTGTGTTGGGGCTTACTTTACGCTAGCTTACTAAGTATATAAAACTTTATGTTGTCTAATCTCGATTTGATTCAAGAATTTATCCAAAACTCTATCTATAAAAAAGACATTTTGTTGTCAAACCCTTCTTTGACAGCGCAAACAGTTTATAAAACCAACCAACTAAGTGCAAAATCTGAGGGCGTGATTGCGATCGCCCAAATATCTAATACACTATGTGAATTCTCGATTCATCCAAACTCATCCCATTGGGAATTAATAAATCAGGCATTAGCAGAATGTAGTTATCTTCTCAAAGGAGAAATTGATAGTCGGGGTTTCTATCAGTATCAATACTGTGAAATTCCCAAAGGCTATCAGATGCAGTGTACTAAATCTGTACTACTATGGCGGGCTTGGTGGAAATATCGCAAGTATACTTCGCGCCCAGGAATCCCCTTGGAACTTTTGATTAGAACACGAGAGTCATGGTATCCAATCAGAGATTTAATTATTAGTGACGGACTTCTTTATATAAAAACCTTAGGAAGCGAGATAGCACTCGATTCAAATGACCTAGTTACTTGGTTAAAAAAAATTGAGGTAAGTTAATGCAATCCGATCCATTTTTGATTCTTAATTTTAGCTTCCATTAAAGACTCATATTAAATTATATTTATGAGGCTAAGTACGCTTTGATGCGAACAAATCTTGCTTCAATTGCCCACAAGCCTTTTCTATTGCATCTATACTACCTGGATTCACCAGACCATAATAATCAAATATATAAATTCGGTTGTTTTGAGTCGCTTGCAATTGCTTCCAAAAAGCCTCCTTTTTCAAATAATCTAAAAGTCCTGCTTCCGAATTACCTTGTGGAGGATTAACCAAGATTATCACATCTGGATTTGCCTCTAAAACTTTCTCAGCCGAAAGCGTCACATAGCCACCGACTGGACTTTTTCCTTGTAATTCTGCTGCCAGATTTTTCACCTTAAATTTCGTTAGTATATCTCCCGCCCAACTATTTTTATTAGGGGCTAAAATTGGTTGACGACTAACTAGTACCAAACCTGTAAGACTCTGATTAGGCTGCTCTACCAAGAAAGTTTTGTAACGATTTAACAAAGGTTGAGGATTGGCATTAATTAATTTAGCCAGTGTTTTAGTCAACTCTTCTAAAGATTCCCAGTTATTGACCTGAGTAAGCAAAGTTGGAATTCCTAATTGCTTAATTTTCTGAATTGGAATAGTAGAAAAACCTTCTGCACCAATAACTAAATCAGGTTTGAGTGCTAGAATTTTTTCTAAATTAGGAGAATTCTGACCTTCACTAACACGAGGAATATTTTTAAAACGAGGGTCATTATTAAATAATTTACTACCAGTAATTCCAACTAATTTTGTTTGGTCAAGTCGAGCGATAATGTCAGCAGAAAGAGAAGAAAGAGCAACAACTCTTTTGGCTGATTGTTTTGGTAATTGCTGATAAGTTATATTAGTAGTTTCAGTAGTATTTGCTATTTTTGGTTGTGGATGTTGAGTAGTTATAGTTGTGCAAGCAACTAAAACAATACTTAAAAATATTGCTAAGGCAGGTAAAAGCCAACGACGATACATATTAAAATTCCTTTTGGTAAGAATGGTCTGACAAACAAACTCAGCACCATATTTAAAAATAGCAAATATAACTTATATAGAATTCATATTTCATTTTTGAGACATATATGGAGAATGTCCTTTACTTAAGCAAAAGTTGCTAATAATTTATGTTTAATACTTTCTTAAAATTCAATAATATATAATGCGAATTAACTGCAACGTCAGTTATAACTGATAGTGCAAACCTTAATTCAAGAAAACGCGATCGCTAGCTTTAGTTAAGTGAATAATTTACTATTTAACTTACTTCGTCTCCATCCAATTTTCACCAACACGTGCATCCACTACTAACGGTACACTCAATTGTACTGCGTTTTCCATCACCGATTTAATTTGTGGTTGTAATTCTTCCAACTCAATAGGAGGAATTTCAAATACTAATTCATCGTGAACTTGTAATAACAAACGCGCTTGATATTTCTGCAACACCTCATGTAGTCGCACCATCGCAATTTTGATAATATCAGCATTGGAACCTTGAATTGGTGCGTTAGCAGCGGAGCGCAGTAAACCCGCATCATAAGCACCCAAATTCTTTAATTTACTTAAGTCAATATCTTCCGGGTTACTGCCTTTTAATTTGCGTAAACTGTTGTTAGTAAATTCAAAATAACGACGACGACCGAGAATAGTTTCTACATAACCTTGAGCGATCGCTTCTTTTTTCATTCGCTCCAAGTATGCAAAAACTTGAGGATATCGTTGATTAAACCGCTTAATGAACTCGTTGGCAATATCCTTATCTATCCCAGTTGAACGAGAAAATCTTAGAGAACCCATTCCATAAATTACACCAAAATTAATAGTTTTTGCTACTCCTCGTTCTTGTGGGGTAATATTTTCTTTTTCAAAGACTAACCGCGCTGTCACAGTATGAACATCTTCATTTTGCTGATATGCTTGCACTAATATCGGCTCTTGACTCAAATGAGCCAAAATTCGTAATTCTATTTGTGAGTAATCAGCAGCCATCATTAACCAACCCGGTTCTGGCAAAAATGCCTTCCGAATTTGACGACTAAAAGCTGTACGGATGGGGATATTTTGTAAATTCGGATTAGAAGAAGATAATCTACCAGTTGATGTTGCTGCTTGGTTAAAATCAGTATGCACCCGATGAGTATCTGGACGCACTAAGGCTGGCAATGCATCTACGTAAGTAGACTTTAATTTAGATAAAGTGCGGTACTCAGTGATGGTTTCAACAAATCCAGTTTGATCGATTTCTTGAAGTTTTTCTAAGGTTGCTGCATCTGTCGAATAGCCTGTTTGAATTTTTCGAGAATATTTGGTACTTAATCCTAATTTTTCAAACAATATTTGGCTCAATTGTTTAGGAGAACCCAAGTTAAAGTTTTCCCCAGCTATTTCAGTAGCTTTCTGTTTTAATCTAATTAACTCTATTTCTAAATGCTGCGAAAGTTCTTGTAAATAAGCTGAATTAATCCGGACACCTGTGTATTCCATTTGCGCTAAAACTGCTTCTAGCGGCTGTTCTACTTCCACTAGTAGCTTAGACAAAGCTGGAGTTTTCTCCATTTCTGCACGTAATTTCGACACTAAACCAAAGGTAGAATAAACATCCATACCACAGTAATCTGCTACCGTAGGAATATCTATATCGGCGATGGTTTTACCTTTTGGAACTAGATCTAAATAACTTTTCGCCGTTATTCCCAAATATCGCTGTGCCAAATCCATCAAATTATGGCTAGAATCTGGATTTAGCAGATAACTTGCCAGCATTGGATCGAATACCACTCCATCCAAGTTAATTTCTTGACACTTGAAAACTAAACGGTCAAATTTGGCATTCTGTAAAGTTTTGGGATAATTAGCACTTTCAAGAATTGGACGTAGTGCTTTTAGCGCTACATTCTGATTTAAATTTTCTCCGGTTTTGTGACCAAGAGGAATGTACGCTACTTCATCTGGTTTCGTTCCCCAGCAGCAACCAATTCCTACTAACTCAGCATCTCTTGGTTCTAAATCGGTGGTTTCAGTATCCCAAGCAACGGGTGTTTCTGGATTGGTGAATTTTTGCAAAACTTTAACTAATTTAGTTAATTTTGCTTCAGTATTAATGATGCGCGGTTCGATTGATGAAGCAGGTTTTTCTTGTGCAGCTTGTGTTTCAGCAAAACTAAAAAATGAAAGAGCCATGTCTTCAAATTCAGGTTCTACATCAGCTGTTTCTACTTTTGGCGCTTCAGCAACTGTACCACCAAAACGTTGCTGGAGGTCGTTTATTTTACCTAAGAAAGACTTAAACTCTAACTTTTCTAAAATTGGTGAAAGGACACTTGTATCAAATCCTTTTAATTTGCAATCTTCTAAATCAATTTCTAGAGGAACATCCAAAATAATAGTTGCCAAATAACGAGATTTATGGGCATCTTCTTTACCCGCTGCCAATTTTTTCTGAGTTGCACCTGGAATTTCATCTAAGGCAGCATAAATATTATCAAGCGAACCATAAGTATTTAACAACTGTACTGCTGTCTTTTCTCCAATTCCCTTAACTCCAGGAATATTATCTGATTTATCACCACAAAGGGCTTTAAAATCAATAATTTGTGAAGGTAAAATTCCTAATTTTTCTTTAACTTGTGCTGCTTCAAATTCCGTAATACTATTTGTAGAGCGCTTTAAAGCATCTGGACTAAAATTTAGAACAGTAATTTCTTTTTCAGCATCTATCAGTTGAAATAAATCGCGATCGCCAGTGAGAATCTTTGCCCTATACCCAGCAGCAGTTACTCGTTGTGATAAAGTTCCTAAAACATCATCTGCCTCATAACCAGGAGCAGTGTAAATTGGTAAATTCAAACCATTGAGCAACTCATGCAAATTTTCTAAGTCGGGAATAAAGTCTTCTGGTGTTTCTTTGCGATCGGCTTTATATGTATTATCAGTTTCATGCCGGAAGGTTGGCAAACCCAAATCAAAGGCTACAGCCATTGCCTGGGGCTGTTGTGTTCCCATTACCTCCAGCAAGCACTTAATAAAACCAAAACATACACTTGTAAGAATCCCCGTTTTTGTACGTAGTCCTCCATCTCGCCCTTTAGCGAAGGCAAAGTATGAACGATAAGCCAGGGAGTGTCCATCTACGAGGATGAACGTCGGACGTGTCGGGGTTGCAGTAACAGAAGTTTGAGACATAGCCTTATTTTAGCCAGAAGCTTCGTTATTTACATCTTGCATCAGTTGGTTTCTGGAAATTCCTGTCTGCTGGATGACTTTCTTAACAAAACTTCATATATTTGCTAAAAATATTTGTTTGCTAAAGCAAATTGAACATCAAAACTTTATATAAATTTCGGTGTATTTATCAAGCCTAGAAGCAAAATTTCCGAGTTAAAAATAATTTAGTAATCCCGTGCTAACTAGGTTTATAAAAGCATCTTCCATCATGACAACAAAACTCTTAAACATTTTAGGTGCTGCCACAACTGTGGCAGGAATTGTTGCAACTTCTGGAATAGCTAATGCAGCTTCTCTCTCATACACTAATTCTAGTAATTACCAGTTTACAGATATCATTGATGCGCCATTGAGTGTCCAAAAATTTAACTCATCTCTGGGCACACTCCAAGGTGTAACCATAGAATTTACTGGTGACATCCTTGGCAATGCAGGTTTTGAAAATAGAAGTCCAACCCCAAGTCAAGCCACAGTAAATCTTGGCAGTCAATTGAGCTTACAACTAAATAATCAATCTTTGTTGGCACTGAATCCACAATATACTTCCAGTTACCAAGTTGCTAAATATGATGGTGTCACCGATTATGGTGGCAAATCTGGGAAGACTGTTTCGGACTTAACTGCTACACAGTCTGGTACTAAGTCTTTCACTGATACGCAATTCTTGCAATCTTTTATTGGTAACGGAAACGTAAACTTTTTGTTCTCAGCTATAGCTGACTCGCTAGTTACAGGATCGGGCAACATGAGATCCTATATTGATACATACGCAAAAGCAAGTATTAAAGTAACTTATAACTACGAAGAGTTGAAGTCTGTACCTGAAGCATCAACTACTCTTGGAATAGGTTTAGTTGCTGGACTTTGTCTATTATCACAACGTAAAAAAAGCTCAATCAAGGTGTTAAATTCATAAACTTTAGTAGAATAGGTAGTTTCCATTCAATCTATCAATCAAGTTATCTAACTTAAATGTAAATCCCCGATTTTTTCGAGAATCGGGTTTTTTTATTGCGACTATAGTAATCCTGCTTGAGTTGCGAAAGTAGTTGGTAAGCCTACGGCCTAAGTAGGCAAGCCATGACTTTTTACTGCGTCCAAGAGAACTGCACTAATAGATTGTCAAAAGCCGGGGAGTCATAACTTTTCGCAAAATCTCAAATCAAAAATGGTATAACCTCTTACTGGAACTTTAAATCTGAACTTTAAATCTAAGGAATTTATGTATAAAGCATCTACCACACGTCTGGAATCGACTGAGAATCAGGCTGCTGCTAAAGATATTAAACTACTGGTTGTAGATATAGATGGCACGATCGCTGGACGCTCTAACACCATCAATGAACCTGTAAAGCAAGCGCTGATTGCAGTACAAGCACAAGGAATTCCAGTGGCAATCGCTACAGGTCGCATGTATCGTTCAGCCTTACGCTTTCACCAAGAAATTGGCTCTACCTTACCATTAATGGTCTATCAAGGAGCCTGGATTCAAGACCCCACAACCCAAAAAATTCATCGTCATTTAGTGGTTTCCAAAGAAATTTCTCACAAACTACTTGACTATTTTGAACAACCTCAATTGCGACGGCTTTTATCTATCCACTTCTATGTCAATGACCAACTCTATGTCCGGGAATTAACCAAAGAAACCGAAATTTATGCACAACGTTCTGGTATTACCCCAATTCCTGTAGGTGATTTGCGTCAAGTCTTAACGAATGAACCGACAAAAATTCTCGCTTTGTGTCATGACACAAATTTCATCAGCGAGGTATTGGGGAATTTGCGCCGCCAATACACACCTGCTGAACTTTACTTGACAACATCTGTTGCCACCTTCCTAGAAGCAACTAACGCTTCTGTGAATAAGGGAACTGCTGTACGCTACCTAGCCGAAGAATTGCTCGGATTACAAATAGCTAACGTCATGGCTATTGGCGATAACTTCAACGATTTAGAAATGCTAGAGGATGTTGGTTTTGGTATAGCTATGGGAAACGCACCAGTCGCAGTACAAGCGATTGCTCAGTGGGTAGCTCCTAGTGTAGAGGAAGACGGAGTAGCAGTAGCAATCGAAAAGTTTTTGCTTAAGTGACCAAATAATTACTAATTTTTAATTTGTAACGAAAGTTATAGCCCCTTAATTGCTTAACGGAAATTCAAAAATATAATTCCTTTTTTCAAACCCCGACTTCAGTTGTAGGCTAACTAACTACGAATTACTGTCTTCCTATCTCTCTTGAACGTAAGAGCGTCATTATAAATTGCGAATTATCTTGACGGCACTTTTTCAAACCTAATCCATATCAATCAGAAAGGACACCGACGACTGGCCGTGTTTCGTCTCGGTGCCCCTGCTGGTTCGCTCCTCACACACCTGCTAATGTAGCCGAGGTGATGCATTGAGTCAATAGCTGTGATGAAAGTTTTTATAACTCCAATGGCGCAAAAATTCCTAGGTTTTCCTCTAGCACAAATTTTAGTACTGACTGAGTAGCCATGAGCAATCCCAGCCTAGCTTGGGCTACCTCTGGGGAGACGATTTTCACTTCACCCCAAATGCGGCAATTACACCAAAAGTTTTCAAAAGCTTGGCTCAAATTTAATGCTGCCTTTTCCCATTTCACAGAACTTCTAACATTAGGACACTCTTTGTTGTCCACCATCCCCACTAACTTGCTAATTAGACGACGCTCATCTGGGTGATTTAGCCGCAATCTTCCATTACAGTTGAGCCAAGGTATGGGGTTGGGAGAGATTACACTCCAAATTGGACTGCTACTTGCAAGTGGTTCTCTAAGTTGAATCAATCCTTCTCGGTGAGCCAGCAGCACTAGCGAACAGCAACGTGCATGAGCATATTGAACAGGAAATAATAAATTGGGCATTGGGAGTGTAGGAGGGGTGGGGTGAAATTCTCTCCCCATCTCCCCACTCCCTACCTCCCCCTTCCCAACTGCCAGACTTTGTAACCAAGTCCCTAAGGCTGAGTCAGTTAATTCAAAATGTATCCAACCAGGAGGAACTATCTCCACATTAAAAACGTCGCCACTGGTTGCCGATAGATGAAAGGCGATCGCCTTGGCAAGCTCCATCGCTTTTCGATTCTGAGAGTCTAACACTTGCAAGGCCACACTTGAGGTATACAAAATTTTGTTATTATTTCTATCTTTGTGTAGAGGAATTCTTTTTCCTTCTATGTATCTATTTTTAATATTTTCGGTATTAATACTTAAAAATTCACTTATACACTCATATAATAGCTGTTTTAATGATGTATATTTAAGTAATTGTATTTTATAACACACAGGAATTTACGTAAATATTTTTGTAAACTATATTTGTTAATTTGCTGTCACCTATCTCCGGATATAGGTTTAATCTAGATGAAGAAAAATGAGAGTAGGATAAAATTTGATGAATAATCGATGAACAGTGAGTAAACTTTACTACCATCATTGTACAGTAGGAAGTATAACAAAAGAGTAGAGAGTAATTTTTTGCTTTCTATTCTTTGATGGCTGGCGCTGTTAGGCGTTAAGCCTGCATCGCCAACACAAAGACACTCCTTGCACCTTTCGATCACGTCTTTGTCTTCAGCCGAACGCTCTTTGTTACCTATGCAATCTCCATCCTCTTTTTCTGAGGCATCACGGCCTTTTTTAACTTGGCAACGAATTCTTGACTGGGCTCAGGAACACTACCGCTGCCGCACCTTCAGCAAAGATGAGCGCATTCCAGCCCGACCTGGATTGCTATATTTGGTGCAAAGGGGTGCGATCCGTATGGTAGGAACCGCCCAGGTTAGTGCGACTGCCAGCCAGCTAACGTCTCGACGAATCAATAGAACTCCAGAAGAAGCGTTTTTGGGTTTTGTTGGAGCGGGACAGCCATTTGAAATTGTTGCTCAGTCACCATTCACACTCCAGGCTTACGCCCATGTCGATCAAACTGCGGTGCTGTGGATGTACTGGCATGACCTAGACAACTGGCCTCACTTCCGCCGCGAAGTTATGGATGCCTTTAGATATCAGCACCAGCGCAAGCTGCTGTGGCTGAGTGCTTTGGGACAACGCCGCACAATTGACCGACTCTTAGGATTTCTCACATTGTTGATTGAGGAATATGGAGAACCGGCAATGAGCGACACCGATCCTGATGTAATTCGCGGTTATTGTCTGCCTTTTCCCCTTACTCATGCCCAAATTGGTAGCGCGATTGGTTCGACTCGTGTCACCGTCACCCGCTTAATGGGCAAGCTGCGTCAACGCGGTTTAATCCTCACTCAAGGCGATAATCTTATTTGCTTACCAGCAGAGTCGATTAATAGAGCCAGCTAAAGCACAGTTCAGAGCGGCGATTTCCGCCACTCTGTCTGAGTGTGATGAACTACGCCTCGCTACAGGCGATCGCAGTGTCAGCGAATTTTGACAAACCCAGCTTGGGTAATCAGTTCTTGCCCCTGCTCAGTCAGCAGTAAGTTGGCGTAAGCGACACCTGCTTGCTGCTCTGTCTGACCATTCTGTTTGACCACCACAAACAGATTGCGGGTAATCGGGTATTTTCCTGATTGGAAAGCCTCAGTGTTCAATTTGTTCCGTTTACCAGGACATTCAGATGGGAGGACAAATGGTTCTTGGTAAGGAGTTACATATTGTCCTTGTGTGCGCCCCAACGGCAAGGCTTTAATCGAACATTGAGGAATCACTTCTGGGGCAGAAGCGTAGTAAATACCACCAGGACTACCAGCCAGTTTTTGCAAGGCTTGGGTGGTTGTGGAGATAAATTCCACATTGGAGCTGAAAGCTTGACCACCCAAGATGTCTTGAGCGAAAAGTTCTACCGTGCCGCCATCAACAATTCGCCGGGAATAAGGCTTGATTGGGATATTGGAACCACCCACTTGGCTCCAATTATTGATTTTGCCAGTGTAAATTGACTTTAACTGGTCTATTGTCAGTCCTGGGATGTTGAGATTTGGGTTTACTGCGACTGCCAAACCATCAATTGCCACTGGAATTTGTTTCAAAGTAAACCCACGCTGCTGGGCGCGGTTAAACTCTTGGTCTAAAATTGGTCGAGAAGACTGGGCAAAAGCTAGTTGACCATCTATTAGCGACTGAATACCAGTACCAGAACCAGGAGATGCATTGCTCGGTTCTACATAACGCAGTCTAAATTCTGATCGCGCTACTTGAATTGCTGGGTCGACTACTAATCGAATTGGTGCCCAAGATGTACTACCTCCGTAATTGAATAATCCAGTAGGAACATCCTGGATTGAGGCGAAAGTGTTAGCACTGGGCTGGCCTGTTGTGGGTTGGGGTGTGTTGGTGCTAGAAGAATTAATTTGATTTAGGTTAACGCCAGATTTTCTGGTGAACCACCAAAAACCACCAGCTATTAACCCAACTGTAATTAAGATAGATAAAACAAGAATAGGTATTTCATTTTTTTGGGACATAACAAATTTTCCCCGCGTCCATTTAATATTAAGTGCTTGATAGGTGCTTGCTACTTGAGATTGTATTTGGAGGACGGGTATTTTCTTAGTAAATTCTGACTGAATTTTAGATTTGAGATTTTGAATTGAAAAAAAATACCGAATATAATGACGAGCTTCTAATTATCTCACTGGCTCAAAATCATACCCAGTACGAGAGCGAGAACCAGGAACGATTTTTACAAGTTGGACTGGGGCATTGCGATCGCCTGATGTTAAAAACCGAACTGTACCAGAAGCACCAGTGGCAGAAAAGTCAGAGGACAAGAGTGCTTGTTGGACTCCAGACCGTGTGGGATTGCGTTCTAAGGCGGCAATCAGAGCCACTGTAGCATCATAACTAGTGGCAGTTCGCCAACTCACATCACCACCCCATAACTGCCGGGATTTCTGGGGAAAATCTGACATTAGATTGCCCTCAATATGCCAGGGAACTGCTACTATCATCCCCACGGCTTGCTCCCTGCCAATTTCTAAAGTTTTAACAGTGTAAATATTATCTCCCCCTAACAGGGTTAACTTTTTCTGATTAACCTGAACTACTTGCAGCGCTTTATCTTGAGTGTTAGTATTGGGAACTAACATCAATACTTCTGCACCTTCTTTAATAGCTTGTTCTACACTTTTAGCTGCACTAAAATCTGCTTGGGATAAATCAAATTCACTTGATACTTGTCCACCTTCCAAGGAAACAGATGAAACAAACTCAGACTTTAAAGACTGGCTATAATTACTCTGAGAATTAAAGAAAACTGCTGCATTTTTTTTCTGTAAAGTTTTTACCATGTAATTAGCTAATGTTCTGGCAGCCATGAAATCACTGGGAACTGTGCGAAAAATGTAGTGGCTAAAGTTAGAAATTTTCACAGAAGTACTGGTAGGAGAAATAGCTACCAGTTGTCCGGCATTGTATACTGTGCCTGCGGCTAATGTAGTATCGCTGGCATTGGGACCGACTACAGCCAAGACTTGAGGATTGTTAACTAAGTTGGAAGCAATTTTTTTAGAGATTTCTGGATTATTATCGTCATTAGCTATCCCTACTTTTAATGGCACATTCTTAATTCCTCCAGAGGTATTAATAGTGTTTTGAGCTTGGGCAATGCCACGTAAAATTTCTAAGGAAGTATTAGGATCGGTGCCGATTGGTACAGAGCCAACAATAGTATAGCTTTGAGAAGTGCCAATCCGGGCGTTATTTAGATATATCAGTGCCTCTGGATCGTTGGGTCGGAGTTTTAGAGATGCTGACAAATTAGCGATCGCTTTCTCATAACTTTTTACTGCGAGCGCCTGTACTCCCTCTTTTTTTGCCAGAGAAATCTGACTTGGAATCAAAGTTTTTTCGCCAAAACTAATGCGGTCTTCTAAAGGTACATTGCTCGCTGGTTCCGGCGATTTTTGAGTGATGGTATTATTAATATTGACACCATTTTTAGTAAACCACCAAACGCCAACCCCGACTATTCCAACTGTCAGCAACAGAGCCAACACTAAAACTACGGTTTCATTTTTTTGTGACATGAATCATTTTTTTATAAAAATATTTATTATTTGATAAGTGTGAATAATTCAACTGTCATAATTTAGAATCCAGAATAATTATATAATTAAGTATTTTGGAAGATATTTTTGAATTTTCTTTCAATTATTAAGCTTAAGTTTCTAAGTATTTTCAACTTTGACTGCTAACTCCTGCCTCGTTGATTCTCAATTCTGACTCCTGATGATAATTATTTAATTTTCACAAATCCTGCTTTTTCAATCAATTCTTGACCTTGAGATGTCAGCAGCCAATTTGCATAAGCTTCCCCAGCTTGCTGATCTGTTTGATTATTCTGCTTGACAATAACAAATAAATTGCGAGTGATCGCATATTCACCACTACGAAACCCCTGGCTATTTAAATGATTGCGTTTATTAGGACATTCAGATGGAGAGACAGAAGGTTGTTGATAGGGAGGCACAAATTTATTGTTTGAACCTGCTATTGGTAGGGATTTAATCATACACTGGGGTACAATTTCTGGGGCAGAACCATAGTAAATTCCGCCAGGATTTGCAGCCACTTTTCTTAGCGCTTCAGTGGTCGTGTTAATATAATTAACTTTAGCACCAAAATTCTCTTTATTGAGAACATTTTCTATGAAAAAATCGACTGTACCTCCAGCTTCTTTGCTACGAGAGTAGGGTGTAATTAATAAATTCCTCCCGCCTAACTGTTGCCAGTTAGTAATTTTACCTGTGTAAATTTCTTTTATTTGACTGACAGTTAAACCAGGAATATTTAGATTTTGATTCACTGCGATCGCAATACCATCAATGGCTACTGGAATTTCTTTTAAACTAAATCCTTTTTGTTGAGCTTCTGTATTCTCTTCAGCTTTGATTGAGCGAGAAGATTGAGAAAAAGCTAGTTGATTAGCTATTAACATTTTAATCCCAGTGCCCGAACCTGGTTTTTCATTAATAGGTTGAATGTAACGTAAACTAAACTGAGGACACAGGTTTTGTAATTGGGAGTCTACGTCTTTACGAATGGGTGCCCAGGTTGTGCTACCACCATAGTTATATGTACCCTGTGGCAGGTTTGGCACTTCACATTTGCTGTTAACAGCAATGGGAGGGATGGTATTGCTATTTCCTGGTTGATTCGTAACAGTATTGGAATTGCGTAGATTATTATTCTCTGGCTGATTGACAACAGTTAATTTCGCCCACCGTTCCATTAGAAACCATAAGCCACCAAACATCAAGCTGATGGTGATGACAACGGCTAAGAAAAGACTAAGAGTTTCATTTTTTTGAGACATAGGTAGGTGTTAGCACCAAGTTTTTTAAAGTATGAGAGATAGTAATTTATAAATAAGTCGAAATACTGCTGTCAGCGAAATGGTTACTAAACTAGCTGCAACTGCTAAAACAACTACTGATTGAATATCAAGACTTCCTTGTAAAAAGGGTAGAAAAAAAATAATAGCAAAAGTAATTGCTGGAATAATTAATAAATCGAACTTTTCAATCCATCGTCTAGTTTGGGCAAATATCAATATTCCCAAAATTAGCGATGCAACAGTTAAAGTGATGATTAGTGATTTTACTAGACTGAAGAGGGCGATCGCTATCAATGCACCCTCAAATCCACTAAAGGCTGCTCCACCCAATAATTCCAATGTCGAAAACGTCGGTTTAGTTGGAGTACGGGGAACAGGAGGACTATAACTTTTAGATGATTGTGGGGGAAGTGTTACAGAGGGTCGATTAATTTGTGTAGGCGCTACAGGTGGTGATTTAAGTGCATCTAGAACTTCTTGGGCTGATTGGAAGCGTTGATTTGCAGCAGGTAGAAGCATATTGTCTAAAATGTTAGCAAGCTGAGGATTAACATTCACTTGCATTTGCCATTTCCACTGGTTGCTATAGGCATCAAACAGTTGAGTTGCTTCTTTATCTGTCAACAAGATAATTACAGTTACAGCCAAAGCGTACAAGTCCGTAGATGGAAATACTTGACCCCCAGTCATTTGTTCCGGTGGTGCAAATCCCAGAGAATAAATTCCTGTGGAAGAAGCAGCGCCGGATGCAACGTTTGCTACTTGTTTGACTGCACCAAAATCTAGAAGGAAGAGTTTTCCATCACGACGACGCATGATGTTAGAAGGTTTGATATCTCTATGGATAATGCCTCTTTCATGGACAAACTTGAGTATCTTCAGGATTTCTTCTAATACTTCCAAAACTTGTTGTTCAGAAAATTTTCCTTGTTGAGCTAGTTCTTCTTCTAAGTTTTGCCCATCAATGTATTCTTGTACTAAGTAAAAAAATTGGTCTTGCTGTCCTGGTTGCAAGCTGTTAACTATCACTGGAAAGAAGGCAAATAAGTCAGGAATTTGCTCGTGTTCGTTACCTATTTGCGCTAAAACTTCTGCCTCTCTCTCAAACATTATTTGTGCTTGTTGCAGTTGAGTTGAGGTAAAATTTCCCGATGGTTGAAACTGTTTTACTACGCATTGACGCATTCCAGGAATCCGGCGATCGCGTGCCAAAAATGCTGCTCCGAATCCGCCTCTTCCGAGTAACTTTATGGTCACATATCGACCATCTAGTAACAATGGCATACCACAACTTGTACAATACTTTTGCTGCGTTGTTTTCAGGGTTGTAATATCATCTAAATCAGCAAAATAGTTTTGTGGCCGTGGGCAACGTGGACGAGTACAGTAAACTTCCATTTTCGTGATGAGTCATTAGTCAAAATAATTCGTAATTGATAATTCGTAATTCGTAATTAGTTCAGCCTACAAAGAGACTAAATTTCTTTATCAAGACAGAAAACTTTTTCTTGATGTTAAATCCCTAGCTTGTTTACAGCGCATGGGTAATAACTACGAATTACGAATTATTTGGTCATTTACAAAAAAACAGAGGACAAATGACATAGACGCCACAAGGGCGGCTTCCCATTGGCGAAGCGACCCATAGGGAAGGGTAGGACTAATGACCAGATTTTAGTCTTCGCCAGAAGAGGTGGGCGTTGCTGTATCCAATGTAGTTAATACTATGTTTTTTTGTGTCAATGTTAACACATCTTGGTTCCATCCAGGGTTAGCAAACTGGGGCAAAATTTCTTGACTAAAGGCTTCTGCGGCTTTGGATCTATAGCGATTAGGATTAAAAATCAGCCAGAGAGTCCGTTTGACGACGACGCTTTCAATGTTGGCACAGTGGAGAACGCCCATTTGTAATTCCTTAGCGATGGCGCTAGTGGAGACAAAGGCAGCTCCCAAACCAGATTGCACAGCATTTTTAATTGCTTCAATAGAATTGAGTTCCATTTCAACTTTAAAACGCCTGGTATCAATTTCACAACGTGCTAACACTTGGTCAATTACTTTGCGGATTGTCGATTGGGAATCTAAAGCAATGAACTGTAATTTATATAGATCTTCTTTGTGGATTTTTTCAAGTTTGGCTAAGGGATGAAAGACAGGTAAAATCAGTGCTAGTTCATCTTCAGCGTAAGGAATAATTTCCAAAGATTCTGCCAGTTCACCAGGAATCTCACCACCGATAATGGCGAGATCGACTTGTCCGTTAGCGACACTCCAAGCAGTGCGTCGAGTAGAGTGGACGTGCAATTGTACTGCCACATCTGGATATTTTTGTCGGAACATACCGATCATTCTCGGCAAAAGATAAGTACCTGTGGTTTGAGAAGCACCAACAATTAAAGTACCGCCTTGGAGATTTTGTAAGTCCTCAATGGCGCGACAGGTTTCCTGACACAGGCTGAGGATTTTTTCGCCATAGCTTAACAGTAGATGGCCGGCTTCGGTTAATTGTGCGCGTCGTCCTCCACGGTCGAATAAAGGAACATCGAGCTGCCGTTCGAGATTTTGCACTTGCAAGCTGACGGCAGGTTGGGAGACATAAAGACTATCAGCAGCGCGCTTGAAGCTCCCTTCTTGTGCGATCGCTTTCAGAATACGTAACTGATCTAAAGTGAAAGGAAGGTCAGACATAAGGCTCAACCCACAAACTTTGAAAGGAGCGGATGTACGCAACAAATCACCTTTGCCAGCAATCAGCTTAGCGTGATTTGCTGCATCTTAAACTTGAAGGCTTAACTCGAAAAAGACAGTAGTACAACATCTTGACTAAAGTCCTCTTTTGAATACTTTGTGGTATTGGTTGTACTGAATTTAGTTTTCTTTAAATTACTTCACCCGTGTATTATGATGCCGATTTTTTGGTTGACACCCAGTCATTTTGTCATACTGGGGTTACAAATAGTTTTTGCGATCGCTCACAGTGGGGGTGCTGCTTTGCGCCCTTGGGCAGAAAAATACATTGGGCTAAGGCTTTATCGTATTCTTTTTGCATTAGTCAGCCTACCATTGGCTGTAATCTTAATTATTTATTTTTTTAGGCATCGCTATGATGGTTTGCAACTTTGGCAGGTACAAGGAGTGCCGGGAGTACGAGAAGTTGTTTGGGTTTTGTCAGCAATCTCGTTTTTGTTTTTATATCCTGCTACCTTCAATCTACTAGAAATTGCTGCCATTCAAAAGCCTCAAGTTCATCTTTATGAAACAGGAATTATTCGGATTACTCGTCATCCCCAAATGGTAGGACAAATAATTTGGTGTATTGCCCATACTTTATGGGTAGGTACTACTTTTACCCTTGTGACCTCGATTGGTTTGGTATTGCATCACTTGTTTGGGGTTTGGCACGGCGATCGCCGCTTGAGCTTACGCTATGGTTCAGCCTTTGAAATTGTCAAACAACGGACTTCAATTATTCCGTTCAAAGCAATTATTGACGGTCGTCAATCTATCAAATGGCGGGAATTCCTCCGCCCTGCTTATTTAGGAGTTGCGATTTTTGTGGTTTTGCTTTGGTGGTCGCACCCTCTATTGCTGGAAGCAAGTGGTACGATAGGATGGGAATTTTAAACGATCCCCACTGTCAGCATAAAATCCAAAGTCGATGAAAATTTCAGCTTATCAATTGCCCCCAAATCAATGTACGATAAATTCAAACATTTATCTGTGGGGGTATATTCAGTCAACTTGAAATTTTAGATCGGTAAGTGTTGGTCAGTTGTCATTCCTGGGAAGTAAACGGCCGATTCAGTCTCAATTCTCAGGCAGTGACCGCAAATGCAAATTTAGTATCAAAAAAAGCCAGTGTGAAAGTTGTGCAGGCTTTTCGATCGCAGACACATAAACGCGCTAAATTTATGTCTAAATCATTACTGTGTTCTGAGATTTATGTCCTGAAAGCAGTGAAGCCTACGGCAGACTTTGCCAACGTAATTTACTGGCTTGCCAATCTTTCACCAAACTAATGCCAAGCAATGAGTCCTGATTACTGAGTAAAATAAAGTAAGTTAGTACTCATTGTATGGCAAGTAGTATCCAGCCCCCACTTGAGTCATAGAGAAAAACGAGTTCCTCATTACAATCTCCTAACTTTAGTTAGGGAGTTCCACTCAACAACGCCACTTGCTCCACATTTGGAGACCAAATGACCGCAGTGGCTCCTCAGAACTCGAAACTCAGCACTAATGAATTCAGTGCAGATAGCTAGTTTAATATAAAAACCCTATAATCCAAGAGGCGTCATGGTGTTGTCGGTTAGTGAGCGGACATTTACTCAAGAAGTTTTAGAATCTCCAATTCCTGTTTTAGTTAATTTTGAAGCCCCTTGGTGTGGGTTGTGTCGGATTATCCACCCACTTTTGTTGCAATTTCAAGCCCAATGCGGCGAGGAAATTAAACTAGTTGTGGTTAACGCCGACCAAAATTTTAAATTGTCAACCACTTATAAGCTCAAGTCACTGCCCACTCTCCTATTGATTGAAAATGGCAGCATTCGGCATCGCTTAGAAGGTTTTCGCGGCAGAGAAGATTTACGTCTAGCTTTAGAAGATATTAAAGTCAGCTACAGTAGTCGCCCTAAAAT
This sequence comes from Nostoc sp. S4, assembly GCA_029379225.1. Classification (GTDB taxonomy): domain Bacteria; phylum Cyanobacteriota; class Cyanobacteriia; order Cyanobacteriales; family Nostocaceae; genus Nostoc. The sequence continues at coordinate 14,289 of JAQYWR010000065.1, read as the reverse complement.
CTATAAGGGTTCCAAAACGGTTGACTTGGAGTGTCGGTCAGCTTGACGGAAATAGCTTCAAGGGCAGGGGGCAGGGGGTAAGGGAGAATATCCTCTTTTGTGCGCTCCCTGCTAAGAGTTCCCCTGCTTCTTCCCATACCCAAAGGCCAAATCTAAAACCATGCTTAATACCCCACCCAATCAGCTTTGGGTGGGTTATTTTATCCTAAAGGGTGTGTGTCACAATTGTTAACAGTTCCGACACGCTAGTTAATAGTTCTAAAAGTAGGCGTCAGTGATGGAAGCAATCTATCAGTATGCCTGGCTGATTCCCGTGTTACCTCTTTTAGGGGCAATGCTGGTCGGTCTAGGGTTAATCTCGTTGAATCAGGTGACAAACAGCCTGCGGCAGTTGAACGCTGTTGTAATTATCTCCCTCATGGGAGCAGCTATGGCGTTGTCGTTTGCTTTGTTGTGGAGTCAAGTTCAAGGACATCCGACTTATACCCATACTCTGGAGTGGGCTGCGGCAGGCAATTTTCACCTGAGCATGGGCTACACTGTTGACCATCTGACAGCCCTAATGCTGGTTATCGTGACAACAGTAGCCTTCTTAGTCATGGTTTACACCGATGGCTACATGGCTCACGATCCCGGTTACGTGCGGTTTTATGCTTATCTCAGCTTATTTGGCTCTTCAATGTTAGGTTTGGTGCTTAGCCCCAACCTAGTACAGATTTATATATTCTGGGAACTTGTCGGGATGTGTTCCTACTTGCTGGTCGGTTTTTGGTACGATCGCAAGTCAGCCGCAGACGCCGCTCAAAAAGCATTTGTAACCAACCGCGTGGGCGACTTTGGTCTGCTGTTGGGAATTTTAGGGCTGTTCTGGGCAACGGGAAGCTTTGATTTTAATATCATGGGCGATCGCCTCGCCCAACTCGTGGAAACAGGTTCTATCAGCAATTTTCTTGCTGTCCTGTTTGCGATTTTAGTTTTCCTGGGCCCGGTAGCGAAATCCGCCCAATTCCCTCTGCACGTATGGCTACCAGATGCAATGGAAGGCCCTACCCCCATTTCTGCTTTGATTCACGCAGCAACAATGGTGGCGGCGGGTGTTTTCCTGGTAGCCCGGATGTACCCAGTATTTGAACATGTCCCAGCAGCAATGAACGTTATTGCTTTTACTGGGGCATTTACGGCGTTTTTGGGGGCAAGTATCGCTATTACCCAAAACGACATCAAAAAAGGCTTGGCTTATTCCACCATTTCCCAATTGGGTTACATGGTGATGGCAATGGGAATAGGTTCCTACAGTGCTGGACTATTCCACCTGATGACCCACGCTTATTTCAAAGCGATGCTGTTCTTGGGTTCGGGTTCAGTAATTCACGGTATGGAAGGTGTTGTGGGTCACGACCCCGCCTTAGCCCAAGATATGCGGCTGATGGGCGGACTGCGGAAGTATATGCCAGTCACGGCAACTACCTTTTTGATTGGTTGCTTGGCAATTTCTGGTATACCCCCCTTTGCTGGGTTCTGGTCAAAAGATGAAATTCTTGGTCAAGCTTTTGCTGCTAACCCATTGCTTTGGCTGATTGGTTGGGTAACCGCCGGCATTACCGCTTTCTATATGTTCAGAATGTATTTCATGACATTTGAAGGCAAATTCCGCGGAAATGACGAGAAAATAAAGGAAAAACTGAAGAAAGCAGCGACAATCGTCCTAGAGTTAGAGTCAGAAGAACCAGTGCCGAATTTTGGCCCTGGGGCGATGAAAAAAGGAGAATTGGCGGCAACTGGTGACCACCATCACTCCCATGACTCCCACGGACATCACAGCGATTCTCCTCACGAGTCGCCGTGGACAATGACTCTGCCGTTAGCAGTATTGGCAGTGCCTTCGATTTTGATTGGTTTGGTAGGAACTCCCTTTGCCAATTACTTCGAGGAGTTCATCTTTTCTCCCACGGAAAGTATCACGGAAGTTCTAGAAAAAACTGCTGAGTTCGACCCGACAGAGTTTTACATTATGGCGGGTGCTTCAGTGGCAATTTCTGTAGTTGGCATTACCTTGGCTTTGTTAATGTACTTGTGGAGAAAAATTGACCCGGCGGCGATCGCTGCTAAAATCAAACCACTTTACGAGTTATCCCTCCACAAGTGGTACTTTGATGACATTTACCATCGTGTTTTTGTCCTCGGCTTGCGTCGCGTAGCCAGACAAGTTATGGAAGTTGACTTCCGCGTTGTCGATGGTGCTGTTAACCTCACAGGCTTTTTCACCCTTGTCAGCGGTGAAGGTCTGAAGTACCTAGAAAACGGTCGCGCTCAATTCTATGCCTTGATTGTATTTGGGGCTGTTTTGGGTTTAGTGATTGTATTTGGTGTTACCTGATTTTTATAGGGGTGGGCGGTTGTCCGCCCCTAGATTATTTTTTATTTCACGCAGAGGCGCAGACTGGAATTAAGATTTGGGTCTCAAAGGATGACAAAATTTTTTAACACAAGTCATATAAATTTATTTGCTCTAAAATTGCTATGTAAGGCATAAAAATATTCTTATTATATCTACCATGTACACACTGAATTATTCTATTAGTAATAATAAATACATTATTCAAAAACTATAATGCCTCATAAAAGTAAGTATTAAAATTATTTACGATAAAGCCCACTTTCTAAACTTGTCCATTTCATTGTCTTTTACCGCCTCTAAAGCAATATTTGCATCAATTACCATTTCTCTAAAATAAAACTCCAAAGGCATAATTTCATCATCATTAGAAGTCTGATATATTTTATGAGCGATAATATCTAATAAAGAGTGACAATACTCTCGGCTACGTTTTGCATAATAATCTAATAGTTTACTAGTAGTACTGCCAGAATGAACAAGCATATTACGGATACGATATATGTTATAAACATCATCTTTGAGGCTAATAATTTCCTCAATTAAGTATTTTTCACAATACTCATTGTTATAAAAAATTTTGTTGACTCGATCTAAATCTGGCAATATTTTGCTTTGAGAATCTAGTTGTTTTTTTATTTCAGGAACTTTTTCTAGAAATTTTTCTAAAAAATCTTTTTTATCTTTATTACTAGATAAATAGTCTTGTAAATCCTGGTCTATAGACTTAGATATTTCAATTTCAGAAAATTTTAGAGGTTTAATAAAAACATGTCCAAGTTGTCTTACTCTATGATATAAATTAAATTCTAATTCACTCAAAACAAGAAGTTAACTGTACTGTTCTAATACCATCACCATCAAGCCATAAATCTATATTTTCTTTAAAAATCTTCTTTTTATTTTTAAGAGCATCTGATATTTCAGGAAGTTTTTTACAAATTATTTTAGAGTCTTCAGAAAACTTTTCTACAGCAAACCATGAATTTAATATTTCTTCAGAGCTTTGTGAAGCTTCAGTTGCTCGTCTATACCAATCGATAGAAGTAAGCCATTTTGCTACAGTTGGATGACATGTATCTTCAGAAGATATCCACTGGCCAAGCCTTTCTTTATTATTTTGTAAGTTATAAATAGTGTGTGACTTATCCCTGCCTTTAAAGCTAAAAGCTCGAATTTCTCCTTGAGAATCACAAATAACCCAATCACTTGATAAAATAATAGCCTGGTCTTTTCTATTTCGTGTTGAGAGAACAGCTATCGTTCTTTCAGCCATTTTTTGGGCTTTAATTTTCATAAATTTACTATCTACACCTTGGATATCAACTGCAACACAGTAATCCGAATTATCTTCAACAGTTATGCTTAAAATCTCATTTTTTCTAATGTATTGACCATCTATTTTTGGGCGATATAGCTCAACATTGCCTATATTAATTTTGTTTTTTAATTCCACACCTGTTATCTTGAAAATAACTTTATAAGTTTGAGGTTCCAAGCAATAAATTTGCTTTAAAAAATTAAGTCTCTGTTTAATAGTTGAAGAATCATAGTATTTTTTAAGCTCTTCTTTATATTCATCAATTGATTTTGCATCTTTTAATGGTGAGCCAAATAAGGCAGGATATAAATTATTTTGGTCAGGATATGTTGTTATATCTTCAAATTTTTGAAATTGCTCGTCTAGTCTTGATTTCAATTCCAACATTCCCTTAGCATTAAATAATATAATTATTGTATCTACAAGAAATTCTACCTGAATATAATTTAAATCTTTTTCAAGTATTTTTTCGTATAAAAGCTCGGTAACTTTAATAAAGCTATTTTCTGACGTTAGTTTTGGTTCTATACGTTTAATTAGTATTAAGATATCGTCTAATTCAAATTTAGTTTTATTGTCAGATAAAGCTTCAGTAATGAAATATAATTCTTGATTTACTTCTACTGTCCAAGATTTTCTAATTTTGTCTAGCTCATCAATTTGTTCTTTTTTAAAACCACAGTAACCAGAAAATTGTATTTTAAAAAACTTTCGTCCATAAGCATTTTGAGAAAACCGATTTTTATTATTAAGTATTTCTTCACGTAAATCGTGTAAAATTAACAATAAATGACGACTATAAAATCCTTTTTGATTGTTTTCAATAAGCTCGCATCTCTCAAACCATATTTTTTTTAGTTTTTCAATATTATCGATCACATATTCAGGCGCATTTAATAAAGTAAAATCCATTGTTTTCAGTCAATATAGACAAACTAATATCTACAATATTCTACTTCTTGAATTTAGGCTGTGATATCGTCTCAAAGCTCTGAAACTGGCAAAGTTTGTCCTGCTGCTTGTCGCATAAACTCTTGCAGGTCGGCTAATATTTGTGCTTTAGGCTCTTGTTCATCAATCCAAGCTAAACCACTGACGTTATCAGAATTTATAAAACTGATAAGCTGTTGCCATTCTACAGGGACGAGTACATCTGTTGTTTCTCCATCTGCGTTGGTGACATAACGAATCTGACTTTCAATTTGTGCCATTATCATAGGGTTGTTTCTCCTGTAATGCTTTTTTGCATCAAATCGCTTTTTTCGACAACCAGCAAACAGCATGGTGTATTTTTAGCGACCCTTGGGTTGGGCTAAGCGATCCCGTCGCTAGAATTCTAGTTGAGCAGCTTTTTTAGGGTAAATTTTTGACTTGACTGGGAGTAGCCTAACCCATATTCCGCACTCCCAAGAGAAAAATCGGGGATTGCCAATTTAATTAAATCAACCTAACGAGTAAGACCAAATCCCCAAAAAGCTGTTAGTTAATAACTAGTGACTTTTTGCCAAACATGATTTTGATAGCAGACGAATTGCGATGAATACAGCTAATTTCCCCTGGCTGACGACGATTATTCTGTTTCCGATAGCGGCGTCACTACTAATTCCCTTCATCCCAGATAAAGACGGCAAAACAGTGCGCTGGTACTCCCTGATTATCGGGCTGATAGATTTTGCACTGATTGTTTACGCTTTTTATACTGGGTACGATTTCTCCAATCCAAATTTGCAGTTGGTGGAGAGTTACCCCTGGGTATCGCAACTCGATTTGAATTGGTCAGTAGGGGCTGATGGCTTGTCCATGCCTCTAATTATTTTGACTGGATTCATTACCACCCTAGCGACTCTAGCAGCTTGGCCTGTGACCTTCAAGCCCAAGCTATTTTACTTTTTGCTGTTGGCGATGTATGGCGGTCAAATTGCCGTTTTCGCCGTCCAGGATATGTTGCTGTTTTTCCTGGTGTGGGAATTGGAGTTGATTCCGGTTTACCTGCTGCTGGCAATTTGGGGAGGCAAAAAGCGACAATATGCAGCGACCAAGTTTATTTTGTACACTGCTGGCGGTTCGCTGTTTATTTTGGTCGGCGCTTTGACAATGGCCTTTTATGGCGATACAGTCACTTTTGACATGCGATCGCTTGGCTTAAAAGACTACGCCCTCAATTTCCAACTTTTAATTTACGCTGGCTTCCTAATTGCCTACGCCGTCAAGTTGCCGATTATTCCCTTGCACACCTGGCTCCCAGATGCCCACGGTGAAGCTACAGCCCCCGTACACATGCTACTAGCAGGTATTCTTTTGAAAATGGGCGGTTACGCTCTGATTCGGATGAATGCCCAAATGCTACCTGACGCTCACGCTTATTTTGCACCAGTGTTAGTGGTTCTGGGGGTAGTAAATATTATCTACGCCGCCCTGACATCCTTTGCCCAGCGCAACCTGAAGCGAAAAATTGCCTACTCCTCAATTTCTCACATGGGTTTTGTCACCATTGGGATTGCTTCCTTTACCGATTTGGGATTGAGTGGAGCAGTATTGCAAATGGTTTCCCACGGGTTAATTGGGGCGAGTTTGTTCTTTCTGGTTGGCGCAACTTATGACCGCACACACACCCTGATGTTGGATGAAATGGGCGGTGTCGGTAAGAGGATGCAGAAAATTTTCGCCATGTTCACTACCTGTTCAATGGCATCTTTGGCATTGCCAGGAATGAGCGGTTTCGTAGCAGAATTAATGGTATTTGTGGGCTTTGCTACTAGCGATGCTTATAGCTCTACCTTCAAAGTGATTGTGGTTTTCTTGATGGCAGTTGGGGTAATTTTAACTCCGATTTATCTGCTGTCGATGTTACGAGAAATTTTCTACGGACAAGAAAACGAAGAATTAGTTTCTCACCAAGCTTTGATAGATGCTGAACCCCGTGAAGTATTTATCATTGCCTGTTTATTAGTGCCAATTATTGGTATTGGTTTCTATCCGAAATTGCTAACTCAGATGTACGACTCCACAACTGTACAATTGACAGCAAGATTGCGTAATTCCGTGCCAACATTAGCACAACAAAAACCAGAAGCACCAAAAATTTCTTTGAGTGCGCCGGAAATTGCTAATTAGATAGGTCACTAATTTCAATTAATATTACTTTTAGGGCGGGTTTTGTACCTGCCCTTTTTGGTCATTTGTCATCTGTTGTTGGTCATTTTTCAATTCCCGGTATCAGGAATTTATGTATAAACAAAAATTATACTTATTTATGTTTAACTACTGAGAAAAAAGAGTGCGATCGCTCAATATACTTTTAGATTGTTACTATGCGATCGCATATCAATTGATTATCTACAATTTAAAATCAGATGTAGCAAAATAGCTCATGTTAAACTACAATCCGCTGCACTGTTTGCCATCTTCCGAAGAACTACCCAACTGTGATGATACTCCTGTGGATAATGAACTACAAAATTCAATTCCGGGCTTGCTGAAAACAATACTGGCTTTAGCTTGGTGCGATCGCTGGGATTGGTTCTTTGGCGTTAATATGGGTATTTATTATCACCCTGACAAACCAGCTATTGCCCCTGATGGATTTCTCAGCTTAGGAGTCCAACGTTTCATTGATGTAGGCAAAGCCTTTTCCCAAGGATTAGACTTACGCTTGAGTTATGTATTGTGGGAAGAAAAAAAGCTACCAATTTTGGTACTGGAAGTTGTTTCCCAAATCCATCGAGGAGAATACACCAGCAAGCAACAATTCTATGCCAAAGAATTAGGAATTTTATACTATGTTGTTTACAATCCCCTACGCCGGAAAAAGTCGCCTTTGGAAGTTTATCGCTTAGTTGATGGGGAATATATTTTAATCTCAGGTTTAATGTCAGGAGACCCTGTTTGGTTACCAGAAATTGGTTTAGGAATTGGGCGAGAACGAGGAATTTATCAAGGTATAGCGCGGGAGTGGTTGTACTGGTATGACGAGGAAGGACAAAGATTGTTAACACCAGAAGAACGCATCCGCGAATTGGAAGAACGCGCAGCTTTTGCAGAACAGCGGCAGGTGGAAGCAGAACAACGAGCAAAAATCTTGGCAGAAAACTTAAAAGCTTTTGGTGTCGAACCAGAAACTTGAGCGTGAAATTTGCGAGCGTTTAAACTGCCCCATTAATGCGAAATCAAAATATTAGTCAATATGTCAAGTGAGCTAAAGACATATATTACTTGAGATTGATTTCAGTTTATTTGTTTGAGGCAATCAAGACACATTATCTTCTAATTCCTTGATTTCCTGTAATGTTTGCCAGCCAGCTTGCCACTGAGAGTTATCTTGTAATAATTTGGCATTTATCCAGAAACGAACTTTAGGATCGCAGGCAGCCACCATTTCAGCGTACACCCACTTACCTTGATTTTTACGGTTGACTACTTGGAAGTGTCTCCATCCGTCTACTTCTTGCTGTGCTGTCCACTTAGAACCAAGTAAGTAAGGAAATTTTTGTTTTTTTGTCATTTGTTATTGGTCATTTGTCATTTGTCATTGGGCTTGTTAATTTTTTAAGTTTGGCTTTGGATTATGTTTGGGTGGATAGATTGCACAGACATCACCATTAGGAACAAAAATATGCGAAGGTTACATACACTGACACGAAAACCCATTCAACGGTAATATTACAATGTAAACTACCCCCACTATCGCGACCAAGCCAAACGAGTCGTTTAGTGGGGGTTTTTTGGTAGCCCTAAATAGCAACATCTCTTGGGAGACTCTCCTTGGCGTCCTGTAAGCAAGGATATGGTGGGCGCTCCAAGTCTACAGAGGAGAGTTCAGAGAAATATTGAGTATTCGCTAAATATTCTTTTAATCTTTTGTATAAGTAATTGGCTTTTGACGAGATAGGATATTCTTTTTACTATCAGAAAAGCCACCTCCAAGACTGCGGAAATATAGTCCGCCAATGATGAGTAAAAACGCTACATAGCCCACAGCTTGTACTAAATAAATATTATCGCTATAGCCAAATAAAGATTTGAGAATAATGCCAGGAAACTGTTCGTCAGGCAAAATTGCAGAAGTATTTGAAACCATTGGCCCCAAAATACAGGAATGAACTTTCGTAAAGCGTTCGTAATAGAAACAAAGACTTTGGGTAGCACGACTGCTCAGGGCAAAATTAGCCACAGCATCGTCAAAGTTTTTCAAGGCTGAAACTACTAACCCAGCGACAATCAAGACTAATAAAACGCCCATTACTTGGAAAAATTGGCGGATGTTAATTTTGATGCCCCATTTAAATAAAAGCACACCTACAGCGATCGCTACTCCTAAACCTGCAAGTGCGCCAATGCTAGGTACTAATCCTTGTTGAAAGTTGGCAGCAATGAACAGAACTGTTTCAAAGCCTTCACGAACAACAGCAATAAAAACTAAACTAAAAACGCCCCAACCCGCATTTGAGTTTCGTGTCAGTGCTTGGGTAACTGCTCCCTCAACCTGCGCTTTCATAAATCTGGCTTGTTGAGTCATCCAGATAAGCATCCAGCTGAGCATGGCGATCGCTAACACACTAAACACACCTTCTAAGGCTGGTTCAACTACGGAAGTGTATTGAGGATTAGCAGCCCCCACTACTTGAATTATCCAACTGAATAGCACACCTATCAAGGCACTAATCGCAATACCGACGGCGACACCAGCATATACCCAAGAATTCAGTCGAGATTTTTGAGCTTTTTCAAGCAAAGCTAGCACAATTCCCACAACAAGGGCAGCTTCCACTCCTTCTCGGAGTGTAATCACAAAAGTAGGTAGAGCAGTGGTAAAATTCATCTTTATATCCTTTGTCGTTTGTCCTTTTTTACAAAGTTGAGGCAGTCCGTTGGCTCTTTTCCCCTGCTTAAAGGAACTGCCGTCTGTTCAAAGGAAACCTCCGCACCCTGCCTTAAGCCGCAGAAGCGTTTACAGACTTTGCGTATCATTAGTCATTTGTCTTTAGTCATTTATGTTTTGTCCTCTGTTCAAAGTTGAGCCACTGCATTGGACGGTTTCCCGGCTTTTTCAGTGGCATGTGTTCGGAAGAATTTCTGAGTCGTGACTTTGCGTGTCATTAGTCATTTGTTTTTGACTAATGACTAATGACTAGTGACTAATGACCAATGACCAATGACCAATGATTATTAACTAAAATCGCGTAACATCTTTTTCAGTTCGAGATTATGCATCTCTTCTTGTCCAATCATGCCGCGAGCAAATTCTTCTAAATAAACGCTGGCATTGTTGACAGTTTCAAGGAGAGTTTTATACAGATCCAATGCCTTCTTTTCATGCGATAAGCTTTCTGCCAAGATATCTTTGACTGTATGCTTGTAGGTTTCTTCCATTGGAGCAATTTTTAAGGAGGGATGCCCATCTAAACCTGTGAGAATTTCTCCTACTTGTTCGGCATGAAGTAAAGATTCGCTTGCTTGTGCTTTGAAGAAAGCCACAATGGGAATGCGATTAGGACCAGTCACCATCAAGGAATAATGTGTATAGCGTACTACTCCTGCTAGTTCAAATTCCATGATGGCATTCAGCAGGTCAATGGTTTTTTTCTGATCGAGTTCTTGCATCAGTTGTTAGTCAAAGTGACAAATAGAGTACAGTTAGTTAGGAGTTAGGAGTTGAGAATCAGGTAGTTAGGAGTTGATAATTTTTAAATTTTTAACTTTTAACTCCTAACTTTTAACTCTTAACTCTTAACTATTTCCTCATTTTAAACTCCTGAGACTATGCTTCCCATTAAATCAAAATATAATCGCTATACTTGGGAACTGGCTTTATCAATTACTTTTTGAGAGTTTTCCTCAATCGTTTTCACCAACTTGGTAACATCTTCTGGAGTCTTGACTGGTTTAGCTGGTGGAATGGCAGCAGGCCAAACTTTTATTAGTTCCGCGAAAGTAGCATTAATCGCTTTATCTGCTTCGGCATCTTGTTGAGCTACTTGGCTAGTAATTCCTTTGTATAATTCATTGGCATAAAAGACAAATCCCCGAGAGTCTTGATACTCTATTGCTGCGGATATTTTGCCATTTGCAATCGCTGCGCCATATTCTGAGTTCGCTGAATCTAGTAACTCATTAATTACCTGTAATACAAATCCTGGTTTTGAACGCTCAGCTGGTGGTAATGCTGCGATCGCTCCATCAACTGCTTGCACTGAAGAAGTAAAATTAGTTTTAACTTTGCTATCCTTCGGATTAGATTTCACTAAATCTTGCAAACTCACCAAAGTTGTTTTAAATTCTTTGACTTTGCGCTCATTAAGTTGGTCTTCTACGTCAACATAAATCTCCTCAACTGGATGCCCAATATGAGGTTCTGCCTGTTTTGGCTGATTTTGATCCAGCAGTTCTTGTGCTACTAAAAGATGCCCTTTCATTAAGCCTAATTTAGACATATAGTCAACATCTTTTGCCTCACCTGTAAGCACCACTTCTTGAACGCTAACTTGGTCTTTTATTTTGTCGAACTGCTCTTGAGTAATTACTTTTTTAGTAACTAAATCTTGTGGACTACCATAAGGGCGATTTGCCTGAATTTTATTAGATAAAGCTGGTATACCTAACTTGGCTTCAAATTTATCTAATTCTGACAAGATAGCAGAATTAATGTTAATCTTTTCTTTGCTACCATGACCGCTATGATTGCTATTATCTGCTGCCTCTGTAACTTGGGGGCTAGTATTGGGTGCTGAGGGGTTTTCTGCGGTTGGTGTACTGCTACAAGAACTTAAAGTAACTATTGCCGCAGCTGCCACTGTTAAACAGATGTAGCGAAATTTTTTCATTTCTGCTCCTCGCACAATTTAAAAGGTATTGGTTCAAATGCTTCAAACTATCATTGAAAAATAGTTTGTTTGACAAATTGTCATAGATTTTACTTTCGCATATAATGATATTTTTTATCAACTATTTGATTTAAAATTTTATTAATTATGAATTACGTATCTTGTGCTTAACTTGACTAAGGATTACTCGTAATTTTGTTATGAATTATTAACATTTTTACCAGACTTGCTCTGAGCAATTACTTCAAATTGACCCATACAACCATTTTCGGCGATCGCATCCTGATGGGGATGAAACATATACTTACCCGGATAGCGAAAAGCAAATTCCAAAATGTGCCTTTCAGCGATACCCATCGTAATCACATCTGTTTTCTCGCTAGGAGTCATACTCATGCCATAGCGATAGACATCAAAGAAGTTGGCGTGGAGGTGAAAGGTTACTGCCGGATCGTATTCAATGATGTTGAGGACATACAGCCGAATCAACTGATTTTGATAAATGGGAATGGGATGATGCATGAAATGATGAGGCTGGCCGTTGAAGGCGTAATAATCATTATGGCTATCGTCATTCACGTCATACCCAGACATCACTAGTACGATTTCGTCAGCTGGGGGACGAGGAGTCGGTGGATCGATGATGAACATCCCATACAGTCCCTTAGCAATGTGACGAGTAACTGGTTCAATATGACAGTGGTATAAGTGAACGCCATAAGGTTCAGCATCAAATTCATAAATTGTGGCTTTACCGTTGCTGACTGGACGAATACCATCCATTTCTGCCGGATGAACGCCATGAAAATGCAAAGAATGAGAATGTCCGGCGTTATTGAGAAAAAGCACTCGGACGCGATCGCCTTGTTTTGCTCGTAGCGTTGGCCCTGGTATGCGACCGTTTAAATCCCAGATGTTATAAGAGACTGCACTATTGAGCTGGATGATGGAAGTACCAGCAGTTAACTGAAATTCTCGGACAGTACGTCCATTTTCTTGCTTCACCGTCCCATAATCAAAATCCCTCAGCATCTTTGTTGGGTTAGCGGCGTCGTCTGATGCTTCCATATTGAGTGGCGGTACTTTGACGATTGACTGACTTTGTAGATTCAGCATTTGCCAAAGTGCGGCTACACCAGTTACTCCCACTCCTGCTAAGCCCAGCTTCAGTAATTGACGACGACTCCAAAGTTGCTCTTTACCCAGAGCTAAGTTGTTGGGCATGACATTAAACAGTTAGCACCAAAAAATTGAAAATTATTTGCAATTGCTTCTATTTAAATTATAAATCAATACGGTTCACTCAAGTATAATTCTACGAATGGCACTAAGTTAACGGCAAACCCATTATATATAAGGCTTTTGGGTGTGGGGTGTTGGGTGTCGTGAGTCAGAAATTTATTTGTGTCTGTACTCGTATTTAGTTTTCTTGATTTTTTCTTACACCCACTCACCCTATCCCCAACAAATAGCCCAGACGAGCTTTCGCATGAGTCTTTGTGCCATTTCCCTGATAGCCACTTAGAATATTTCTCAGTACTAACTGTGTATAATGACCTACTTGTAAAATTTATATTTCCCTGATAGCCACTTAGAACATTTCTCAGATACTAAGAAAGAAGCTCACACGAAGGCAAAATTCTTTGAGGCGAGTGTCACCAGTTATGTGATGTCTTCTAGCATTGAAGGTTGGAATGATTTCTAAGAGGGGTTTATAGAGACGCGGTATATAGCGTCTTGAAAATGCGTCCTTATAGTTCTGCCGCTTAACTTATCGCTTAAAGTATAGTTTTAGATTGTTCTGTCGATGATTCAGTCAGCAAAGTCATTCACGCTTTTGAAGTTGTATACTGCTCAATGAAAAACGACTCTCTGGAGAAAAGCTAATGACCGACCTAGATAAAAATAAGCAAGTAATCCAGAACTTTATTCAAGTCGTTTGGAATGGTCGAAATCTTACAGCGTTGAAAGATTTCTGGACGGAGAATTGTATTAACCATGCAATGTCAAGTACAGAAAATTGCGGTATTGATGCACTTCGGGTCTATCATGAATCCTTCTTTGAGGATTTCTTCGCTGCGTTCCCCGACATCCAAATTGAGATTGTGCAGCAGGTCGCGGAAGGCGATCGGGTTGTTAGCTACATCATAAGTCACGGCAAGCACAGCGGGTCATTTTACGGCATTGCACCAACTGGCAGGAGCATCTCGACATCGGTGATCCGCATTGATCGGGTTCAAGATGGAAAGATTGCTGAGCATTGGTCTGTTTCTGACGCAGTAGGTCTGATGCAGCAACTTCAATCTTGAACTACGAGTGATTTAAAAAAGTGTTACCCGCATTAGGAAGACTCGTCTGGGCTATTTGTTGGGGATGGCGCAACGGGTATAGTGTTAATAAATATTCGTTTCTTAGAGGTGAAACAGAGATTACTTCTTCTTCATGCCCCACACCCCACACCCTACACCCCAAAACCAGTAATCTCAAGGATTTATGTTTATCTTAGTGCCATTCGATAATTGTACGTTGGGTTGTAACTTGCTTCCCCGTAAAGGTACGAAGTCAAGCCGAACAAACTCCAAAAAATGTTAGGTTCATCGAACTCCTAAGAAATAAGGCAGGAGGCAGAAGGGAAGAGGATTTGACTTGTTTCTTTTGCCCTTCCCGTAGGTGCGCCTTCATTGGAGACTCAGGTTAACTCACATCTTGCACCTAACCGAATAAACCCGTAAAAAGTAAATAAAAAGCGCAAA
>JAQYWR010000064.1 GCA_029379225.1 Nostoc sp. S4 | reverse complement strand
ATATTCTCCCTCAACTGTTCCCTTTGTCAATACTCTGCTACCTGAATCCTTACATTAAATTTATTAATTCCTATGAATATTAATCAGCCATTCCAGTACATTTTAAAACTGTGCCTACTAACAACAATTATTAACGGTCTAACTGTCAATATCGTGGCTGCCGAAGTACAAACTTTTGGTCAAGCAGGTAGACATGGGGTAGATGGTCGCCCTGGACGAAACGGCATCTCTGCACCTGACCAAAAAATCCGAGCCAGCCAGCAACTACAAACGATTGATCTTTCCGGCACAGATGGCGAAGCTGGAGAATCTGCTACTTCTGGTGAACACGCATCTGAATGCCAGCAGCCCAAAAAAGCAGCTAACGTATGCGGTGCAGAAGGTGGCAATGGCGGGAATGGTGGTGATGGGGGAGATGGTGGCAAAGGAGGAAATGTCACTCTTTACTTTGAGTCACTTTCGCAACTCAAAAATGTGGTGTTACGTAATGGGGGCGGCAGAGCCGGTTCTGGGGGAAATGGCGGTCAGGCTGGTGATGGATGTGACTGCACTCAGCCGCGCAGGGTTGTGAACTATTGCACTTGGGCATTAATGGCGCAACCGCTGAATGTAGCTAACGCCACCTGGACAGAAGTAGAACAGAAATTATTTCGCTGTTCTGGCGATGCGTTCTACGATGAAAAAGAAAATCGCCCCCAGCCCCGACCTGCGGATGCGAATTACCGTTATGGCTGGAAATATATTGGTTTGTCAGAGCAGAAAACTTTTACTTGTGAAAATGGGGAGAGTGGTAAACAGGGACGCAAAGGTGCAGATGGGCAAGCGGGCAGTTATGGTGAGGTTTGGTTAGTCCAAGGTGATGACATTCCCAAGGAACAAACCAGTTATAGCGATCGCGTCAGCTTGTTAACTGATAAAACTATTCCTCTCCTCAAAAACAACTGGTTGGAAAAGACAGGACTACGGAGTTTACTTGGTACTGGTTCTGATGTCCGGGATACTTACAGCTTGTTACAAACTGTCCAAGGTTCTTTTAAAGTCGCTTGGCAAGCGGCTAAACGCCCACAAGAGTTAGGAGATCCTGAGATGAAAGCTGCGATCGCAGAATCAGGGCAACTGCAATTTGATATTCCAGGCACATTGGAATACAAACTCACTAAATCGCAAAACCAAACTGTGGTTGCGATCGCTGGAGGTATTCACCCCGATCGCTTGAGGCGTTTCAAGTTTAAGGGGCTCGATCGCTTCCGCGATCCCCGCAACTTTACTCTTTTGGATGAAGGTACGCTTCTGGGCGAGTTAAAAGCAGTTAAATTCACAATTATTCTCTACCAGAACGACTCCAAAGTTAGCGAGATTTCTTATCCATTTACTCCCCAACCACCCTATCCTCAAGGCTTATCAGTCTGGGGCAATCTTTATAAGGTCAATTTGGGCGATCGCTTCGATTCTTGGCTGCAAACAGGGCAACCTATCCAGTATGAAATTCGCATTGAACAGATTACCCGTTCTGGAGCAACCTATACCTCTGGAATGAAAATCAACTTGATTGTAGATAAAGTTACTCCCTCTCCTGAAATTCAGTACTATTCACCCATTGACGCTAATAGCCAATTACAAAACCAATTATAAGTAGCTAGGTACAAACAAACCTAACTATTTGAAATACTCCCCAGTACGAACGCATGGGAATTTTAAACTAAGACAGCGATCGCAGTTTCATAACTGTCAGACATCGCCTAACTTAGCGGGTAATGACTTCTGAAAAACTGGAAGTAATTTACAAACCCATTGAATATAAAATTAGACGATCGTGGAGCCGATCGGGCAAAATATGCTTTAGCACTGCTCCGATTTTGGCATCTTGTCCAATGAGATAACGTGTCTTGGGTTTGTTTGCAGTCAGCGCATGAACAACAGCTTGAGCGACCATATCCGGAGAAATTCCTTTAGATGCAATAACTTGCATTTTATGACGTACATTTTCCATCGCCTGACCGTAAAGATTTAGTGCTGATTGTGGCAGCTTTTCCCGTCCGATTTCAGCTTGAGTTAAAGATTTATTCCAAATAGGCGTAGCAATGGAACCAGGTTCAATAATTGAAACTGAGATTCCCCACGGTCGTAATTCCATACGCATTACATCGGTGAGTGCTTCCAAAGCAAATTTTGATGCATTGTAAGCGCCCAAAAACGGAGTAGGACTTCTACCAGCAATGGAACCCATATTGACAATTCGACCCCGACCTTGGCGTAATAAACCAAGAAATGCTTGTGTCACTGCTAATTGTCCGGTGACATTAACATTGATTTGGTGTTGAAATTCCGCGATCGGTAATAATTCTAAAGGACCTGGGACAGCGATTCCGGCATTATTCACTAAACCTGAAATTCCAAGATCGCCGACTGTATTTATCACCCGAGCGACTACAGAGGCGATCGATTCAGCATCAGTAACATCTAAAAAAACCGGAATCAGCCTTGGTGAAGCTTTTTGTAGGAGTGTTTGAGCATTAATATCTTGACGCACCCCAGCAAAAACAGAGAATCCTAATCGGTCTAAAAGTAAAGCACAGGCCTGACCAATTCCTGTTGACGCTCCTGTAATCAGGACTGTACCTTGATAATTTCCTACGACCATTAGTTTTTTTGGTTATGAAACTGCTGTAATATTTCTGTGTGTCCTAATTACAGCAGTTTTCGTTTACATGAAGTATAAAGCTACAGGTTTTGAGGCAGGAGGCAGAAACTATGTATATTTGATTTTGAGTCCTGCGTTTTCTACCTCACTTGCTTGCAAACTGCTGTAAACTAAGCTAACACGCCTAGACGTTGCATTTTTTCTTCAAGACCGTCATTCTTTATCAAGAACCAATAAACGACAAGTGACTAATGACTAATGATTAATGACAACCTCACAAGTTAATATACAACTCTTAATACGTAACGTCTTAGTATCAATCCTTGCAGATACCAGAGCGAAGACAATCTTCGGTTTGGTCATCTCTAGCCCATATTTGCCAAGGTAATATACCTGAGGAGGCATTTGTGCTCTCAACCATAAAAGCAGTTATGCTAGGAAGCTGGTTTTTGACAATTGACACGTTACTACAAACATTTCCTAGCTCAGCATTGAATAAATAAACAGGCAATGCCATTAGGGCAATGCAAATCGTCCGGTTCATACAACCTCGGCTAAAAATTTCCGATTACGCTACACTTAGATGCCACCTTGATGAACCGGAGTTGAAAAACTGAGCATTGTATGTTGAAGTTGTGTTAATTTACTCAGTCCTACTAGCCGCAGAGACGTAATTTATAAATCTTCGGTTCCACCCTTTTTGAGGTTAAGCATTGCCTATAAGATGGCTTCCTACTAACTTATGCACATGCAACCCTAAAAAACAGGATAAAAAACCCACAGCACTCAAAAACATATCTTGGTGGCTACATTCGCCAGATAAAATAATGAAGAGTGCTGAGTAAAGAGTGAGGCAGATGAGGGAGGAAGGGGAAAATAACTCCTAACTCCTAACTCAGCACTTCTAACTCAGTACTCAGTGACAAATGTTGCCTACTAACTGACTCATGACGCCTTCACAAGACGTAGATACTGTAACTGCTCCTGATATCGACCCAGAAGCAGATGGTAACTCCCAAACCGATCCTTTAGATGAGTTGCCAGGTGAAGTCGAAATGTCCCTTTTCGACCACTTAGAAGAGTTGCGACTGCGAATTTTTTATTCGCTAATTGCCGTAGCAATAGGCATTATCGGCTGTTTCTTTGCCGTTAAGCCGCTTGTCCAACTACTTGAGGTTCCAGCACAAGGAGTAAAATTTCTTCAACTTGCACCAGGAGAATATTTCTTTGTCTCCCTGAAAGTCGCAGCTTACACAGGTTTGCTACTTTCTAGTCCTTTCATTCTTTATCAAATTATCCAATTTGTACTTCCCGGACTAACTCGCCGCGAACGTCGCTTATTAGGACCTGTAGTTTTAGGTTCAAGTGTTTTATTTGCAGCAGGTTTAGTATTTGCCTATCTACTCCTTATCCCCGCAGCTTTGAAATTTTTTATCAGCTACGGAGCGGATGTAGTTGAACAACTTTGGTCAATTGACAAATATTTTGAATTTGTGCTGCTACTGTTATTCAGCACTGGCATCGCCTTTCAAATTCCCATAATTCAACTGTTACTCGGTAACTTGAATATTGTTTCGTCTGAAAAGATGGTTTCTGGTTGGCGTTACGTGATTATGGGAGCAGTGGTCTTAGGAGCTATTCTCACACCTTCTACTGACCCCCTCACCCAAAGTCTTTTAGCTAGTGCAGTCCTGGGACTTTACTTTGGTGGAATTGGTTTGGTGAAGCTCACGGGAAAATAACGATCGCCTCCCTCAATAAAAAATTAAAATGCCAACTCCCTAGAATTGAGATTTTCAATTATAGATTTCGGTGAAGCAGTGTGGTCTTGGTAATTTCCATACCAGTTCCTACTAAAATCTAAAATCCAAAATTGTTTAACCAGGAAATGACACAAGTTAGCTTTGAGGATTTTGAAAAAGTCGAGATTCATGTTGGCAAAATTATTAAAGTTGAAGAATTTCCCAAAGCTAAGAAACCAGCTTATAAATTATGGATAGATTTTGGCAATTTGGGGATCAAAAAATCTAGTGCCCAAATTACTAAGCTTTATCAACCAACAGAATTAATTAACAGATTAATACTAGCTGTTACTAACTTTCCACCCCGTCAAATTGCTGATTTCATTTCAGAAGTTTTAGTCTTGGGAGTGGTTCTAGATGATGGAGAGGTTGTGTTAATTCAGCCAGATAGAGATGTATCCGTTGGTAAGAGAATTTTATAGCACATTTTAGTTAATAAACTTTTTTATCTAAAAAAACGTAATAAATTCTAAATTTATTAATCTTTGAGTAATAACAGGTTATAAAATCCATTCTGAAGAGCGATCGCCCAAATCTAGAGGAATGCTGACAGCTTTGCCGAGTCGGGGGCGATCGCGTGTTTGGGTAATAAATGCTTGCACTTGTGTTGTTCCACCCAAGGCATGAAGATAATTAGCGATACTATCAAGATGTTCTTGGTATTCTGCCTCGGTTAAGGGAAAAGAAGCTTGCTCCAAATATTTCCACATGACTTGCAAAAATATCCTTCCCTGTGCCCGCCGGAACTGGACATCATAAGAGTATCCCCACTTCTCAACTAACAGTTGACGTAATTCCTGTCCTGTCATAGCTTTTCTCAATCAGATTTTACATTTAGTTATGATGTTAAGTTCCGTAACTCCAGTATGATAAGGATATAAAGAAATGTAATGCTAACAGAAAAGATGCTAGATAGATCTTGGAACACAGAAGTATGGCATCGTTGTAAGCGTTAGCATTTCGACTTAGACAAGAGTTGCTCAAGTGCAAATACTCCTGTCAAAATGCTTAACAAAATACACAAAGAGCGCGTAGATTATGGCTCAATTTTCAGAATCAGCAGACGTGCCCGATATGGGGCGTCGTCAGTTCATGAATCTGCTCACTTTTGGGACTGTCACTGGAGTAGCTTTAGGTGCATTGTATCCCGTTGTCAAGTACTTTATTCCACCTGCTAGTGGTGGTGCTGGTGGTGGAAGCACAGCAAAAGACGAGTTGGGCAACGATGTTAGTCTGAGCAAATTTCTGGAAAACCGTAATGCAGGCGATCGCACCCTAGTTCAAGGACTCAAGGGTGACCCTACCTATATTGTGGTAGAAAACAAAGAGGCGATCAAAGATTATGGCATTAACGCTATTTGCACCCACTTAGGTTGTGTCGTACCTTGGAACGCTGCTGAGAACAAATTTAAGTGTCCTTGTCACGGTTCTCAGTATGACTCAACTGGTAAGGTTGTGCGGGGTCCAGCACCACTGTCTTTGGCTTTAGCCCACGCCAACACCGCAGAAGACAAAATTGTCTTGAGTCCATGGACTGAAACAGACTTCCGTACCGGCGATGCACCTTGGTGGACTTAATAATTTTGTCCTTAGTCATTTGTCCTTAAGTCCAAGGACACTAATGACTAATGACTAATTACTAATGACTAATGACTAATTCAATCATTGTCCTTATTGAGATGAGAAATGCTTCTATAACAGCGAGGTTAACTCGCAGTGCTAAAGCAATTGTCAAAACATTGCTCATAGCGATCGCTACGGTGACATTTTACTTCACCAGCGACCTAGCCCTTCCCCAATCCGCTGCTGCCTATCCCTTTTGGGCACAGCAAACCTATCCTGAAAGTCCCCGCGAACCAACGGGGCGGATTGTTTGTGCCAACTGTCACCTAGCAGCCAAGCCGACAGAAGTCGAAGTTCCCCAATCGGTACTACCTGACACTGTATTCAAAGCTGTAGTGAAGATTCCCTACGATACCAGTGTCCAGCAGGTTGGTGCTGATGGTTCTAAAGTCGGCTTGAACGTCGGTGCTGTGCTGATGCTACCTGAAGGCTTCAAGATTGCTCCTGAAGACCGCCTTTCTGAGGAACTTAAAGAAGAAGTCGGCGAAACTTACTTCCAACCTTACAGCGAAGACAAAGAAAACGTTGTCATCGTCGGTCCTTTACCTGGCGAACAGTACCAAGAAATCGTCTTCCCAGTTCTTTCTCCCAACCCCGCAACCGACAAAAATATCCACTTCGGTAAATATTCAGTTCACGTAGGTGGTAATCGCGGACGCGGACAAGTCGATCCTACTGGTCAAAAAAGCAACAACAACGTTTATAATGCTTCCGCTACTGGCACAATTACTAAAATTGCCAAAGAGGAAGATGAAGACGGTAACGTCAAATATTTAGTGAACATTCAACCGGAGTCTGGTGATGTTGTTGTTGATACAGTTCCCGCAGGTCCAGAATTGATTGTTTCCGAAGGACAAGCAGTTAAGTCTGGTGATGCTTTGACCAATAACCCCAACGTCGGTGGATTCGGTCAAAAAGATGCAGAGATTGTACTGCAAGATGCCGGCAGAGTCAAAGGATTAATTGCATTTATCGCTCTTGTGATGATGGCTCAAGTTATGCTAGTGCTGAAGAAGAAGCAGGTTGAGAGAGTTCAAGCTGCTGAGATGAATTTCTAAATTCTTTGCTAAATCATTTCTTGTCGGACAGGCATTTTGCCTGTCTTTTTTAACGTTAGTTACACAGAAAAGTTTCAGTATCAGGACTTACACAAAAAACCTCTGTAATTCTTATTTTACCGTGTTCTCTGTCTAAAAAGTTCCGCTCGCCGGAAGCCGACGCTCAGACTTTTTGCTGCGTCCTGTGTGATCTCCTGCGGGAAGCAGCTTTGCGTCTACGATTTTCTGTTACTTGTGCGTAAGTCTTGAGTATAATGAAAAGTTACGCCGCTTTAACCCTCGGTTTTGATAGCATTTTGCAGTTATTGACTGATATTCAATGTCAAACCGCTCCAATGATATTAGTGAGATATTGCTTTGAAAATATCAATGAGCATTAGGTTCAACTTAGGACTTGTAATCATGAGTGATAAAAGTGAGGATAAAATGTCGTCTTAAATAGATAGTCTTAAGCCCAAAAAGTTGAAGGAAAGAATAGAATCGTATAAAAATTCATCCGAAGCTCTTTTTCAGCGTAATCAATACACAAATAATATAATCATAGGTGCTTCAATTTTATTAACTATTTTAATTGCTATTACTGGTACTAGTCCTGCATTTAAAACTCACAAAATCCTTGGGCTAACCCTTTGGGTGTAGGCGTTGCGGCGTGGCTGGGTTTAATATCTACAGCGCTGCTTGGTATTCAAAAACTTTATAATGTTCAAGATAAAATAGCTTTTTATCCAGCATATATAGTGCGAGTTGAGGAATTATTGAAGATTTCGATTTAATTAAAACTGAGGAGGATTTACAAAGGATTCGAGATAGATTTAGGAAGATGCGTGCTAAAGAAGCAACTAAACGTCCTATTGAAAATTCTCCCAGTTAAACCTTACTGGATGACCGCAGCTTAACACTTTGTTGGAGTAGAAGACCAAGAGGTTATCTGACGGAATCGAGAAGTTTTCTTCATCAGCTCAACTTTACCGTTATAGTTCTTAGTTTGTTTGCAGAATGTGAGTTAAAAGATTCTAATAACAAAAATGAATATTAAACAGCGATTAAATACAGTTAATTAGTAAAATTTGAAGTACATAGAAAATGATTAGTAAAGAAACTAGCGAGCATTATGTATGGGGTAACAATTGTCATGGTTGGCATCTTGTTAAGCAGCCAGATTTAAGTGTAATTCAAGAACTAATGCCACCAGGGACTTTTGAAGTCAAACACTATCACCAGCGAACGCACCAGTTTTTCTTTATTTTATCTGGAAAAGCAACTTTAGAAATTGATGGTTCCCGCCAAGTAGTTTTTTAACATGAAGGTGTAGAAGTTCCACCTAATATTCCTCATCAGATATTCAATGAAGGTTACTGTGATTTGGAATTTTTGGTGATTTCTCAACCTCCCAGTTATGGCGACAGGATTTTGAGCGATATTATTGAATCTAGCCATAGTTAAGTTGAGGGATTTGCCCATGACAGCCTCAGTAGAGTATATCCCTGTTACCCCAATTGAATACCCAGATGAGGATGGTAAGCCAATGGCTGAAGGTGATTTACAGCGCAAGTGTCTTGTATACGCTACCACTGTGCTGGATATTTATTTTCAAAATCACCCAGCTGTATACGTAGCTGGTAATTTATTTATCTATTACGAAAAAGGTAATCCGCAATCAGTTGTCGCACCAGATGTATTTGTGGTGTTTGGAGTAGAAAATCGTGACCGAGGTTTTTACAAAATCTGGGAAGAAAATGATAAAACCCCAGATTTCGTTTTAGAGATTAATTCAAAAATCAACCCGTAGCAAAGACCAAGGTGCAAACAGAGGAATCTACGCCTTTCTAGGGGTGCGTGAATATTTCCAGTACGATCCTACAGGCGATTATCTTAATCCTCAATTCCAAGGTTTACGCTTGGTCAAAAATAATTATTTTCTAGTACCAACCAATAACTTATCAAAAGGCTTGCTCTGTTGTTGGTAAAATAAACGCTTCTGACTAGTAATATAAGGTGGGCAATGCCCACCTACTACTACAAGGGACGGTAGACGCGATAGTTGATTTCAGGGAAGATATTATCCATTACTTCGACTTTTTCGAGCCAACCGCTGTCAATTTTGCCGATTTTTAATTCTTCGTAGAGCTTATTAAACCGCATTAGGTGCGATCGCGTCCGTCTAACTGCATAGGGTACCATTGTTCCCGTCCGCATAATAAAAGCCCAGTCAGAAGATTGTGCTAATAATAATTCCCGCGCTGCTTGGTTCAATCCTCGCCATTGCAATTCATCCTCTGGTTCCAAGTGAGATATTTCAATCATTCGTTCAGCAGCTTTGTGCAAATGCGGATAAATCCAAGCGTTTGTTTCGTTCAACCAATACTCGTGGAAACCTTTGAAACCCCAACTTGATTGCGAAGGACGACAGACTTGCTGCACTGGATGCGATCGCAAATAATCTGCTAAGTGGGTCATGGCATAGGTTTTTTGGTCATACCATGACTTACGGAATAGGTAATCAATGAACCAAGGACCTTCATACCACCAATGTCCAAATAACTCGGCGTCATAAGGTGAAACGATAATTGGCGGACGCTGCATTATACCATAAAGATGCTCAGATTGTCGCTCTCGGTTATACATAAAATTAGCGGCATGTTCTGCTGCCTTTTCCCGTGCCCAATAAGGGTCGTAAAGTGCCTTATCTGACAACCCTAAGCCACGTCCAGTAATTTTGTGATATTTAATGCCCGTGTTTTTTCGTTGACCGTTGGGCATAATGTAGGGCTTGATGTAGTCATATTCTGCTTCCCAGCCCAAATCTTTGTAGAATTCTCGATATTCTGCGGCGCTCGGATAGCCGACTTCAGAAGACCATACTTGTTGAGACGATTCATGATCTCGACCAAAAGCAGCAACGCCAGTTTCCGTAAAAATCGGTGCATAAGTCCCAAAGCGCGGCCGGGGACGGGCGTAAAGGATGCCATGTCCGTCGGTGAGGAAGTAGCGTAACCCAGCATCAGCTAACATTCGCTCTACACCTTCGTAGTAAGCGCATTCTGGTAACCAAATACCCCTGGGTGCTTGTCCAAAAGTTTGCTGGTAATGTTCGCAAGCTACTTGAATTTGCGCCCACACTGCTTGTGGATACATTTTCATTAACGGCAAGTAGCCGTGGGTAGCACCG
Source organism: Nostoc sp. S4 (assembly GCA_029379225.1). GTDB lineage: Bacteria > Cyanobacteriota > Cyanobacteriia > Cyanobacteriales > Nostocaceae > Nostoc. The sequence goes on along the minus strand of JAQYWR010000064.1, from coordinate 25,288 downwards.
CAAGTGATAATTTCAAGATTATTAGTATCTTGAAAGTGTTTAAAAGCTGTTACCAAGTCACCATCGTAGTGTTCCCATATTTGACGCGCTTCGTTAAATTCAGTGGCGTAATGTTCAGCTAAATAGCGAATATGCCCATTATGAACATTATGCTCAACTTCCAGTTCTATAAGTTCTTCTAATTTGGTTAAGTGGGCGTCATAGCGTTCTTGCAGCAGGGGGTCACGAAGCATTGACACTAAAGGTGGTGTCATACTCATCGTGATTTTAAAGTCGATACCGTCTCGCTTTAAGCCTTCAAATACTTTCAATAACGGGATGTATGTTTCTGTAATGGCCTCATAGAGCCATTCTTCCTCGAGCACATAGTCACTTTCTGGGTGACGAACGAAGGGCAGATGTGCATGGAGGACAAGCGCGACATAGCCAATAGCCATAGTGATTTTGGGTGGTACTTGTAAGTTGAAGGTGGAGGGGTTTGGCAGAAATTAACAATATTTTAAGACTTTATGGGGATCGTCAGGTAAGTTTATAGCTGTTTTCAATTTATTTAAAAACTTTATATTAATACTTTAGCCTGGTTCGGATTTTGGTTATGGTTGCTGATTAGCTTGTTGCAGTGGAAAAATCAGGTTTCTAAATTAAAATCTTTTTGTGACTTTTGTCCTTGGTGGTTTAATAATTATTTTTAGCCAAGAAAGCCCTCATCGTTAAAGTCTGAGGTTGTCCAACGAAGTCCGTCGTATATTCTTTGGTTCATAGCAATATTTTCCCGTGGCTAATTAAGAGATAAAATATTCTTCTTAGAATATTTGCTCAGGGTCAATACCTGCGGCTCGCAAACGTTCTGCCAATATTTCAGCACGTTGACGTTCTTGTTCTAGTTGCTGGTTTGCTTGCTGTAACTGCTGGTTTGCTTGCTGTAACTGCTGGTTTGCTTCTTGCTCTGGCAACATCACTAACTGCCCATCTGGTGTAAAAAAGCGTAATTTACCAGATTCAACTCCTAAATACAGCCCTAACTGTTGACTCCATAACCAGCTTTTGCCAGTAAGTTCAATTTCTTGATATTGCCCATCAACTAAATGAAATCCCCGTAATTCCAGGTTATTTGGGTCAAACCAGAAATAATCAGGAGTCCGAAATGTATTTTGGTATATTTGCTTTTTCAAACCTTTATCAACCGAGGCTGTAGAATCAGATAACAGTTCTATAATTACGTTGGGGTATTTACCGTTTTCTTCCCACACAACCCAACTTTTGCGGTCTTTTTTTTCTACATCTAAAACTACAAAGAAATCAGGGCCTCGAAATTCTTCTGACTTTTTTTGGTTAGGACTGAAATAAATAGTCAGGTTACCAGTAGCATAGAAATTTTTGCGATCGCGCCACCACCACTTAATCAAGCGGATAAGTAAATCGATTTGTTCGCGGTGTAAATCAGATTCCAAAGGGGGTTCGTCACTGTAGATATCGCCTGGTGGAAAAATTATACTCTCAGTGGCATCTTTTACACTAGGAGTGGTGGCAAGGGGTTGAGACATACAAGATAGGTTTTCTATTTGTATCTATGCTATCGTGAGGGCTTGTTTTGTTACTCTTCGTCTTGATAGAGCTGTTGCAAATCCTGTAATTGAGTCTTTCGGGAAACACGGCGATATTTTTTAGTTTCTAACTTGGGTTCGTATTGACTTTGCCCTTTAGCTTTAGTTTTTAACTTAATAGTGGATTCAGGATCGGCTTGTTGGTGAAGCTGTGTTTGACGAGCGATCGCTGCATCCAAAAATTCCAAATAATGTTCGTATCGTTCCCAGTCTCCCCGCACTGCACACTCAGGCTCATCTCGGTGCAGACAATCACTAAATCGACAGCTAGCAACTGCTAAACGCTGTGTTGCTTCTGGGAAATAATGTACTAATTCTTCTGGTTTACAATCCATGTCGGGTTGATTAAAACCCGGAGTATCTGCTAGCAAACCACCGCTAGGCAATTCAAATAATTCTACATGCCGGGTGGTATGACGACCACGAGCTAATTTGCCAGAAACCTCTCCTACTCGTAGGTTAGCATTGGGAATTAGCCCATTAATCAGGCTAGATTTGCCCACACCTGAAGGCCCAGCAATTACGGTAATTTTATTAGTTAAATAATTAGTTGGTTGGTCAATATTGATGGCATTTTTGAGACTGATAAATAATGGTTGATAACCCCAACCACATAGGCGATCGCTAAGAAGCTGTTGTTCTGATTGTGAAATTAAATCACTTTTATTCAAGCATAAAAGTACATCCAAGCCAGTAGACTCAGCCTTAACCAGAAACCGACTCAATTGATAAGGTTCTAGAGGGGGATCGGCAACAGCAAATACCAATAGAATTTGGTTGACATTGGCGATCGCTGGACGGTCTAATTCGCTTTGGCGAGGTAAAACCTCAGCGATCGCTCCCCGTCCTCCAGCCCAATCTGGCTCTTCTACAACAACGCGATCGCCCACCATCACCTGTTGTCCGATTTTTTTCAACCGTGTTCTGCGAGTACACAACAAAACAACGAGATCGGGGAGATTTTGCTCCTCCATTTCCCTCATCTGTTCCTGCTCTCGATCTAGTTGTACCCGATAAAAATTAGCCTGTACGGCCAGTACAGTACCCAATAACTGTCCGGTTGCGGCAAAACTTTCCGCGATCATTCGTTATTAACTGGACGACGCACTAACAGGGAAAAATAACTAGCACAGTCTGTAATTTGTTCTACCTGATAACCTGCCATTGTCAGACTATCAGGAACTTGCTCAATTGGCTCTCCTGGATCTAGCCAGACTTCTAGCAAACTTCCCAATGGCATTTTCTCTAAACGTACTTTTGTTCGCACGTAATTAATTGGGCAAGGGGTGCCGCGTAAATCAAGTTGAGCATCGGGAGTTGAAATAAAAGAGGACTCGATCATTTAAACAGATTTCCCAAAAATCCTTCTAGACCGCCTTTGCCAGTGCGATCGCCTTTAATTTTAGCCAACTTCTCCAGCAGTTCCCTCTCCTCTGGGGTTACCTTATTGGGAATATCAATTAAAACTGTCAGCATATGATCGCCGCGACTTACTGGATTTCCTAATCTGGGTACGCCCCGATTTTCCAACTTCATTACCGTATTTGGCTGTGTTCCGGCAGGAATGATTAGTTCCACCAGTCCATCTACCGTATCGACTTCTAAGCGACAACCTAAAATTGCTTGCAAATAGCTAATTTTGATTTCCGAGAGAATATTGATGCCATCTCGTTGGAATTCCTCGTCCTCATTCACGAACAAGTAAACATACAAATCTCCAGCAGGACCACTGCGTTGACCTGCATCACCTTCATTAGAAATCCGCAAGCGTGTACCATTATCCACCCCAGCTGGAATGGTAATTTTAAGTTTCTTTGTTACTTGATTTGCACCCTTACCATCACAAGCATCACACTTATCTTCAATTACCATCCCTGTTCCATTACAGGTAGGACAAGTCGAGACTTGAGTAAAACTGCCGAAAGGTGTTCTAGTAACGCGGCGGACTTGACCCGAACCAGTACAAGTTGAACAAGTACGCGGACGTGTTCCCGGTTTAGCACCAGAACCGTTACAAACTTCACAATTTTCTAAATGCGAAATGCGGATTTCTTTTTCACCGCCAAATACTGCTTCTCGAAAGTCTAACTTTAGGTCTAGCCGCAAGTCATCGCCTCGTGCGGGACCGCTGCGCCGTCTTTGCTGTTGCGTTGGACCACCCATACCCCCAGCAAAACCACTAAAAATACTTTCAAAGATATCGGCAAAGCCACCCATGTCGCCAATATCTTGGAAGCCTACACCTGCTCCTGACACACCCTCTGGACCAAAGCGATCGTAACGAGCGCGCGTTTCTGGTTCTGATAGTACCTCATAAGCACGATTAATTTCTTTAAAGCGCTCCTCCGCACCCGGTTCTTTGTTCACGTCTGGGTGATACTTCCGGGCTAAACGGCGATAGGCTTGTTTAATTTCTTCTTTGTCGGCGTCACGAGAGACACCCAAAATTTCATAATAGTCGCGGGCCATATAGCAAAGGTAAAAGTTAGAAGGAACAAAGCAGGAGGCAGTAGAACGTTAAAGTCACTTGTACCCTACGAAAAGGCGTTTTACCTATAAAGCGTCTTCAGGAGGGCCGCTTGCCGGAGGATAGGCAGAAGATAGAATTAACTTTTGTTAATAATTGATTTTACCCTTTACCTTTTACAAAAATCACCGACAAACTTGAGCAACAGGTGCTTTCCTCGTGGGAAACGACAAAAGTTATAAACAGAGGAAACCTCTGCTCGGACTTCTCACCCCCGAGTTAGCTGTCTCTTTTACAATTGTGCTACGTAGGAGAGGAAAACCCCGCCTATCAACCAGAGGGGCTAGCCGCACCATCAGGTGTGGAAAACCACCCATCTGCTTTAAATCGCATCTCAACTAGCACACCTAGCCCAGAGTAATTTGCTTCTACAATTTAGCAAACTGCTGAGGTTTTGTGAAACTTCGCTAAATTTAGCATCAATATATTTAGATATATTAAAGTGTTTTAAGAAAAATCTCCAAATTGGGGATTAGGGACACCAGTTCCCCGATCCCCAGTCCTTAATCTATCGCTTCATAATCAGCTTGTGCGGTACTTTCTTCATCAAAATCAAAGTTGAATTGCGGTATGAGTGTGCCATTCATCGGCGAGTCTACTTCTGGAGTAAACAAACTAGTTGAAACCTCGTCAATTTCATCTGTTTGGCTGTTGGCTCGGTTGTAGACATCGGCACCAATTGCAAACAGGGTTTGTTGGAAGTCATCTAAGCGCTGCTTAAATTCTGCTGTGGAAATGCTAGAGTCAGTCATTGCAGCTTGGAGTTGTGCAACTTTTTCACTAGCCAAAGTTTTCATCCGATCGCCAATAAAGTTACCATTATCTTTAATCGTGGATTCGTAACTGAACAACAAATTATCTGCTTGGTTTCTAAGTTCAACCAGTTCTTTACGTCTTCTGTCTTCTTCAGCAAATAATTCCGCCTCTTGGCGCATCCTTTCAACTTCATTAGTACTCAAACCACCTGTATTGGTAATCCTGATACTTTGTTCTCTGCCTGTACCTTTGTCTTGGGCAGAAACCTTGAGGATGCCGTTGACATCAATTTCAAAAGATACTTCAATTTGCGGTACACCACGGGGTGATGGGGGAATTCCTGCCAAGAGAAACTTGCCGAGACTTTTGTTATCTCGTGCCATTGCGCGTTCGCCTTGAAGGACGTGAATTTCCACCGAGGTTTGTCCATCAACTGCGGTGGAAAATATTTGTGACTTACTAGTAGGAATTGTAGTATTACGTTCAATGATTTTGGTGAACACTTCACCCAAGGTTTCAATTCCTAAAGACAAGGGAGTGACATCTAATAGCAACAGATTATCAACCTCGCCACCCAAAACCCCTGCTTGGATAGCAGCTCCTAGTGCTACAGCTTCGTCAGGATTGACAGAGCGGTCGGGAGCTTTGCCATTGAAAAACTTGATCAGCGCGTTTTGGACTGCGGGAATTCGGGTAGAACCACCTACCAAAATAATCCGATCTATGTTTTGTGGTTTGAGATCTGCGTCTTTGAGGGCTTGGATCATCGGTTCGATGGTAGCTTCGATTAATTGCCCTGAAAGTTCTTCAAACTTAGAGCGGCTCAGTTCCATCTCCAGATGCTTCGGGCCGGTATCATCAGCGGTGATAAACGGCAAGTTGATGGATGTATTCACCATACTAGAGAGTTCAATCTTTGCCTTTTCCGCTGCTTCCCGCAGACGTTGGAGTGCCATCTTATCTTGGGAAAGGTCGATTTTTTCTTGTTGGAGGAAGCGTTCCATCATCCAACGCACGATCGCATTATCAAAGTCATCACCACCCAAATGGTTGTTACCACAAGTTGCTTTAACTTCAAAAACCCCATCCCCAAGTTGCAGAATCGACACGTCAAAAGTGCCTCCTCCCAAGTCGAAGACCAAAATTAATTGCTCTTGCTCTTGTTTATCTAATCCAAAAGCTAAAGCCGCAGCCGTTGGCTCATTGATAATTCGCAGGACTTCCAGTCCGGCAATCGTGCCAGCATCTTTAGTTGCTTGTCTTTGGGCATCTGTAAAATATGCTGGTACGGTAATCACTGCCTGAGTGACAGTTTCGCCCAAGAAGTTTTCCGCATCCTGCTTGAGCTTTTGCAGGATCATGGCAGATATTTCTTGTGGTGTATAGTTTTTTGAGCGAATTTGCACATCAACGGTATCATCTCGACCTTTGACACAGTTGTATGGTACGCGATCGCGTTCTACTTCAGTGTCTTCCCAACGCCGACCGATGAATCGTTTAATACTATAAATTGTATTTTCTGCATTGGTTACGGCTTGGCGCTTTGCCAGTTGACCGACCAAGCGATCGCCACCCTTGCCAAATCCCACAATACTTGGAGTAGTTCGTCCACCTTCGGAATTGGAGATCACAAGTGGTTGACCGCCCTCCAAAACTGCGACGCAACTGTTAGTAGTACCTAAGTCGATCCCAATAACTTTTCCCATATCTACCAGTATTTTTACTGAGTTTTTCTGCTGTAATTTATCGCGGACTAACTTTTGTTGGGACAACCAAGGCTAGGGCAAACAACAGCATCTAGAAATGGGGAATGGGAACAGGTACAGAGGCAGAGAGCAGGGGGCAAGGGGGAGAATAAAAAATTACTTCTTTCCCCTCTGCTCCCTGCTCCCTTTCTTCCTCATCTCCTCTCTTCCCAATACTCAGTAACGATGCTCGCCCCTGCTAAAACCCAGGCACTTTTGGTCAGCGAGGCGAGCGATTACAGTTTAACTGTTGGCTGGACTCGACCGATCGTCTGGTGCAACAGGTGTATCTTCCTTGGGAGCAGCTACTTTGACCATTGCATGGCGTAGCACGCGATCGCCCAAGTAATATCCGCGCACTAACTCTTCTAACACTGTTCCTTCAGGATGTTCATCCGTAGGTTCCCGCATTACTGCTTCGTGCAGATTGGGATCGAATTGTTGACCTTCAGGACGCATGGGTGATACACCCAAACGCTTGAGAGTATCGACTAATTGTTTATAAACACCTTGGTAACTTTTATGAATGGTCATTTCGCCATCAGATTGTGGTTTGAGATGCGCTCGCGCCCGCTCAAAATTATCGACCACTGGCAGCAATTCTAGAATTGTATTCCGCCTCATCTGCGCCTCTAGCTCTTCTTTTTCTTTGCTAGTGCGTTTGCGGTAATTTTCAAAATCAGCGGCAATCCGCATATATTGAGTACTACGCTCTTCTAATTGCACTTTGAGAGACTCGATTTGTTCTGCCAAAGCTGCGGTTTCTAGTTGAGTTCTATCGGTTGCAGCGACGCCATATTCTTGATTAGAAGCAGCAGTATCCGCCGTTACATTGGTTTGGGCTGCCACTTGCTCAGTAACTTCGCTACCAGATTCATTGGAATTGATTTGGGCTGGGGAGTCGCTCTTCATTGCTTGCTTTACCTCTGTTGGTTCACCCAATAGCTGGCTTGTATTGTTTATCTGTTTATTTTCATCCATCATTGTCTACTGATTCCAGATACTTTTTATGGCATTAAATCTCCATAGGTTGCTATTGTCGTCATTTACGACTTGCAACTGAGGCTGATTTTATTTACCCACAAGTTCCTGGAGTGATGTCATCGTCATCTTATTGTGACAAATGGTGAACACGCTAGTTGAGATGCTCCGAGTGCGGTAACCCGAACGAGTAGCGTAACTCTATGAGTAAGTATTTTGCAAGAGTGGCGTCTGAATCTGATTTGCCCCTCATCTTATTCATGGATCGGTTTTTTAATCAGTTATTACTTAAAATTTAACGATTTATCTAATATTGTCATTCCTTCAAAAGTGTTAAGTAGTTGAGTCATTCAAGAAGACAAGGAGATAAAAACAGAAGTCTGAGCGTTAATTTCCGGTGTAGGCACTATGCACTCAGGGAACTCCAAGAAATAAATTATTCCATTTGAAGTTAATGACTAATGACTGTTGACTTTTTTACTCGACACTTAGGACTTTTTTGAGCGATGAGAATTCTGTGTCACCTGCTGGGAATACTCTAAGCAGAGGTTTCCCCAAATCAATTGCTCCCTTTATGACTTACTCGTCACCGCAACGGCGTAGTACCGCTCTAACTACTAGAACAGAGTTTTCGCCTTTTGGCAACAAGCTAGTGCAATCTGGCTATGTTAATAGCGAACAGATGAGGCAGGCATTAATTGAAAGCCGCAAGTCTGGTAGACCCTTAACGGAAGTACTAGAGTCAATTACCGGACAACAGCTATCACCTGAGTTGCTCAGGCAATATAAAAAACAGCAGCTATTTGAATTAAAAATACTCTACGGTGTTGAATTTCTCGATCCAGAAGTCAACTCCTTTGGCAACACAATGGTGGGGAACCTGATTGATACCCTGATTCCAGTTGATATTTGCCGTCGCCACCGTTTGGTGCCACTGTCGAAACACGAAGACCAAACCCCACCTTCAGTTTTAGTGGCAATGGTTGCTCCAGATAATCTGGAGGCTTGCGATGACCTCAACCGGATCTTGCGCCCCCAAGGTTTAGCATTGCAGCGCATGGTGATTACACAGGAAGACTACCAACAGCTAATCAATCAATATTTGGACGATCTGGCTGTGCGGCAAAAGCACCTAGAACAAGAAAAATTTACAGATATTAATCAGGATTTAGAAAATCTCGGAAATCTCGACCTTGAGGATGCTCCTGATGAAATGGAGGCTGATTTAGGGGCAGCAATGAAAGGTGCAGAGGATGCCCCGGTGATCAACTTAGTCAATAGAGTTTTGGCTAAAGCCTTACATGAGAAGGTTTCTGATATTCATGTTGAACCACAAGAAGAAAACTTACGCATTCGCTTCCGTAAAGATGGAGTGCTGCGTGAAGCTTTCCCCCTGATGCCGAAAAAAATTATCCCAGCGGTGACAGCTCGGTTTAAAATCATCTCCAATTTGGATATTGCCGAGAGGCGTCTACCCCAAGATGGACGCATCCGCCGCATGTTTGAGGGACGTAAAGTAGACTTCCGTGTAAATACTTTACCCAGTCGCTATGGGGAAAAGGTGGTACTGCGGATTTTAGACAATTCTTCCACCCAACTCGGATTAAATAAGTTAATTACCGATCCGGAAACTTTGCACATTGTCCAAGATATGGTTAGTCGTCCCTTTGGTCTGATTTTGGTAACAGGGCCAACTGGTTCGGGTAAAACAACCTCGCTGTATTCAGCACTAGCAGAAAAGAACGATCCCGGAATTAATATCAGTACTGTAGAAGACCCAATTGAATATAGTCTTCCAGGAATTACTCAAGTTCAAGTGATTCGAGAAAAAGGGTTGGATTTTGCTACAGCTTTGCGGGCTTTCTTGCGACAAGATCCAGATGTGCTACTAGTGGGTGAAACACGGGACAAAGAAACGGCAAAAACAGCGATTGAGGCTGCCTTGACTGGTCACTTAGTATTAACTACCTTACATACCAATGATGCCCCAGGAGCGATCGCTCGTTTGGGAGAAATGGGAATTGAGCCTTTCATGGTTTCTAGTTCTTTGATTGGCGTTTTGGCTCAACGTCTGGTGCGGCGGGTATGTTCTGAATGTCGCATTGCCTATACTCCGACAACTGAAGAACTGGCACGTTATGGTCTATCAGCTTCTTCTGATGTGGGAGTCACCTTCTACAAAGCTAACACTTTGACATTAGAAGCGATCGCTGAAGCCAAAAGCAAAAATCATCTTTGCTCAACATGTAATGGCGTCGGCTACAAAGGGCGTTGTGGTGTTTATGAAGTCATGCGAGTCACTGAAAACCTACAAACCCTGATTAACGAAGAAGCACCTACGGAACGCATCAAAGAAGTCGCTGTGGAAGAGGGTATGAAAACCTTGTTGGCTTATAGTCTAGACCTAGTGCGTCAAGGTGCCACCACCCTCGAAGAAGTAGAACGGGTGACCTTTACTGATACGGGTTTGGAAGCAGAGTTAAAAGCCAAACGCAAAACTGGTCTTACTTGCCGGACTTGTGATGCCACATTGAAACCAGAATGGCTAGATTGTCCCTACTGTCTAACACCTCGTTTTTAAGATTAGTCATTGGTCATTGGTCATTGGTCGTTAGTCATTGGTTAATGCCTACATAACTTAAAACAACTGACAAATGACAAAGGACAACTGACAAAGGACAAATAACAAACATTATAAGGAAACAGAACTATGGAAATGATGATTGAAGACTTGATGGAGCAAATGATTGAAATGGGAGGCTCAGACTTGCATTTATCCGCAGGTTTACCTCCCTATTTCCGTATCAGTGGCAAACTCACTCCTATAGGTGAGCATGTCTTGACGGCAGATCAGTGTCAAAGGCTGATTTTTAGTATGCTCAACAACACCCAGCGTAAAACTTTAGAGCAGACGTGGGAGTTGGATTGTTCTTATGGTGTTAAAGGTTTAGCTCGCTTTCGGGTGAATGTCTATAAGGAGCGTGGTGCTTATGCTGCTTGCTTACGGGCATTAAGTTCTAAAATTCCCAACTTTGAAAAATTAGGTCTACCAGATGTAGTACGGGAAATGTGCGATAAGCCCAGAGGACTAATTCTGGTGACAGGCCCCACAGGTTCCGGGAAAACAACAACCTTAGCAGCAATGATTGACTTAATTAACCGCACTAAAGCAGAGCATATTTTGACTGTGGAAGACCCAATTGAATTTGTTTACGAACCAATTAAAAGCTTGGTTCACCAACGGCAATTGGGCGAAGATACCAAGAGTTTTGCTAATGCTTTGAAAGCAGCTTTGCGGGAAGATCCAGATATTATTCTTGTAGGAGAAATGCGCGATTTAGAAACGATTTCTTTGGCGATTTCTGCTGCGGAAACAGGACACTTGGTATTTGGTACGCTACACACTAGTTCAGCTGCACAAACTGTTGACCGGATTATCGACGTTTTTCCCCATGAAAGACAAACCCAAGTGCGGGTGCAATTATCAAACTCTTTGGTAGCAGTATTTAGCCAAACATTAGTACCTAAGAAAAACCCCAAACCAGGTGAATACGGTCGGGTGATGGCTCAAGAAATTTTGATTGTTACTCCCGCTATTTCTAACTTAATTCGAGAAGGTAAAACATCGCAAATTTACTCAGCTATTCAAACTGGCGGTAAATTGGGAATGCAAACTCTGGAGAAGGTTTTAGCGGATTTTTACAAAGCAGGAACGATCTCCTTTGAAGCAGCAATGTCTAAGACTTCCAAGCCAGATGAAATCCAACGTCTCATTGGTGGTTCTACACCACCGCAGGCAGCAGGTGCAAAACCTGGAGCCAATGGGGCTGCTAAAGCGCATTAGACGCATGGGAGAGATGGGGAAGATGAGGAGCAGAGGGGAAGTTATAAACTATTACGCCTTGAAATTACACAATCACTTCCTAAGTTCTTTGAGTGCTGACAGTTAACAGTCAACAGCAAAAAATGTGCTGCCTTAAATGCAAGGACAGCTTAGCAAGTCTTTCCCTTGTGTCCCTGTGCTTCTTCCAAATACCCAATGACTAACAACTATTTTGAATTGATTTATGCCAACTTATGTTGCCCGTGTTCGTGACTCACAAGGAAAATCTCGAACAGAAAAAATTATTGCTCAATCCTTGAGCCAAGCTCGTACTAATCTTAGAGACCAAGGCTTTGTAGTCCAAGAACTCAAACAGTTTCAAGGATTTCAGGCAAATTTTGACTTAAAAAAATTTCAGACTTCCTTAGTGAAAGTGTCTGTTAAAGACAAAGCCGTTTTTTCTCGTCAATTTGCCGTTTTGATGAATGCCGGAGTTGCGATTGTTAGAAGTCTAGGAGTACTTTCTGAACAGTGTAGTAATCCTAAACTCAAACAAGCTCTTATGGACATTAGTAACGATGTTCAAAGCGGAACGAATCTTTCGGAGTCAATGCGGAAGCATCCTGAATGCTTTGATGGATTATATGTGAGTATGATTCAAGCTGGTGAAGTTGGTGGTGTTTTGGACGAAGTATTGAATCGCTTAGCCAAGTTGTTAGAAGATGTTGCCCGCTTACAAAACCAAATTAAATCGGCATTATCTTATCCAACAGTCGTGGGTTTTATAGCAGTTGCTATCTTTCTCGGTATGACTATTTTTCTTATTCCCATTTTTGCCACGATTTTTGTCCAAATTGGAACTGAATTACCACCTCTAACGCAATTCTTGATGGATGCTAGTTTATTTTTGAGAAGTCCAAAGGTTTTCATACTTATCGGTGCTCTTATAGGATTGAAAATTGCCTATTCAAAGTACTCTAAAACTCCTGTTGGCCGTCAAACAATAGATCGCCTTTCCTTGAAGATGCCGTTATTTGGTGATTTAATTCAAAAATCTTCGGTTGCCCGCTTTAGCAGGACTTTTGGGTCTTTGACTCGTTCAGGCGTACCAATTTTAACTTGCTTGGAAATTGTCCGAGATACATCAGGAAACCAAATAATTGCCAATGCTATAGATGCAGCCCGCATAGAAATTCAACAAGGAGGCATGATTAGCATTGCTTTACAAAAAGATAACGTTTTTCCAGCTATGGCAATTCAAATGATTAGTATCGGTGAAGAAACAGGAGAATTAGATGGAATGTTGATGAAAGTTGCCGATTTTTATGAAGATGAGGTTGAGCAAGCAGTAAAAGCACTCACCAGTGTTTTGGAACCAATTATGATTTTGGTTTTAGGGGGGATGGTTGGTACAATTTTACTGGCAATGTATTTACCAATGTTTAAGGTATTTGAAAAATTGGGATAGAGGATTAAGAGTTAGGAGTTAATAGTTATGAGTTAAAATTTGAAACTTTTTATTGTTCATTTTTAATTTATAACGTCTAAACTTTCTTCTTAACTGCTAACTACTCACTATTTAATAAACTATGACTGTCCAAAAATCTCACTACGAAGCGAGCTTGGCAGAGTACAGTAATCATCTGGCTGCGATCGCCTTACTAAAACAACATCGTCCATACTTGGAGATGATTCCTAGTTTGCGCCGTCCAGATGAGAGTGTAATTGCTATTCCTTTACCAATTATTCGTCTTCGCCAAATTGCTACAAAAGAACTACAAACAATTTGTTTACCCTGTGATGTAGCACTTTTGATGTGCGATCCAGAGTGGAAAATCAAAACTGGAGTAGAGATTTTAATTTTTATTCATCGTCCCCATGAAGATTTTTCTGATTTGTTAGGACGTTGGCGACAATCTCAAGTTTTTTTAGACAATGATTATGAATGGTTGATGCCTCTCCGTCACAGCCATATTTTAAGTGAAGGAGCTAATAGTATATATCCTTTATTTGTAATTTTTCATCAAACATCAGAACGTATCCAACGGGGTCTTGTTGGAGCAGAACTTCCATTTATTATAGAATCAAATTTTTTAATCGAAGAGAATTATACAGACGCTTTTTCTCCAGAAATTCCCCCTGCTTAATTAAAGCAAAAGGTAAAATTAAAAAGGCAAAAGAGAGAGTTAAATTCTTGATTTTGCCTTTTTACTTTTATAGAGACACGATTACTTGCGTCTCTACTTATTACCTCACAAATTGCGGCATAATTTCCGCAGCCGTAAATATTCCATAGATGCCGCGTTGATGCAATTGCCTACCAGCTTTGAGATAGCCGAAAGCAGGGCCGCAGACATTCGCTGCCATACTGGTTTCATCTCCCAAAGTAAAGGTATGGGTAGAAATTTTACCTTCAAAGGTGCGTCCTGTTACCTTAACGTTGGTACTAAGGGGTTTTTTAGGATTGCGAGTATCGACTACACCACCAACAGTAACGCGATCGCGCTCCACTATTCCCGCTACTTCTAACATGACATCATCGGCGTGTTCCATATTCTCTAAGGTCAGGACGCCATTAGTTTTATCTAATAGTGCTTCTACTTCTGCATCAGTCATCGCCCTAGCAGTTTCCACTGTGTAACCAGGCATATGCCCAATATCTTCCCGAACAGTGGCGCGGTAAGCTTCCCAGTTGGCAATTCCTACACCAAAAGTAATTTCTACGTTGTGGATTTCGGCATAGCTTTGGGCGGCTAAAGCGGCGGCGGCGGTTAAGAGTCCAGGTGTGGCACCACATCCTGTCATGTAGGTAATTCCGGCTGCTTGCAATTCCTCTTTCATCGCCAATAATTGTTCTACAGCACTGGTGCGCTTAATTGCATCCACTAGCACACCCCGCCAACCGGATTCGATAAACTGTTTGGCAACAGAGGGAATAAAATCATTTGGTAAGTTGGGTAAAGCTAGAAAATACCCATCTACAGGCTGACTGGTAGCGATTAAATCTTGAATACTGTTATTGCTTAATGTCCCAACTGGCTCTAAATAACCTACTGAACCTTGAGATTGATACGTAGCGATGCATTCTTGAGTATTTAAACCTTCACGAGCGTAAGCGTAGCCTTTTTGATCTGCTACTGCGACTAAAATCATTTCCCGTTTGCCAGCAAGTAGCTTGGCTGCGGCTTGTCCTAGTCCACCAAACCCCAGTACTCCGACGCGGATTGTTTTGTTCGCTTGTTGTGTATTCATAGTCAATTTGTTGAGTTGAGTTAACAGCCTTTAGCATTCGGCATCTCAGCTTTCGGATTATAACTGACGGCTGATGGCTGATAGCTCAAAGCTATAGAGGTTAATTATGAATCATTATGCTGGGTTCTTTGGCAGACTGATGTTTTTTATCTAACCTACTTGGAGAGTATCAAAAATTAATTAAAAGTCAACACTTGCAACGCTTTGTTCTGATTTGGGAACTTTAAGAATAATACTTGAGTAGTGAACACGGTCTGTATGGCAATAAATGATGTTCTCACAGATTTTGAGGGAGATGATTTCGTTCCTCCCAGAATTATTCGTGCTAATCGCAGTTTTAATGGCCAAGGTACTTCACTTTATTACTATATTTATGGTAAAGATTCTGATGGATTTGTTGCTGGTTTAAAACTAGACTTCTTTCAAGAAGTTCGCTTCACTAACTTTAAAAAACCTCATCCAACAAAAAAATATAAGCCTTATTTTGATAAATTTATTGCTG
The DNA here is from genome assembly GCA_029379225.1 of Nostoc sp. S4. Lineage (GTDB taxonomy): Bacteria > Cyanobacteriota > Cyanobacteriia > Cyanobacteriales > Nostocaceae > Nostoc. Next base: position 10,098 of record JAQYWR010000064.1, on the reverse strand, counting down.
GATGGTCTTGTAGTCATGATGATGTGTTGCAAATTTTTACATCATCGAATTCAGCAACAAAAGTGCAATTAGACAAAATGGCTAGACATTGGGAAATCTCTGTAGAGCGATTTATCAATACCTTGTTAGTTGCATATATGTTATTGTGCGATGCTGAGGATGATAACTGGCTTGGTGGGTCTAATTGGAATGGCGGAGATTTCATGGGTTCCTTACCTTCACCGAAGCGATGAAACAGCTAGAAGTAGAACTATTTGGAGTGGTTGGATTATCGAAGAAGGTTCTGATACCCAAAATTAACTTGTTAATTTTAATACCATGAGTGATGCGGAGTTGAAACGATACTTTTTAGCAAACCGCCAAGATCGGACTGCTTTTCAGGCATACTTAGATAGGTTCAATCAGCGTCCAAAATCATTTATAGCAAGGCCATGCAACCCCGATTTTGACGAAAAGATTCAAGAAGCAATTCGACAGAAATTGGAAGCATCACATACTACCCAGCCAGCTAACAACATAACAGAGCCGACGGAATAGAGCTAGTATCCCCTGATTCAGTCCTGGAAATGATGACAGCTTGAGCGATAGTACTCAGAGCGATCGCAGCACTAAAATTACAAAAAAATGCAGCAGATTTTAAGGAAGGTGCTGAGGTATTGATTGAGTTTTCCTCGATTTTCTTGTAATGATACTTGTAAGTAAAGAGCGATCGCATTTTTAAAATCAGTCTTCAGAAAATTATATTATCACGCTTACACGCGCTCTAAAGTAAAGCGACTATAGAATGAGATTGAAAAACTTTCGCTCAAATATACATAAATAAGGATTTTTATTTCTGTTAGTCCAGAAGCGGCACAGCAAACTCTTGGTGAATCTCCCAATGATAGCGATCGCATATAAACGGATATTATGAAGCGATCGCACACCTTACCATTTTGCTGTTGGGTTACACTAGGCTGAATTTTTCCTCAACTATCAGAAAAGTTAATGATAATGATAAAACTTTATAATAAAATTTATAGTTTTGTAACTTCTCTTGCTAGCTATACTACCTCTAATGCTTATTCTTAGGACTTTTGCCGCTTGTCCAGTAAACTCAGTTGTTACCTTGACTAATCGGTGAGGTTAAGAGAGACTAACTAAAGACTGATGTGTTTGCTAATAAAATTGATAATTTTTGTAAATTTTTTAAGATATATATTTTGAGAGATGAAACATTATTTAACAAATGGGAAGTTTGTATCTAAGTAAAAATGTTCCGACAGCTATATTTTTAGCTTTCTGCTAAGGCAGTAGAATTCAAACGTACTTATCGTGGTTGGCCAATAGCATGGAGACATTAGAGTTCATAATCTATCCAGATGGTCGGGTACAAGAAAAAGTCACTGGCATTGTGGGTGCTTCTTGCGCTGAGGTTACAGCAGCAATAGAAGCACAGCTGGGGCAAGTACTTAAGCAGGAGCCAACCTCAGAACACTTCGCCGCCAAGGTGCAGCAATCAAACGTGGCGAATACGCACACCACTTACAGCGATTGGTAAGTTTTCACAGTAGTTTAGTGTCATTTAATTTAAACCACCATGTCACACTTTAGCCAAATTAAGACTCAAATCCGTAACCTTGATTCTTTGAAAGATGCTCTGACTGAATTAGGCATAGATTGGAAACCAGGCCCACACGAAGTACGCGGATATCGCGGTCAAACTCATCCTGCGGAAGTTAGTATTGAGCAGGAAAATGGCTACGACATAGGCTTTAAATGGAATGGCAAAGAATACGAACTAGTGGCTGACTTGCAATATTGGCAGCAAAATCTTTCTGTGGATGGGTTCTTGCGCCAAGTAACACAGCGTTATGCTTACCAAACAGTGATGAAAGAAACTGCTCGTGTTGGCTTTCAAGTCGCTGAAGAACAAAAAAATGAAGATGGTTCAATTCGCCTGGTAGTACAACGCTGGAGTGCGTAATGGCTGATTTTTTGCCGTCGCTGGAAGGACAAGAAGAAAATCGTTCCGGTTTGGAACCAGAATTAGGGGGTTTTTTACGGGATGCCCCAGAACGTTCTGGTTTAGAGCCAGAATTAGGCGGTGTGCTTCGCCAAAACGGTGTTTATGTTGACGAAATCACCTGTATTGGTTGTAAGCACTGCGCTCATGTTGCGCGTAATACTTTTTACATTGAACCAGATTATGGGCGATCGCGAGTAATTCGGCAAGATGGGGACGCCGAAGAAATTATTCAAGAAGCAATTGACACTTGTCCAGTTGATTGCATTCACTGGGTTGATTACACTGAACTCAAAAAGTTAGAAGAAGAGCGTAAATATCAGGTAATTCCTATAGTGGGTTATCCGGTAGAACAAGCAGTTGCTGCTAGCGAACGGCGACGTAGAAGACAAAAGTTAAGAAGTAAAAAATCCCGTTATTAAGATAAAAATTTAAACGAATGTAATGAGGACTGCTACAACCAGTCCTTTTATTATTTGTTATTTTTGTAATTTCTAAAAATCAAAAAGATAAAAGTCAAAAGAGTACTATATATAGTAGGAGGCAGGAGGTAAAATTATAACTATTTCTAGCATACACGCTTGTCATTGTGTCCTAACCTTATATGGCTACGATATAGCAAGGGAATAGGGACTGGGGATTGGGTAAAAAATCTTGTTGTGTCTAAGTTTTATCATCTGTTGATGTCCTAACCACTTTAGCTGTTGCTATAAATTTATTTACCTGATATTAATTTGATCTTCTTTCTTTTAACTTTTAATTCTTGCCTTGTTTAGTGATATCTAAATAATTGAAAATAGGAATAGATATTGTTGTTAGATATTTCTAAAACAACTTTTTCAGGACTTAGGCAAAAATAAGGTAATTCCATCATTACCAGCGATCGTGAAGTAATCTCTCCTAACAGTGGGATTGCTTCCCTACACTCCGTTCTGGTCACAATGACAATATTGACGTTGTGTAAGTCCTATTTTGATAAAGCTTTTTCATCCAAAAAATCAAAAGCTAATTTGGCTACCTTTATTTAAAATTTAGAGGATCGTGTTGGGAAAGCAATTTTTCTACTTTCGCTTCGTCGATTCTAGCTGCTAATTTTTTAGTTTCATACAAGTCTCTAGTGGTTTTTGCTAAAGTAAAAGTAGAGCCAACAGAAAAAGCTAAACCCATACCCATAAAGCCTTTTACCCAGTTATCCACAGGCAAATGTACGATACCAAAGGTAGTCATAGAAATAGAAAGCATAAAAGCTGCCCATGTTTGAACAATCCAAGCTAGACTATCTTTTTGAGTTCCAACCGTTTGCATATTCTCTACCTTTTATTTAAGTAATTGATAGTAATTATTCAAAATAATTTAGAAGCCATAATTCAGAATTTATTATTAATTAGTGGATGATTTAGAACAGCCACTAATTTAAAACGACATAAATCTTTTTTATGAGAGGCTGCACTAACGATTTAATAAGAGTACAAAAGTGTAATTTGTTAGTACCCCACTCATCCAAAATCTCTGCTTAATTATTTATTTTTAATTAAGAAGCTTCAGATTAAGCCTGAGTTTTCAGGCATATATTTTATATTTTTATTTTGGATAATTGCTGTTAAAAATAATTGTATTGATTGGTAGGTTTACTGACATTAATAGTCAGACCAGTTTGGTAACTGGACTCAAAAAGTCTAACTTCAGAGCAATTGGAGCAAATAAAAACTGGCACAAGTATTGTACCAGCTATAAAAGTGGCAACATCCGGATGAGTTTACTCAATCATCTGGAAAAGTCTGTACCTTACCATCGGGACTGAGAACGACTCGAATTCTGACATTTTGTCCGCGTGTATTAGCAGAAACAAAAGGTTGACCAACTTCAGGCATCCCAGCGCTATCAACGTATTCTCTTGCTGCTTTATTCAGAGGGAAAATTCGTTCAACTGTGCCATCAACACCGACTATCAAGCTGTATTCTAATGTTTGTCTTAATCCTGTAGGTGGTTGCCAACGCTTTTTTATGTATTCTCTAGCTTGTGCTACTTGAGTTGTGTCAAATAATGTGCCTGTTGCGACTTCTGTGGATGTGGGTGTTTTGCGTTCATCCCCTAATCGATCAACAAATGGATTAGTATTGACAGTCCCAGATGAGGGCACTTCTGAAGAGGGTTTATTCCTAGAAGAAGCTGCTTGTAGGGCACTGATTGTTTCGTCCAGTTGTTGTGAACTTAATGGAGAGGGTTGGATGGGAATATTGCCACGGCTATTATTGGGTATGGTGGCAACGGAGGGGGGGGCTATTGGTGAGATATTGGGTGATAAGTTGTTTGTGCTAGAAGATAGACTAGATGGTAAATTCCGCCTTTTAGGGAGAGCATCAGGTTGGGGATTTGAAGCTGTGAGATTTTGTCCGAGATTTGGTAGTATGGCGATTTCCTGTCCGGGAATTTTACTCGATGGTGCAATAGCTGAATTCTTAGGAACGGTTGGAGTCGTCCCCTCGGGTATGGTCAGTGCATTTGGCAATACAGGTGATGCTGTAGAAAAACTTGAACCAGGGGATGCTAAAGGTGTTTGAGGCAAACTAGATGTCCGCAGTGGAGGGGTGGAACCGAGCAAATTATCTGCTGGGGTAGTGAGTCCGGGCTGAGGTGTGGGAAAGGCTAGTGAAGGTGAAGGTTCTAAAGCAGTCTTGACCTCTGTTGAATCTGCTGTTTTAACTGTCCGCTGTTCTTTTTGCCTGATATTATTGGCATATTGCCAGGTAACTGGTAAGAAGCCCACAGCTAATACTAATATTGCAGCAACAGGTGCCCAAGCGGGGAAGCTCATATCTGAACTCCTAGTGTTGAGAGTTGGTAGTGCCATGACATCGGTTGAGTATTCGTCTAAAGCAGTTGCCAAATCGAATAGTTGCAACAAACTTAGTTGAATCACCGAGCCAGATGTTTGGTTAGCAAGAGAACCAAGAAATAGATTGTGAGTTAAATAGCTGCTGGGTTCTAAATGTATATTTGCCGCTGGAATTCGGGCACTAGAAGAATTTAATGTTTTTGTTGATAGTTGTAAATCTGGCTCATCCAGTGCTGTGCTTGATTGTTGGGAACCTGAGAAACTGACCCAAAAGCTTTCTGGAGATTGTTGGAGGAATTCTTGTACATAGCTTGTAACTGCATCAGACAAAGCTTCTAGTTGATTGCGATCGCCCCGAATGGGAACTCTATGTTCTTGTGGTAGCCGGGGATCGTCAAAACGCAGCTCGAAGCTGAGGTGCTTGAGGACAGTTTTCCCCATCCAACGGGACAAAGGTGAGCTTTGCGCGAATACTTCTAGCGTACAAGTAGGCGGTGTGTAGCGACGAATCACAGTATTTGATAGAGGCATAGCAGGAAGTAGCAAGGAAGACTATTTGGGATTTTGCGTTTGCGTAGCGTGTCAAAGACAAAAGTTGAGTTAGTTGTTGGTAAATAAAAGTTGTGACTCAGAAGTTTAGAAGATTCTTTTTTTTGTAAACTGATGTGCAAGGAAGAACTAATGTTGATAGCGCATTGCCCAAGGGCCAGCCAGCGCGATCGGGGTTTCTTGACCTAGCAAATTTACATCGGCGAATTTTGGTTAAGGAATCTCAAATGTCAAATTTAAAATTTTGTAGAACGGTCTATAAGTGCTAGCCAAAGACGGCGATGCCCACCAGGGGCGCTGTAAAAAAGTAAATCTACAAGCAGTTTTAGTGCCAGGTTAGTAAGTAAATCCGTTGAGATTTGCTCGTCCTCTTCCATCCGTTCTTGGTAAGTGTTGCAAAAAGCATCAATATAATCTCCAAGTAAAGCAGCCTGGTGAGGTTCTCGGTTACTTTCTGCCATTTGTTCTAACAAACCAACAGCGCGGCGAATCAATTCCTGGTTCTGTCTGGCTAAGTAGCAGGTGATGAGAACAAGCGATCGCGCTTCTTCTACATCTAGCTTTTTTCGCCCTCCTTGACCTTTGCGTAGCGGATTTGATTGGCGCAGTCGCCATAAAGCTACGCGGTCTGGCACTCTTGACTCTAAATTCAAATCAGTTGCCGCCGAAAGCATAGCCTCAGAACCAATTCCAGTTAAGGTTTCTAGCGCCAACAGCACCAAGTCTAATTGGGTTTTGATATTGTCCCATTGAACTGTGTTTGGGGCTGGAAGCTTGATTAAATCCTCCCACTGGGCATTTGGAGTGGCTGAGTTGGTGGCCGAGTGCATAACTTTTAGCATAGGTGATCAAGCTGATGGGGAATGGTGCTGTTACCCATTTTGAAACCAGACTCTTAATAATTAAAGTTGGTTTCCTATAGCTATGAGCCAGAGGCTGCATCTAGCTTTTATTTAGTCAACAGCAGGTATCTTTGTCCTACTCTAGATGAAAATTAATTTTCTACAAAGTAGAAGATTAATAATTCCAGTTAAGGTTTACCCGACTTTGGCTGCCAGCTCAGTACAAAAGTATAAATAAATATTGTTAAGAATGCTAATCTCATTGGCAAGAGGATGAGCAGGCAAGAGGAATTACGGATAAAAATACAAGTCACGACTTGTCAGCTTGGAGGGATAGAGTAGCGATTCGTCTTGTCTACGTACTCTTACACATAACCAAGCTAGCAAGAGCGTCTGTCTATAAGTATGCCATCTTACAGGGTACAGAACTTCTCGGATACTAAACGCTCTTGCTAATGGGGGAAAGAATCATTGAAGTTATGCCCCACTTGCCACTCCTGTTTTAAACTGGGCAGTAACCCAGCAACTTTAGTTTAATACTTCTTTCCTCCTGCCTCCTGCCCTCCGCCTTTTTTTACAATGAACAACAATCGCAGGTGGGAAAATCATAAGTAGGGGAAAATACCACTTTTACAAGACGTGAACACCGATCCAGGCGATCGCTTTGTTGTTTTTACAATATCGATTAAGAAGAAAAATTTTCCTTTGCTTGGAGTCTAACTTACGGCAAGCCACTGGGGTTTGAGGTCAGCGGCGTTTTGCACGTTTATAGATGTCTAATGCGGTTCGTTCCTCTAAAAACCTATGCAACCTACTAATCCTAACCAATTTACAGAAAAAGCTTGGGAAGCGATCGCCCACACACCGGATATTGTCAAACAATACCAACAACAGCAAATTGAAAGCGAACATTTGCTCAAAGCCCTGCTAGAACAAGATGGTCTAGCCAGCAGTGTCTTGACGAAAGCCAGTGTTAACTTGCAAAAACTGGGCGATCGTACCGAGCAATTTATCCAACGTCAGCCGAAAATATCTGGAACCAGCACTTCCGTCTTTTTAGGACGCAGCTTGGATATACTTTTAGATCGCGCAGATGGATATCGCCAGGAATTCCAAGACGAATATATTTCAATTGAACATTTATTGCTGGCTTATGCTAAAGATGAGCGTTTTGGCAAAGCTTTATTTCAAGAATTTGGTTTAAATGAAGCCAAACTAAAAAATATTATTAAGCAAATTCGTGGGAGCCAAAAAGTGACCGACCAAAATCCAGAAGGCAAATACGAAGCACTGGAAAAATATGGACGTGACCTCACAGAAGCAGCCCGGAAAGGTCAACTCGATCCAGTAATTGGGCGGGATGATGAAATTCGTCGCACTGTGCAAATTCTCTCTCGCCGTACTAAGAATAACCCCGTATTAATCGGCGAACCGGGTGTTGGAAAAACTGCGATCGCTGAAGGATTAGCACAGCGGATTGTTGCTGGTGATGTCCCCCAATCTCTCAAAGACCGGAAGTTAATTGCTTTAGATATGGGCGCTTTAATTGCAGGGGCAAAATTTCGGGGTGAATTTGAAGAACGTCTGAAAGCAGTCTTAAAAGAAGTTACTGAATCTGGCGGCAATATTGTTTTATTTATTGATGAAATTCATACTGTTGTCGGTGCTGGTGCTACCCAAGGGGCAATGGATGCTGGTAACTTGTTAAAACCGATGTTGGCGCGGGGCGAATTGCGCTGTATTGGGGCGACAACCTTGGATGAATATCGCAAATATATCGAAAAAGATGCGGCACTGGAAAGACGTTTCCAACAAGTTTATATCGATCAGCCGAGTGTGGAAGATGCAATTTCGATTTTGCGTGGCTTGAGAGAACGTTATGAAAACCACCACGGTGTGAAGATTTCTGATAGTGCTTTAGTTGCAGCAGCGATATTATCGAGTCGTTATATTAGCGATCGCTTTTTACCAGATAAAGCTATTGACTTAGTAGATGAAGCTGCTGCTAGATTAAAAATGGAGATTACCTCCAAACCAGAAGAACTTGACGAAATCGACCGCAAGATTCTGCAATTGGAAATGGAGAAGTTATCACTCCAAAAAGAAAGCGATCTAGCTTCTCGCGAACGTCTTGAAAGACTGGAAAAAGAAATTGCTGACCTCAAAGAAGAACAAAGTTCTTTGAATGCTCAATGGCAGTCTGAAAAAGATATTATTAACAAAATTCAGTCTGTTAAAAAAGACATTGAACGCGTTAACTTCGAGATTGAACAAGCAGAACGTGACTACAACCTCAATCGTGCAGCAGAGTTGAAATATGGCAAATTAACTGATTTACATCGCCAATTGGAAGCAGCAGAAAGCGAACTAGCAAATGTCCAAAGAAGCGGCAAATCTCTGTTGCGTGAGGAAGTAACCGAAGCCGATATTGCCGAAGTTATTTCTAAATGGACGGGAATTCCGATTAGCAAGTTGGTGGAATCAGAAAAAGAAAAACTGCTGCATTTAGAAGATGAACTGCACCGTCGCGTGATTGGACAAGAAGAAGCAGTCACAGCTGTAGCCGATGCAATTCAGCGATCGCGTGCTGGATTAGCCGATCCCAATCGTCCCATCGCTAGCTTTATTTTCCTCGGGCCGACGGGTGTAGGTAAAACTGAATTAGCAAAAGCCTTGGCTGCGTATATGTTCGACACTGAAGAGGCGCTAGTGCGAATCGATATGTCGGAATATATGGAGAAACACGCTGTTTCTCGGTTAATCGGTGCGCCTCCCGGATATGTAGGTTATGAAGAAGGCGGACAATTAACCGAAGCGATTCGTCGTCGGCCTTATGCAGTGATTCTCTTCGACGAAATCGAGAAAGCACACCCGGATGTATTCAACATCTTCTTGCAAATTCTTGATGATGGTCGCGTCACTGATGCCCAAGGTCATACTGTGGACTTCAAGAACGCTATTATCATTATGACTAGCAATATCGGTTCTCAGTATATTCTTGATGTTGCTGCGGATAACGCCCACTACGACGAAATGCGCCGTCGGGTAATGGAGGCGATGCGAAATAGTTTCCGTCCAGAATTCCTCAACCGGATTGACGAAATCATTATCTTCCACGGTTTAAATAAGCAGGAATTACGGCAAATTGTGCAGTTGCAAGTGGAAAGATTACGCCAACGATTAGGCGATCGCAAAATTTCTCTTAAACTTTCTAATGCTGCCCTTGACTTTTTGGCAGAAGTAGGATACGATCCAGTATTTGGAGCGCGTCCTCTGAAGCGAGCGATTCAGCGGGAGTTGGAAACGCAAATTGCCAAAGCCATCTTGCGCGGTGAGTTCAACGACGGCGACACTATCTTTGTAGACGTGCAAAATGAAAGGTTGTCGTTTAGCCGTTTACCAGCCGAGGTATTTACTGCATAATTATACTTTGCAAATCACATTCAAAAACCCGTTTTCTGATACAGAGCGGGTTTTTGAATTATCTAGTGGGAAACTGGGAAGCCTAAGTTATATTCATCAAAGGAATGGGGAATAAAGAAAACTTTTTCCTAGTCCTCACTTTTACAAGGTGATAACTAATGATTAGTGTAATTACACCAGTTTATAACGGTGAGAAATTTATAGAATCCTGTCTTCAAGTTGTTATTAAGCAAAATTTTTCGGAAGTCGAGCATATCATTGTCGATGGTGGCTCAACTGATAAAACAATAGATATTATCAAACATTATGCTAATCAATATTCTCATATTCGCTGGATTTCTGAAAAAGACCGAGGACAGTCAGATGCGATAAATAAAGGAATTTATCTAAGTAGCTAGACATGAAAAATTATAAGATAAAAGTAGAACAGAGCAGATGACTG
>JAQYWR010000104.1 GCA_029379225.1 Nostoc sp. S4 | reverse complement strand
TTTGTACTCTTTATTTGCCTTTTACGGGTTTGTTCGGTCAGGTGCAAGATGTGAGTTAACCAAGTAATTTGACGTTTTTGGATTTCGATATTTTCCATATCTAACGCTAGCGCAAAAGCGATCGCCATTGCACTTTCCTGCTGTCGTACACCCAAGCGTAGGGATTCTGGCAACTGTGATAACAGTGCTTGAGCGTGGGCAAAATGCTCTAGGGCAACGGTTCCCACTTGATTGACTACTTGTTCTGGGGTGGCGTTGGCAGCACCAGCGAAGCCCATTGTTAGAGACTCCTGGGAATGGGTGTGATTGCGGATAGGAGGTAAATTACTAACGTTCACACTCCCAATGCGGCGGATACGTTCTGCTAAAGGTGGATGGGTAGAAAACATGCTGTCCCAAAAAGAAGGATTGAGCGCATTGCCAAAAAACATGTGACTGGCGGCTTCTGCACTCGGCGAAATCAAACGTGAATCCATCTGTTGGAGTTTTTGGAAGACTCCCGTAAGTCCGTTGGGGTTGCGAGTAAACTGTACAGCTGAGGCATCAGCAAGAAATTCTCGTTAACGCACCTGTCAGCGCTGCTTCTGCATTACCCAACTGTTGCATCACTTGGGGATCGCCAGGATTTTGTACGGCGCGACTGTTAGCATTCATCGCAGAATTTCGAGCTGCAATTACAGCTTCTAAAGTTTCTCGCTCATGTTTCATATACCCCTTGGCAGTTTCCACCAAATTAGGAATTAAATCATAGCGGCGCTGTAATTGAACATCGATTTGAGAGTAAGCATTTTTGTAGCGGTTGCGATACTTTACTAAATCGTTGTAGCCATTAATTAAAATTAGAGCAACAATGGCAACTAAAGCCACAGCAAATATGAAAACTCCGATAGTAGATATAAATTTCAACCCGTAAAACTTGCAAAAGAGAATTTCAACTATTTTGATGAACCAAATAGCTGTTATATCCAGCAAATTTTTCTGGATATGAAAATGAGTTTACTTGTAGCAAGTTGGCTTCGTCGTCTGTAAAATTAATTACGCAACTTTACTGAGTGGATGAGTTTTAAGAACCGCAGAGGCTTAGAGAGCGCAGAGATTAACAAACACAGAGATAATTGTTTTATAATTGTGTATCTCGCTTTTCTCTATGTACTCTATGCCTCTGTGGTTGATTGCAAAGTTTAATATTTCTAACTTTAATGCTATACGAGCAGATAAGTTATCTATAAATCTGGGTGAATAGCGAATAACCGCTAATAGCAATGATAAAAAGGATAGCAACAGAAAAAAATACTACATCCCTAACAATAAATACAATCCAATCTTTTCTTAGTTCTTGTTTAAACTTGAGTTCTCGCAGCCTACGCTCAAGTTCTGCATCTTCTTGTAACTGTAAGTTTCCTCTTGATAAAATCAGTGGCTTGTTACCTTTGGTGGCAATAATTTTTGATAAATCTTTTATATCTGTCATGCTATTTAGATACCAATAATTTTAGTTTCCAAATTTTGGTTTTCATCTGCAATCCAGATATATTTGCCTTTTTGCTTGGCTTCTACTGCAACTTCTAGAAGTGCGATCGCCTTTAATAGTACCTCAGTATTATCTCCATTAATCTGTTGCGCCAGATTGCTTATTGTTTCATATAATTCTGGCGATAAATCTAAATTTATTTGAATGCGTTGAGTTTTATCTTGGGCAGTCATTTCTAATTTAAAATGTCTTTGACAACAAGCTTTTACCTCGTTGGTAAATTTGCCCTGCATAATCAGTCCAAGCACCTTGTCCCCAATAACGAAAACAACTAGTTTCTAGTAAAAGATTATGCAGGAGAGCGTTACGGTATTCAGATTGTCTGGTAATAGGTTCTAATGCATCAGCTTGCTGTAAACTATCAAATTTTTGATGAAATAAACTACTTAATTCATACATAGGAGACAAGACATTTTCATATCCTTTTATCCAACTAATATGATTTGTCCATGAGGCTCCATCCATGTGAAAATTAGGGTTGGTTTGTTTTAATTCTTGAATGGCATTCTCTAGAGCATCAGATTGGAAATTTTCTGGTAAAATTTGCTGCCAAATCTGATGTTGTCCAATTGGTTGGCAAGTTGGATAATCTTCAGGTTTGCATCCAGCAGCTTCGATTAATTCTAAATATTCTGTGCCACACATCCCCACAACACCTGATTTTCCTTCCCCATGATTTACCATATCCCACCAAGCTTGTTTGAAAGCACTAGGAAATTCATTCATCATCACGCCGCCATTTTCACCATCTCCAATTTGACTAACTATCGGTGGTACAAATACGCTTCCTAGTTGTTGTTTTAATAAGGTTTTTGCTTCATAATAAGGCTGCATTTGAGCAACTAATTTAGTATCCGAACCTTGAGTTTTAATTAAAGCGGTAATACTAATTGTTTCGCCTTGAGAATTACGAGCAATCAGACGATGTGGTAAATGTTTATAGCTGAGAGATTGACCGCTAATTGTTTCTACAGAATGTTCTTGAACGAGTAGCCAGCGATATCCACATTCTTTGAGCGCTTTTACAAATTCAAAGAGGACATCAGGGTGATTTGGTAGGTGCATTTCTGGAGGTGAAAATCCTTTGACTCGCGCTAATGCTTCCCAACCAAAAATTGCTGCAAAGTGATGTTGCCATGCAATTATATGTAATTTAATATCTGCTATGGGAGTAGAAGGAACAACAGCATGGCTCCACATTGTACCCAGCCATTCTACATAAGGTTGATAGGTAGAATCGCAAGTGATGCGTTTCAAGTTATCAAGAATATCACTGCGTTCCATTTGCCGCAGTCCCCACAAAAGATTACCTGAGTAATCCAACATCACACGGGGATTACAACCTTGATTTACAAGTTCAGCAATAAATTCTCCCATGCGGCTGTAACAATAAGCAAATGGCCCTGCATTATGGTTATCACCTTCATTGGGATGTTCAAACATGTATTGCAGATTGCTGATGAATGTACCACCATATCCAGCAGGGATCGTGGGCTGATGCATGTGTAAAGCGATCGCAAATACAGCATTTACGTCATCTAACTTAATATTTGTTGTTGGTAAAAATACAGGTGCATCATGGTTAACTACAGAGAGAACCTCTGCTTCCCAACCAGAAATATTCGGCAAGCCATCAATGATTTCGGGCAAAAAGGAGAGATTAGTTGGTAATGTCAGCATTTCTGATTGCTCCGAAACAAGGTATGTTTAATTATGCGATCCCACAGCACTTTTTGAACTGCAACTTTATCTATTGATGCAGACTGCGATCGCTTTGTAGTCATCTAAAATCTATCTAAGTCAATAGTTTGGATATCCGACTCCTGTCGTCCGTGTTATAAAATATACAGCAATCCTATTTAATTTCGTTGTTATGGGCGTACAGATGTACGTTACTACAGCAAATTCATGTGTTGCAAAGATTTTTAGAAATGGTATGATACAACTCAAAATTCAGAAATTCAGATTTCATTTGGGTTTCTGAGTTTGAACCTATTGCCCTGTTTTAGATAATGGTTATAAGTCTTAACCAATTAAAAAAGATTTTCAAACTTCTCTAATTGGCCAATGTTGCAACAAATAGACTTGTGAGAAAATTTATAATTCGGTCTGTACAAGGGTTTAAAGGTTGATTACATGTTTTAATTCATTAAACGTAGCAATAAGGGTTTGTAAGACTATGATTTGATTGCATAAAAAAACTTGCCCTCAACTCAAAAAGCCTCCACCCTTGTTTCCTACTCCTTATCTATGTGGGAAACATCATAATTTCTCAATCGAAAATTTTATTTTTACAAAAATTTAATTTATGGATGGTATTAATGAAACTAAAGCAATTTGGAATTACATTTTTGAGCGTTTGCATTGCTACTTTTTCAGGAATAAAAGCAGCAGAAGCGGCATCATTTTCAGTAATTGCCGACGGTCTTAATAGTCCACGAGGTTTAACTTTCGGTCCTGACAACAGCCTCTACGTCACAGAGGCAGGAACAGGCGGAAATGGAGCTTGTGTTCCTTCACCAAGTGCCGCAGGTCAATCTTTATGTTATGGCACAACTGGTGCAGTCACAAAAATTGCAAATGGTACACAACAACGTGTACTTACAGGACTTCCTTCTTTAGCATTACCAGATGGTACTGATACTGCTGGGCCTCATGATATCAAATTTGATGCCAGTGGCAAGCCTTATATTGCAGTTGGGTATGCTTCTAATCCCATATTTCGCTCCACATTAGGTAATACTGACTTAGGAAAAATCATCACTGCTAATTTTAATACAAATTCCTGGACTAGTGTGGCTGATTTAGCTAATTATGAACTTGCGAATAATCCCGATGGAGGCGATGTAATTAGCAATCCCTTCTCTCTTCTTTTAGATGGAAATAAGATTGTTGCAGTTGATACTGGTGCTAATGAATTACTTAGCGTAGGGACTGATGGAAGTAATTTGAAAGCGATCGCCACAATTCCCCGACAAACAATAACTAATCCAGTTTTTCCCACTGGGCCATCGTCATCGCCATTTGAAATTCAAGCAGTACCTACAAATGTTGTCAAAGGCCCAGATGGTGCTTATTATATTAGCCAATTAACTGGTTTTCCTTTTCCAGAAGGTGAGGCCAAAATCTACCGAATTGGTTCTGATGGTCAACCAACAGTCTATGCTGATGGCTTTACCCAACTTACTGACTTAACTTTCGATCCTGAGGGTAATTTGTATGCTTTGCAATACGCTAATCAGTCACTCTGGAAAGGTAATCTAGATGGTTCTGTAATTAAAATAGCCAAGGATGGGACTCGCACAACTATTCTTAATGGCAATGGATTAGAGTCTCCTACTGCTTTGACTATTGGTGCTGATGGTGATATTTACGTGACAAACCGAGGCGATGGCCCGGGACAAGGACAAGTTATTAAAATTGAGAATTCCAAGTCTGTTCCTGAATCTACTTCTACTTTCAGCTTATTAGCATTTCTTAGCACTGCGAGTGTTACTTTGTTGCTGAAGGCTAAAACCAAACGACTTAATACCAATTCTTTGTAAAGCTGCATAGAATTTTACCCCTCCCCAACCCTTCCCAAGGCATCGGGGAGGATGCGCGCTAGCGCGGGTGGGGTATTTATATGCGTCTTCATATTAAATTGGTATAAGAGACTTCCAGAAAATAAATCATTTTCTCAATAAAAGTAGCCCAAGGAGATGCTGAATTTGATGTCTATCCCTGTTTTGTGATTTTGGGATAATCCAATCGCCCAAACGGTTATGAGGCTTTAGTTTCAACTCTTTGTCTAGAAATTTTAGTTGATGTTAAAAATTAAAGCCTCAAACCTTGATTGAATCAAGTCTCAGAATCTAGCTAAGATTATTGTTTTGGTGAGAGTGACAAAACAGGGCTAAAGTATTAACAGTTGGATAATAGTTACAGCGATTTGGCCTGACATTGATTTTTTCTAAACAAAAACGAATCGCCAAAACGCTGGATTTTTGTAAAAAAACTTGGTTTTTCAGAAGGCTGTTGTCTTCTTGGTGCTGGTGGAGTTGCTATTTGTAAAATTAGTTCTAGCAACCAAGGAGCAATACGTTGACACCATACAGCAAGATAGCTTTGCCATCCGACTAAAATTTCTGCTGAATTATTTTGCATTCCCGCGACGAGTGCTTGAGCCACTTGCTGGGGAGTCATGGGGATCACCCAGCGAAATAATTTTAAGTCGCGCACCATGTCTGTATCTGTCAGGGAAGGTAGTAATGCAATCACTCGGATATTGTGTTGGGCAAGTTCTCGACGCAAAGCTTGAGTAAATCCCAAGATGGCAAATTTGGTAGCGGAGTAGGTCGCCATTGTTGGTGCTGCAACTTTCCCCATCAGACTCGATACATTGATAATTGTTCCTTGCTTTTGGCTGGCCATACGTCGAGCGATCAGACTCGTGAGGTTGTACATTCCTAATAAGTTCACAGAAAGTTCTTCTTGAACTTGGGATAGTTTAGATTGCAAAAACGAGCTTTGATATGCGACTCCGGCACAATTAACTAGCAGATGAATCGGGCCATAGTTGCGCCAAACTTGGGCAATGGCAATATTTACAACTGTTGGCTGAGTCAAATCTAAGGCAACGATCGCAGTCTCTACACCCATCGCCTCAATTTTGTTCGCTATCTCAACTAACTTCTGGCGATCGCGTGCTACCAATATCAGCCGCTTGATGCCTTGTTTAGCTAGTTCGAGGGCGATCGCCCTACCAATACCACGGGAAGCCCCTGTAATTAGAGCTACTTTACCTTGAATCTCCATTAGTTTTATTCTCCAAAATCTAAGTCTTACCAAACTGTTCGTTATTACCGACAAACACAATCAACAGCTACTCCCTTGTCGGCACAAGATAAGACAAATAAATCAAATCGAAACTAAGCCTTTAGCAACGAGATATTTCTTGGTTAATCTGCAATCCTTCATAATTGTCTATATGAGGCAGAAATTTCTCATTTTTAATTTGTCAAACCCCAACATACTTGGCTGAATGGATATAGCTCATAGATTTTACTTCTCCTAGATCCGAGCGCTCATCAGCATCGTTTCATACACACGTTAGCAATTAAATCAAGTCTTTGCAACATTCTTTAATAAGGATTTGTTAATACCTCTTAACACCAAGCATATATATAGAAAAAATTTTTTAAATAAGTTTTTATGAATAAATGCGTAGAAATATCTTAATTTCCTGACAATTAACCCTGGTTTGAAAAAATTACGCTCCTTAAGTCATAGAGAAGAAACAAAAAAGACATATAGGTTTTTGGCTATGGTTGTAATACTTAAGTTTCTCAACTGTTTCACAAAACTGTATCAGTATATTTACAGAATTAATTTAAATTAAGGTTTTTAATTTCTATTTTCCAAATAATAGAACAGAATTAAATTATTGTCTTTAATGCAAATTACAACAGCATATTTATCTGCAAAAACTTATCAAATAAATAGTAAATTGTTTTGTTTGAGCGTTGAGTTTATCAAAGAAATGCTTGAGACTTGCTTGGTGATACCAAGTTGCTGTCAAAGATAGTAGTATTTATCATTGCGACTAAAGCAGAACGCAAGGAAGCAATCTCAGAAGATCCAAACTACTACAACAAAATGCAACTTAGTATGATTACAGTTTGGTTAAGGTTTTTTGATAAAAATTCTAGATCCCATACATTAAGCAAACAGTATAAAAAACATCCCAAATTTTGTTGTGGGATGGGTGTCCTCACCCGTCCCATATTTAGGGCAGACTTTCCTACCCTACAAGAGGAATAATTTATTTTCTGGAAATCCCTAAGTCGCACATCAGGTAAGATAGTTTGTCATTGCGTTGGCGCAGCCTTCCCGTAGGGTACGAAGTATTGGCGCAGCATTGGTAGAAAAGCGATCGCCAAGACTGAGATTGCTTCACTCCACTGGCTTTGGCTTACAATAAAATTTTATATTTAATCTCACCCTGCTACTTAGTTACTATTTTAATGATTAAAACCCTTACTAAGAGACCATTTATAAAGTAAATCTTTAGACAACAAGACGGCGTAACATAATACGA
>JAQYWR010000008.1 GCA_029379225.1 Nostoc sp. S4 | reverse complement strand
CTATGCTAGTTCAGCATTATACTCTTTTTTAAGAGTAACTTTTGTTTAAGTCCCGCTAATTGAATTTACAGTTTATCAAACAAATACCTTGGTACTTTCACTTTTATTTGTGATTCGATTGATTAGTCTTCGTTCATTTACTGTGCCAATCTCCGATCTAAATTACCACCACGTATCTCTGTTTTTTGCTTTCCAACTACTTCTAAATAAGCTCTCTCTTTAATTTTAGTTAAACAACTTGATGATACTTTCTTTTCAGATCTGGAATCATTGGGCTGTTTGAGCAGTTTTAGGTTTTCAGTTTGCTGTTGGTTTATCCTACTTGCTTGAGAGTTTTCTTTCAGCAACCGATTATAAGTACGATATGGAATGTAATGAAGTGGATTATAACCAGCAAATCGCAGCATTAAAACACATGCCCAGGAATACTTTCCGGCAAGAATTGCTTCAACTACTTTATCAAATTGTTGAGGCTTCATTGCCTTATCTAAGTTACTACTAATACTAGCAATGTCTTGATTCATAGTCTTTAGGTCTCTTGGGTGAAGTAAAGTAGTTTGGTTTATGCGATTGTTGGTGTTTTCATTGAGGCTTACAAACTGCATTGGCCTTTTTAGAGCTGTTTA
The DNA here is from genome assembly GCA_029379225.1 of Nostoc sp. S4. Taxonomy (GTDB): domain Bacteria; phylum Cyanobacteriota; class Cyanobacteriia; order Cyanobacteriales; family Nostocaceae; genus Nostoc. The sequence goes on along the minus strand of JAQYWR010000008.1, from coordinate 169,459 downwards.
ATCGCTTTGGGTAAATAATCATAAGAGGACAATATTGAATATTGGCGAGGAATAATAGTCCATTAACACGCGTAAACATAAATTTCCCAAATTATGATTGACTCTCACAGCTTTGAAGTTTCAATGTAACTATTAGTAGATGCAGTTTTGTCCTCTTACCCTTTTTCAGTTCCTAATTCAATAAATTTATCTAGATTTTTGCCTGTATCAACTATTACTAGTAAAAGTAAAGCATTTCCGGTAAATTTACAAACTTTTTTAGGCTATTACAAAAATATTCCTCATTCAATGTTCATAATACGATTCGGCTTTATACTATTTTTTGCTGCTAATGTCATTTGATAATATAGCAGATTTGTCAACTAATTTATCGAGTAAATCTCAATATTTAATTATATATTGTGCAACTTTTAATATTGTCCGTCTTGGTTAATTAATGAGGGGTAAGACCCCTCAGACAATATCAATTTTAAACTATTATTATTATGCTATTGCTAGATGATAATAGCATTAACTGGAAGTTAAAACAATTTATATATTTAGGAGGATCGAGAGTACGATAACAAATCAATAGATAGATTTATTAAAAATATTTTTTAAGATAGTTTGTAGTAAATAAAAACTAATAAGTTTACTATAAATATTTTATGGTAAATAAAAATCAAATATTAAAATTTAAAGTAAAGTAATTAAGAAGAAAGTTGAGTTATCTAAAAGTTATGTAATGCTGGTAGATTACAATAAATATAATTGTATGGCTGTATAAAAAACGAAATAAAGTTACTAAATATATTTAGTAACTTATCAAATATTGGTTATTATTTATATCTAAATAACTAAAATAGATAATAAAACAACTTTATTTTATTTATTAAATTAATTTTTTAGGTAGATAATGAGTAATATTTAATAATTTTTTATAAAAATGATTTAGGATTGATATATAGATTTATATTTATAAACATGTTAATTAAAACTATTAATTACTATCATTAACTGATAAGTGTCTTATTTAAGCTAGATAGCTCGTTTTAACACTCTTCCATCACTTTGCAAAAAAATCAGACCAAATTTTTAAATATTAGATTGGACAAGGTTTGAGGTTTATTTTATAACTGAAAAACTGAAATAAAAATTTTTAGTAAAAGCGTTGTCCACAAGGGTTATAGATTATCATCTCGAAAAAGTGATGAGAGAAAGTTAAGTTTTAATGAAATTGGTATTCCTACTCAATATATGAGTGCTAGTTGCTCGCTCTCAAATCAGAATTGTTAGGTTCTTAATCAGTGGGCGATCGCATTCTTCTGATTGCCAAACAAATGGATAATAAATTTCTTGCCAATAACTCATCCATGAGTTACTATAAAAATCCAACTTATTTAAACTCACTACAATTAATTAGCACTTCATAATTGAGTGATGTTTGGGTTGGACTGAGCCAAGACGTTTAAAATTGTGGCATTGACAAATTGACAGCTTTATCCTGACCATAGCTTTGGGGATTTTAGCAATATTTATGGCTAAAGCTAGTAATATTTGCATTTTTTCAAACAATAGTCTTTAATTCTCGATCCTTTAACTCTTACCATTACTGAAATTTTCCTGCGTTTCCGGAACACTAGGAAAATAAAATCACAAATGTCAACTGTGAGTTTTGCTCTTATGGGCAAAAAGCAAGGAGTGGGAAGTTGTCAAATAAGGTATTTCATTCGTAGTTGGTGGTGCGCCGTTATTGCCCCTGCTTGTGATAAAAAAGGATTAAGGAAACTTTTGTTATATCATGTCCGGTTGAATACTTATGATATCTGTGAGGGTCGGTAATGGGTAATGGGTAATCGTCAGTTATTTATTCTCAATTACTAATTAGCTTTTTCCCAATCCCCAATTATCAAAAAGACCAACATATTGTAAGTAATTAGCCGAACTTGATATTATTGAAAAAGAAATAATACTATGTCCGTTCAAATAACCGTCATTGCAATCGTAGGGAAGCAATCCAAAAACCTTGTGATTGCCTCGTTTCACTCCCAATGACATATTAAGGTTGATTTGCCAAATTCATCACTAAGTAAATTCCCCAGATTGCCATTGCCCGCAGGTAAGTGCAAGCGCGAAAAGTACCACCTGCGGTGATAGCTTCAGGTGTGCGAAATTGTAGTCCATTGTCGTAAATTTGCTGCACCACTGCTTGCGTTAACTTTAGTGCTTCATCCTTCATTCCCATCTGCACAAGAAAAGCCGCTAAGCCGAAGTTTATTCCCGTCCAAACTTCCAGCGGATGAGTTGCTTTGGGATTTTCTGGAGAACCGTCAGGACGAACACCATTAGCAGCACCAAACTGACCATCGCTGAATTTTAAAAAGCAGGCATCATAAACAGTTTTTAGGGCACAGAGGGCACGATCGCTCGGTACAATATCGGCTAATCCTAGCAAGCGGGCGTAGAACTGTCCGCATAATTGATCTGCCATCACCACATCAGAACCACTTTCACTATCAAGTCGATAATATTGTCCGTTCCAGAGTTTTTCTTGGTAGATTGGGCGAGATTGTTCTAACCAAGCTTCATAGGTGGATTTTTGAAGCGCTAAGTTTTGGCGATCGCCAAGGTTTTTTTCTAACAAAATATTACTGATGGCGATCGCAGCTTCTAGCGCTGCTAACCACAATCCTCCACAATAGGCGCTGACACCTTGTAACCGCCAATCATCAAATGTTTGGTCAGGCGCACCAGAATTTTCCGGAATCCCATCGCCATCTAAGTCAAAAGTTTTTAAGTAGTTGAGAGTTTGAACGATCGCATTCCAGCAGTCTGCTAAAAATTCTACATCCTCAGCCCCCGTAAGCAGAAAATCTCGATATACTTGCAATACAAAATCACTACTTAAATCTTTCCATAAATTGCAGTCTTGATAGCTGGTGTAATTAGTTTTTTCCCAAACGTGTTCATTCGGTGCGCCTAAATCGTGGGGTGTTGCACCCGCGGCTTTGCGGACAGCGATGGGACTTTCTGCCCTGATTGTCATGTAATAGCCAATGATTCGGGGAGTTTCATCATCTTGAGGAATCGCCCGTGCAAACGCCCGCATCACTGACTTTTCCAATTCTGGAAACAGCATCAGCAAAGCAAAAGAGCCATATAAACGTACATCTAGACTTTCATACCAACGGTAATCTAAGCACTCTAGCACTGCAAACTGACCGATGGGGTCAAGTTTTGATGCCGCACTCCAGAGAGTACCGCCACTGGTGAGGTCGTAAAGCTCATTAAATAAAGCCATTTTAAACCAGTTTGGTAAATCTTTGCGGTCGAGAATGGGTTGTTGCCAATTTTGAATTTGCGATCGCCAGGTTTGATATTGTTCTAAAGCAGTGGATGCGATCGTCCAAGCATTACTACCATCTTTACCAAAAAAGTCTGTATATCTGCGATAATAATTTATTCCGGCGGCAAATTCTGTAATTGGCAAATCCCAAGCCAAAACAAAGGGAATTTCTAAAGTTTCGCCTGGTTGGAGAATAAAACGAAGGGCGATCGCAGTCCCTAGTTGTGTATTCTCTGTTACTGGAGTTGTGTCTTGATAATTAGATAAAGAACCATCTTGGGCAAAGGTTTGCCACACATCTTCGCCCGTACCAACACTATTCCACTGAGTGTGATAAAATACTTCTAATTGGGGATGTTTTAATGTTGCAATACACCAAGTTCCATCCCCTTCTTGTAAAGGTTTTTCACTAGCAACTCGACTTAAAATACAACCAAATTGTTCAGCATTTTCAACAAGCTGGTTATAGTTTCCTTGACTTTCACGCCAGCGTGGTTGGTATTCATAAACTGGACTACCATCATCGCGTACCCGCACTTGAGGAGATTTGAGAGCATTGGTAAACCAACCGACCATATTTTCCCAGGTGAGCATGATGCTGAGAGTAATAGGTGCATTTGTGGGGTTGTGAGCATTCCAAAGGTACACTGCTACAGGGTAGCTAGTTTCTTGGTAATTGGCTGCCCATACAGGGGAAAATTGTTCGCAAGTCAACTGTGCTTGGAAAACATTTTCATACACAAACCAGCTACGGGGATACAAAGCATGATATTCGCCAGTTTGGTGTTGATTAATGGAATTAACTTCTCCCCTGTCCTTACTTACTGGATACCATTGCCATGCACTGAGACTACCATCCTCAGGTGCTTGGGTAGACAAAGCGTAGGCTTGGGAAGATGTACCATTGGACTCAAATACACTGAATTGACAGGCGGGAGCGTTTTTGAAGATATGCTCACCGCCATCGATGTGCCATAAATTAAAGTCTCCTCGTGAAGAACGACCGATGCAACCTGCACCAAAACCACCTAACGGCATACCATGCCAAGGGCCATCATCAAGATTACTTGCGTAGCGGACAGTATAGGGCTTGTCCCAACCTAAACCAATGGGACGACTCCAAGTGCAAGAGGGAATTTTTGCGGAGGATTGATTTGTCATCGCCTGATATCACAGCGTGCAGTTACGTCCATGAAGACTAGCGCGATGTACAATTTTTATCAAGTAGTATTCCTGCTAGAAGTATAGGAAACTCTCAGAAATAAAAACAACTGCTTGAAGTTGTTGACCGATCGACGCTAGTTGCTATAACGGGGGGAAAATACGCAACGCACTGGCTCGTGTTGAGTGCGAGCAGGGAAATATTTTTTATTTAGAAGTCCTTAAATAAGCTCTCATATTCATGTCCGCTCGAATAATCATCATTGCAACTGTAGGAAAGCAATCCCAAAAACGTTGTGATTGGGTGGTTTCAGTCGCTTCGGACATATTATGAGTGATTTACCAGACATCATATCACTTACAAAAGAACGATTTTAAGTGGACTAGAAAGTTAACCCAGGATACTTTCAGCTTTAGCGCGCATAAGAATATACATTATAGAAATAAAAGGTAAAAGGATGAATTTAGTATTCTTTAGTTCATCCATTTACCTTTTTTATGTACCTGATGCTTATTTCATGTTAGCCCTTGCGTCCCTTACTGCGGCAAAGAAAAATAATCCTGTGAGTGGAATACTCAATGCGAGGATAATTGCCGTGGTTGTGACACCTAAATCTGGTTGTCCGTAACTGAGTTCAAAAATCGAACCTACGGCTGCGATCGCACTTACACAACAACCACCCAGAAACAAACCGCTTTTTGGAGTTAAATACACTGCTAGCCCCCTATGCTACTGGTTTCACCGCTTGATACGAGAAGCCATTTTTAGATAGCTCCTGAGCTAAAGTCAAGGAGTTTTCCACACGGTCTACGAATACCACGCCGTTGAGGTGATCCATTTCGTGCTGAATGCAGCGTCCTAAGAGGTCATTAGCCTTTAAAATTTTGGGACGACCGTACTCGTCTTTATAAGCAATTTCAACGACTTCAGGGCGCTTGACATCTAGGTATACATTGGGAATGCTTAAACATCCTTCTTGGGCAACAGAGATGTCGCGGCTGACTTGTTTAATTGTGGGGTTAATCAGTACCAAAGGCTGATTAGCTGCATTTTCTGGTTCCAGGTCAATGACAATTAGTTGCTTGTGAATTCCCACTTGGGGTGCAGCCAAACCAATGCCATCTTTGCTGTACATAGTTTGCAGCATTTCGCGCACTATTTGGCGGAGTTCGTCATCAACTTTAGAAATCCGCTTAGCAGCTTGACGCAGCACGCGATCGCCTAAATAATGAAGCTCCAAAGGCGGATTTTTTAACTTTTTTTTCTCAACAGCTATTTCAGAAGGCATGAGTCTTGATGGCTAAATAGTGAAAATTCCTACTACTCTAATTCTATCAAGCTCGTCACTAGTGCGTGCTGAGTGCGAGTAATGCGATTTTGTGAGACGATCCAAAAGTAGAGATCGCTAATCATTTGACAGTTGCCTTGATGTAGATGAAGCGGTGATGTCCGCGAAGACGTTAGAAAAATAAATACTCTGTGCAGTAATAAAAAAATTAAAAAAATAGATATTTAACGACTATGAACCTCTTTGTAGAGTTTGTAATCCAAAATACTGAGTACACAGTCAAAAAACTCAACCCCAGTGATGAACGCATTCTTCAACATCTTTACGAGCAATGCAGTGACTACGCAATCTTGACAGATGGACATCCACCTTTATCTTCTGCTGCTGCTGATGAATTTTTAGCTCTACCTGAAGGTAAAACAGCAGCAGATAAATTTATATTTGGTTTGTTCGATGGACATGACACCCTTGTGGGAATGCTTGAGACCATTAGGCATTATCCTGATGACAAAAGTTGGTGGATAGGGCTAATGATGTTAGCTCCAGAACATCGAGGCAAAGGTAATGGCTCTCAACTTTACCAAGCTTACGAAACTTGGGTAGCACAGCACCAAGGGCAATCTATATTCTTGGCTGTTCTCGAAGAAAATCAGCCAGGATTTACTTTTTGGCAGAAACTAGGCTTTGAAGTGATACGTATAGCACCACCCCAGCAGTTTGGGAATAAAGTCCATCAGCGCTATGTTATGCAGCGACAAGTGGCTGATATTTAGTAGACTAGTTACCACTGTATGCTTAAGAAACTCTTAGTTGAGGAGTACTGAGTGGTAAATGCTCAATTCTAACTCCCAAATTCTCAGGTTTGAGTTCTAAATTTGAAATTCTGAGTTATCAATTATGAATTATGAATTTTAGACTAGGGTGATTTATGTTTAAATCTCTCACCAAACTTGATTATTTGCTTAAAGAAACTTTCCTTGGTTTAGTGCGGGGAGGTTGGATGAATTGGGCAGCTGTCAGTACTGTGACGGTGTTATTATTTTTATTTGGCTTGAGTTTGCAAACTTCTTGGCAAGTCGAAAAACTTCTCTACCAGTTCGGTAGCCAGCTAGAAGTATCAGTTTATCTCGAACCGGATATGCAAGCCCAAAGTATTGAACCACTGGTAGCAAAAATGCCAGACGTAACGGCGATACAAAGAATTACTAAGGAGGAAGCTTGGAGTAAGTTGGTTAAAGAAATGAGAATTTCGGATATTGAGGGTGTTACGCAACAGCTAGGCGAGAATCCTTTGGTTGATGAGATTAAAGTCAAAGCGCGCAATTCTCAAGTAGTACCAACTTTAGCAACCCAGCTGGCTAAGTTACGGGGAGTTGATACGGTGCAGTATATTGATGAAGCAGTTAAACGGATTGCTCAGCTACACCAAGGTCTAAACTGGATTAGTTTAACAATTACAATTATTTTGACTGTAACAGCGATCGCCGTGACTACCACCACAATTCGCCTGATTGTTATGGCGCGACGCCAGGAAATTGAAATTATGCAACTCGTGGGAGCAACTTCTATTTGGATTTACCTCCCATTCATTTTACAAGGAATTACTTTTGGTTTAGTTGGTGGTGCGATCGCTTGGAGTTTTATTTCTGTGATTCAGCAGTTTCTCGGTAAATTGCTAGTTAATCAACCTGAGTTCATCCAAGTTATCACCAACGGAGTACAACTCACTCCAGCCCAAATTTTATTATTGCCTGTAATTCTCTTGAGCTTCGGTGCCACGGTAGGATTAATAGGTAGCTTATTTGCCGTCAAACGTTTTGCTAAAGGATAGTCATTTGTCATTTATCATTTGTCCTTTGACAAGCCTAGTCTTGTCTAGGTGAGTTCGGATGAGACTACAATTTCTACTCATTTGAGCTTCTAAACTCAAAACTTTGACCTCTTGACAAAGGACAAAATCACTATGAAATCACAATGGGAATGTTTTCTGCAAAATCTCGGTGTCTGGGAAGGTTCGTTTGCCAGTATTTCTCCCCAAGGTACACTTCTAGAGGATACTCCTAGCCGTCTTTGCTTAGAAGGTTTGAACAATAATGAGACAGTGCGGCTAACTCTGTGCCGTTTTGGAAAAAATGATTTAGTTAGAGAATATAGTTCTTTAGGGCGGAGTTTGCTGTTTTTTGAAAATGGGTCATTTTCTGAAGGTGTAATTCAGATACCGCCATTTTCTGAATTTGGAGCAGAACTGGCTTTTGTTCATGAAAATCGCCGCTTACGTTTTGTGCAAGTGTTTGATAAGAGCGGTCAGTTCGATAAATTAGTCTTAATCAGAGAACATCTAGCTGGAACCCCAGTAGCAGAACGTCCACCTTTGCAGTTAGATGACTTGTTAGGAGAATGGCAAGGTCAAGCAGTGACAATATATCCAGATTGGCGATCGCCTGATACTTACTCTACAACTCTAAAATTACAATTAGATGATACTGGGCGATTAATTCAAAGTACTTCTTTTGCAGAACGCACACTTACCTCAACTGCTACTATCAAAGGTTCTATCGTTCTCTTTGATGAAGATCCTCAAAAGCAGATACAAGTATTACTACTACCTGATGGCGGTTCTACAGTTTCACCGCTCAAGGTGCAATTACGTCAACCTTTATTTTTAGAAGCGGGTTGGTTAATCCAACCAAACCTCCGCCAGCGGATGATTCGCAGCTATAACGACAAAGGCGAATGGGTTAGTCTCACATTAGTTACTGAACAAAGAAGGTAAAATTTTGATTGCAGTTGAGTAACTGCTGTTATAAAAATAGCGATCGCTTACTCTTTGACGAACACAAAGCAGGAAAATTATTAAACATTAGACCTGCCTTGAAAATAGGGATTCTTTATTAGAATAGCGGGCACCCAAAGAGACTACTTAGAAAGTAAATCTTAACTAGGGGACTTTGAGTTCCCTCTGTTCGTCTATCGTGCCGAAGGCAAGGAATGGCAGTTTAAAAGCCTCTGTTTGTTTTTCTTAGGGACTGACAAATAAAAAATATCTCACTATTGACCAAAACTAGGGTTGCAGGTTCGGATATAGGGTGTGGGGGAAGAAAGATAAAATTGTATTATTTAACACCCTGCCCTGAAACCAATAGGGTACAAGCCCCCACCAAAATCTCTGCGTTGGGTGGTTCCAAATCAGTGGAGGTACAAGCCCCCACTGATTTATTCCCTACACCCCACACCCTACACCCGTTGTTGACACTCAACAGGAACTAGTGCGTTGCGTATTTCCCCCCCGTTGTAGCAACTGGCTCTCATCAGTCATCAACTTCAAATGGAATAATTTATTTCTTAGAGTTCCCTTAGAGGAATGGAAATAGGGTCTATATTAGACTTTACGAGTTTTCAAACATCCTTTTAGATTTTTTTCAAAATCAAATTGAATTGCTATATTTCTTGAAATATAAATACTCAGTAGTATGGTTCTACTAAAGCAATAATGTTTTTACAACCACTTAAAGAAAGTATTGAGTTGTATATGTTAATAATATTACATATTGTTTAATTATATTTTATATAAACTCAGGTAGATAAAAGGCATTCATTTATTCAAATATTTTTTGCAACACAATCATCAAAACACTGAGTAAAAGTAAGAAAAGTAGGAAAAGTAAGAAAAGTCGGTAATTTCTCTAAAGTATTTACTATCAAGCTAGTATAGTGTAATTTAATTCATTAGAATCCATTAAAATTCTATAAAAATAAAACATAAATGTATTAAAAATTACCAATAATATTATATCTTTCATCCAATAACTGTCAAAAATATTACTTTTTAATACTTATTAACAATAAATGCCTAAAGAAAAAATATATAAAATACAACAATACAAGCCTAAACGCAAACGAGGAGTTGTACTAACTTCTACAGGAATTAAACGGTTGCAATCAGCAATTGTTTCTGTAGAGATAGCAGAAAATAAAGGCGAACACTTGAGTCTAGAAGAACTAAGCTCACGCATCCATGTTTCTACTAAAACTCTGAGTAAATTATGGTCTTGAAGTGGAAATGTAGACCAAAAAACTGTAAAACTCTGCTTTAGTGCCTTTAATCTGGAGTTACACAGCGAAGACTACACTATCGTCAATGAAGCAAATGAGACTGAAACATCTGAATTCTTGTCTGTTGGTTCAACTACACAAGAAGATTTATCTCAACCTTCTGAATTCACGTCATTTGTTGAAGAACATCACGAACAAACTCAACAGATAGAAAATCTTTCGTCATACCCGGATGGGCCCCTACCTCTAGATTCTCCCTTTTATATTGAACGTCCTCCAATAGAGAAACTGGTTTATAGAGAAATAACTCAAAGCGTCTGTGTGATTCGTATTCAGTCTCCCAGACAAATGGGTAAAAGTTCTCTAGTGTTGCGGCTTTGTGACTTTGCACACAAGCAAGGATATTCTACTGTGAACCTGAATTGCTACTCCTTTGAGACAGAGTGTCTGACTGACTTAAATAAGCTATTGCGCTGTCTTTGTTGGCGAATTGCAACAGAATTAGGTATTGACCCCAACTTTAAAGAAAAATGGGATGAGGAAATTGGTTTTAAGTTGAGTAGCAGCTTATATCTGCAAAACTATCTACTCAATCAATGTCAAAATCCAGTAGTTTTAGTGCTAAATGATGTTGACCGTTTTTTTGAATATCCTTATCTTTGTCAGGAGTTTTTTGCTTTGTTGCGTTCGTGGGGTGAGGAAGCACGACAGAATATTGATTGGCAAAAGCTGAGGTTGGTAGTAGTTTATTCTACAGAAAAGTATATCTCTGTGGATATTAACCACTCCCTCCTTAATCTTGGTCTCCCTATTTATCTAAGCGAATTTAGTCAATCACAGGTAGAAGATTTAGCTAGGCGGCATGGTTTAAACTTGCGTGATAGTAAAAATTGTACCCAACTGATGTCACTAGTAGGAGGACATCCAGCATTGATCCAGCTTAGTTTGTACTGTCTTCGCTCTCAAAAAATAACTCTACAAGAATTAATGCAGGAAGCGATTGCCAATGGCGGTATCTATCGCTATCATCTATGGCAACACTGGCTCAAACTGCAAGAAAATCCCGAGCTAGCAAAGACCTATACTAAGATTGTCACAGCAAAGCAAGGTATTTCTCTTAATCCTATTGAAGCTTATGAACTTGAAAGTTTGGGATTAATTCGCTTTGAGGGCGATCGCATCTTACCACGTTGCGAACTCTATCGCGCCTATTTTGCAAAACAGCTATCGGCAATTGTTTGATAAGGTAATATTATGAACGGTAGTTTTTCACTCTTTGTCAACGTGTAGATAACTTGGCACAATAGTTCAGTTCACTGCAAGACATGACTCTGGGGCATAATACTATTCCAGCAGCGTACAAATTGCTGATTTTTTAACCCTCCACTGATTTAAAACTACGAAAATCTTTAATTTTGTGAGGGCTAAAACACCAAGTAATTACGAATTAGTAATTATTTGGTCATGGCTTGCGGTATACACCTATTTACTTGAGCATTCTTGGAGCAGGGCCACGAGTGGTATCCAGTCCCGATACACGAGGTAGGGTAATCGTTTTGCCTGTTTGTGCCGCTTCGTAAATCAACGCGATCAGTTTTTGGTCTTGCAAACCTTCTTCACCAGGCGTATGAGGTTGCTTATTTTGAATCACACAATCCGCCATATGATCGATTTCCAAGGCGAACTGGTTCTTTTCACCTATCCGCACTTCGCTGAGGTTTTCTGCCATGCTATTTGTTGGTGATTTGCGCGATATCATCATCCGCAAACCGTTGTAGGAAAACCCTGGATCGAGTTGTCCCCAAGCATCAGAACCGAAGACGCGAAACCGCCGCGCTTCGTGAAAGCCGTAACTAGTGGAGCAAATCCCTAGTATCCCACTGGGAAACCGCAATTGGAAGGTGACACTTTCTTCTACTTCTTTGAAACGCGGATCGCCAGGAGTGCTAAAAATTTGGGCGCTAATTGCGATCGGTTCTTCTCCTGTTAAATAACGAGTTGCATTCAAGCAGTAAATTCCCACATCTGGTAAAGAGCCACCTCCAGCTAAAGCGCGTTTCAACCGCCACTGGTTTAAGTCACCACCCTGGTTTTGTCCGTTATCTGCTTGAATTACCTTAATGGTTCCTAATTCTTTGCTGCGAATCATCCCAATCATCGCTCGATGGTGCGGCTCGTATTGGCAGCGATAAGCAATCATCAGCTTGCGATTGGCTTGTTTGCACGCGTCAATCATCTGTTGAGCATCTTCGACTGTGGTTGCCATTGGCTTTTCACATAGAATATGCTTTCCCGCTTTGGCACCACGCACCGTATATTCCCGGTGCATACTGTTGGGCAGTACAATATAAATTACATCAACGTCTGAATTATTGCGGAGATTGTCGTAATTCTGATAGTTATAAACGTTCTCCGGTTTGATGCCATACTGTTGGGCAACTTGATTGGCTTTGGCTGCATCGCCACTAACTAATGCAGTTGGCTTTGCTAGTTTACATTCTGCAAACGCTGGCATAATTTCTTCCAATGCCAGTCTCCCCAATCCAACGATCGCAAACCCCAAACGTCGCTTTGGAGGCAATGCAGTCGGAGGACCCCCTGTTTCAACCTCTGTCTTTTCTGAGATCGGCGGAAACTGAATCTGAGGAGGCAAAGTGCCTCCATGTGGGGTAGCTTGCCCAGTTGGCTGCTGGGCAGTAACCTGTTCGCCCATACTACCAAGCGCAGCGGCTGAAATCGCTCCTAATCCAGCAGTGGTCAAAATCTGACGACGAGAAAATTCTCCTTTAAACAGTTCAGACATTGTGTTTCCTTAACGATCGAATTTTGGACTTATGGAGTACTGGTTGGAGTTGGGGTACTAGTTGAACTTCCAGAATTAACAAGGGAACTAACCTGTTGCAGGTGGGCTTGGAGGGTTGGTAATTTTTGAGCCGCAAATGCTTTCACGTCTGGATCTTGTCCTTGTTGAGCTTCAGTTTGAAATGCAGAAACATCCTTTTGATGATCTTGAAGCATCTGATTCAAATAGTCGCGGTCAAAGTTAGTACCAGAAAGTTTGGATAAGCGCTGCTTGACTTGCTGATTTGTGCTGTCGAGCTTAGTTGGCACAGTCACACCTTTTTTCTTCGCCAACTGTTTAAGTTGATTGTTGACTGGGGTGTGATCTTTAATCATGCGCTGTGCATACTGTTTTACCGCATTGCTAGTTCCACGTTTTAATGCCACTTGTCCGAGTTGGACTTCTGCTAAACCACCTTGAGCAGCCTCAGTCATAAACTGTTTGTCTGAAGAACTGGAGGTATTTTGCCCTGATGTGGTTGGTGAGGCAGTTGGTGAGGCAGTTGGTGAAACAGTTGGTGATGGACTTTCAGTTGTTTGCACTGATTGAGCAGGTGGAGCTTCAGATGTAGTCTGGTCATGGGGAGTCGTTGGTGCACAACCACTTGCTAATAAGGCGATCGCCACTAGACCGGTAGAAACTATTTTAAAATTAGACACGAGCGATGTTCTCCTTGGATAAAGTTGTATTTTGCAACCTACAGTTGCAGCGATTTAGAATATCAACTTAGCGATCGCTCATTTGAGTACAATCACTAACTACAAACAAAATCTATTAATTTCAGTAGTGCTGAGTGGAATCATTCTTTCCATAATTCAATTCCTTTGCTTGTTCTCGAGCAAAAGTTCCAGACTGATTGCGATCGGCAGCAGTCCAAGCCAGGGGGTTTTAACCTCAGCTTCATCTCTGTAAATTTTAGATTTATAGTAGTAGATCGAATAGTAAAAAAAATATTAGCGGAAAATACCTGCCCGGAGGCTGAAGTTATCTTTCATACAAAATATAGTTCGTTATAACTGAAGAGGGTTACCAAAAGTGAAGTGATTTGTATTACGTTAGGCGATCGCTTTTTGTTTAAAACTTCAGCAAGCAAGCGAGCTTCTACAGAGAATGACAATTATATAATCTTTAGGGGTCTATGCATCTAATATGATGTTCGGCAAATTGTCCGTAATATGTCGTCTCAAGCGAGTGAAACGTTCGCTTAAGGGGTTTGCCGTAGGGTAGTAAAACAACGCAATTACAATGTTTTCGGGATTACTTCCCTACGGTCGAATTACTATTATTGAGCCGACATAATATTAAGAGAAAAAATAAAATTTGAAGAAAGTTTTAAATCCGAACAAGGACTAAGTTTGGTTCGCAGATTCTAATCACTAACTAATCTTCTTTTTCCACATCTGGTGAGAAGTCTGATATGTGTTTGGGCTGCTTCCGATGATTTTGCTGCGTATGCAGGTTAAGTCAGTCAAATGACTTGAAATTTTTTAATAATTATTGCTAAAGGATTGGTCTACAAAAATCGGTTTTTGTCTAGTATTACAAAATTATGTTACTCCGTTTTTCCTTTGTCCTTCGCAAATACAAAGGACAAAAGACTAATGACCAATAACGCTTTTAACTAAAGAATATCTAACTTGAGGGTATGTTAAGTTAATCTTCATGGCGTAACTGCCATGCTGCACCAAAAGCGGCTCCAGCTCCAGCTAACAATCCTGTACTCATTCCTTCGATGGTTTTTTGGATTGGATCTTGGGTTAGGCAATCACTTGTAACCTTGCTATCTTGCAAACACAGATTGCTTTCTGCCCAACTGGCAGTACCTCCTAAAATTACACCAGTTATACTACAGGAAACAACTAGCAGGAAAAGGCGTCGCGTTTTTCTACTTTTTCTATCCATAGATGGATGTGTTAAAGATTAGTTTACTAATACTCAACTACTTTACACATCTTGGGTGCTAATGTCAGCTGTGATTTGTAATTTGTCATTATCCTTTGCAAATAACAATGACCAATGGTTAATGAAAGACTAATTATAAAGTAAATCTTAAGGTAGGGTGTGTCAGGGCTTTAGCTGAATGCGCCAATATTTACATAGTGACAAATAGCGCTTCGATCGTCTTTTTTGTGACAAATCATCTAAAAATATACGCCTAACATACCCTACGGTAATTTTATTTTTACTTAATAAATGACTTGTAACTAATGACTTTTTTGGTGATGTACTTCAATTACAGTATGAACATTGCCGCGAGGCGTGAAATCTGCTTTTACGGTAACTTCTAAGGGGTCACAAGCTGCAACAAAATCATCCACAATTTGATTGGCAGATTCTTCGTGAGAAATATAGCGATCGCGGTAACTATTAATGTAAAGCTTGAGTGCCTTCAACTCTACTACCCGTTCGTTAGGCACATAGGTAATATAAATAGTCGCAAAATCAGGATAGCCGGAAAAGGGACATTTACAAGTGAATTCTGGCAAACTAATGCTAATGTCATATCGTCTTCCCACACGCGGATTAGGAAACGTAATTAGTTCGCCTTCC
Organism: Nostoc sp. S4; assembly: GCA_029379225.1. Taxonomy (GTDB): domain Bacteria; phylum Cyanobacteriota; class Cyanobacteriia; order Cyanobacteriales; family Nostocaceae; genus Nostoc. The sequence goes on along the minus strand of JAQYWR010000008.1, from coordinate 154,239 downwards.
GCGATATTACGCTCGCCATACTTCATTTTTTGGCTTGGCTGGGATAGACTTTCTGGTAAATTGTTAGTTGTCATTTGTTAGTTGTGATTTGTCATTGGTCATTGGGTATGGGAAGTGTAGCAGAGGTGGGGTAGTGGGATGAAATTCTCTTTTCGTCTCCCCCAATCTCCAGTCACCACTCAACACTCCTGTTTTTCCCAGTCTGGACAATTCTCATCTTCATAACCGTGGGGATGCATGGCACAAACTAACAAGTTACCGCCATAAACTTGACCGTGGTAGTGAGTACAACCGATACAAGCTGGATTTTTCTCCGCTGTGGGTTCAACTGCATAGGGAAAACCTGGATCTAAATCTGCTACAACATCTTCCAACTCCCAGTAAGCATCCTGTAAATACTGATCGACTTCAGTGACAATGCTACTGTGTACTTGCTCGCTAATTTCTTCCGTTAACTCAAAAAAGGCGTCTACCATTTCACCCATTCCTAGGAAGAAACGCTCTACCTCATCTGCCACTGTTTCTACGATTTCTATTAAATCTTTTTGCCATTGCTCCATAAACTTGACGCCTTTACAGGCTATAAACAGGACGTTTTGCGCTGTCTAATTTGAAATACTAAAGTACAGATTAGGGAACGTATTATATCAAGTATTGTATATATAGCGCCATGTCAAAATGCCAGTTTTTACTTAATTTAAGGCTAAAACAATGCTTTTGACTAATCGCGTTGCAATCGTTTTAACTCTTCTTGCAGTTCTAGCACTTGGTCGCGTAATCGATCTACGTTTTCAGTTGATGCCTCTTTCACCGTTGGTTCTTCATCTTCCTCTAAAATTTCGATGCGGCGAGGTTCTGAAGGAGGCGTTTTTTCGGAGGTTGCACTAGATTGTTGGGGTTGTTGGGCTTGCCTCATCATATCTTCGACAAAGCGGCGGGCTTCTTCTGTATTCATTTCGCCCTTAGCCACCATTTCATCTGCCAGTTTTTGGACTTGCGATCGCAGTTCGGCTAATTTCCCCCCTGCTTTTTCCCCAGCGTAAGAAGCTAGTCCCACACCAAGATAAAAAGCTTTTTGAACAATATCTCCAAAACCAGGCATTGCTGCTGAACGCTCCTAAAATAGGGCGACCCGGAGACTACGCCTACCACAAGCCTCCCGTGTTGCTGCTACCTTCCGGTTCTGACAAGGTTTGGGTGTTGCAGTCGCATAGATCCAGGTCTTATAAAAGCATAACATTAAAAGTCAGTAAGTGTGCCTTATTCCATAACAATCCGCCATTCGTATAGCTGATAGTTGACACAGCCGTGTTGTACCAATGGATCGCTAGCTACAATCGCTTCTGCCTCAGCCCTTGAGGCTGCCTCAAACAGCAACATTCCACCTCGCGCTTCTGCCCAATAGCCTGTTCGCGCTTTGTGTCCTTTAGCAATCAACTCCTGAATGTAGGCTTTATGAGCAGGTATATATTGGTCAAAGGTAGGTTTATCGACTTTCCCTTGCTCAATCTTGACAAATGTTGGCATTTGCTTGCTAGCTCCCATTACAAAAGACCTGAATTCTAAATTCTCCTGTGAGTACTGTAATTGATTAAATTTAACTTCTTCCTCTAATTCCAAATCTAAAATTCAATGAGCCGTTTTTTCATTGCCCTTTTACCACCACAAGACATTCAAAACTACGCTAATCAAATCAAGCAGTATTTTGCTGATAATTATGCCAGTCGCGGGGCACAAAAGTCTCCGCCTCATATTACCTTGCAACCGCCCTTTGAATGGGCAGATGCTAACGTCTCATTGCTAGAAGCATCTTTGAAGGAATTTGCTAGCGAACAAAAGTCAGTACCCATTACACTCAGTGGATTTGCTGCCTTTCCACCCCGTGTTATTTATATTAATGTAGTCAGAAGTCAAGAACTTTTGACTTTGCAAGCTAATTTAATGGCTTATGTAGAAAATAAGTTGGGAATTCTTAACCAAGCTTCTCAAACCCGACCTTTTACACCCCACATGACAGTTGCATTTCGAGATTTAACAAAGCAGAATTTTAAAGCTGCTTGGCCAGAATTTGAAAAGCGTCAATTGAATTTTGAGTTTACGGCTGACAAATTAACTCTACTGCTTCATGACGGTAAGCAATGGAATCTTAAATCAGAGTTTAGTTTTTTATCTAGTGGACAAAATTCGCAATAAAATTAATCTAATTTTTTAATAGGAATTAAGTTGAAAATTATTGATATTATCGAGGCTCGAATTTAGCTTTTTGGGAGATTTTTTAAGATAAATGTTACTATATTTATTATTTTTCAAACTGCTGTTCTTGCTGTGGTTGCTGTTGGCGTTGAATTGGTTGGAGTTTTTCAAATAAAGCTGGTGGTGTAGCTTTGCGAAATGCACCACAATAGTACATAGTCATAACTGCTTTGAAAGCCCAATGGTCTGACGGAACATCTGTAAAGGGATTTGGTAAAGTTTGGGCTTGATTTTGAACACAAGCATTCAAAACTTGACTTGATTTTGCTGGAGTATCAGTTACAGGTTCTTGAGATTTAGCAGGAGTAACAAAGCTAGTAGTAGCTAGTACTATAAGTGTTGCCAGAATTTTATAGTTCATAATTTTAGTTTTTTAGAGATGGCAGTTTACCCAATTTAAGTTCCCAGGCTGCTGCCCAGGAACTAGAATAATCTTGCCCAGATTAAGCGTTAGAAAACGCTGCTAGCATTACTAACACTACAATTAATGCACTAATCCAAAGACCTAACGACCCCCAAACAACTGAATCTTGTCGTAATCTCTGCCACAAATTAGTAACTGAGTTATTCCGAAATGCCATTTTATAACCTCCAATTTTTATGATGTTTTTAACGACTCAATACAGAATTTAGAATGTATTACAAGCTAAAAACCAAACAAAAGTTTACAAAAAGATATTTATTGATGCTTAATTTAATTTTTACACACGTAACTGTTTACACTCCAGATAGGCAGGATTTTGAGAAAATTCTTAATATTATCTTAACTATGTATAAAAAATTGTATTTTTTAAATCACAATCACGGAAATATTAAATCTGTTTCTCTTTGATTAGTGTTTATCTGGAGTTAGAAATATATTAAAAATAGACATTTATTATCAGTGAGGTTAGTAAGTAATGGTACAAGAAATCAGACAGAATGAACCTCAATACATCTGTATGATTCCAGTTGAGAAAATTACAGGTAACCAAGACGAAGAAATCATCACTTTTGGCACATCTGCTGATGAAGCAAAACATCAAGGTGAAGAATTGTTAACATCTACCTATGGTTGTAATCAATCGCAAGTTTGGGAATTGATGCAACAAGCGCGAATTGAAGCAGTAGCTCAGTGGTGTGCGCCGAAGCCTTAAAATTACTTGTCATCTCAAGTCTGGTTGATTAAAAATAATTCTTCTCGTCACAGCGTCCTCGCATCTTTCCGTCAGTTTTAAAAACAAGTATTTAGCCGGACTTGAAATTAGAGTCTTGGCAATAGCACGTTTTAGCAACCAAAATGGGTGCAATATTCAGCCGACGGACATCAAGGAGCATTAATTTATGACTGACGCTAAGCACAGTTCCCCACGCCGCCATCGCTCTTGGGCAGAGCCGTATAAAATCAAGGTGGTTGAGCCATTAAAAATGACTACTCGTGCTGAACGCGAGCAAGCGATCGCCGCTGCGGGTTACAATACTTTTCTATTACGTTCCGAAGATGTCTACATTGATTTATTGACTGACAGCGGCACCGCAGCGATGAGCGATTATCAATGGGCGGGGATGATGCTGGGTGATGAAGCTTACGCTGGCAGCAAGAATTTTTATAATTTAGAAGAAAACATCCAAAAATATTACGGTTATCGTTATATAGTTCCCACTCACCAAGGACGCGGTGCGGAAAACATTCTTTCTCAAATATTGATAAAACCAGGCGATTATGTACCTGGCAATATGTATTTCACCACAACCAGGCTGCATCAGGAGTTAGCTGGCGGTACATTTGTAGATGTAATTATTGACGAAGCCCACGATGCCGAATCATTGCATCCATTTAAGGGTAATATAGACCTGCAAAAGCTTACAGATTTAATTGAGCGAGTTGGGGCAGAACGCATTCCCTACATCAGCGTTGCTGGAACTGTGAATATGGCAGGTGGACAGCCGATATCAATAGCTAATTTGCGGGCGGTATATCAGTTAGCCCAAAGCTACGGTATCCGGATTATTCTTGATGCGACTCGCGCCGTGGAAAACGCCTACTTTATCCAGCAGCGAGAGGAAGATTATCGCAATCAAGCGATCGCCACTATCTTACATGAATTTTGCTCCTATACTGACGGCTGCACCATGAGTGGAAAAAAAGATGCACTAGTAAATATCGGCGGTTGGCTGGCTCTTAATGATTATAATCTCTACGAAGAAGCACGTAATTTAATCGTAATCTATGAAGGTCTGCATACTTACGGGGGTATGGCTGGCCGAGATATGGAAGCTATGGCACGCGGTATCGAAGAGTCAGTTAAAGACGATCATATTCGTGCGCGTGTCGGGCAAGTTGAGTATCTGGGACAAAAGTTGTTAGATTGGGGTATTCCAATTGTTGTGCCCATTGGTGGACATGCGATTTATTTAGATGCCAAACGCTTTTTACCACAAATACCCCAAGATGAATTTCCAGCACAACGCCTAGCAGCCGAACTGTATGTAGAGGCGGGTATTCGGGCAATGGAACGGGGTATCGTTTCCGCAGGACGCAGTAAACAAACAGGCGATAATTATTATCCAGAGTTAGAACTAGTACGCTTGACTATTCCCCGGCGGGTGTATACCCAAGCTCATATGGATTTGACTGCTGAAGCAGTTGAAGAAGTTTATTATAATCGCGATCGCCTCTGCGGACTAAAGATGATTTACGAACCAAAATATCTGCGGTTCTTTCAAGCACGGTTTGAGTTGCTGTAGAGTTAACAATTTTTGGTAGCACTAAGGAACTTCCAATGAAAAAACATCCCTACAAATCTACAAATAATGTGGGATGATTTATTTTTTGTAAGTCCCTTAAAATCCACCTTTTGGTAGGGTAGTATTCTTATTCATCTGTTTCGGATACTTCTTCTGCTGTCGTTTCATTTTCAGAAATCTCAATGGCTTGTATAACCTGTTTAACTATTTTTGGGTGTAATACTTTTCGTGAATGAAAAGGAATCACTACTCTCACTTCTTCTCGAAAATAAATCCTGTGACTTCCTTTACTTCTAATTTGAATAAAGCCTGCATCTAATAAGAGTTTTTCCGCTTCTGTTGCAATGAGGCACGGCAGTTTAGGCAACTTTTACCTCTAAGGTGATTGTGAATATTTCCTTGTTCTGAAGCGCCTGTTTTTCTGAATTTGACAAGGTTTCTATATAAAGCTCAACTGCTTCTTTAATATTTGCCCGTACTTCTTCTAGGGAATCACCTTGAGATTGACAACCAGGAAGTTCGGGGCAATAAGCATAATATCCATATTCGTCTTTTTCGATAACAATACTAACTTTATACGACATATCAAAGTTACCTTTACTGATTTTTATTTCAATATTTAAGTCTGATTCAATGCTTGTCGGCTAATAATTAACTGATAAATTATTTAGAAAAACCCAGTCTTTGCTTAACCTCTTCCCAGATTGAACCCTGGTTTGGGTTTTGACGATGTGTTTCTAAACGTTTATCCAATTCTTGTTTTTGCTGCTCGCTCAGAGTTACTGCATTAGTGTCAGTTAGAATGCTATCCCGTAAATCCTCTGCAAGTTGTATTCGTTCGCATACACTTAATTGGGAATATCAACCTTTAATGGGGGATGCATAGTTATTTGCTATTTTTGACTAAACATTTACAATTTTAAGTCATTGCTCAATCAGATCCCCAGAACCCAGATTTTTCAAAAAAGTCGGGGTGCTTACCCTGCTAAATTAAGGTAGTAGTGAAGCCGATCGCACTCTCCCTTACTGGCTCGTAGGTTCATTGCATAGCGCTTTCCAGTAGGCGTTGCTTTCTCTGGATGCCTTCGATGTCAGCAAGTAGCCGAAAATAGCGATCGCTCTAAAGTTGATAAAGCAGATAGGCACAAATTATGATGTCATATATGCAAAATTTAAATTTATAAAAATTACGCTAGTAAATTAGGATTTTTAAGTCAACCTATGGAGCAAAGTCAGCGACCACAGCACTACGACCCCGATCGAGAGTTTCAAGAAGCCCTCGACCAATTGGAGGATATGTTACAAGAAAATTCTACTGAGGATCGACAGACACCAAAATTGCATCCTGAGAGCGCTAATGAAATCGAAGTTAATGATTTGACAGATATTGATTTAGCAGCTTTTGAAGACGCCGTTGCCGATATCGAACAATATTTTGAGCAAAAAACAAAATGAAAGTTTGTCATTAGTCATTTGTCCTTTGTTAATCACTTATGACCAATGATTAATGACTCATTTGCCGCTGAGCTTCGTACAACATTAAAGCAGCTGCGATCGCCACATTCAAGGATTCCACCCCAGGACTCAGAGGAATTCTCACTTGCTTATCTGCCATTGCTGCTAAATTTGCTGACAACCCAGCACCTTCGTTCCCCAGCAATATCAAACTCGGTTTTCGCCAGTCCACTTGCCAATAAGTTAAGCTGGCATTAGGTAATGTTGCTATTACCTGCATTCCTGCTTGCTGACTTTGTTGTACTGTCGCTTTTAAATCCTGGGTTACTGCGGTTGCTAGGCGAAACCATTGCCCCGCCGAAGCACGTAGAACTTTGGGATTGTCTAAATCTACACTATCTCCACTTAACCACAATCCTGATGCCCCAGCCGCCGCCGCAGTGCGAATCATCGTACCCAGGTTACCAGGATCTTGTACTGTTTCTAAAGCTAGGACTATACCAGTAAAAGGCGCTTGGGTTTGAGCATCGCTGCGTTTTGCTGTTGCTACGACACCATCGGGTTGGACTGTAGTGGCGATCGCATCCAATACTTCTCTACTCACAATTTCGGCGCGATCGCATCGCTTACAAGCTTCTTCCCACAACAATGAATGGGTTGCTTGCCAATCTGGAGTACAACACACTGTTTGTAGTGGGTAATTCACCGCACAAGCTTCCTCTAACAAGTGCGTCCCTTCTAGCAAAAATAACTGCTGCTGATGCCGCTCTTTGGTTGAGTGTAATTTGCGGATTTGCTTGATTAGGGGATTTTGTAAGCTGGTTAACATCAAAAAGTTAGGACTCAGGAATGATAAGTTAGGAATTAAAATAAACTAAATTAGCTTTCTACTCCTAACTCTTAAGTCATAACTCAAAATGCGGAACCCGGGACTTGAACCCGGAAGCCTTGCGGCACTAGAACCTGAATCTAGCGCGTCTGCCAATTCCGCCAGTTCCGCTGGCAATTATCTTTATCCACAATTTACAATTATTGCGTATTTTATGATTTTTGTCAAGTGCAAAAATCATAATCCAGTATTGATTTTGACTTTGTACTTATTTTTTTGATTTTTTAAGGTACTAATCCCGCACGCAAGGCACGCACAGCAGCTTGTGTACGGTCAGCAACACAGAGTTTATTCAGAATCCCGCGAACATGAGTTTTGACAGTACCAACTGTTAGATAAAGTCTTTTAGCGATTTCTGCATTATCACACCCAGCGACAATCAACTCTAAAACATCCATTTCGCGTTGAGTTAAAGGATAGCTGACGATAGTTTTCTCAATATCTGGGTCAATACCTTCAATCAACACTCTTTTTCCTGCGGTTCCTCTGCTAGTATCAGGGAAATCTTGACGTATTTGCTGTAGTACAAGGTCTGCGATCGTTGGATCGATCCACGAGCTACCTGCATAGGTCGTTTGCACAGCTTCTACTAGTTTCTCACTTTCGATATCCTTCATACAGTAAGAATCTGCACCTGCTGCAAATGCTGCTAAGACTGCCTGCTCGCTATTTTGCATTGTTAAAATCAGCAGCTTTGTTGTATAGTCTTCCTTCTCTGCTTGATATTGCCTAATTGTTCGTGTCAGTTCGATACCATCCATATCTGGCAAACCAATGTCAATAGTAGCAACATCAGGCTTGAGAGTTTTCAATAGCTCTATTCCATCTGCGGCATTGGCCGCTTCACCAACAATGTTTATTTCTGGCTGGGTTTGCAGGGCAGCCCGTAAACCAATTCTCGTAAGGTTATGATCTTCAATCACGAGGATCTTGATTTCACTCATAGTTACTTAACTTTACTGTTATCTATCTAAAGTACACATTAAAATAATCCTGTTGTCACATTCAGGATTTTATACAAAAAGCAATATCTCTGGGATTGTTCCCTGAATGGCATCTACCATTAGACATAAATAACCCGATATCGGAAGTTTTTCAAGAGGCAAGGTTTCTATCTGAACAATATAATTAAATTAAAAAATATTTTTATACATTGTTTTGAAGATAGATCTTTTATGGCATACAACTGAATTCTGAAATCTGGTAGCAAGTCCCAGTCTGGGGCTATTCAATCAGTTACTCTTCCTAGACTAAGAAGAATGCACCCACAATGGACTAAACTACTTCACCCTAGCACTTTACTCGCAGCTATGGAGAATCAACTAGCTAATATACTTAATAAAAACTAAATTTAATACCGCTAAATATATATTATACGAATTATTTAAGTAGAATTGCTGAATTAGTTATCTTAAATTCAGTAACTTTAAACGAAAAAGTGAAATATTTAATAATCTCACCGCTGTTGAAGTAAGCTATTACTAGATTTGCGAGGGATAGCCAAGCACGTCTTTTTTTATTTAGCCATGTCTTTAACTAAAACTGTTAAAAAAGATAAAATTCTCGTCGTTGATGATATTCTTGACAATTTACTCATCCTAGAAGCAGTCCTACAAGATAAGGACTATGAAATTAGCTTAGTGGAAGATAGTAAAATTGCTCTGAATATGGTTGAAGAGTCGCCACCAGATTTAATTCTCTTAGATGTGATGATGCCAGGGATCGATGGGTATGAATTTACTCGACGCATCCGAAAAAATCAAGCATTGCCATTTATCCCGATTTTGCTAATTACAGCTCATTATGAGTCAAGCGTTGTTCAAGGACTTGATGCAGGTGCAGATGACTTTATTCGTAAACCATTCGATCCAGATGAACTAGATGCACGAGTGCGATCGCTCCTGCGGCTTAAGCATAGTATCGACGAACGAGATCAAATGGCTAACTTGCGGGCAGATTTTGTCTCGCGTTTTACTCACGATTTACGTATACCACTAGTAGCCTCGAACCGGATTTTAAAATTGTTGCTAGAAGGCAGGTTTTGCGAAGTTTCGCCACAATTGCAAGAAATAATTAATACCATGATTGGCAGTAACCAAGACCTGCTAGAAATGGTAAATACTTTGTTAGAAGTTTATCGTCATGAGGCAGGCTGTAAAATCTTAAAAATTTCTCCTTGTGATATTCAGGAATTAGTTAGTGAAGTTGCTCAAGAATTAACTCCCTTAGCCGAAGAAAAAGGATTAGTTGTGAATATTGATATAGGAAAAATTGCAACCACAGTGATGGGCGATCGCGTAGAACTGCGGCGAGTTTTTACAAATATCATCGGTAACGCTATCAAATTTACAGATCGAGGTTCTGTAAATATTCACTGCTATCTTGATTTGCCAGATGTAACTATTAATATTCAAGATACAGGGTCGGGAATTTCTAAACAAGACCAAGCAATATTATTTGAGCGATTTCGCCAAGGTAAACACCAGCGTTCTGGTAGTGGTTTAGGACTATATCTATCTCGCTGCATTATTGAAGCACATCAAGGCACAATCGATGTGATATCCGAACCAGGACAAGGTAGTACATTTACAATACGTCTACCTGTGGCTGATGAAAACTAGAAGTTCAGAGGCTATTTGTTTATAAACTAAAAATATAGCCATACTTAATCGTTCGTGAAAAGTTAGATCCCCGACTTCTGCCAAAAAGTCGAGGATCTAAGGAACGAAAATCTTCAAAAATCAAAGTAGAATTACAAAAAATAGTGTTCGCAAATAAAATCCTACGAACACTAATAAAAAACTTAGAATTAGGAGGTAGACAGAAACAGAATTTCGCACTGATTTCAAAATTATTTTTTTCGATAATCAAAATTTTGTTTTTATTTTTTAATTGATCGCTCTACTCAGTTGCAAACTAATGTATCAAAACTTAAACTCAATAAAGACACAGAAAATTAAAATTAGAAAGAAGGTTTAGTAAATTATAGTTCTACTTGCACCTTCTTTTGATATAAAATTCAGTTTACTCTAGACCTTTCTTAACTTCATCTTTGACATTTTCAACTGTATGACGAACCTGTGATTCAGCTTGCTTAGCTTGACCTTCGGCTTTATCTTCAGGGTCGCCAGTTATATTTCCAACTATTTCTTGCGCTTTACCTTCGATGTTTTTAGCAACGGCTTTTGCTCTATCTTCAAGACTCATAATTTGCTCCTAAATTAGTTAACTATTTATTTTTTATTGCTTGCCAAATTTGGATTGCAATATATTCAAATTACTTCGCGATATTGATAAAGTCTTCTATCTTCAGATGTTTTTTTGAAAAATATTTTTATCCATTCTATGTAGTTGTTTATCAAGTAAATTCCTCTAATAGAATCTAACTAATATCCAAAAGAGAGAAAAGAATGATTTGATTCTTCTATCTGGAGATGAAATTAGAGCATTTTAGATTAGTAATAGCATTTTTATCTCCGACTTATCAGATAAGTCAAAGAGCTGAGCCTCGTAAATTGAAGCAAAGAAAATAAGATTGCTAAATACTAGAGTTGAATTACTGTTACAAATTTTCCTAGCTGGATTAAGTATAAATTTCAAGTCTCAAAACCAGCTTTCAACCTGTTTTATTTCCCAAGTCTCGATTATTCCGTACATTCATCCTCAAAGATGACTTTATAAGCATCAAATAATATCTGAAGATTTTTGATATTAGTTCTCTAGGTAGATCGGAAATTTTGCCAAAAAATTTAATCTAAGAGTAGTCAAAAGCAAATAAGTAGCATTTTATTGAACAGAGGAGAGACATCATGGGTAACATCATAGCTTGGTTAGTTTTAGGCTTAATTGCAGGCGCTTTAGCTAAATTCTTTTATCCGGGAACCCAAGGTGGCGGTATTCTTTCAACAATTGTATTAGGAATTCTCGGAGCTGTAGTTGGTGGGTATTTAGGTCAAACTTTGTTAGGAAGTAGTTCAGCAGCAGCTGCATCCGTAGGGGCCTTATCACTTGGAAGCATCTTATTTGCTGTTCTTGGTGCAATGCTATTAATTTTCCTTTGGGGTTTACTAACTCGTAGTGCTGTGTAATTACCTCAGATTAATTAAAAAATTTGGGAATCATTTGAAGTCGGAATAAGCGGGTAATAATGACATCAGAAAAAGAGCGAAAATTTATAGGAGTTTTCGCTAAGTATTCAGATGCACAATTGGCATTCCAGGAACTAAAAGCTGTAGACTTTCCAATGCACAAAGTTTCTGTAATTGCACGGAAGGTGGAAGAAAAAAGTGATATTGCTGGTATTGAAGTTAAAGACGATGCTAGCAATATACTTCAGGATTCTACCTGTAATATTTTAGGTGGTTTTGCTAACTCATCGACAAATATAGGTATGTTAGCAATTCCTGGTATAGGTTCAATCATGGTAGCCGGAGCAGAAGCAACAACGATCGCTACCACTATAGCAGGTGGTGCGATCGGTGTAGCGGCAGGTAGTTTGGCTGGTGCGTTGCTAGGTTTAGGAATTCCCCAAGATCGAGCAGAAGTTTATAGCGATTTAGTCTTCAGAGGTTACTATTTGGTAATAATAACTGGTATAGAAATTGAGATTCATTTTGCTAAGAAGATTTTTAATCGCTATAGCATTCAAAACTGCGGTATTTATCAACCATATTTGTCTCCTAAAAGTCGTTATAAACATGGACTTGGTGTTTTTTCTCATCATCAAGATGTAGAAACAGCACTTACGGAACTTAAGAAAGCTGGCTTTCCTATGAGTCAAGTTTCAGTAATTACTAAAGATAACTATAATTCTTTAGGAGTTGCTGAAGATTTAGCTAATTATTATGAAAATCAACTGAAGGTTGGCAATTTCATTGTTTTTCTAAATGCTACTGATATTTATATGGCTGGTGCAAGAGCTATTTTAGAGAGTAACAATATTCAAAATTTTCGGATATATAATCAACCCCCAGTCAATGTAACTAAGAGCGATCGTCAGATAGTACCAAGTGCAATTCAATGGGCAAGATGAGTGAGATTAAGGGGATTATTATTTCCTCATATTCTTTGTTCATATATACTATTTTTCACTGCAACTTAGTAAATTTTAACTAAATATCAAGTATGATATGTAGCTCCCCAATTTCTCATAGAAATCGGGGAGCTATGAATTAATAAAATGACGCTCAAAGCTGGAAATTATCAGCTGCCAGAGCCTATTGTTGAAGTGAAATAATATCTGTTTCAAATAATAAAATAGTAGTTTCATAACCAATCCTACCCATTTCTGGTTGTTCGCCCATTTCCATTTCTACAAGATACGAACAATGTCCACAATTACAAGAGCATTCAATTATGCTTCCTAATCCACCAATAAATTCTACTTGTTGTCCTTTGTAGAATTTGGGTTTTGCTAGATCGATTACTGCACTCATGAAAACTAGCCTTTAGGATTTAAATTAGATATTAAGTTTATACTCTAAGATTAGTAATCTAATTATCTACCGGAAGATTTAATTATAAAAGGAGATGGTTGCCTCTTTGGAAATAAGTTATACTATTTATTCAGTTGAATATTAAATTTTATCTAAAAAATATTTATGATACTTTATAGTAAAAAACATAATTTAACTTCAAGGCAATATTCTATATTTGTATAGCCGAAAGTTTATCAAATTACTTACAACAGCAACACAAAAAATTTAAATTAACTGTCTGGAATAATGTTGAACCGTTTGAAGATTGGAACCAAAATTGGAGCAGGTTTTGCCTTGAGCTTGGCAATTCTGAGTACGATTGGTTTAATCTCTTACCAAAGTACTAATAAGCTAATTGAAACTTCCCGCCAAGAAAACCATACTTACGATGTATTAAGTAGGCTTGAAGCTCTTAACTTGCAACTGACAAATGCTGAGACTGGGCAACGTGGCTACCTAATTACTGGAGAACAGCGCTATTTAGAACCTTATAATGCTGCGATTCAAGTAGTGGATCGACAACTTAATGAACTTCAGACGTTAACAGCAGACAATCCCAACCAACAGAATCGGCTTGATATTTTACAGCCACTAATTGCTCAAAAGCTGGCTGAACTTAAAGAAACTATCGATTTGCGCCAAAATCAAAATTTTGAAGCTGCCCAGAAGGTTGTTCTGACAGACAGAGGCAAGCAATTGATGACTGAGATTCGCAAACTTATCGAGGCGATGAGAAATGAGGAGAATATACTTCTAAAGCAGCGTTCCCAGAGGGCGCAGCTAGCTGCTAGTCAAACGCTCGCTACCACTGTTTATAGTATTCCTCTATTTGGTGCGATCTTAGTTTTAATTGCAATTATCCTTACCAGACACATTTCATTACCGCTCAAGCGAGTTTCTGATTTAGCTCAAAAGGTAGCAGATGGAGATTTAACGGTAAATTTACCAAATAGCGATCGCCAGGACGAAATTGGCGTCCTCAAGCGAACCTTCAACCTGATGATTGTGAATCTGCGATACACAACTCAAAAAAATGACGAGCAAAACTGGCTCAAGTCTAATTTGGCTGAATTTACCCAAATGCTTCAAGGGCAGCGAAATCTAGAAACTGTGTCTCGCACCATCTTGTCGAACTTAGCTCCCCTAGTTGGGGCATCTGCTGGCGTTTTTTATGCGATGGAATCAATTAACGACGAGCCAGTGCTGAAGTTGTTGAATAGTTATGCTTACAAAGAGCGCAAAAACTTAGCAAACCAATTTCGATTGGGCGAGGGATTGGTGGGACAATGCGCCTTAGAAAAACAAAGAATCCTCTTAACAGGAGTTCCCAGTGATTATATTCGCATCACTTCCGGTTTGGGAGAAGCTCCACCGCTAAATATTATTGTATTGCCTATACAATTTGAAGACCAGGTAAATGCCGTAATTGAACTTGCATCTTTTGCGCCTTTTAACGAGTTGCACCTGATATTTCTAGAGCAATTGAGTGAAACTTTGGGTGTGTTTTTAAATAACATCGCCTCACAAGCGCAAACTCACCAACTACTTGCCGAGTCTGTTGCTTTAACACAAGAACTGCAAAGTCAGCAAGAAGAATTACAGCAAAGCAATCAACTCTTAGAAGAACAAGCCCACGAATTGGAGGAATCACAATTCATTGTCAAGCAATCTAACGAAGAATTACAGCAACTCAACGAAGAACTAGAAGAAAAAGCAGAACTTTTAGAAATTCAAAATCGGGAAGTTGCCCGCAAAAACCAAGAGATTGAGCGTTCGAGACAATCATTACAACAAAAAGCCGAGCAACTGGCGTTGTCTTCCAAATATAAATCAGAATTTTTGGCGAACATGTCCCACGAGTTACGGACACCGCTAAATAGCTTGTTAATTTTAGCAAGACTGCTATCAGATAACTCTCTGAAGAACTTAACCGACAAACAGGTAGAGTACAGCCGCACAATCTACTCTGCTGGGACTGATTTGCTGGAATTAATCAACGACATTCTGGATTTGGCAAAAATTGAGTCGGGTACTATGTCAGTAGACATTGAGCAATTTGCCTTCGCAGATTTGCTTGCATCTTTAGAGCAAACTTTCCGTCAAGTTGCCGAGAATCAAAAACTCACTTTTGCCATTGAACTAGACGACAAATTACCGCCAGTCATTTCTACTGACTCCAAGCGCTTGCAACAAGTGCTAAAAAATCTCCTAGCTAACGCCTTTAAGTTTACTGAACGGGGAGGCGTGAAGTTACAAATTAACATGGTAACTCAAACACCCCCAGCCGAAAGTCCGCTGATTGCTTTTGTAATCAGCGATACAGGACTTGGCATTCCAGTCGAGAAGCAGAAAATTATTTTTGAGGCATTTCAGCAAGCAGACGGCACAACTAGCCGCAAGTACGGCGGAACTGGCTTGGGCTTGTCCATTAGTCGCGAACTAGCTCAACTTTTGGGGGGGAGAATTGAGCTAATCAGCCAACCAAATCAGGGAAGTACTTTCACTCTCTACTTACCGCTTGAAGGAAAGCAAATTATACCACAAAGTGAAGCTGAGAGCAAGACTCAAACGGCTACAAATGTTCTCACTACGTTAGCGCCCCCCACCATAAAAGCGCCGCCAGTTGAAAGCCGAAGCACCTCTGTGGAGATTTCTCCAGCAGTGAAAGTGCTTTCCACTGCCAACGAAATCCCAGATGACCGATTAATAATTGAATCGGGCGATCGCGTTTTATTGATTATCGAGGATGATGATAAATTCGCCCGCATCTTACTAGACATGGCACGTCAGCAGGGCTTTAAAGGAATCGTTTCCTTACAAAGCAAACAAGGTCTGGCATTAGCACAACAGCTTCAGCCGAATGCGATTATGCTAGATATCCACATGCCAGAGATGGATGGTTGGACAGTGCTAGATCGCCTTAAGCATAACCCAGACACCAGGCACATCCCAGTACACATACTTTCTGTGGATGAGAGACAGCAACGCGGATTAAAGCTAGGAGCAATTACTTATCTGCAAAAACCCGTTTCTCCAGAAGCTTTAAATCAAGTATTGACTGAGATTAAAGGCTTTATTGAGCGTCAGGTAAAAAATCTTTTAGTAGTAGAAGATGACCTAATACAAGCCCAAAGTATTATCGAACTGATTGGTAATAACGACGTCCAGAGTACAGCCGTGGGTACGGGAAAAGAAGCACTGCAAATATTGCGATCGCAGCACTTTGATTGTATGGTGCTGGATTTAGGTCTGCCCGATATGAGCGGGTTTGCACTGATTGAGCAGATCAAGCTAGAACCCAGGCTGATGAAACTCCCAATTATTGTTTACACCGGTAAAGAACTCAGCCGCCAAGAAGAAACCCAACTGCGGGGACTAGCAGAGACAATTATTATTAAAAATGTGCGATCGCCAGAACGGTTGTTAGACGAGACTGCGCTGTTTTTGCATCGAGTCCAAGCAAATCTGCCATCACCAAAGCGGCAAATTCTCGAACAGCTACATCAAACTGACCCAGTGCTAGCAAATCGGAAAATTCTGATTGTCGATGATGACCTGCGAAATATCTTTGCTATTACCAGCTTTTTAGAAAGCTATCAGATGGTAGTAGAGTTTGCCGAAAATGGTAGAGATGGCATTGAGAAGCTGCAAGCTAATCCCGATATCAACATCGTTTTGATGGATATCATGATGCCAGAAATGGACGGTTACGAAACCACCCGCGCCATTCGCCAGCAACCAGAATTTCGCTCGCTACCAATCATTGCTTTAACTGCCAAAGCCATGCCAGGCGATCGCGAAAAATGCATCGAAGCCGGAGCTTCTGACTATATCACCAAACCTGTAGATACCGAACAACTGCTTTCATTGCTGCGGGTCTGGCTGTATCGGTGAGGGAGTGTTGATTGATGACTGTTGAGAGCCAGTTGCTTAGCTGCGGCTCTGCCGACAGCTAAGCAACTGGCTCCTGTGTAGTGTTGAGTTAAGAATTATGTTCTTTGTCTCCTCTTTCCATCTTTCCATGCCCAATTCTTTAGTCAAAACAATATCAATGACAGGAAATTCATTTCAGTCATAAAATAATCTATATAACTTCTGTCTTTCAAGCAAATATCTCTGTTTCATGAAACTTTTTCGGTTATTTCTCTAGATAATATATCTTTATCTCGGTGGATAGGTGTACTTACATTAACATACCTGTTATGTTTCTAATATGACAATAGTAAGAAAAAACTCCCTAAATACATCAGTAATTCGTCCAGAAACATTGGTAGAAAAACATGTTGAAGCAGAGCGTATGCATGATGTTCTGCTATTACTGCAAAACCTAATTAACAGTGAGGAAGCCACTGTGAAATTAATTCTGGATTGTCTGTATGATGTTGGCTCGGTTAACTTGATTAACCAAAAGCTTCCCATAAAACCTGTAAACAGGTTGATGAAATTAATTGCCCGCATGTCCAAACCAGTTTTTAGAATCTTGGCTTTCAATTGGTTTAAAAAGAACTGTCCCCAACTAATTGCTAATTGGTTACATTCCCAGGTGACTTTTGGAACTCCCCCAGCTAAACCCCAAGAATTAGCCATTGAAGTTACACCAGTTCAACCATATTCTGCACTCCAGACAGAAAGTCTCAATCAAGAGATAAAAAATCTGCGTTACCAGGTGAGATGGCTGACTGGGATTTCGATAACTGCGATCGCTGTTTTAGGAGTAACAGCTACTTGGTTAAACTGAAATCTAAAATCAGCAGCATTATCATATTTAAAATTTAATCGATCTAGTAAGCTCTTTTCGGTGTAGGATTCACTTGAGTTATAAAAACTCTAAAATCCTCAAATATTAATCATAATAAACGATCCAAATTGCAGAAGCATTATTTAAACAAGCCTATTAATAAAATGAGGTAATAATTACGAATTACGCTAGCGTAGTGTTAGCGAGTCTTGGCTACAACACGCTCAGCCAACGAACGTCATTATCAATTATTAATTATTATGACTTTGACTAAACCTAGCTTGGAGGACATCGAAATACGTTTACTATTGGAAGGGATGTATCAGTACTATGGTTACGACTTTCGGAATTACGCACTTTCTTCAATAAAACGCCGAATTCAGAGCTTTATAGAATCAGAGGGGTTAACTAATATTTCTGCCTTGCAAGAGCAGTTACTCCACAACCCTAACTATTTAGAAAGGTTTTTGCTGGCTTTAACTGTAAATGTCACATCCATGTATCGCGACCCCAGCTTTTATAATACTTTTAGAAGTCAAGTCATCCCGTTCTTACAAACCTATCCATTTATTCGCATCTGGCACGCTGGATGCTCTACTGGTGAAGAAGTCTACTCAATGGCAATTCTACTGGAAGAAGAAGGACTTTATCACCGTTGTCGTATATATGCTACTGATACTAACGAGAAAGTATTACAAAATGCCAAAAGCGGTATTTTTTCGCTGAAATTAATGCAAGAATATACCCACCTTTACCTCAAAGCGGGTGGCAAAAAGTCTTTTTCAGAATACTATACGGCAGCTTATGACAATGCTATTTTTCGAGCATCATTAAGAGAAAATATTGTCTTTGCCCAGCATAATTTAGCAACAGACAGTTCTTTTAACGAGTTTAATGTTATCCTTTGCCGTAATGTCCTGATATATTTTAACCAAATACTTCAAAAACGCGTTCATGAACTGTTTTATAATAGCCTTTGTACTTTTGGTGTCTTGGGCTTAGGAAAACAAGAATCCATCAGATTCACTCCCTATGAGCAGCAATATGAGGATATAATTAAAGGTGAAAAACTCTATAAAAAAATAGGGGTGCGGGAACGTGGAAATCATAAATGATATTACATCTGCCTAATCACTTATCAAAAAACATCATGTAGCATTTTAAAGTCCACAGTTGGCTCCAACAAAGTCTTAGCTGTCACTATTTCGTCTAATTTCTTGTTCAATAATTTCCTTGATTAACTGAGGGATTTCTTTGTTCAAATTAACTGCTTGCTGTTTTAATCTTTCGTAAATATCAATATTCTCTTCTTGCCAAATGAGATCTATCCTTCTGACTTGCCGCATGGCAATATGCGTATAGCTTTCTGGATATGCCCAATAACATGACAAGCAAATAGACTTGTCCTTTATGCTGCTGTAAAAGAAAAGCCCTCCTGTTAGAAGAGGGCATGATGATTACTAAATCAAATGACAAATGACTAAATACGCGACTTGACAAATTTCTCTAACCTATCCATCCCTTTTTCAATCGTTGCCAAATCTGTGGCGTAGGACAGACGGATGTTGTCATCAGCACCAAAAGCAATTCCGGGAATGACTGCAACTTGATGTTCTTCTAGTAAGGCGTCGCAAAATTCTAAGGATTTCAGACCAGTTTTGCTGATATCAGGGAACAGATAAAAAGCACCATCTGGTTTAGCAGTACTCAGTCCGGGAATGGCGTTGAGTCTGTCTAACATTACCTGTCGGCGTTTAGCGAAGGCTTGACGCATTTCTTCAACACAGTCTTGGGGACTTTCTAGCGCCGCGATCGCTCCATATTGAGCAAAGGTACAGACGTTAGATGTACTATGTCCTTGGATGGAACTCGTAGCTTTAATAATTTCCACTGGCCCGGCTAAATAGCCAAGTCTCCACCCAGTCATCGAGTAAGCTTTAGCAAACCCATTACTGATTAAAGTCCTCTGAAAAATTTCCTTTCCTAGAGAACCGATGCTGATATGTTCTGCACCGTCGTAGAGAATCTTTTCGTAAATCTCATCAGAGACAGCAAAGATATCTGCATCAACTATTACCTCTGCCAAAGCTTTAATTTCATCTGGCGTGTAAACCATCCCCGTGGGATTAGATGGGGAGTTGAGGACAAATAACTTTGTCTTGGGCGTGATGGCTTTACGGAGTTGTTCGGGAGTAATTTTATAGCCTGTGGTTGCATCAGTGCGGACAATTACCGAAACTCCACCAGCCAAGGTTACCATTTCTGGATAACTTAACCAGTAGGGCGCAGGGATAATCACCTCATCACCTGGATCGATTAACGCCACTATTAAATTGTACAGAGAATGCTTACCGCCATTAGTGACGATGACATTCTCTGACTTATAATCAAGACCGTTATCAGTTTTAAGCTTACGGGCGATCGCTTCCCTTAACTTTGGTTCTCCGGCTGCTGCACCGTACTTGGTTTTGCCTTCATCCAAAGCTTTTGCTGCTGCGGCTTTGATATGCACTGGGGTATCAAAATCTGGTTCGCCAGCGCTAAAACTACAAACATCTATGCCCTCTGCCTTCAGTGCCTTAGCCTTGGCTGCGATCGCTAAGGTTAATGAAGGTGTTACCTGACTTACTCTTGCTGCCAGCTTCATTCTTACTTTTTTGGCAAATCTTTCACTTATTTAAGGATATCCCAGAATCTCTACCCAGATTTGCCTTTTCAAAATTCCTTTGCTTCGAGCATCTGTGCAAAAATCCTAAAACTCTTTTTTACTCTACTCCTCGTACCTCCTGTGTGGTTACCATCAGCCTCAAAAAAATCCCAAACGAACTTTAGTTGCACGAAAAATTACAAAGTTGCCATAAGTCGAGATACGCACTTTTCAAACAACGTCCAAGAGCAGGCTCTTAGGGGCTGGAGGTGGAGTATTAGGGGACTTTTGCTCCCAGGAGCCAGCGCGCCCTGCGGTTTAGCAACAGCCAAGCAACTGGCTCTCAACAGTATTTTCAAGGCAGGTCTATTATTTAAAGTTTGTGCCAATCAGAGGTTTTGTTGCTAATTTTTCTAATTTAATTACTTTGAGTAGATTTTCCCAGTCTTCAATCAGTTGTGAATCTTGTAAATTTGTCAAACGAAGTTCCGCTAAGCTCGTCAAAGCATCGTACCAAATACCGTTCTTGGCGTAAATTGCTGCTTGCTGACGTGGAGAGGATTGTTTGAGCTGCTGGCGTAATGATACATCTAAATTTACGCGCTGCACCCAGCCTTCTACATAATTTAATGTTGTTGCTTGCTGGGAATCACAGACAACTCTTACCTTAAAAAACCAGTGATAAGGTTTGTTAGTTGCTAAAATAGTTTCTTGATTTTGCAATTGCACTCGTACAATTCCAGGTATTGGAGGAACTGTAATATTTTTACGAGAAATTGTGGTGTTTTTCTCGGTTTGTAAAACGAACTCAACGGCTTTAATAGAAGATTTTTGATAAGGAATATAAAACCAGAAGCTCGGCTGTTCTGTACTAGTTAATGCCCACACTTGGGTAACTGTAACTGTTTCTGTGCCTTGATTTAATTGTTGTTCATAGCTGGGTACGAGAGCAGTTAAAGGTATACCAGGTTGAGTACATTCTCCCCGCGAAGCTCCTTCCCCTCGGTTTCCAGGTGCGCCGCGATCGGCTGGTGGTGGAGGTGGATTGAAACGAATTGAGCCTGATTGTGCTAATGCTAGTGAAGTATTATGAAAACTCATCAATATGATGATGAATGTAATAATTGAAGTTAACTGCTGAAGAAATTGTTTCATATATTATTTTTCATAAAAAATGTTTATTAGATATTTTTATTGAGTGCGAAATTTTGTGTATTTTTTGGAAAATTCAAAAAAGTATTTATCAAGTATCTGGCTATGATAATAGTAATAATGAAGCTGATAAGAGAGGGAATAAGTGGTATCCAAAGACTCCAGTGAATTAAAAATACAAGGGATATACCATAGAGGCTAGCAATTGCAACTCCAGCTATAATACTCAAATAAGATAGGCGTTGGATGTAGTAAGCCAGTAAACTAGCTGTTAATGACCATCCCCAAATCCAGATAATTTCCTGCCAAACATACCAAGTTGATAAGAGCGATCGCCCATCAATAGCTGCACTCAACAATTGACTAATCATTTGTGCTTGCAAGATGACACCTGCTATTTTCTCGATTCCACCTTCATTTGTGATGTAAGGTGTGGGTGAGTAATCTTGAAAGCTTTGGGCTGTTGTCCCAATCAAAACAATTCTATTTTTGATTGTGCTAAGGTTAACTTTTCCTGTTAATACTTCTGTTAGTGTTACCTGAGGGACAAATTCTTTTAGCGAACGGTGAGAACGGTAATTCAATAAGATTTGGTGTCCGGAAGCATCAATCCCTTGGTATCCACCTGTGTGTGCTGTTAGTGGTTTAAAAGTAGTTTTGCCGAGTTTCCAAGCACCATTGCTCGTAAATTCGAGAGAGATATTATTAGCAGCCAAATAACGCAGTGCTAATTGGACGCTGAAAGCATAGGATGCTTTGCAAGGCGAAGAAGGCGGTGGTGTTAATGCTAGTAAATGGCGACGGACAATATTATCAGGATCGAGTACCAAATCACTAAAGCCTAAGCGTTCTAGCGGTATCTCTGGGGGAGGTTTGATTCCAGGATGCTCAGATTGAGGATCGCTAACGCGGCAGACTGGAATTAAATGTTTGTTATTATATAAGTGCTTTTGCAGTTCTGGTAAGTCTGACTTAGCAGGGCGATCGCGGTAGATATCCAATCCAATTGCTTGCGGTTGATATGCTGCTAATTTCTTCAACAATTTCAACAGCGATTCATCTGAGAGAGAACCTTGAGGTTTTTGTTGAGACTGTGATTGCACATCTTCTTCAGTAATTGTCACAACGAACAACCGAGACTCAGGGTTTTCATCTGGGCGTAGTCGCTGCAATTGGTCGAATGCTTGTAACTCTAATTTTTGTAGCATTCCTAAATATCGCACGCTTGCAACTAAACTGGTAGTTATTAAACTCATACAGATGAGCCAAAGAAGATGAAGTTTTGAGCGTGAAAATCTTCCCCTCTGCTCCCTGCTAAGACCTCCCTTGCCTCTTTCTATGCCCAACTCATGCCAACTGGGTGGTATCTCTGCCAGATTTTGGTAAATCACGGGTAGCCAACTAGCACAGGGAAATTGTCTGTCTAACCCTTGGAGCCTTTCTCTGGCAATCCGCACTGCTAAATAAAAAGATTCACCTCCAGAATATGCTTGCAAGAAATGTTTGAGAAATGTTTGCGCTACCCGATCTGGTACGGGTTCGCGCATCACAATTAACTGCGGAATCTGCAAAGGAGCAAATTCTCTTGCCAATCCTAAGCCATCGCAGGAGTTAAAGATTGCTAACTTTAAACCGCGTTCCACAGCTTGCTTTAAAGCATACTTCAACTGACTAATTGTCAAAGTCTCAGTTTGGTTAATGTAAATTTGACCTGTTTCTCCTGTACTTTGACTTGAACTATGTCCTGCAAAAAAAAGAATATCCCAATTTTGTTGCCACAAATTATCTGTTAACTCTTCACAAGATGGCTCTACAAGAAAGCGAATTTTTGTATCAGGTAGTTGTTCTAAAAGTAGACGGTCTGTAGCTATATCGACTCCATGACTATCACCTAATAATGCTAAAATTTTGACTTGTGTAGTCGATTTTATAATAAAACTAACTTTTTCATAGCTAGGAGTGCCCAAAGCGATTTCTGCATTGGGATAGCGTTCTATTAATTCCCAAAGATGCCAAGGAAGCTTTTGCAGTTGATAATCTTCAGTTTGTAAAATTACTCGAATTTGGTCAGATTTTTGAAGTTTTTCGAGCCACTTCTCGCGGATAGAGCGAAAGGTTTCTGATTGCAGCCATTGATTGAGGCGATCGCGCAAGTTTTTTGCTGCTTGTAAACACTCTTGCTCGCTTGAAATTGATTTCTGAAGTTTTGGTAGTCCTTTGGGACGAGCAGAAAAATCTAGGTGACGGTAAATTGCTTGCCAACAATTAAAATTTAGCGGTAATTCTCTTTCTGGCGGCAGTTCGCCGATAACTTCAGTTTCAGGGCGGCTATTTTCCTCACCAATTTGCAAAGTAACTGGAAACCCACCCTCAAAGCTACCTTTACTAAATTTCAAAACAACCAATTTAGTCACTGTTATTTCTCCACTTCCGTCAAGAAGTCAGAATATCAATCCTCTTTGCTTTTATCCTCTCTTATAAAGTGACGCTCCTTTATCGAAGAGAGCTTCGCTAACAAATGCCTATGGAAATCCGGGCGTTTAAGCAGCCGGTGAGTCGTGACGAATTTGCGTGTCATTAGTCATTGGAGAAATGATCAATCATGGTATTAACCAAAGAATATATAACTTGGATGCATATTTTAGATATCATCTACAGTTATCATATTTATGCAAGAATACCTTCGCTAAAAAAGAGTATGAAGACACAGAGCGCTCTGTAGTAAGCCAAAGGGACTCACGCCAAACTTGCGTTTAAACGTAGCAGCAAAATCACCGGGATTCGCATATCCCATTACATTCGCAACCGTAGCTAGGTGTATTTTTCCGTAATAATGATGGTAGCGATCGCACCGCTCAACTAAATATTAAATTTATTAGCTAATTATATAAAATCAAAAATTCTATGTATTCAAGACAACATATTATTGAAATTTTTTCTACATTTGTGCTGTTCAACGGAGATACTTTTGAGCGTTGGATTACTGATAGCAAGCTGCGGCGAAGTATGCACAATTGTTTAGAACAGTCTTCTTTTGAGGAGTCTGAAAGCTTTTGGGCAATTTATTGGCATCGCATTTGGCAAGTGCAAGCAAGTCCGATCGCTGTTGCTCACATTGCAGCTTATTTGCAGGAAGTCTGCTACTGGGTTGCTAGAAAAATGAAGATGAATCTGCCAGGACAATATTCTGTTGCGGACTTTTTCCAAACAGCGATCGCTCGTATTGATAAAGTTCTTAAAGGCTTTAATCCGCAATTAAGTTCAAATCTAAAAATTTATGCTGAATATACTTTTAGTAATTTAATCAAAGATTTATTACGTCAGCAGCAAGAAGTTGATATCTGTAGTGATTGGGGATTGCTGCACAAAGTCAGTCAAAAGCGATTGGGGGAATCTCTCAAACAGGCTGGATATCCCTTGGAAATCATCACGCGTTATGTTCTGGCTTGGAATTGTTTTCTTCAGCTTTATGCACCCAACGATGCTGCAACTGCTCACAAACTACCCAAACCAGATAATGCAAGATTGCAGGCGATCGCCCAGCTTTACAACAGCGAACGTCTGACTCACCTCAATTCTTCCAGTCCAGCTTGCACTCTTGAAAGTCTGGAATCTTGGTTAATTGCTTGTGCTAAAGCCGTGCGTTCCTTTCAATATCCCACCTCCGTTTCCTTGGATATCCCCGTACCCGGACAAGAAACGGGTGAATTGCTCGATCGCCTGACAAACAATTTTCAAGAATCGGTGTTAAATGAAATAATTATCCAAGAAGAAGCAGAAAATATTACACTGCGAAGTACGCAAATTAATCAGGTTTTAAGCGATGCACTGGCAAAATTAGATACCGCAGCCCAAGTCCTGCTGCAAACATACTACAAGCAAGAATTGACCCAACAGCAGATTGCTCAACAGCTACAAGTCAAACAATATACAGTTTCTCGGCAATTAACTAAAATCAAAAAGACTTTGTTAATGGAGTTAGCGCAGTGGAGTCAAAAAACACTGCATATTCCAGTGACATCTGACGTAATCGACAGTATGAGCAATTCTCTAGAAGAATGGTTGATTGCTCACTATCGCCCTGTTGTTATCTCGTCGCCAGTGGAGTCTTGACAATGACTTTTGCCTCAATTCCAGAACAGCTTACCTTAGAAATTTCCCTATCATCCCAAAGGCAGGAATTACCAGCGTTTTCGACATCTGGCGCTCGCTGGCGAGCCTATGTTAACCAAATTTGCTTAGATACATTTTTACCTTGGTTGAGGGAGGAGCAATTTCCAAGTGCGAGAGTTTGGACTCAAATAGGGGCATTACCGAGCTTTTGGGAATTTGTCAATGGAAGTGCGATCGCTTGTCAGGAGATACGATTGGTATTAATTCCGACAACGGCAATTGATACAGCAGAATTGCGCGTACCACAGGAATGGGTGGATATTCCTAATTGGGTAGCAGATTACTACATTGGAGTACAGGTTAATCCTCATGCTGGCTGGGTAAGCGTTTGGGGGTATACTACTCATCGGCAATTGAAAACCAAAGGGGTGTATGACCAAGGCGATCGCACTTACTGTTTGGATGAAAATGATTCGATTAAAGACATTAATGGTTTGTGGATTACTCGTCAACTTTATCCAGAGGAAATTTTACGCGCCTCTGTGACTGCTTTACCAGAGTTACCTTTAGCACAGGCAGAAAACTTACTACAACGACTGGGGAATTCAGAAGTAGTTTTCCCTCGTTTAGCAATTCCCTTTGAACTTTGGGGAGCATTATTAGCACATGGCGGTTGGCGATCGCGCTTGTACGAACGCCGCCAAGGGTTATCAGAACAATGGTCAATTCAACAATGGTTGCAATCGGGAGTATCAAATTTAGCGCAACAGCTGGGCTGGGGAATGACTACACTGCAATTAGCTCCTCGTGGTGTGCGAAGTCGAGAAAACCAACAATCAAATCTATGTTTGTTGCGACAATTGACAATTGCCGATTATATCTGCGAGTTGCGTGTATTTCCTAGAGGTAATTTAACAGAGAATGTATGGCGCTTTGAGTTACGAAATGCGAATCCAGATGCAATGATTCCAGTTGGATTTAAACTGAGACTATTAACCGAAGATTTGCAACCTTTTATTAATAATGAGGATACAGCAACGCAAGCGATGTCTCAGCTTTATATTGATGTAGAGTTAGAGCCAGGAGAGGGTTTGGTGTGGGAAGTTGAACCAACACCAGATGGATATGAGCGAGAAATTTTAATATTTTGAATGCAAGATAGAAAAGAAGCACCATGAATAAAACAGTTGAAACTCAAACGCTCGACACCGAAGAACTGCCGATTCCGTTTCACGTTAAGATTGATACAAATAGGCAGCAGTGAGTAGAGGGAAACAATTAAAGACCAATTGTTTGTATCATGCATTTTGTAAAATGGTATGAAACTGGCGATGCTTGCTTTTGATATCGTTATGTTATCCAGACTCACCTACATAAGTTGGCAGAAAGCGTAATTTGCTTGATTGGAGGAACTCAATGAGCCGCCCACCATTGTTAGACCCAAATCGCTCGTATACTTTTAGCAATTACTTTGAATTAGGGTTTGCAATTGATGATTTAGTAGCAGAATTTGGTTATTCATTCGAGCGTAAATTTTTGAAATTCCCACAATATTCAGGCACGTTAGACAGACTTACTGACCTAAAAAAACGGATTGAAGAAGTATTACCTTTTGTAGATTTAGAGAACGAGGCTACTCGTCGAGAAATTTTAATTGCGCCCATTGTTACTGATTTAATTCATTATTCCCACGCTAAATTACGAATAGAATACAATATTAAGGTTAATAATAAACTTCAGGGTAATTTGGATTATTATCTACGAACAACAACAAATTTAATTGTGATTGAAGCCAAGCAAGCAGACATAAATAGGGGATTTATACAACTAGCAACCCAGATGATAGCTCTGGATAAATGGACTGATTCTACTCAAGCGGAAATATTGGGAGCAGTAACAACAGGTAATGTTTGGCAATTTGGTATATTATATAGACAAAAACAAAGTATTGAACAAGCAATTAACCTTTATCGAGTGACTGAAGAATTAGAAGTAGTGGTCAGAACAATGCTTGCCGCACTGATGAATTAATCGCATTTATTCTGCCTGAATTCTAAATTGTGAATTCTCATTTCATTAGGTACTTTGGCAACAAGATGAACATCACCTCGTCGATCCACAATCCATCCCTGAGCTTCAACAATTGGTTTTGGATTTTCAGTTAAACGGGTTGGTTTTACTTGTGTGTTTGTCTGTTCATCTAGTGTTATCCATTGAGTAATCACTGCCCTTTGTCGCAATAATTCGCTTGGATTTAAAGGCATTCCTGTACGTCCTGTGACAACAAAACTATTGCTTTGCCTGCGTCTAGGAGTACAGCTTTGAGTGATTTGCTCGGAAGCATCAACTAAATTTTTGGGTAGTTCCACTAATGCTTGATTAGGATTAACATCAGGTGTGTTAAGTTCTATGCTCCCATCTAGACCCAATTCTGAACTAGCAGTTATATCACTTAAAAAAGTTTGACTTTGCCGAGGCTGAATACCAAATAGATCGACAGCTTTAATATCTATTCTGCCACCTTTACCTGTGTAAGCATTAGCAGTAATATCACTATTTTCTTTAGGCACAGCAACGATAAAACCATTGGCAGC
Source organism: Nostoc sp. S4 (assembly GCA_029379225.1). Classification (GTDB taxonomy): domain Bacteria; phylum Cyanobacteriota; class Cyanobacteriia; order Cyanobacteriales; family Nostocaceae; genus Nostoc. Next base: position 126,194 of record JAQYWR010000008.1, on the reverse strand, counting down.
ATTGATTGTAATGTTACCGCCGTCTCCACCCTGTCCTGCTGTGCCTGCTGAAGTAGAAATGATACTGTTGTGGCGCAATAGTAAAATGTCTCGCACTTGCAAGTTAATATCACCGCCATTACCCGATGTTGTAATTGCTGAAATAGCTGCTTGGTTATTTAAACGAATAGAACGAGCTGTTAAATTTATATTGCCTGCATTGCCAACTGCATTAGGCTCTACAGTGGTGAATACGCCACTGGGGCGATTGTTGCTATTAGTACCATCAAAGGCGATCGCATCTCTAACATTAACGTTTATATTACCTGCATTTCCTTGTCCTAAAGTGCTGGCGAATAATCTCGCACCATCACTCACAAAAAGTGAATTAGCTTGAACGTTAATATCGCCACCCAAGCCTGTTGCTTCAGGTTCTACATTGCTGACTACACCACCTGCATTCCCATCTTCGTCCATTCCTGCTAAGGATACAGCACCGCTAATTTCTAACTTTACATTGCCAGCATTGCCTTGAGCTTGTGTATTTGAGTTGATTTGAGTGCCATCTTGCAACGACAGCGAGTCAGCTTTGATGGTAATATTTCCACCAGAGCCAATGCCATCATCAACTTGACTGCGTATAACACTAACAAATCCAGTGCTATCCACTCCTGTCAACGAGACAGCACCACTAGTTTCAATCGTTATATTTCCAGCAGGTTGAGAACCGCTGGTGCTAGTATCCAACTGAGCGCCATCACCCAAGGACACAGAACTACCCCGAATAGTAATATCTCCACCTGTGCCAATTTCCTCAACGGTACTAAATCCCGTGTTGGCAAACATACCACTAGGAGCGCCATTGATATCGAGTCCAGTAAGAGTGACACTACCACTGGCATCAACAGTTACACTACCTGCATTTCCTTGTCCTGTTGTAGTTGAAATAAATGCAGAGCCATTGAGTAAGGAGAAGGAATTAGCCTGGACAAAAATATTTGCTCCGTTACCAACTGCATCACTGTTAACAAAGGTGAATGTACCGCTACCATTTTCAAAGGTTACAGAATTGGCTCTAAGCGTTATATTACCTGCACTTCCTCTGCCGTTGGTAAAAGAACTTAATGTAGAATTATTATCAAATAAAATTGATTCACCTTGGATAGTTATATTTCCACCATTGCCTATAGCATTAGAATTGACACTGTTGATAATTTGCGATCGCTCCTCAAATTTAACTTTTCCTGTAGCATTGAGCGTAATATCACCAGCTTTGGAGCCAAGTTCCCCCAAATCCGTACCTATCCCAGCAACTAGGCTACTTGCTCCTAAAACGTTTAAATTCCCAGCATTGATGGCAATACTACCACTATTTTCTGCAACTACATTAATTGTAGAAGCATTGCTAAACAATACATCTGCTCGCGCTACATCAGCAGGAAAACTCAACTGATAATTATTACTATCAAAACTCAGTCCTACTGTTCCGCCTGCGGCCAATCCTCCCAACTCAACTCTACCACCAGGAGCTTGTAAAATTGCACCGTCTAAACTGACATTACCCCCTACAAACGCTAAAGATTTTCCTGGTAGTACTTGAAAACCTATAGTACTATCAATTGATTTATCAGTGTCTAAACTCAGTCCTCCACTTCCATTTACCTGAATTGGCTGTATTTTTGGACTAAATTGCAATCCAATTGGCACACTTAGAGTTAGTAGAGGTGTACTTTGAGGAGCTTTTGCACTAAATTCTCTGCCATCAGCAAATTTTAAGCTATTAGCTGTAGTTGCCAAAAAAGAACCACCAATATTCAAACTAGCGTTCTGTCCAAAAATAATCCCATTAGGATTAATTAAAAATAGATTGGCTTTCCCGTTAGCCCGAATTAATCCGTTAATATTAGAAACTGAGCCACCAGTTACCCGACTAATAATATTTTGTATATCGGTAGCATTATTAAAGAAAGCTGTACCCTTAGTAGGAACGGAAAACTCTTGAAAACTGTGAAAAAGATTACCTTCTACTTTTGTTCCTCCCTGAATAATTCTGGTGTTGCCCTCTGTTATGACATTAGAATTACTTGGGAGAGTAGCATCTGGGGTAATTTGGGCAAGTGAGTAATTTGACCAAAAAGCTGTCAGACTACTTATAGTAATCCCTAATCCTTGTCGCCAATACCAATATATTCGTTGCATAAATATCTTTGTCTCACGCATGAGCCAACAGAATGGCGATAAAAAGGTAATAAAGCCTTTATTCATCGCCACCTTGTTTAACAATTGTCTCTCAAACGGGAACTAAAATTATATCTGCTTGCAATGCGATCGCATTCTGGCTTACTAAGTAGCTTCTGGCATCTGTGCCGATTTAGTATTAATTCCCATCCAAACTTTTTCTTCTGGTGACAATTGATTTAATTGCTGTTTCAACCAAGCTTCAAAATTTCCTTGTAGTAATCTTTGGTACATCAAATCATCTAGCTGTGCAAAAATTAGCTTTTCTACCCGCACAATTACCCATAACTTTCCCAAAAGTACAGGTAATTGCACTACACCAACTTGACTTGTGTAAAGTAACTGAGCAAAATTAGGCGTCATACTACCAAGTTCTACCGGGCCAATGATGCCATATGTATCGGCTTCCGGGCCTTGGGAATATTCACGAGCTAGTTCAGCAAAAGAATGTTCTCCCTCTGCAATCCTAAAGAACAACTCGTTAGCAGTACTTCTATTTTCAGTTGTAATTAAAGAGTAAATAACTTGAGCTAGCTGTCTTTTATACTTAAGAAAGTAAGATTCTATTTGTTCTCCCCACATTATTTGTTTAAATTTTTCGATTCTCAGCTTGCGGGTTGCGAAAAGTTCTAACCGATCCTGTGTAAAACTATAATGTAAACACCAATCTTTTATTTTATCTTCACTAGTTAAATTCCAATGTTGATAAAATTGTTCTAAAGCATGATTTGTTTCTGCTTTTGTGCAAGTAATTGGTGCAAGCGCAGATTCGATAATTCTTTCACATAAAAATTGCGGCATCAAGTTGTAACTAGCTAACAAAGGGATAATTTCTTGAGATACGTTGGCATAGCCCAACTCAGGTATTGAGCTACTGATTTGTAAATTTGTATTCATATTTATCAAAAAAATAATACGTAAAACTTTAGAAAAGAATATAAAATTCAGAATTTATAATTAATCTGTTGGCAAACATAGGTAAACTAGCTATTAGTAGCAGATTAAAAATCCCCGATCTATAAGCATTACAAAATTGAAAATAGTATGTAGTATTTTACTGTTTAGTTATCCAAGAGTCATACATAATTTATTTCAAATTTTGTTCTGAGAAAATTTATAAATACAAGCGGTATTCAAATATTATTCTCTACCGCTTGCAACATTTGCATACTCGTTGAAAGTATTGTCATATAATACTTTCAATTAAGACTTCATAATCTTAAGCAAAAGGAGTAGTGAAGTGGTCAAAAGTCAAGCTATAGCCAGTATTGCCACTAAATTGCTGGACTTGCAAGAAGTAGTCACCAGATAAGTTGATGTTGGAAATTACATCAGCCGTAATACCACCCCTAGTAGAGCGTGCAATTTCTTCACCTGCATCAACAATGCGATTGTTGTTAGAATCTCGAACTAATCGAATATCAGCATCAGTTAGTAGTCTGTCCAGTGTAATGTTCACACCTTCAAATAATCCTAGAGAGAATTGGTAAGTATCTGTGGTGTCAAAATCACCTACAGAATTAGAGCGAATAACATCAGCTGACAAATTACCAAGTTCAAATTCTTTAGGTAGAAGATTGCTGAAACCACTTGTCGAGTTGGGTGTAGTTGCAGACACAGCAAAATCGTAAGTTATAGTGCCTGAACTACCAGGTTCAAAGCGACGGACTTGGGCAAAATAAGTACCTGTACTTTCTCGATTATTGATAGACTCATCTCTGTTGCGAGAATTAGTGGAAAGGTCAACCGCTTGGTCGCCAGAATCAAAGATACCGTTACCGTTGTCTCGAAAAAGGAATAACTCAGCATCATCACCAGCGCTGATATCTGTCAGATCCAGATTAATGTTTTTAGTACCGTTAATTTGAAACTGAAAGACATCAGTGGGATCGGATGTAGTTAAACTGAAGTTGTTTCTGACAACAGGGGTGCTGCCAATTGTACCAAGATTAAAAGTAGCCATTTTTCTCCTTTAGTTGAGTGTTGATAGTGATTTGGCCAAGTTAAACTCAGCAGATATAATTTTTTGTCTGGGTTCCAGCATAAAATTACCTGCAATTTAATTTCAGAAACTAAGAATGCAACAAGTAAAGTGAAGACTGTTTAGTATGAGTTTCTCAAAACTCATGTTATCTTCAGCAATTGAATGTCACACCTATCCATACGTGCGCTACTAAGGTTTATGCAGGGTACTTTTTAGCTAAGCGATAGTTGTAAAATTTCTTAATGTAATGGCATTGCAGGTGGATGCAATCGTAGTCCAGGTCGATGCGATCGCCTAAAATAAAAACACGAGTGGAGGTGATAGCGATGGTTTCCCAAATCGAATCTTCTGCACCTGCGGAGATTTTCTACCCCGAATCTGACGATCAGCCGATGGCAAATAATACAGAACACTTTGAAGTTATTGTGCTGATTAAAGGTAATTTAGATATTCTCTTTGCAAATGAACCAAATGTTTTCGTTGCAGGTGACTTATTTTGGTATCCCATTGAAGGCAATAATAAGATTAAATATGCACCCGATGTCATGGTTGCCGTTGGTCGTCCAAAAGGTCGTCGTTCTTCTTATAAACAGTGGGAAGAAGCAAATCAACCACCCCAAGTAGTGTTTGAAATCCTCTCGCCAGTCAACACATCAGTAGAAATGGCTCGGAAGTTGCTGTTCTACAGTCAATACGGTGTAGAGGAATATTATATGTACAATCTCACAAATAATGAACTACAAGTTTGGTTACGCGGTGAATATGGGTTAGACTGGGTAGATTTTGGTGAAAAATGGGTTAGTCCACGCCTGCAAATTGGTTTTGATGTCTCTGGCGAACATTTGCAACTTTCTTACCCAAATGGTCACCCTTTTATGACATTTGGGGAATTAATGGCACAGTCCCAAGCTGCACAACAACAAGCCCAAGCCGCACAACAACAAGCTCAAGCTGCACAACAACGCCTGCAACAAGCAGTACCTCGACTACTGAGTATGGGATTAAACCGAGAACAAGTTGCTGACGCTTTGGCATTGACTGTAGAAGATGTAGAAGCGATCGCCATGAATCTCTAAACTGGAAAATAACGATCGCTGTTGACTGTTGACTGTTGGGTTACGAGTGCTAAAGTTTGGAGTTCAGAAACTCAACCTTCAAGCAAAAAGGCTCAACCTTCAAGCAAAAAGGCTTAACGTTCAAGTAAAAAGGCTTAACGTTCAAACAAAAAGACTTAACGTTCAAGCAAAAAGGCTTAACGTTCAAGCAAAAAGACTTAACGTTCAAGTAAAAAGGCTTAACGTTCAAGCAAAAAGGCTTAACGCTCAAGCGAAAAGGCTTAACTTCCGATTTCAAAGGTCGAAGCAATAATATTTTTCCCTGCAAGAACTGTCTCACAACCAATTACCAACAAGAACATAAGCCGCCCAATAAAGAGGACGGCTGTAGTTTGGATAATTTTGCAACAGCTTTAATTGAGCGCGGCGCAAGGCTTGAGCTTTTGTAACTTTGGCAGAAACTAATTGATGATAAAACTCACCAACTAAGATAGCAGTCGAGCGATCGCCTACATTCCATAGACTTGCCATTGTACTCCTTGCACCTGCACGCACAGCAACCCCAGCTAAACCCAGTGTGGCTCGATTGTCTCCTTCTGCTGTCTGACAAGCACTTAAGACGAGCAATTCTAAGGCTTGTGATTGTGTTTCATCTCGACGGCGTAACAGCAAATCCAAGTCAGTGACATTAATTGGTCCATCTGTTGCCAAAATAAATGTATCTTCAGAACGAGAACTAAATTGTCCGTGAGTTGCCAGGTGAACAACATTAAACGCAATAGAACTAATCTTTCGTTCTAATGTCTTACTAGTGAAATCTCGATCTAAAAGTTTTGTAGTTGCTATCCCTGCTTTGGTAATCAAATCAAACTCAGATTTAATTTCTGGTAAAGGTGGAAATTGTTGAAATTGTGATGGCGGTTGTACTAATCCTCCAGCCAGAACTTGCAATTTTTCTTGTGCTAAAGACTTAGGCTTTTGTAGTTGCAATCCTAGATTTAAAGCAATAGCATATTTTTCAACTAAATACTGTTTACCGTCATATAATGCTGCCATCGGTATATTTCGTAATGCACCATCGAGGACAAAAACTAAAGTATTGATATTGGTGCGTTCTAACTCCGACTCGATTGGTTGAATCAACCAACTATATACTTGTCCAGAAAGAGATTCAACTTCCTCTATTCTATCTGGTTCAGTTAAATATTCACGCAGTTGTCCTAAAGTTTTTTCTACTTCAGGTTGAGATTTATTTACCGAATAGTGTTGCAGCGTTTGTTTGGGAATTTTAACAATAATTTCTAATTTTTCTGGGAGAATAATTGGATAAACAACAGCGGTTGTAGGATTATCTTGGTCTACAACTTCATCCAAAACAACTTTTGTGACATTTAAACAAGCTTCCCGAAAAAAGTTATCCAAATCTGCTAATTGAAGCGCTTCAATTTGCTGGCGTGCTTTATCTAATGTTTGTTCGCTAAGTTGATTTTCCGGCGATAAAAGCAATGCTACTGATTCCCGATAAACAGGTTCTACGCTTTCTTGAAATGAAAATTGTACATCTCGATTCACTGCTACAAGGTCATTTCTTAGACTTTGTAATTGATTAACAGCAGCATCATAGGCTGCAATTGCTCCTTTAGTATCTCCCTGCTGTTTAAGCAAGCGTCCTAATTGCCAATACCAGTTGTAGGCGATATCTGGTGCATTTACAGATTCAGCCAATGTTAGTGCTTGCTGTGTTAGCTTCTGAGCATTCAACCACTGGCGATCGCTCTCATACAACTTGCCTAGAGTGCCGATGGCATAAGATTCTGCTCGTGTATCGCCAAGTGTTTTTGCTAATTTTACTGCCGTAGCAAGTATTTTTGCAACAGATTGCTTATCTATTACTTGATTACTAGATACTTTGATCGAGCTTTGAGCAAAATGAATTTTAGCATAAACTGCTATTTGAGAGAGTGGTAAATTATCTAATTCACTGGGAATCTCTCTGAGTAAGGGTTGGGCAATTGCCCACTGCTGTGTATTCAATAGAATGGTAAGAAGATTGATTTGCGCTTGGACTTTGGTGAGTAGTGAAGGAGTTTTAGCGATTGCTTGCTGGTAGGTGGCGATCGCATTTTGGTAATCTTGAGCAATTCTAAAAGTATTGCCCAAACTCAGCAATGTCGCACTGATTTCTGCAAGAGATTGCAATTTCTCAGCAGTTTGTAAGCTTTGTTGGAGAACTTGACGTGATTGTGCTAAATCTCCAGTTAATTGGAGTGTATCTCCAAGCGATCGTAGTTCTACAGCTTTAATTAGAGAATCGGGCTGAGATTGTAAATTTTGATTTACTTGAGTCAACATTATCAAAGCACGGCGATAAAATCCCAATATCTGCAAAGCCTGTGCTTGATTGATGCGACTGCGATTAATACCCCTAAAATCGTTAATTTCTGCATACTTTGCCTCAGTTTGTTGCCAAGTTTCCAATGCTTCTTGAGATAGTCCTTGATTCAACTGCAAACTTCCTTGAATTTCTAGCGTTTGAGCAAGAACTTGTAAGTGTTGTCTTGAGTTAGCATTACCTAATAATTTTAAACTGTCATTAATTGCTATAGTGGCTTCGGCAAACATTCCACGTTGTTGGTAAACTAAAGCAAGATTACTAAGCGTTACTGCTTGCCGAAGTTTGTTCCCTAGTGCTTGATATTGTTGAGATACACTTTGCAATACCTTTTGCGCTTCTATTAATCGTCCTGTTTCATAAAGAATTTTTCCCTGTTGTACTAAATCTTTTAAATCTGATTCCGCTTTAGATAAATACTGACTTGGTTCAATTGCACTAGATAGACTCAAAACAGGTAAAACGACAATATAAACAAATACTGTTAGTAAGAATAATACAGAATAACTAGACAAGAGAATATTGTTAAGTATTCTCTTCTTTCTTGGTTGATGATATTTTGTTAACTTAATAAAAAATTTAAAGCATTTTTGGATCGTATATAACATAATTTAGAATTGATGAGCAAAGCTGGAGACGCTCAGTCAAAGCATCAGAATTTAGAAGTAAAACAGACCTTAACCCAACTTTGAGAAAAATGATTGTGTACTTCACTTTCTTGTTAAAACTGTCTAATTAGACTAAAGCAGTTAAGATATTAATAATTTCTTGGACAACCTTAAGAAAAATAAGATTAATTTGTCATTGATACTTTAGAGACAGTTGATTAGCTTGATGACAACAGTTTGTCTCTAAGACACTAATCTGTCACTGACGAGAAATAATTAGTAAGTGTACAACAAATGGACGTAACTGGATTCGAACCAGTGACCTCTACGATGTCAACGTAGCGCTCTAACCAACTGAGCTATACGTCCTTAACCACACAATTAATAATATTAACACATATTTTTCACAAAAAACAAGATAAAGGTGTAAATCCAGCTTAATTTAGTATTATTAGACCTTAGTGTACGATGTTAAGGTTATTCAGTTTTAGTGGGGGTTAGCTACCAGAGGTAACGGGGAAAATTCGTTGTCTAATCTGGCGCTTGAGAGCAACTGTAAACTAATCTGAGATTTGAGATTAGCTTGCCTCAGTAATCTAAAATTTCTAATTGAGTGAATCAGGATGCCCACTGAAGTAGATTTATCAGTTTCACATTTGTGCGAGGTATGGATGACTGCGACTGCAAATGTTTCGACAACTAACCGCTGTGGTGTTCCTGACCACACTTTATTTGTTTGCAAAACCTGTGCCAGCGTTTGGCAAGATGGAAAACGTTTAGCTGGAAGTGGTGGCGAACAATTATTACAGCAACTTCAACACCTGGCGCAAGATTGGGACTTGCGAGACGAATTTCCAATTCAAGAAGTCGAATGCATGAGTGCTTGTAATCGTTCGTGTGTGGTTGCCTTTGCTGCCAAAGGCAAATTAACATATTTATTTGGGGATCTAACCGTTGATGGCAGTGCATCTGCGGTACTGGAGTGTGCTAGTCAATACTATGCCAAACCAGATGGTTTACTGCCTTGGTCAGAGCGTCCAGAAGCTTTGAAAAAGGGCATTTTGGCAAAAATTCCACCTCTATGATCCGCGTTTTAATTCTGGGTGGGACAGGAGATGCAACAGAATTAGCTGCTAAACTGGCGACTATCGAAGGGGTAGAAGCAATCACATCTCTAGCTGGTCGCACGCGTGAGCCATTAGTGCCTTTGGGCGATTTGCGGGTTGGAGGCTTCGGTGGTGTGGCTGGATTAGTTAACTATTTGGAAGCAATGCAAATCGATTTGCTAATTGATGCAACTCATCCTTTTGCTTCACAGATTTCCTGGAATGCGGTAGATGCTGCAATTAAAGTGGGAGTACCCCATCTGATGTTAATTCGTCCGCCTTGGCAAAAGGTAAGTGACGATCGCTGGATTGAAGTTGACAGCGTTAGAGCCGCAGCAGCAGTCCTGGAAAACCAGGCACAGCGAGTATTTTTGACAGTTGGTAGACAAGAACTCGCCGCCTTCGCTCACCTCAAGGAAATTTGGTTTCTCATGCGAACGATCGACCCTCCTGCCCCTGATGCCTTAGTGCCACCGGGGATGTTATTGTGCGATCGCGGCCCCTTTACCCTGAATAATGAAAGGGAAATCCTGATTCAGCATCACATCGATACCATAGTTAGTAAAAATAGCGGTGGCGATGCAACCTATGCCAAAATCATTGCGGCACGAGAACTTGAGGTGAATGTTGTGATGGTGAATCGTCCAGCCATACCACCAGGAGATTACGTTACTGATGTTGATGGTGCTTTGTCATGGCTATTTGACAAGTTACACGACTATGCAGGGGAATGATCTTCCTCATTCAGTCTCAAACCCTGGTTTCAGCCTGTTTTAAGAGTGCATCTAACTTATAAATATAAGCTGTCTTTGTATCGGAATTTAAATCTACCCAAGGCTCTAGTTTTTCCAGTTTGGAGAATACGTCATAAGCTCTTTGAGCTAGTTTTCTGGTATATCTTTCGTTTTCATCCTCGTACTTAAAGCTAAATTCAACTGCTACGGGACTATTGCGATCGCCATCGTTTTGATACCAAATAATCAAAGCACAGTTTGAGTCTAGCCTGGGTTCTTGTCTGATTTGGAATTTTGCTCCTTTGACTACTAGTTCACAGATAGTAACTCCTATAATTCTGATATTTTCCTCTTCTTTAAAAGAACTCAATTTATCTACCAAATCTGGGTATAAGTTGGCAGCATCTTCCATTTTGTTGAGTTTTTTGGTTATCAAGATTTTTTGAGTATCAGAGAAGCTGTATAATACTCCAAAAGGAGCTTTAATATCTTCTTCAAATTTTGGCTTTCCTGTATTCATTTCGCGGTCTTGAGAAATATAGCGGTCTGGATGACGAAATTTTAGAGTTATTTCTCTTTCATCATTAGTCACATCCTGTCTCTCACGCAGTATATAACTATTGGAGTTGATAATATACTCATCAGTGTCATAAAATCTGATAATTCGCCTATCTTCAATCCCATCTAAATCGCCCTTAATACCAATGACAATACTATTAATAGCTTGTGAAAAATCGTGCCAAAACTCCTGAGATTTTTTTAACACTTGTTGTTCGTCACCAATAAATAAATCTTTATAGAGTAAAAGTTTATATTCTCTAGAAACTACTTTTTGGTTCATTATTCCTCTAATGTTTACAGCAGTTTTCATTTGCATGAAGTACAAAGTTACGGGTTTTGAGGCAGGAGGCAGAAGGGAAGAGGGTTTTAGCCTAGTTAATTTTTATTCACATAGTTTGGTTTTATTGTGCCGACTTACTTATCTGTGTAATTTTATTAGAAATTAAATTATTTATACTCCTAGACCGATCGCTCTGTCGGTGAGAAAAAGTGAGTTATGATTGTAAATTTACGTAAAATTGCTGTAATATAGTTGGCAAACATGACGCCAAGCGATCGCTCCCCAACAGAAAATTTTATAATCGTTGCCAAGATAGTTCTTTTGTTTGTCGATCCCAATGCCAGCGTAATAAGTTGGCGGTTTGAAGTGAAACAATTCCTGATAAGCCAATTGCTTCTCTAGGTGCATTGGTAGCTAATAAAATCGCACTTTCTACGTTACAAATTCCCCACTTCACCAAATTCTGCACCCCCACCAACAACGGTAAAGTAGTTCCTGATAATGTGCCATCTGGTAATCGTGCCGTACCGTTTTTGACTTCAATTTGCCGAGTGTCCCAAGGATACACTCCATCGGGTAATCCCAGAGGTGCCAGGGCATCGCTAACCAGAAATAGCCCCTTTTCTTGATAGCTAGCACGCAGTAAAATTTGCAGCATAGTGGGCGAAACATGCTCTCCATCGGCAATAAAACTACACATCACATCTGGATGGATAATTGCTGCTCCTAATAACCCAGGTTCGCGATGATGTAGTGGTGGCATAGTATTGAAAGCATGGGTTACCATCGTTGCACCTAGTTCAAAGGCGCGTTGTGCTTGGGCAGCCGTTGCCTGGGAATGTCCTAAACTAACAGTAATCCCCAAAGAACGCAAATATGGAATTACTTCACCAGTAGGATCTAATTCTGGCGCTAAGGTAATAACTTTCACAACCTGGGCGTAATCTCCCAAAACCCGCTTTACCTCGTCAATCGTTAAGGGTAACAGGTACTCTGCTGGGTGTGCGCCGCGCTTTTGGACATTTAAAAATGGCCCTTCTAGATGTACTCCGAGAATTTTGGCGCACAACCTTCCCCTCAAGCTCTCTTTTTCAGTAAAATTAGCAATAACCGCGAGCGATCGCTGAATATTTTCTACCGAAGTTGTTACGAGTGTCGGTAAAAATCCATCTACTCCTACATCCCACAAATATTGGGTTATTTTCTCTAGAAGATGAGCGTTTTGAGTCCTTAAATCAGGAAATGCCAATCCCAACGCACCGTTAATTTGCAAATCAATGCCGCCAAGAGAAATCCAGTCACCTGCTACATTTAGTACGGTTGCATCGCTGTACATCTCTACTGTACTCATTGGCAAGATTTGCTCGATTATCCCCTCTCGATTAATTAAGAGCATTTGCAAATCTTTGTAACCAGGCACTCTAGCATTGATAATTTGTAAGGCACTTTGTGTTGCTTGAGTCATCACATTCAGGAGAATATAGCTAAATCTGATTTTAGATTGAACAATCGCTCGTTAATCCAAAATTCTATGACTCCTTTAGTTGGTATTATCATGGGCAGCGATTCCGATTTGCCCACTATGAAAGACGCGATCGCAATTTGTGACGAATTTGGCATCGAAAGTGAAGTGGCGATTGTTTCGGCTCATCGTACCCCAGAACGCATGGTGGAATATGCTAAACTCGCACACCAACGCGGTATTAAGGTAATTATTGCTGGTGCGGGTGGTGCTGCTCATCTACCTGGAATGGTAGCCTCTTTAACTCCCCTTCCGGTTATCGGTGTTCCTGTACCTACCCGTTACTTGCAAGGGCTAGATTCTTTGTATTCAATAGTACAAATGCCTGCTGGTATTCCCGTAGCTACAGTGGCGATCGGTAATGCCAAAAATGCTGGACTTTTAGCAGTACAAATACTTGCAACAGGGCAATCAGAATTGCTAGAAAAAGTCCAACGATATCGCCAAACCCTATCAGAATCAGTAATCGCCAAGCAAACCAAACTAGAACAACTCGGTTATGAGCAATATTTACAGCAGTAGTAATTAATGACAATCCACAAAAAATAAGTACTAATTAAAAAAATATGTAGCAATTTCTCATAAAAAAGATAAGTCTACTTTTGTCACCCAACTTCAAGCAAATTCTATTTCTTACTGCCCAACGTTTCATTGATAGCCATTATCAATAACTCATCTAGGGGAATTCCTGCTACTTTGGCCATAGACGAAATCACACTTTTATGGGCAAAAGAACAATACAAGCCGGCTTCTAAAAACCAAGGTTGTCCCTCTGGGTCGATGCGAAAGTCAAATAAACTATAGTGGCGACAGCCTAAAGCGTGATGACACTTTTTAGCCACTTCCTGAACCTTTTGGGTGCTTGGGTCATTAGGATCTACAATCCAAGACTTTTTATTACCTTTAGCGGCGTAACCCAAGTTTCCATCGTCCGTTCGTATGAGTTTATCAGCATAGCTGCGGATAGGTTTTTCGTGGGGGTCTATCAGATACTCTTCTAGGGGTAAACCGATTAATTCCCCGTCTTTAACAACGATCCCACATCTGACTTCTCGACCGACTTCGATGAATGTTTCTACAATCACCTCCGAAGCATGTTCAAATGCTTTTTTCAAAGCTGCATCATACTCAGCAGCCTCTTTGACTAAAGTCACCCCTAGAGAGTTGTCAGAATTTACAGGTTTGATAATTGCTGGCGGTGTAATTGTTGGAACATCTCCTTGGCGCAACAGTTCTCCACGAGGTACTTTCACCCCTGCTGCTTCGACAATTGCTTTGGTTCTGGCTTTGTGAGCCGTTATTGCCATCAGATCTGGAGTATTACCTATATAAGGGATCTTCAGCAAGTCGAATAGGGCCCGGTAGTGAGTCATTCCAGGAATACAAAACATGTGTGGTAACATGATGTCAATGTTTTGCCCTGTGAGAAATTCTATGGCATCAAACAGAGGAATCGGTTTCGCCTCGGCAATATCTTCAGGGCTGAGAGACTGAGGAAATCGCCACTGGCCATCGGGTGTAATGTATGCAATTTGGAAGTCATAGCGCGATGCATCTGCTGTTGCTGCTAAACACTCTTGGGCATAAAGGCGTGACAAATCACAGTAAAAATCATCCTGTGCAGAGCCAACTAAATGAAGGATACGAAGTACTGGCATGGTTTATGTTCTTATCTACTGTTTAGCCTTGGATAATTTATCGGGCTACGCCCCGCTTCGCTAACACGCAGAGGCGCAAAGGCGCAGAGAGAATGAGGAGTTTTAGAAAAATTTCATTTGTTATTTGTGCAACACCAAAATAGTTCAAACTCTCATTCTCTTCCTCTGCGACTCTGCGCCTCTGCGTGATCCTAAATCATACTTTTACTCAGCCTCGGTATTAATCTCCTCCCAATTCGACTAATTTCCCGATATTGAAATCTATCCGCGTCCAGCCTTTAAGTTTGCGTAGATTATTCAGCAAGAGTAAGGGAATTTGCCAGTGATGCACCATTAAAAATGGTAAGGGATCGTCTGGTTTATAAATTGCATCAGTTCCCCGCCAAATATTTCTAATCCATTTTCTCAATTGTGTGAAAGAACGGATACCAGTCAAACGCCAAACTTCATGGTAAGTCCAATAGGTGGGTTTACTATTTGGTAATGGCTGTAATGTTTCAGCCATCGGTTCTCCATCGAGGTAGGCTTGAGCAACTTTGGGATGGTCATAGAAAGTAGTAATTGCAGAGTGTGTGCGGGGATTACACTCAATAGCGTAAACTGTGCCATCCTCAGCTTGAATAAAGTCAAAGGAAATCTGTCCTGTAAGTTTCAGTTCTTTGACGAAATGCCTTACCCATTCCCTGATTTGGGAATTTTCAACGTTTTCATAGTTGACTTGAAAGGCTGAAGATTCACAGCAGCAGTGCAATCGTAATTCTCCATCCCGAACGGTGCTATGGGTGCAAAATTCCTCACCAGGAATAAATTCTTGCATAATCCAAGACTTTTCCGGACTAATTGGCAAGCTTTTGACGAATGCGGCTGTTTCTTCAGGGGTAGCACAAGGGAGCTTAGTTAAGTCTAAACGCCGTACTGAGTCGTAAGGAATACTCTTGAGGATATATTTGCGAGATTCCCCAGAGAAGTCGAAATTTAGAACTTGTTCGGCAGAGGTAATTTTGAAAGATTTAGGTACTGATAAACCAAGCGATCGCGCTGTTTCGGCAAGCTCAAATTTATCATCCAATTTCTGGGTAATATCTGCATCAAAGTGAAATACTTCACAGTACTCCGACAGCGATGGTTTGGCCAAGGAGTCGTAGTAGCTGCCCACTGGACTGGTGACTGGAATATAGACATCAATATTTTCTTGTTTGATGATGTCTATCAAAGCCTGGGTATAGCGTTCTGGGTTTTCTTGGGGCGCTGGAACAGTATAAAACTTGTCCACGGCTTGAGAAAATCGATGCCCAGATAGCCAATATTTGTGAGTTTCTAGCAGCACAACTCTGTGTCCAGCATTATGGAATGACCGCGCTAGCTGTAAAGCTTTGGTCATTTTAGCACCACTAATTAAGATATTTTTCGGGTTTGCTGCTTTGGTCGCTGAATGTTGAAAAGGACGCGAGAGAATATGCCAAAACAAAGTTACTAAAACAATGGTGGCATTGATTGGCAGTGCTAATAATAGCAGAGCCAAAGTTAAAATGTTTTGGATAATTACGGCTATTTTGGTCTCTAAAGGAAAAGACTCTATAGCAGGTGAACCAGAAACAGAAATAGATTGTGCCATACTCAATCACGCAGCTTTGCGGATAATTGTCAAGCCATCCCGTAGTGGTAATATTACCTGTTCTACGCGAGGATCGAGTGCTACAGCACGATTAAATTGAGCGATCGCTTCGCCGTTGGCGGTGCGTTGTTGTCCAGGTAAATAAACCTCTCCTTGCAGCAGTGTATTATCTACACAAATAAATCCTGATGGTGCTAGCAAATTAGTATCTAGCAATGTTTGGAAGTAGGTTATGTACTCCTTTTTATCTGCGTCAATAAACACTAGATCGAATGATTCTCCAGCTGCTACCAACTTTTCTAAAGTTTGCAAAGCTGACCCTAATTCCACACGAATTTTTTGACCGTCAGGAGATTGATTAAAAGCCGCTTGGGCAACTTCTGCGGCAAAGGGATCTACTTCGCAGGCGACTAGCACTCCGTCTTTTGGTAATGCTTCTGCCATTGCCAGTGCAGAATAACCTGTGAACATCCCTATTTCCAGTACTTTTTTGGCTTTAGTCATGTGAACAAACATTTTCAAGGTTTGCCCTTCTACATGACCTGATAGCATTTCTTGCTCTAGAGGTCGTACTGTTGTTCCTTCACTAAAGTGTTCTTGCCATGCTTCATTTGATGTTTTTTCGGCAAGTGCAGTTAAAGCCGCTGATTCGGGGGTAGTATATTCTTCCAAGTAAGGATCTAAACCAGCTGCCAAACACCATGCTTGATAGAGGTTAGCGACTAACTCCGCAGGTAAGTCTGGGCGTTGGTTAATTTCTTGGACAATAGCTTCTAACGTCTTTGCTAAGATTCCTACTGGCGTGACAGGTCTAGCTGTAGGCTTGGCAATTGTAGTAGACATTATATTGTACTCCCAACAAGTTCTGTCTGATAAACGGGGTACATATCTACACCTTCACCACCACGAGGATAGGTAACGCAAAGCTGCTTATGTTCTGCTAAACCTTGTGCCAATTCTTCCCTTGTTAAATCATTCATATAGAAGCAAGTACCAATTGGTCTGGGCATTGCAGCTCTTAACAAACCATCTCGTGTTAGGGTGATAGACTCGGTAGCATTCCATAACAGTTCTTCATCCAATAAAGGATGGTCGAGAGCCAACCCCAAATCGCTGATTAATCCTAAAATGCGATCGCGTTCTTCAATTGTGATGTAGCCTCTATTGGCTGCGATGGTTGCAGATAAAGCCATATCAATACTCACCGCATGTCCGTGAAACATCGGGATGTGTGGTGCAAGTTCTAAAGTCGGACTCCAGGTATGTCCATAAGCTATTGCTCTGTCCAAATTTAGTTCGCGCAGGTTGGGTACTTCTAGCTCCAACATTTTTTTGATCGCTTCGTAAGTCAGACGGTGAGCAATTTGTTTAATCTGTGGAGTTGCATCAATGTTCCCAAAGTGAGTGTCAAGCAATTCTTTGCCATACTTTTCTAACCACTCAAACACATCCTTTTGAGCAACTACAGCAATTTTGACTAATTCTGCCATCCCATTACGCACTTGATTTGTTGGTAATGTTCGCAGCAGAGAAAAGTCTAAAAAGACTTTTTGAGAAGCGTGATAAGCACCCAAACGATTTTTCAGTTTTTTATGGTTAACTGCTACCTTAATAGCGACGCTGGCATCAATTAAACCAATCAAAGTAGTAGGAATCCGGATGTAGTTACTACTACGGCGATAGGTAGAACAAGCAAAACCAACAACATCTGTAATTAAACCACCACCGATAACTAACACTGGTTCTTTCCGGACTAACTTGAAGTCTGCGAACACATCTATAATTTTGTCAAAGGTTTGCATAGATTTGTTTGGTTCGCTAATTGTCACAGCAAAAACCCTTAAATCAATGCCGTAATACCGGAAATATTTCTCAATCTGAGTACTGTAAAAATGGTTGACATTAGTATCTATAACAGCCAAGCATCTGCCAAAACTTTTATATGTCTCTGCAAGTTCTGGATTAGCAATATCAAAAACACCATCTACATAAACTAAGTCGTACTCAATCTTTTCATAAGCCTCTACGTGAAATTTAGTTTCAGTAACTTGAAGTTTTGTTTGAACGATGCTCACAAATTTTACCCTCTAGTTGAAATAAATTGTAACTTTGATGTAGATGCTATTAAGAAGTGTAAGTACTTCTCAAAACATGATGACTTAACTTGCAAAAATTCTCTCACAAGTAAATTGCCTGTAATTCGCAAGGAAAAAAGGCATATCTGAATGAAATTTTGTTGGATTGCAGATTTAGAAATCACAAAATATAGCACTATTTAAGATGAAGTGCATCTACTGTCATTTCATCAGGACAGCAAAAGACCTTAAGTCTTCGCTTGACCTTAAGGATACTGCAAATTTCAGCAACAAAACTTGATAGTTTTTCTCAGATTATCAGACTGTTAACGCTATGTCTAGCCAAAGAATTATGGATTTGGAGTAGGTGAATAGTCGGTTATAGGCAAGCTAGAAGAATGATTTTACTTGCTCAAGAAGCTTAGACACTTGTTTACATTATTTAACATATCACTATTTTTCAAATATTGCACCTACACCAAAGGTAGATTTCAAACAAAAAAAAGTAGATTTTGAGGATTAGACAGCTTGATATTTTATTTTTATTTAAGGATCTCGAGAAAATAAATTATCCCTCTTATGCAAGAGAAGCCTGTCCTGAATATCGGACGCGTGAGACCACCCATCCCCCAAGAAATTTTGGGATGTTTTTTTATTTGTCAGTTTTTTAGAAAGTTAATCTTTAGGTGGCCGGAGAATCTGATATCATTCGTGTAATAATCGCATAGATAAACAGTTATTTAACAAGTTGCTGATAATCTGGGTAAAATTTTTAACACTTATTAGCGATCGATTTATTCTTTAGGATTTAAGTCTCCCACCCATTAGTGTCACACTAGTGGGTCAACAGCTCCTACAATATACATAATAGACTATTTAATGTTTACTAATTGACTGGTTCAATTTGTTACTGTTATCGCATTGAAGTATCCTACCTAGGGATAAAGGTTTAGGCAAGTAACTTCTTTTTGAAGAAAAAATTTCTTGTAAGTCTTTATACGGCTAATTTCAGGCGTTTTGATGAGAAATTCCTGTTTTCAAGCTATTGCGTTCTCTTTGGATTTCTCTTTCTCCCCTTCCTTTTTGATGGATTTTATAGATACGCTCTAATTGGGATGCTCCACTATTATTTTCTTAAGTACTAGATTTATGGATTATGTTCCGGTTGAAACAGATGCATCTGTTTCTGTAGAAATCGCCCAAATTGTTTCACCATCAGCAACACTTTCTCCGACCTCAAGACCCAATTCTCGTATTTCTAAAGATGCGCGCCGCACTAGTTTGAGGGCTTCCACTGTCGATGGTATTTTCGCAGCAGTTTTCTCTATTGCCACTGGTGGAGTGATGCTGGGTAATTTTTTGGTGGGGTTGGGTGCCAGTCCAGTGGTCTTTGGCATGATGTCCTCTATTCCCATGCTGCTACATCTGTTTCAGCCTATAGGTGCTTACTTATCTGAACGCAGCACTAGCCGCTTTCAGTATTCATTGCGGACACACGGAATTGCTCGATTACTGTGGTTAATTTTAGTAATTGGCATTGCTAGCTATAGCTGGGGATGGCTCAATTCAAGCCAATTAGTAATATTATCGCTCTCGATTCTCGTATGCACCCATCTTTTAGGAGGATTAGGAATTGCATCATGGTTGAGTTGGATAGCAATGTTAGTCCCACGACAATTGCGAGGCAGATATTTCGGGCTACGCAATAGCCTTGCCAACCTCACTGAGTTGGTAGGCTTGCCTTTAGCTGGTCTAGCTGTATCACATTGGTATGGGGGGCCGATCCAAGGTTATGGAGTAATTTTGTTAGTAGGTATTTTCTTTGGAATTGTCAGCTTGGGGTGTCAGTATTTCCAGGTAGATATGAATCCCCAATTACAAAATACCTATCATACTAGCTCATCTCAAACTAGTGAGATTGAGGTAGACTCGTCACCAAATGAACTTCAGGGAACATCTGAAGAAGTCTCTTTACCGCAAATACTGACACGAGAAAACGATATAGTTAGCACCATCTGGAAAAACTCTAATTTTTTGGTGTTTCTGCTTTATTTAGGCTTATGGGCGCTTGCGGTTAACCTCAGTGCCCCATTTTTTAACCTTTACTTGCTAGATACGCTAAATCTGGATGTGAGTTGGGTAACTTTCTATAACAGTTTGCGAGCCGGGGCACATATGGCAATGCTGCTTGTCTGGGGTAAAGTAGTAGACAAAATTGGCAATCGTCCGATTCTAATTTCTACAGGAATTCTGATTGCAGTTATACCCTGGTTGTGGCTGCTGGTTGGTTCTAGTCCCTTGGATCTCTGGCTGTGGTTACCTTTGTTACACATTTTCATTGGTGCTAATTGGGGAGGAGTTGATTTATCTACCAACAATCTTCAGATAGAGATTGCACCAGTAAAAAATCAGTCTATCTATTTTGCGATCGCAGCTGCTATTGCTGGGGTAAGTGGCGCTTTAGGAGCAACTATAGGTGGCTTTATCGCTCAATTTACTGGGTCTTTTGGCATACAGGTAGTTTTCATTGTGTCTGGTATATTACGACTAACGTCACTTATACCACTGATGATAAAAAAGGATCTCGGTAGTTAGGATGAAATTATTTAACTGCGGATGTCAACAAATAGTCCATCTACAGAAAGAATTACTAACTCGATATCTACTTTATAGTGAAAAAGCTTGTTAAACCCTGAGAAAGTCGATCCTCAGTAAAATCAAGTCCAGAAATCCTTGTGGGAGCAGCTGATATGCATTTAGCAGTTCCGACCTAAAAAAGTTTAATTTCAAAATCTGCAAAAAGATAAAATGCTCAAGGTAGACACACAAAAAATTAGCCCTCAACAAGTTGAAGCTTACGAGCGAGATGGCGTTATCTGTGTCAAAAATGCTGTGGATGACACCTGGGTAAAACGGATGCGAGCAGCAGTTGACAAGAATATTTTAATTCCTGGTCCTCTGGAGGAGAAGAATGCTCCAAGACCAGAAGGCCGTGTAGAACATGCTAGTAGCCTATGGCTGGTTGATACTGATTTTCGTGCTTTGGTTTTTGAATCTCCATTAGCAATGCTCGCAGCTCAAGTTTTAAAGTCGGAAAAACTCAACTTTTTGGCTGATGGTTTTTTTGTGAAGAAGCCGAAAGCGAATAGCCGTGTTGGGTGGCATAACGATCTACCTTACTGGCCCATACAAGGCTGGCAGTGTTGTAAAATTTGGCTGACTTTAGATACTGCCAACCAAGAAAATGGTCGATTAGAGTATATCAAAGGTTCTCATCGATGGGGCAGAGAGTTACGCGAAGGATCGGACCCCTCGTGGTTTGTAGAGCCAGAACCCCACGAACTTCTCTCCTGGAATATGGAGCCTGGAGATTGCTTAATTCATCATTTTCTGACAATTCATCATTCAGTAACTAATGTATCTCCTGTAGAACGACGTGCAGTAGTCACAAACTGGACTGGCGATGATGTTACTTATTATCACCGCCCGAAAGCGTGGCCTTTCAAACCTTATGAGGAAATTGATTTACCAGAATTTGATTCATTCAAAGCCAAAAAACCTGGTGAGCCGATTGACTGTGATATGTTTCCTAGAATTGAACTGCATGGCTAGTTGATAATCTTCACTGTTAAACAATTAGTGAAATTCAATCAGCTTAATGTTCGGATATGCCATGATAGGGCATTCACAGAAATAGCGCTGAATGCCCAGTTAAGCGGCAAGTCCAATTTAAGGGAAAATGTCTTTCTGGGTTCTACTGGATATATTATATTACAAACACTATGATGTAATCCGGTCGAGTTCATCAAGAACATTACTATCTATATTAATGTCAAATTTTCGAGCAAAATGAGCAGATGATGCCATCAGATTAGGCAAATCTTCCATTAACAATACTTTTGGATGAGGGCCTCCTGTTGACCAATCAATATATCGCCGACGGTCATTTTTTAATTTTAGGTGAGGTGCATTAGCAAGTATAGTTTGAAAATATGACTCATCGGTATACTTTAGTTTCTGGTAATACAAAGTTACACCATTTTTTTGACTGTGGAAATCGATAATGTACTCAGCAGCTTTCCGATTAGCACAAAACCATTGACTTCCACTGAAGCAAGCAAGTTTATTTGAAAAAGGCAGAAAAGCTTTTGTTAATAAAGGGTGTTCTAAACGAATTTCTATATTCAGTTGAGCAAAGTATTTTTTTAAGTAATTAAAAGAAAAAGATTTTGTACAGTATCGTTGATAAGAATTTTTCAACCATAACATATTTGGTTTTAAATCAAGTTTATAAGTTTCATATGTAATTTGCTCATACTGAATATAAGCATCGTATGAATTTAAAGCTAGATCGTCCAATATTTGCCTTGCACTTTTGATCGGATAGTCTGCTCCACTGAGTAATACAAACCAATCCGGTGCATCTGTAGCTTCATACATCAGTCGAAGTGACTGAATTGTAGCTTCTACGAGAGTAAATCCCGCCCACTCTGTCTGTACGTGAGGGCGTACTAGTAAAACATTTTTTGACAAAGTATCTACAGATAAATCACATTTGGAAAAATCATGATGACAAACAATTACTGGATAATTGAACATCCTGTTTAACGTATCTATCAGTCTGTAAATCTGTAGCGGCTTTGTGTGTGTTAATAAAACAAAACCTATAGATTGGCTAGTGTAATTGGGCATTTTTTAAAGTTATGATGACTGATTATTATACTATTTACCTAACGCTAGTTAATATTTTACTCATCTTGGTAACTGGGACAACTATCCCAGTTCTTAAATAATGAGGCACTGTTTGGATAACAGTAAATCCCAGTCGTAAATAAAACGCTTCAGCATAAAGGCTAGCAGTTGTAATTACCTTATCTATACCTTGCTCGCTTGCTTGCTCGCAAAAATGTTTGACTAAGGCACGCCCAATACCTTTACCTTGATGTTTAGGATGGACGTATAACCCAATTAGTTCATCAACAACGAAGCTAGCAAAACCCATAAGAACATCTCCCTCGATTGCAACCCACAAAGATTCTAGTTTCATATTTTTTAATATTTTTGAACCGTCAGGCTGGTTGCGGTTATTACGCCAAGCTAAAAGTTCTTCTTCGGTATAAAAAGTTGCAGGAAGAGCTTTGATAGCAGCAATATGAATTGCACTCAGCATCCACACATCTTTTTCATCAGCAGGTCGAAGAGATATTTGATTACTGCTCATAGTTTTAAGGTTGGCTTTTATTACATGCCTTTGAGAATATCAAATTCGCCCAAAATATAAATAATAGTAAATTTATTTTTATTATATATAACATATTTTAATTTACAGTAAATCTATCGACAAACCGTATATTATGGATAGAGCAATAAAATAATCAACCCAAAAGGCAAATTCAGAAGTAATCAAGCAATAACTTCTAATATTTGGCAAATTTTGTTGTGCTTATTAAAATATATTCTCAAGGCTTGCTCTAAGAAGTATTTATTAAGCGAGAAGAGCCGAGAAAGTTCAAAGGAGTGAATGTGATCAACGCCATACAAATTAACGAAAACTTAACAACCACAGGACAAGTCATACCAAAACAGCTTGAGCAAGCTAGTCAAGAAGGTTTTAAGTCGATTTTAAATCTGCGATCGCCTGATGAGTTAGGATTTTCCCAAGACGAGCAACGGGTAGCGGAAGCATTGGGATTGCACTATACAAATGTCCCACTCAAGCTGGAAGCGCTGAACGAAGAATTAATTACCAGAATACTGACAACACTCGAACAAATTCCCAAACCAGCAGTTGTGCATTGTGCAGCAGGAATGCGCTCGACTGGAATTGCATTATTGAGTGTCGCTGTTAAAGAGGGATTAACGCCAGAGCAAACTTTATCAAAAGCTCGAAATGTAGGCTTTGGCTTCTTTGAACACGCTGGTGTTAGTCCTCGGTTGAAGCAACTATTTGTGGACTACGTTAACAAACATGCTCGAGTAGCTGTAATACCAATTTGTAATTTGTAATTAAGAAAGTCAGATTTCGTCTAGGTTTAGAGAATTAGTATAACTGGTGGCGATCGCTAATTTTGACGTATTCCCCATAGCTCAAGCTTGGGGATTGTTTATTTAATTGTCTATATCTGAAAACAAAATATAAATTGTAAATTATGAATTATGAATTCAGAATTATGAATTAGCATGACTAAGTATTTCCGCTCCAATGTTGATGCAATGGCTAGCTATATTCCTGGCGAGCAGCCTCAACGCGGTACCCAGATTATTAAACTCAACAGTAATGAAAACCCCTATCCTCCCTCCCCTGCGGCATTAGCTGTGCTGCACAATATCGATGGAGAATGGTTACGGCGGTATCCAGAACCTTTCGGGGAGGAATTTAGACAAGCTGCTAGTAAAGTATTAGAAGTTCCTAGCGATTGGATAATTGTGGGAAATGGCAGTGACGAATTGTTAAGCGTAGTCATTCGAGCCTGTATAGAACCCGGACGCAAGGTAGTCTATCCAGTACCAACTTACGTGCTATATCGAACATTAGCTCAAATGCAGAATGCGGATATTACTGAAATTCCTTACTGCAAGGATTACAGTTTACCGTTAAAAGAACTGATTGCTGTCGATGGTTCTGTAACCTTCATTGCCTCGCCTAACAGTCCATCGGGGCATGTAGTGGCAACAGATGACTTGCGAAAACTAGCCAGCCAGTTATCTGGAGTTTTATTAATTGATGAAGCATACGTAGATTTTACGGAAGAGAATGCATTGGCTTTAGTAAAAGAATATGAAAACGCGATCGTGATTCGCACACTTTCTAAAGGGTATTCGTTAGCAGGATTGCGACTAGGATTTGGGGTGGCGAATCCCAAGCTGTTGCATGGATTGTTTAAAGTCAAAGATAGCTATAACATTGATGCGATCGCTTGTGCAATTGGTACGGCTGCAATTACCGACCAAGCTTATAAAAATGCTTGTGTGGCAAAAATTAAAGCATCGCGAACTAAGCTAGCAGCAGACTTGAAACAATTAGGTTTTCATATTTGGGATTCCCAAACTAACTTTTTACTGGCACAGCCGCCAACAGCAAATGCTGAATATCTTTATCAGAAACTCAAGCAACAGGGAATTTTAATCCGCTACTTCAAACAGCCAGGATTAGAGGATAAATTACGCATCACTGTTGGTACTGATAAACAAAATCAGGTTTTAGTCGAAGCGCTGATTTATTTGCTAGCAAATTGACTTTCGCAAGAAGTTCAATTTTTTAGAGTTTTTAAAATTCCTGCATGTCTGGCACTAACTCGAATTTCTGTAGCATGATATGGGCAGCTTTTAACCAAAATTCTTTTATAGGATCTAGCGTCCTTACCATTTTGGCGGTCAGTATTCTTGTAGTGTCAGGTCATCCTGTATAATCAAGCTCCAAGCTTTCAGACATTTGTTAATATTTGAGATTGAACAAATTTGTATTTCTACAGTGCATCAAGGGCATTTATAATAGCTTGATTTAACTCTTGATATATCCTAACAGATAGCTAATGTAACGATAGTTATTTAACCTTATATATTTTTATTCTTATTTGTAAACCTTGAGTGCTGATAATTAATTTAATGGTAATCTAACTATTTAGTCAGATATTTACAAGTGCAACATTGAATATCAAGTACCTACTAGCTAAGTAAATTGATTAAATAGCAGCATAATTACACTAATGATGAACAAACTAAAATATATTTCCATGTTAATTTTATCCGTCGTTTTGCTGGATGGAGCGACTATAAATATTCCTGCTAAAGCTGCCGGAAGTAAAGTTTTAGTAACAGCTGAAAACCAAACTCTTAGTAAATCAGATATCGATAAAGTTATTGCTTTTTACGAATGGGCATTTGCAGCCAAATTCACTCAAGAACAGCGTAATCAATATCAGTCACTAAAATTAAATGAATATCGTAAAGACCCAGCAGGAACCACAAAAAGTATAGACGATATAATTTCAAATTATACGCAAGTTCTTGCTAAGAATGAAGATGAACAAAGTCGAGTTCGGCAAGCATTTAACACAGAATTTGTCGGGGAATTGCGAAATTTACCGAACGATCCGGAAGCCAAACTTTTACTGTCTGTTTACAACAGCGCCCATGCAAACGAAACCGCTGCAAATAATGCGGATAATTCATCCAGCAGTGTTGGAGATATTTCCTCTTTAGTTGGAAAATGGGTTTGGGCGCATACTGGAAATAGTGCTTACAACACGAGTGGTACATTTATCGGCTCGAACGGTTCGCGTTTCACTTATCAATTTTTGCCGAACGGAACAGTCGAATTCACCGGAATTATGAACGTGATGAACGGCAGTTGTAACCAACAAATTTTTCAATCTCGAAAAGGAAAAGTCAATTTGAGCGGCAGTACAATGACAATTAACTGGTCTGGAGGAACTTTCACTCGTGACTTTTCGTGCGATCGAGCGAACAACTACACGAAAACTTTGCCTGCTGAAAACGAAACTTATCAAGTGAGATTCAAAACCGATTTAGGCCAAAACCAGCTTTGTTTAATATCTAAGGACGAAACTTGTTACAGCCCAACAAATTAGGTGAAATGACAATAGACCTCTTGTAAAAGTTCCACAATACCCCACCCTAGCCCCTCCCTGCTTGCAGAGAGGGGAGACTTTAACTTTTGTCAAAAGCGGGGTAGGGTTCTTTTTTCAATTTATCCAAGAAGTCTAATTTTTAATTAGTAGAAAAGACATTTACACAGGTAATAAAGAAACATGTGCTGAAACGACTTTCCATCCTTCGGAAAACTTGTACCAAGTCTGGCTTTGTCGCCCGTAACGCTCTACACCATTAATAATGCGGCGAAACTCTAAAGTCACAGTTGCTGTATCTTTTCCAAATGTTACAACTTTAAGATTCGAGATTTCTCGCTCTATTTTCGGATTTGGTCGATTTTGGCGAAAGTTACGAATTTCATCGCTGCCATAGAGATTTTCTGTTACCCCAAATCGCACCACTTCCGGTGCATCCCAAAACAATTTATCCATCACTTCTAAATTGTTGTTACAAAGGGCTTCTTCATATTGAAGATATAAATCAGTCAGTTCAGCTACAATGCTAAGGTCATTTACTGAAGTCATTGTTATTACCAATTTAGATAGATATAGCAATCCTAAGTGAATCATGAGAAAACACTATACTCATTTTCTGCTAGCAAGTCAAAAATTTGACAATTAATTTATGACTAAAACAAACGATTTTATAGGGGTTGTGTCCAAAAAAAAACGTACAAAAAGAGTTAGAAATTAAACTAAGTTGTCTTTTACGTGTTTTCTCACAAATGATTCAGGATTGCTATATATTAATTTTTAGTCCCCAATATCTAATTCCTAGTCCCTAATCCTCCTAATTTGGAGTGATTGAAAAAAGCTTTCTCCACTAAGCAAAGCAATGCCAAATGTGACAATACTAATCCCGATAATTTGAGTCAAGTTTAAGGTTTCGCTAATCGTTCCCCACGCGACTATCGCTGTCAACGCAGGACTGCTTGAACCGACTATTGATGCGGTAGTTGCGCCAATCATCCGAATCCCCAAATTATTCAGAGTGTGACCGATAAAGCTGACCAAACCCGAAAAGATGCTACCAATCCACAGAGGTGTCCAGTCAAGTTGGGTGCTGGGAACTGGCCAAAATACTAAGCTAACACCGGAGAGTAGCAGTGTAGAAGCAAAACTGATCCAAGTGAAAGGAACTGGATGAAATTTTTCTAAACATTTTTGGGCGATGACGTTATAGAAAGCATAAATAATTCCAGCACTAACACTGGCGAAAATGCCAACCACAATGGTATGGTTGCTGTGGTTTATAGAAGATTTGGGAATAACAAGAACGCAACCCACTAAAATAATTCCTATTACCAGCCAACGGAAGAATGTAGGGCGTTGGCCAAAAAACTTCCAGGATAGCAACGCTGTAAACACGGGATAGATAAAGAAAAGGGTCGTAGCAATTCCAGTGGGAATTAAGCCAATAGCAATGTAGAGTAAGGCAATGTAGACAAACATCAGCCCTCCACAGCTAAACGCTTGAATCAGAACATCGCGGTATTGGCGAGTGAATAAGTCTTGAAATTCTTTGAGAGTAGATGGATATAGCTTGAATGCTAGAAATCCCATAAGTGGAACCACCAGTAGCATTCGCATGAACATCAGCAAGAATGAATTTTGCAAATCCGGTTTAACGTAGCCACCGACTAAAAATAAACTCACTACGAGATGTTCTGAAAATAAAACTCGGACAGTAACATTGTGGAACGCCAAAACAAAGGAGGATAGAAGAACTATCAGAATACCTAACACACTATAAAAGGTTTTTTGAAACCCGATTGTATTGCTAAAACTACTGGACTGACAGACCAGACGAGGTTTGAGTTTTTAGGACTCTGGTTTTGTCACGTGCAGGGACGGTCGTCCAGAAAATTCATCATACCATTGAGTAAGTTTGGGATAGTTCTGTCTGCCATTGCAATTGTGGCAGACGAATTTCTAATCTTTGTCAGGCTGCGCCAAATTTTATTAACTTCTATAAAGAAATTTTCAGTCATCTCTTGTTTTTTAGCACAATTTATGCAAGTGTGATAAATATATCGTACGGTAAGTTTATCGATTTGCCGTATGATAATATCAAAAATCCATTTCCCCTGGATGACGAAGGTCGTCTACATTGGCGATCGCTCCAGCAAACTCATGATTACATACACTTGATACGTAAAAAGATACCAAAGTAACCATGAAAATACTCGCTCGCAGTCCAGCTTGAGAACTATTGGTAAATGCATTAGGTGCAGTCGCCAAGATACGGGGACTTGTCGCCAAACAGGCGATCGCTGTAAAGCCCAACCATACAAGTACAAATTCAATGCTTAATAGCTTAATTTATTACCTACTTAATATACATAATCATCAATTCACTTTTGTTAATTAATAAATAGCTTAATGTCAGAGGCTATTTGTAAATAATTATGAAGTTGAAAATTGATGTTCTGAGGTGTTTCAAAATCACATAAACCATCATTCTAATTATGCAGTTACCGCGTTCTTGTTCTTGACATTTCTTTATCAACAGGCTCAAATTCAACAAAATATCACTAATAATTTGAATGTTATCTATGACTGCTATTTTATCTAAAAAACTCCGTACACCTCAAAAGGCTGATTCCTAACCCCACTTGATGGCAGTTGCTCATCAAGGAAACTTCTATCCCTGCAGTCACTACTTCTGCTGGGAGTTAATAAGTTTAAAAATCAAAGCGTATTGCTATAAGAATCATTAATTTTAAATTCTATCATCTTTATTAACTTTTTATGGAATTAATAACTGTCATTGCAATAATAGTTATTAATTCTGCTGTAGAAAATAGGTATTTAAAGAATCAATAAGTTTAAAAATTATACCTATTGATTATCTATTATTTTTTAGATCTTCTCTGATTTAGTTCATTACAAATACTATGCAATTAAATTGTTTAACTACAACACTAGTGGAGAATAAACCAATGTTTTTTGGACAACTTGAAAGAGAATGCGTATATGGAGAAATTTGGTCAATTTGGCAAACAACTAAATTACCAGAACATATACAGTTATTGGTGGATCAAGAACAAGTAAAATACGATATCTGGGAATTGCAAAGCGAAAAGCCTGATTCTAAGCCGATTCATATCAGTCTCGATCGCGGTAGTGATTCAAAAAGTATTTAACTCCATAGCCAATCATGATAATGAGGTGTAAAAAGTACAGTGACCTAATTACTGATAGCCACTCTACGGACGCAGGAAACTAGCGTTTTACAGCGCTTTTCAAGTAATTAAACTACATCACTTCCAACTTTGTGTCTGATTCCGGGTCTAAATACCTGAAAAGTGCTGTAATAAAGCTCGCTTTTTGAGTTGATGCTGCAAACCTATTTAGAATTTCTTTCAGCTAGCAACAGAAGGAATCAATACCGATGCCACACCTGTTTGAATCATTCAGGATTCGTGAAGTTACTTTTCGCAACCGCATCGCTGTTTCACCGATGTGTCAATATTCGAGTACAAACGGATATGCTAATGATTGGCATATGGTGCATCTAGCTTCTCGTGCAGTTGGCGGTGCAGGTATCGTGTTAACAGAAGCCGCAGCTGTGGAACCACGTGGACGGATTAGCCCGCAAGATTTGGGCATTTGGTCAGATGCACATATACAAGCTTTAGCCAAAACTGTGGCATTGATTCATAACTTTGGAGCTGTTGCAGGTATTCAACTTGCTCATGCAGGCAGAAAGGCCAGTACTGCTAAACCGAGTAAGGGAGGAAAAGTACTCGATGAATCTCAGGAAGGTTGGCGTCCTTTGGTTTCGAGTAGTGCGATCGCTTTTAGCAAAGATAGCCCTGTGCCTGAAGCCCTAAGTCTTGAGGGAATTCAACAAGTGATTAATGCCTTCATCCAAGCTGCCAAACGTTCTCTAGAAGCTGGTTTCAAGGTAGTTGAAATCCATGCTGCCCACGGTTATCTATTACACCAGTTTCTCTCACCCCTTTCTAACCGTCGTCAAGATGATTATGGTGGTAGCTTTGAAAACCGAACTCGTTTGTTAACAGAAGTCGTTCGAGGAATCCGAGAGGTTTGGCCTCAGACATATCCACTTTGGGTACGCATTTCCGCCACTGACTGGGTAGATAAAGGCTGGGACATTGAGCAAAGTATCGCTTTAAGTGACAAACTTAAGTCTCTAGGAGTCGATCTCATCGACACTTCATCAGGGGGCATTAGACCTGGAATCAACATACCAGTTAAACCTGGTTATCAAACTCAATTTGCCCAACGCATCCGGCGCGAAGCTAATATCCATACAGGAGCAGTAGGGTTAATTACATCTCCAGAACAAGCTGACCAGCTGATTCGCACAGAAGTAGCTGATATAGTGCTGTTGGGACGCGAACTACTCCGTAATCCTTATTGGGCGCATCTAGCAGCCAAACAACTCGGACACGATAAACTCTGGCCTGTTCAATATGACCGCGCTTGGCTATAATGCTACCTGGGTTTAGGTCACTGGGGATTAGAAATTGTCAGATGGTTTGACCAGATAATTACTAATTCGTAATTCACGAATTATGAATTACAAATTATGTTGACAAGTTGCCCAACAGAAATGCGATCGCGGATGTGTCAACATAATTTATCGGATCGTAAAATCGAAAGGTGAATTAATTTATATTTACAGAAATACGAAATCGAGGCAACGGTGTGAGTACATTTTTATCTAG
Organism: Nostoc sp. S4; assembly: GCA_029379225.1. Classification (GTDB taxonomy): domain Bacteria; phylum Cyanobacteriota; class Cyanobacteriia; order Cyanobacteriales; family Nostocaceae; genus Nostoc. Next base: position 95,078 of record JAQYWR010000008.1, on the reverse strand, counting down.
TGTGGCTGTATTACTCTCTACTTTGGCTTTAGGATGTAGCGGTTATGTAGCTTACGAAGTTTTCACGCTACGGGAGACGCTAAATGCTACCAACACTAATACACTAAGCAATACCACTCCCACTCAAGTGCCAAGTTCTACAGCTACAATTTCAACACAACCAACAGCATCACCACCGCCAACTACTGCTACTACCTCAGCAATTCAACCTGGTCAATTTATGCAGCCTGCTTTTGGCAAAAAGGCAGAAGTGGAGTTACTTTCAGCCAAGCGAATTAAAGATCCAGAAACTGGAAACCGTGATGTCATAAATGTGCAAATGCGTATTCGTCGGCTTGCTACAGACGGAGTTGTTGGTAGTAATATCATATCGATTGCTAGTACAACAGCCCGCAATCCTGACACTAGCGTAACTTACAAAGGAGTTGCTCTCGACCGCTCAACAGGAAGCGTTTCTTTGTTTCAAGTACGTCCCCAAGCCTCCGCAGATGCTTATATCTGGCTAAGAGTTCCAGATGGTGTGAATAATTTGGACATTTTTGTGCCAGATACAGCCGCATTTAAAAATGTACCAATTTCACTCTAGACTATTAACCGATTTTAAATAACTTGTAAGATTCCCAACTTGTTCATCAAGTCGGGAATCTGAACAACTCAATTCAAACAAAATTATTTCCTACTCTCAATTAGCAACCCCAAATTAACAATCCTACTAGATGACTGAGGTTACTATTCCAAGAAGATTACTCCTCTTCTTCCTCAAATACTCCGTCAATAAGTTCTTGGGCTCGTTCGTCTGAAATTCTTAAGGCTTCCTGAAGTTCAGAGATATAATCTTGTTCAATTTCGGGTACTTCTTCGTCAATCCCTACTACTAAAATAGCTGCGATGTATGCAGCTTCTCGATAAGCTCTATTTGGTAAAGATTCAATCGCTTGGGCAACTAAATCTTCAGATTCCTCTTCTTCAATCAAGTTAACGACTCTCTCGGTCAATTCTTCAAAGTCTTCATCAGAGTAATCTTCAAATAAGTCAACTTGACTAAGAAATTCACTCAAAGCATATTCTTCCACAGAAGAAATACCTTCACCATCAGCAGCAGCAGAAAATAGTCCAATAATTGCGATCGCAACTTCTGGTTCTAAAGCAACTGAACTGGCACTACTACCTTTAGGCAACCTGCGTTGAGACATAATTATCCTTTTAAAAGTTACGTGATATTTGAGGAAGTAATAAACCGTTACGCTCTGACGCAGCACATCTTTTCGCGTTGGCTGTTGACGGTTGACTGTTAACTGTCAACAGTCAACGAACTTAGGAAGTGACTGTGCAATTTCAAAACGTAATGCTTACCTTACGGCTATAGCTTCCTAAATTTAGGATTCCCAAAAGAATGGGTAAAAATACAAATACTATTGGTTATTAATATGAATATTTGTTTCACAAAAAATACGCAGAGGAATGTATCCTCTGCGTATTAAGACAGTTAAACTGCTTTAAATAAATGTAGGCAATAAGGAGATAAAGGAGAGAAAAGGACAAAGAGAATAACTCCAAACTCCAAATTCCTAACTCCCCAGTCAACAGTCAACACTCCCTTTTACAACTTCGTCCCACACTCAGCACAGAAGTTATGTGTGGGAGCATTTTTTGCATCGCAGTGGCTACAATAAACTGGCTCTGCTGGGGCTTTCGGCGGTTGCTTGGGCAAACCAACCATTTGAGCATTGCTTTTGCCAGGGGCTACCATTGGATAGCAATTTTCGTCTCTGGTAACGTGGACATTCATAATTACCGGGCCGTTATGTGCCAGCATTTCGGCGATCGCATCTTTTAATTGACTGCGATCCTTAATTATCATGCCCTTTATCCCGTATGCTTTTGCCAATAACTCAATGTCTGGCATCCCGACTTCCATATTTGAAGATGAGTAACGTTCGCCATAGAAGGCTTGCTGCCACTGGCGTACCATCCCTTGCCAACCATTGTTAATAATTATGGTCTTGACATTGATACCATATTGTGATAACGTCCCAAGTTCTTGCAAACACATCTGGAAACTAGCATCACCGCTAATACAGATGACTTCTTCATCAGGAAAGGCAACTTTCGCGCCCATAGCCGCAGGTAAACCGAAACCCATCGTTCCTAAACCTGCACTAGAAATCCAGCGTCTCGGCCCGTTTTTCAAAAATTGCGCTGCCCACATTTGATGTTGTCCGACATCTGTGGTGTAGAAAGCGTTAGGTGCTTGGCGACTGGCTTCTACGATTACTTCTTGAGGTGAAATGCTGTCGGCATGGTGGGGTACTACTAGAGGATACTCTTCCCGCCAACGGTTAACTAAATTTAACCACTCTTGATTCTGATTTGGTGTAGCTTTGACGCCTAATTCCTTGCAGCGACGCAACAAGTCAATCAATACGTTTCGCACATCCCCGACGATAGGCACTTCCGGAACGCGGTTTTTGCCGACTTCTGCCGGATCGATGTCGATGTGAATTACTTTGGCACGGGAGGCGAATTCGTCTAATTTGCCTGTAACGCGATCGTCAAATCTCGCACCAACGCAAATTAGCAAGTCACAATCACTCACAGCAAAGTTAGCGTAAGCAGTGCCGTGCATTCCTAACATTCCCAAAGCCAAGGGATGATGTTCGTCAAAAGCACCGATCCCCATTAAGGTTGTGGTGACAGGGATATTGAATAACTCAGCTAATTGCTTGACTTCTTCATGGGCACTAGCGGCGATCGCACCACCACCTACATACAGTAGCGGACGGCGACTTTCAGTAATCAACCCAATTGCTGCCTGAATTTGTCGGGGATTTCCCTTGACTGTCGGTCGATAACCGCGTAACTTTACCGAACCTGGTTTTACAGGTAGATAGTCAAATTCTTCTAAAGCTACATCTTTGGGCACATCAATCAAAACTGGCCCTGGACGCCCCGTACTAGCGATGTGAAAGGCTTCAGCGACAATTCGCGCCATATCTTTGGGATCGCGCACTACATAAGAGTGCTTGACAATTGGTAACGTAATCCCATAGATATCAGTTTCTTGAAACGCATCTGTACCGATCGCTGGACGTGAAACCTGTCCGGTGACTACAATCATCGGGATCGAATCCATGTAGGCTGTAGCGATCCCCGTCACCAAGTTAGTTGCTCCCGGGCCAGAAGTACCAAAGCATACTCCTACCTTACCTGTGGCACGTGCGTAACCATCGGCAGCGTGGGCTGCTCCTTGTTCGTGTCTCACTAGAATGTGCTTAATCGCACCAGTTGCTTCCACCTTGTACAGGTCATCGTAAATTGGCAGAATCGCCCCACCAGGATAACCAAAAATATAGTCAACGCCGTGGCGATGAAGACTGTCAAGCAGAGCAAAACCGCCAGATGCACGTTTGGGCACGACTGGCGGGTTATTACGGGACTGTTTGTGATTCTCGGTTTGTGGGATACTAATTTGGGAAGGCAATTCTCCCACGGAGACACTTTGTGAACGCACGTTCAAACCTCAGACTATAGCTAAAGTTAATGCTGACTTCTGTAGTTAAGATTTCATTTTAATAGAAAACTTCAATAAAATCCCGATTATTTTATAGATTTAAAATAAAACCAGAGTATTAGCCTAGAAGTTAGGGACTGACAAATAAAAAAATATCCCCCTGTTCACACTCAACAGTCAACAGTCATCAGCTTCAAAGGAGATAATTTATTTTTGAAATTCCCTTAAATTACATCTTGCAAGACTCTGCGGGTATTTTGCCAAGCCCAAATACCCACAACTACCACAACAATACTCATGACTACAAGTACTGTTCTTAACCCTAAGGCATCAGTTAATGGCCCAGTAATTGCCAAGGGTACTGATAAAGCAATGTTGACAGCATGATTTTGAAAGCCAAATACTTTACCATGCATTGTCGGTGGAGTTTGCTGTTGAATTAAAGTTTGCATCGGCACACCAATAAAGGCAGCACCGATACCCAAAATTGCACACAGTCCAAGCGCTAGCAATAAACTATGTATAAAAGTAAATACACCTAAAACGAGAGCTATCATCAAAAATCCAATTAAAGGTAATGGCTTGCGGTGCAATTTATCACCCCAGTTACCTAAAATTGCGGCACCGGATACCATACCCACTCCAGCTGCTGCTAAGAAAAAGCCAAACTGTTTTTCTTTGAGACCAAACTCTTCGGCTAATCGAATCGTCAGCACGGTTAAGGCTGCAAACACACAATATAAGGTTGTTAGTTGCAACATAGCATTCAAGACCAAACGGTTTTTCTTGAGATACCGTAGACTTGCGGTAAATTCAGCCCAAGGGTGATTTTCGTTTTGATGTTCCCTTTGGGGTTTGTGTTCTTTAAACTTTATTGGCTGCATAATTGCAGCTGATAAGATATATAATCCTGCAACTACAAGCTCTTGACCGTATTGTTCTCCCATCAAGCTTTTCGCAAAACTCAAAATCGGCTCTCCGATCGCAAAGCCAACAATTAAAGCTCCCATCATCGTACTGCTGAAAAGCGCATTAGCTGCCAACAAATTTTCTCGCTTCACCAACAAGGGAATGGCTGCTTGCTCGGCTGGTGCAAAAAACTGCGTCACCGTAGAAATCGCAAAAGTTATAATTAACAGAATTAGAAATTCTCGCGGCAAAAACGGAAGACACAGCGTTAATAGCCCACGCACGACATCTGAGCCGACCATAATCAACTTTTTTGGCAACCGATCGACAAAGATACCACCAGCAGAACCAAACAAAATCGCTGGTATTGTAAACGACAGCATCAAAGTTGAATACATCGAGTTTTGTGCCAACCCAGGAAGCGGTGAGTAGTTCTCCAACAGAGCAATCATCAAAACAAAGAAGACTTTATCCGCTAACTGGGACACTATTTGCCCAATCCACAAGAGCATAAAATTACGGTTTTTTAGCAGTGCGCTAAACCCGTTATTAACAGCAGCAGGTTCTGTTGGAAACATCAGTTACTTAAGGATAGATGGGGCATAGGACATGGGGTATCTGGGAGGATGAGGTGGTGGGGTGGTGGACGTAGCTTCATCGCATTTTTCCATCTCCTCATCCTCATTCTTAACTCCTACTTACTTAGTTCGTTGTCCGGATTAATTTGCTTCATAGTGTTTTAACAGCATACGCAAAAACTCAGCTGCACTGAGATGACCTTTAGGGGGAAAAATTCCAATAGATGAATCTATCCACCAACCTTGTACAGTTTCGGGCGATCGCCAAATGGACAGATGATCGACTGCTGGTTCTGCATAAAAGTTATTTTGCCCACTACCTAGCAAACTAGAACTCCAATGGGTGAAATAATCATGACTGATCCGATGAATCGGGAAATTCCCCTGTAGTGGGACTCCCCATCCATCTATAGCAATAAACGCTTTCACACGACCACCCAAGTGTTGCCACAAATGCGCCGCTCCTATTGCTCCGACGACGCCAGCACTAAAGCTAATGAATATCAGTGGCGATTCCAAATTGTTGAGGCGATACCTGCGGTGAGCTACGCTAACGCGCAAAAACTCCAAAATGTGGAAAGCTGATAAACTCAAAAAATCCTTGCCCGGAAAAACCAGTATCTTAGCTTGATTTTGCTCTATTGAGTCACTAGAAGTATCTAACAATCCTGATATAAAGGATTCAGTGAACGTGCGATCGTGGATTCCAGGGCAAATAATTATGGACATGGGGCATTGAGCATGGGACATGAGGCATTGTAAAAGAAATCTTTGCCCCTGGACAATTTATCAATTTACAGCACTTTTCATTCGCATGAAGTACAAAGTTACGGGTTTTGAGGCAGGAGGCAGTTCTTGCTGGGGGCAGGAGGTAGAAACTCTTTATCTGTGATAAATCAGTCCTAGATCTTGTACCTCACTTAGTTGCAATCTGCTGTATATCTTGCTATCGCAATCCGATTTGATTTTTGAAAAAATCTAAGTATATGTAGCGTGTGTTACGGCTTCCGTAACGCACCTATATGTCTTTTGATGTATTATTCTGCTTTTTACACCCATCCTATCCCCCCGGATGGGATAATAATTAATTAGTAGGGAAAATGTTTAAGCTATTCCCTAACTTTAAATTCTCTGCACTCTGGTTATATTAAGGAAGTTATTGTGGTTGCAACGCCGGAAAAACTACAACATACTCACACTCACGAGCAATTATCAGGTAAAGACCGTGTAGCCGTATTGCTGATGGGCTACGGCGAAGTCGAAAGCTACGAAGATTTCGCCAACTATAACGAACAGGCTTTAAATCTACTGACAGCAAAATTCGCACCAGTGCCAACTTGGATTTATCCTCCCCTGGCACGACTTCTAGCACTATTTGACCGCCACGAGTGGGGACACACACACCACGATTTTATTTCTCCACACAACGCCATCTTCGAGCAGCAGCGTGCTGGAATCGAGAAGCATCTACAAGAAAAATGGGGCAATAACGTCCAAGTTTTCAAAGCTTTCAACTTTTGCGCCCCTTTCTTGCCTAAACAAGTCTTGACAGAAATCAAAAACCAAGGCTTTGATAAGCTGCTAATTTATCCACTGCTAGTTGTTGATTCTATTTTTACTAGTGGGATTGCGATCGAGCAAGTTAACAATGCTCTTAATGAGTTGAATGATGGTGAAGAACACTGGGTTAAAGGACAGCGATATATTCCTTCCTTCTTTAATGAACCAGCCTACATCGATTTGATGGCTCATCTAGTTGAGGAAAAAATTGCTGCTGATTTAGCAACAGCTTACCTACCTTCTCAAATCGGTATTGTGCTAATGAATCACGGCTGTCCGCACAAAGCCAAAGGATTTACCTCTGGAATTACCGAAAGTCAGGCGCTATACGATTTGGTAAGGGATAAATTAATTAACCGCTATCCTTTAATCTCGGTAGGTTGGCTCAATCATGACACACCTTTGATTGAATGGACGCAGCCAAATGCACAGCAAGCAGCAAGTAACTTGATTCAGTTGGGTGCAAAAGTAGTGGTATTTATGCCAATAGGCTTTGCAACAGAAAACCACGAAACTTTATTGGATGTACACCATATTATTCATGCGTTGGAAAAACAGCATCCTGGTACAAACTACGTACAAATGGCTTGCGTCAACGACCATCCAGAATTCTTAACGATGGTCGGCCAATGGGCTGATGCTCATATTGCACAGTTATTGTCAGAGCAAACTTTGGCAGTTAATCCCCAACTAGCTGACCATCACCATCATCACCATCACCATTAAGTTTAGTTTTTTAGGGTGGGCAAAGCTTTGCCCACTCCAGATTTAGGGTTAGTTCCAAGCATAAATGCAATTTAAATTCTGTCTATAGTAGCGTTGCAGATGCTCCTCAAACTTTAATTTTCCTCTGTGTTACGGTACTATGACATACAATTTTATTTTTATATCTATATTTATTTAAGTAAAATTCTGTTTCGACTCAGTATTAACACTCAGGTGAATCGCAATAGATAAAGTTATTGTGTAACCAGTAATATCACATTTACTAGCTGTTAAAAGATTACATACTCTTGATATCAAAATCCAGGTAATCACTTATGATTAAAATCTCTATGCGTCAAAGTGTCCATTGAAGTTCTGATACCTGTTTTGAAAAGTGACGCTCCTGCGTCGCTAACGCTGCGCTAACAGATCGGAGGAAACCTCCGCTCTGACTTTTCGCTGCGGTAGGCTGCACCAATGGCAAAAGCCGCCCTCAGATTTCTCTTTGCGTCAGCCCTAATCATAAGTCTTTAACCAGACATAATATGACTGATCGCGCAGCAATAATTTTTAGCAGCTTTCGGCGTTAATTATTTCATACTAATTCTCTAAAAAGATGCGCCAAAATCTGAACTAATAGCAATCAAACTGTAGACTGATACAAACTATCGAAAGATTGTAAAAAATACTACAAGTTCGCCACCTGAGTGTGTATCCAAAAGGATTTGTTGGCGAAATATTTGCTGGAGTAATTTTGAGCAAAAAATAGGGATGCTGTATCTAACAGTAGCCTACATTTTTGTGGAATTAATCCACTGTTTTCCTTGTTCTTTTAATTGCAATCAAACCCTGAGTCAGAAGGATTCATATATGCCACAAACATTAGCCGGAACTTCTTTAACCTACTATTTAATCGCTTTTGATGCTGATGGCAAAGAATGCGAAAAGGATGGAGAGCTAATCAGCCAAAATGTAATAGATATTCTATCTAACTCTAAGCAATCTCAGCAGCCAATCACGGATGTTTTCTTGATGAGCCACGGATGGCAAGGTGACATCCCTGCGGCAATCAATCAGTATGACAAATGGATTATAGCTATGGCTAAAAACCAAGCTGATATTCAAAAAATGCAACAGGCACGACCAGGATTTAATCCGTTGTTAATTGGTCTACATTGGCCTAGTAAGCCTTGGGGAGACGAAGACCTGAATGGAGTGTCACTAGGGAAAAGAATTGTGTCTTTTGACACTACAGATAATTCAGAAGAAGATTTTGTTAACCAGTATGCTCAGAGCATAAGTGATACTGAAGCCGCTAGAGAAGCGCTCAGAACAATTTTTACAGCAGGGGTAGAATATGACGTTGCACCCGATATATTACCATCAGAGGTGCGGGAAGCTTACGAAGTTTTGATTAAGGAAGCATCTTTGAGCAATGAAGGAGAAGATGCAGATCGGTGGAGCAAAAACGAATCATTAAATTTACAACCTCAAACTTTATATCAAAATCTTCTGGCAGAGCAAGAAAGCCAAGATGTCAGTTTCGGAATTGAAGATAATGTCAAATCAGCAGCAGATGCATTTTTGAACATTCCAAGATTGTTATCTTTTTGGAAAATGAAAGACCGCGCTCGAAAAATCGGTCAAACCAGCGGCTTCAATTTGTTAAACAGACTTCAACAAGTCACAGATAATACTGTACGATTTCATCTGATGGGACACAGTTTTGGATGTATTTTTGTCTCAGCCTGTGTCGCAGGTACTAAAAACAATAATAAATTAGTTCGTCCAATTAATTCTCTTGCCTTAATACAAGGCGCTCTATCACTCTGGTCTTTCTGTTCAAATGTTCCTCATAGAAAAAATCTTCCTGGTTACTTCCACGCGATTATTACTGAGGGTAAAGTAACAGGACCGATTGTTACTACCCAGTCTCAGTATGATAACGCTGTCAAGAATGCTTATCCTATGGCGGGGACATTAGGAATATTTGGAGGGCAAGATATAGACTTTGACCCTAATAGTGAGAATAGCCAAAAGACATATCCTGGTGTAGGTGGCATCGGTCGTTTTGGAATTCAGGGTGATGGTTTGAACATTTGCACCAAGATAACATCTATGCAACCGCTAGAAAAATCCTACAACTTTCAAGCAGGTAAAATTTATAACTTGAACAGTGATGATTATATTGTTGTTCCTCCTAGCCTATTAGACCTTTTCATGGGCGCTCATAATGCCATTGACAAACCTGAAGTAGCTCATGCTGTGTGGTCAGCAGCAATTGGTAGTTAATTAAACAGGGAATGGGGAATTGGAAATGAATTCTTCCCCATCCCAATCATTAGTTGCAAAGACTACAGCCCCTATAAAGTAGTAGCACCTATCAAATTAAAACTTGAGAAACCGATCAAAGATTCAAGGAGGATAAATGGTTGTAAGTTCAAATCTCAGAAAGATACAACAGACTGAGTTTCGCTTTACTTTGCCCCAAGGCTATATAGACCCAGAGGGTAATATCCATCAAGAAGGAATAATGCGATTGGCTAGTGCCTATGACAAGATTGCACCCATCCAAGACCCTCGCGTACAGGCAAATCCAAGCTACTTTGTGATTATTCTCTTATCGCGGGTGATTGTTCGTTTGGGAACAATGCAGCAAATCAACCCTAAAGTCATTGAAAATCTGTTCTCTGCGGACTTGGTTTACTTGCAAGACTTGTACCAACGCATTAACCAAAACGGTCACAATCGTTTCTTAGTTGAGTGCCCTCACTGTGGTGGACAGTTTCACGTGGAACCTCCACAACCAGGGGAGTAGTTTGCTAACCCTCGAAGAGGTAGCTAAAAGAGGCACTGAATATTTAAATAAACGTCCTTATGACCTCTAATACGTAGTTGTTTATTTTGATGAGAGTAGCAAGCAAAAGGATAAATTTAAGATGAGCATAGAACAACTGACCCAAGAGCTATATTTCAATGGAATTGATGGTGCATCAGGAGAATATTTGTTGCCTCCGTTGACACCTGAACAGCTTTCCAAAATTGCTCAGGGCGAAAAGTTCGATCCTATAGAACTTAGCGAACTTAAGAGCAAAAATTCGCAAGTCAAAAAAGAAGATACTGACTTTGCCCCGATGGAAGGGATAGATCCAAAAAACCTCGCAGAGACAGGTTGGGGAGTTATCTTCGCTTATAATGCTGACCCAGCAATTAAAGAAGCGCTCAAGGAACTGTTAGAGCATCGGCAAAGGCAAGCAACGAAAAATCATGAGAACTACTATAAGGAATACGTCGGCCCTAAAGGTTATCGTCCAGGAGAATCGAAGAATCAATTTTTGTCGCGTCATGGAGTTGGTCCCGGGCCTGCTGACCCAGATAAAATGCCTTATTATCTATTGATTGTTGGCGACCCAGAAACCATTCCTTATCGTTTTCAGTATCAACTTGATGTCCAGTATGCAGTAGGTCGCATCTACTTTGATACGCCCCAAGAATATGCTCAGTATGCTCGTAGTGTCGTACAAGCTGAAACTACTAATTTAAACTTGCCTCGCCAAGCTAGCTTTTTCGGTGTGTGTACCAAGGGTGATGCAGCTACCGAACTCAGTGCTAAGAACTTGATTCAGCCCTTAGCTGACTGGATGCTTGATGAGCAGAAAGAGAATAGTTGGGCAGTACGAACCTTACTTGCAGAAGAAGCCACCAAGGCGCGGTTAGGGAAACTGTTAGGAGGTGAGGAAACACCTGCTTTGCTGTTCACCGCCAGTCATGGTATGGGTTTTCCAAATGGGGATGAGCGACAGCTACGCCATCAGGGTGCTTTACTCTGTCAAGACTGGCCAGGTAAAGAACAGTGGGGTAGAAAACCAATTCCCGAAGAATTTTACTTCTCTGCGGACGATGTTGGCGACGATGCGAAGTTACTAGGGCTAATTGCCTTTCACTTTGCTTGTTATGGTGCTGGTACGCCGCAATTTGATGAGTTTGCCCATAGAAAAGGCTCCAATGAAAGATTAGCGATCGCTCCTAATGCCTTTATTGCACCTTTACCCCGACGGCTTCTAAGTCATCCTAATGGTGGTGCTTTAGCTGTCATCGGTCATGTGGAACGAGCTTGGGGTTGCTCTTTTGTCTGGGGACGCTCTGGCAAGCAATTGGCAGTCTTTCAAAGTACCCTCAAGCGACTACTAGAAGGTCATCCTGTGGGGTCAGCCGTTGAGTATTTCAACGAGCGCTATGCTGAACTATCTTCTGATTTGAGTAGCCATCTAGAAGAAGTGACCTATGGGGCGACCGCCAATCCCATAGAATTGTCTGACATGTGGACGGCAAATAACGACGCTCGGAGTTATGCGATTATTGGCGACCCCGCAGTTCGGCTAGTTGTGGGTGATAATTCCACAGGCGATCGCTCGGTGATTGCAACAGTGAATTTACCCACTGCGCCAACAACATCCCAGATATCTGATACATCTGCCATCCAGCAAGCCCAGACAAACTTAAACCAAGCATTAGAGCAATTCGCCAAAACAGTCGAGCAAGCTTCATCTGACCGCACACAAAAGCTGCAAGCAGCGCTTTCAGCTACAGTCAGTCTACTTGAAACTTTGAAGAAATTGAATTAAGGCATGGAGTGCTGAATGTTAACGGTTGACTGATGACTGTTGACTATTAAGTTAGAAATTATTTTTTCCTCATCTCCCCCATCTCCCCATCTCCCAATTCCTCATCTCCCCATCTCCCCCATCTCCCCATTCCCTCATCTCCCGAATCATGAACACCTTCGAGATTACTATCCAACGCAAATCAGGAAATAACTGGCCAATTGTGGTAGAACACAGCCGATTTGGCGAACTCCTGCCATTGCGCTCGGAAGGTACTCTCGAACTGACTACTGAACATTTACAGCAGCTAATTAGTTTTCTCAAACAGCCCAAAGACTACGGTACATTACTCGGAAAAACGCTATTTCGAGATGATGTACGCGATGCCTTTGTCGGTGCTATGCGCGAAAGCGAGGAAGCACTGAGAATGTTGCTTTTTATTGAAGCATCAGATTTAGAATTAAGAACTTTACGCTGGGAAAAGCTCTGCGCTCCCATTGATGGGGAATGGGAGTTATTAGCACTAAACCAACGAGTGCCCTTTTCTTTCTACATTCCGGCAATCACTGACCGCCGCTTTCCCCCCATTGGGCGACGAGACTTGCGGGCGTTGGTATTAGTTGCTAGTCCTAGCGACTCCCAAAAATATAAATTAGCTGACTTTGATGTTGAAGCCAGCGTTAATAGCGTCAAGTCTGCATTGGGGGAAATACCTTGTGATGTATTAGCAACAGTTCCCGGAGCCATTGGTTTACCGACAATAGACGAACTGTGTACCCAACTGAGCGATCGCAATAAACAGTACACCATACTGCACTTTGTCAGTCATGGCAGAGTACAGAGTAATGGTGAAACCGTCGTCTACTGGTCAAAAGCTGATAATACAGTAGAAGCGATCGCAGCGACACACTTACTAGAGCGGTTGCGCCCATTACGTGGAGCTAAAGGGCTACCGCACTTTACTTTTCTTTGTACTTGCGAGAGCGCTAGTCCTGATGCAGAAGGGTCTTTAGGAGGATTAGGGCAAAGATTAGTCCGGGATTTGGGGATGCCTGCGGTGGTAGCAATGACCGATAAAGTCACCATTAAAACAGCCCAAACCCTAATCGAGAACTTTTATAAACAACTTAGAGCATCCGGAGAGGTGGACTCTGCTTTGCATGAAGCAACAGCTGCTTTAGCAAAGCGCGGTGATATTACAGTTCCAGCATTGTTTAGCCGCTTAGGTGGGCGACCCTTATTTAGTGACAAACTCGACCGCGAACTAAGCAACGCCGAAATCAAACATGGTTTACAACGTCTAGGAGAATTATTACCACAAAGAGCGCCAATACTGCAACCAAAATTCGAGATTCCTGCCCAGAAACTAGAAAACATCTTAGGGGCAGATGTTGCAGCATTAAGCAAACAAGCCCGTCAGGAACGAGAGCAGGTATTAGAGGAGATAAATAACCTCTGTGAAGAAATACTTGACCTCAGCTTTAACGCACTGGCGTTAGATCAACAACCACCCATCTATGATTCTCGCTGTCCGTTCCGGGGCTTATATCCTTTCCGAGTGGAAAACCGCGAATTTTTCTTTGGGCGAGAACAACTCATTACCCAACTGCAACAAAAGTTGACTGAACACAACTTTTTAGCCGTGTTGGGTGCTTCTGGTAGTGGTAAGTCATCAGTAGTTTTAGGGGGTTTAATACCGCTGCTACAGGAAAAACAACCTGATTTGCAGTTAGCATACATGACACCAAGCTCTCACCCCATAGAAAAACTGCAAACTAGTCTTTCTTCAGTCCAAGGGCAATCTTCAATATTAGTAATCGACCAATTTGAGGAATTGTTTACTCTGTGTGCCGATCAAACTGAGAGGGTGACTTTCATCGAAAAATTGTTGAGCCTAATTCCATATCAAAAAGTTATCGTCACAATGCGGGCAGATTTTTGGGGTGAGTGTGCTACTTACCGTAATTTAAAAGATTTGATGGAAGTTAGGCAAAAACTCATCGGCCCGATGGATGCAGGGGAATTGCGGAAAGCGATGGAAATGCAAGCTGCCCAAGTTGGGTTACGCTTTGAAGCAGGCTTGAGCAACTCGATTCTGGATGATGTGCAAGGTGAACCAGGAGCAATGCCACTACTGCAACATGCATTGTTGGAGATGTGGAAGCGGCGACATGGTAGATGGTTGCAGTGTGTCGAGTATGAAGCGATCGGCGGTGTAAAAATGGCGATCGCTCAAACTGCCGATGATGTTTACAATACTTTATCAGCCTCAGAACAAGACCAAGTTAAGAATATCTTCATCCGCTTAACCCGCTTGGATGAAAACGCCTTGGAAGGAGAAAAACGCCGCGACACCAGACGGCGAGTTTGGCTAGATGAATTAGTACCTGCCGGTGGTGATTTAGCAAGTACCAAACAGTTGGTGCAGCAGTTGGCTGGTGAAGGGGCGCGACTAGTAGTTACGAGTGTAGACTCGTCTACAAATCGTCAAGAAGTCGAAGTTGCACATGAAGCCTTAATTCGCTATTGGCCGCGGTTGCTTAAATGGTTAGATGAAAATCGAATCGATTTACAACTGCGTGAAACTATCCGTCAAGCAGCTTTGGAGTGGGAAAAGCACCAAAAAGACGAGAATTATTTGGTACATCGAGGTGGAAGATTAGAAGATGCTCAGATGTTGGCAAAAGATACTAGCTTTCTCAACCAGTTAGAGGCTGATTATGTTACTGCTTGCATGGAACTGCGCCGACGCCAGCAAAAGGAAAAAGAAGCGCGTCGTCGTCGAGAAATTAGGATAGCTTGGGGAGTAGCTGCTAGCTCGATTGTAGGTTTGATTGTGACTGCTAGCTTGGGGTTCATGGCTATATCTGAAAAACACCAAGTTGAAAAAACTAAGGCTGAGGCTTTAGGTCGATATTCCTTATCACTCTCTGATTACCATCAAGATTTGGAAGCACTAGTCCAAGGAATTAAAGCCGGAAAAATCTTGCGACAGCAAAACTTTAACCAACCCTTGGTTCTAGAAGCATTGCAGAAAGTAGTCGATCGCATCAGAGAACGCAATAATTTGACTGGACATCAAAGTAGCGTAAATAGTGTAGTCTTCAGCCCAGACGGTAAAATTCTCGCCTCCGGTAGTGATGACGGAACTGTTAAACTTTGGGATTTAAACGGTAAGGAATTGCAAACCTTCAAACAGGATCAAAAACAAGAGGTTAAAAATGTTGTCTTCAGTCGAGATGGTAAAACTCTAGCTAGTGTTAGTGCTACTACTCCCGATCCTACTAATGTACACGATCAGACTATCTGGCTGATCAAACTCTGGGATTTAAACGGCCGCAACCTAAAAACCTTTCCTTTGAACACAGAGGTCAAAAGCATTGTCTTCAGTCCAGATGCTAAAACCCTGCTGATTGCTAATCAAAATAATACTGTCAACGTCTTGAATTTAAATACACGGCAACTAAAAAAGATTAAATACGAGGGAACTGGAACTGAGGGCAGCATCGTTTTCAGCCCCGATAGTAAAACCGTGGCTATTGCCGATCGCAATCATCTTGTCGAACTCTGGGATTTAAACGGTAAAAAATTGCAAACCTTCAAAGGGCATCAGGAAAATATCACTAGTATTACTTTCAGCCCCAATGGTCAAACTCTGGCGACTGTTGGTGAAGACAAAATTGTCAAAGTCTGGAATTTAAAAGGCAAGGAGTTGGACGAGTTCACACAGATAAACAATCACATCACAAGAGTCTTTTTTAGTCACGATGGTAAAACTCTAGCTATTCCTACTGAGGATAATACCATTGAACTCCAGAATTTAAAAGGCGAAGAATTAGCAACCTTCAAAGGGCATCAGGAAAATATCACAAGTGTTGCCTTTAGCCCAGATGGCAAAACTCTGGCTTCTGCTAGTTATGACAGCACTATCAAACTCTGGGATTTAAATGGCAAGGAACCGCTAAGCTTTAAACGCATTTCAATGGATGGTGATGCTATTTATACCCCAATAGTTACCTTGAGTCCAGACGATAAAACTCTTGCCTATACTGATATTAATGGTATTATCAAACTCTTGAATTTAAAAGATAAGCAACTACAAACTTTTAAAACTGAAAAAGGTGGTGTGACTAGAGCGAGCTTCAGTCCTGACGGTAAAATCCTCGCCTCTACTAATAATGAAGATAATACCCTACAACTCTCGGATTTAAATGGCAAGGAATTGCGAACTCTCACAGGACATCAAGGAAAAATCACAAGTTTTGTTTTTAGCCCAGATGCTACAACTTTGGCATCTGCGAGTCAAGACAAAACTGTTAGACTCTGGAATTTAAATGGTAAAGAAGTACAAACTTTTAAAGGGCATAAAGAATCAGTCAATAGCGTAGCCTTTAGCCCAGATGGAAAAATCCTCGCCTCTGCCAGTAACGACAATACTATTAAAATCTGGGATTTAAATGGTAATCAATTACGAACGTTTATCGGACATAAAGGAAATGTCAATAGCGTTATTTTTAGTCCCGATGGTAAAACTATCATCTCTGCAAGTGAAGATAAAACTATTAAATTCTGGGATTTAAATGGTAAAGAGTTGCGAACCCTCAAAGGGTATAAAGGAGCAGTTAATAGTATTGCTTTCACCCCAAATGGAAAAATCCTCGCCTCTGCCAGTAATGATAAAACTGTTAAATTCTGGGATTTAAATGGAAATGAATTGCTAACTTTTAAAAATGAACAAGTTGTGACAAATCTAATATTTAGTCGAAATAGTAAAATTCTGATTACTACTGTCAGTAAGGCTATCATTGTTTGGGACTTAGATAAGTTCACTTTAAATCCTCTCCTGGATAGTGCTTGTGATTTTACACGGAATTATCTCAAATATAGCCAGGATATATCAGAAGATGACAAGCATTTGTGTGACAGGATCGGCACTTCCCAATAATCTGCTAAATTTAACCAATCTAGTTATCATTCAAGTTTAATCAAGTATGTAATGTTAAAAAAGCAATTTATCGTAAACAAATAATGTGTATTTTATTAAATTAGTTTCTTCAATATTTTCAAGCTTTAATTATATAGTATAAAATTTTTATTTTATTTTTAAATTTAAGACAAATTAAATTTTATATGTTACAAAATAGCTATCCACGAAACAAGTTGATAAACAATGACTACACTAATAAATTCCGAAAGTTTATCTCAGAAAAATAAGAGTTTTATCCAACAGCTTCAAGATATTAGTAATCAATTTTCTGAATTAGAGAAATCTAACCAGATGAAAGCGCAGTTAATAGCTAAGTGGATGGAGGAAACACCTTTAGATTTTTTTAATGAACTCCGCGATCGCCAACCAATATTTGCGGCACCTTCCTTTATAATAGTCACTCGTTACGCAGATGTAATGGAGGTTTTTAATAATGACGAAATATTTACAATAGACATCTTCAAAGATAAAGTCCTGCGCGATATAGGGCCTTTTCTTTTGAGTATGAATAACTCACCTGAGTATGAGCGGCAGAAATCTATTCTTCGTCTAGCTTTTCCCAGAGAGGATGCCAATAACTTCCATAAAATTGTGGTAGAAGAGTCGCATAAACTCTTAGAAAAAATTGCCGCCAGCGAAACTTTTGACCTTGTGAGCCAGTATGCTCGGTTGCTACCTGCACTGGCAATACGTCGCTATTTAGGGCTTGAAGAAATTTCTCCAGAAAAAATAGTGCAATGGACGCGGCCTCTATTTCGAGACGTCTTTGCTAACATCCCTAACGATCCCCAAGTCAAACAAGAGGCTGCTGCTGCTCACGATGAAGCAGCACCTTTAATCGATAACTTGATTGCCCGTCGCCACGAATACTTGAAGAAAAATCCACAGCAGCCTGCAATAACAGTATTAGATAGATTGCTGACAATGCAAGCTATACCTGCAACTTACATGAGCGATCGAGAAATCAGTAATTGTCTGTTAGGATTTTTTATGGGGACTATTGACCTCACAGCGATCGCAATTATCAAAGCGGTTGTAGATTTGCTCAAGCGCCCCACAATTTTAGCAGCAGCAATTGAGGCTGCCAAACAGCAAAGTGATGAAGCGATCGCTGCATATGTTTGGGAAGCTTTGCGTTTCAACCCTCCAGGAACAGGATTGTTTCGTTTGTGTAAACAAGACTATACCTTGGCTGGTGGAACTGAGCGAGAAACGCATATCAAAGCAGGTACTTTAATTTATTCAGCTAGTTTGGCTGCAATGCACGATCCAGCGCATATAGATAGACCTACTGAGTTTCGTGTCGGCCGTCCTCAACAAAGTTACTTATTTTTTGAAAGCGGCATCCATACCTGCTTTGGAAAATATTTTTCCTTAGTACAAATACCTCTTGCAGTCAAAGTTCTGCTGCCTCTTGGCAAGCTGGAAATCGCAGGCAAAATGACGAAAGATAGGGGCTTTCCTGAAAGCTTACCAATAAAAGTTGTCAAATCTGTCAAATAGCCACAATTGATTTTGATGTCACGACTGATAGCGGTTCTCACTTTTATAAAATAGCCATCTTATGGAATTCTCTAATTTATCCTGGAATCCGAAAGCATTAAGAGCAATATTCCATAAGAAAAAAGTTCCACTTAATTGAGAACCGCTATAGGTAGTCCTGACAGATAGCAAATTTTAGTTTTCAAACGAAAAAATAGGAGCCAATATGTCTTTAACTTCTCACCTCATCTCTTCTTCTCTAACGAAATCAGATATAGAAAGCATTTTAGTGTTTTTATACAAACTGGTAAAACTTAGGAAAGCTTCATTGCAATACAAGCAATATGAATATAATTATAATTATATTCCGCCTCTGGCGATGACAGGCGCTCCTTCATTACCAATAATTAAAATACAACTACCCATTCAAGAGTTACCCACTTGTAATTGGGTACTTTCAGTAGCGCAAAAGTTAACACTTATTTTGGTAAATGATACTTTAAGTAAGCTGAATTTACCGAATTTATTTAGACATTTTGTGTCTTACGGACTGGATGATGATGCCCAAAGCAATAGTTTAACGCTCAACAGTAAAGTGCAAAGCTTAGAAGATATCGAGCAACAAATAAAAGATGCACAGAGTAAACAAGATTTAGAAGCAGTTGCTTTGAATTTGGCATCAATTACTCAACAAATAACTGAAGAAATTATTGCTGCCGATCCATCAAATGTTGTGTCATTTGACACTAATGAAATCTCAGAATTTGAGGAACAACTTCAGGAAATTGACGAGCAATTTGAATTATATCAATTAGGTGAAAATGCCGGAGATGTAGACTTTTCTCCATCATCTGAGCCAGAAGATTCAATAACAGACATCCTAAGTCGCGCTTTCAAAAAAATTATTGAATCCGATGCTAAATTGTTGGAATTAGAAACTACTCAATCCTCGCCTATAGAAGTAGAATTTTCTACACAGGAATCTGGAAGTGAGCCAAACTTTGAGGATTATAATAAATTATTCAAAAAAATTCCTTTACCGCAAATTAGCTCTAGGTTTCAAGAGGATTTGGTTTTTGCCTACATGCAGGTTGCTGGGCCAAATCCACTCATGCTCCAAAAGGTTTTAGAACAAGAACAACCTTTACAAATCACTAACGAACAATACCAGCAAATTATTGGTATGTCTGACTCCCTGGAAGCAGCAAAAAGAGAAGGTAGGCTCTATAAAGCTGATTATTCTAAGTTGAAAAATATGCCAAATGGGAGTTTTCCTAGACAACAAAAGTATATCTATGCGCCTTTAGCGTTATTTGCAGTACCACCATCTGGTAGCCCATCTCGGTCTTTAAGACCAGTGGCTATTCAGTGTCAGCCCGAACAGCCAGTATTCACACCTCTCAATGGTGAAAACTGGATGATAGCTAAGAGTATCGTCCAAATGGCTGATAGCAACTACCATGAACTAGTTAGCCATCTTGGTCGTACTCACTTATTTATCGAACCTTTTGTAATTGCTACTAAGCGGCGATTACCAGCAAACCATCATTTAAGGATTTTACTGGAACCTCACTTTGAGGGGACTATATTAATCAACTACGGCGCTCATGAAATGTTGGTTGCCGATCGCCGTGAAGTAGATGCAATTTTAGCTAGTACAATTGAGAGCGATCGCCAATTATCTGTTGAAGGCGCTCAAGATTATTTGCATCATTTCAACGATGCTATGTTTCCCAATATTTTGGTAAATCGCGGTGTTGAAAATACTTCTCAACTACCTGAATATCCTTATCGAGATGACGGACTGTTGATTTGGAATGCTATTCATCAATGGGTACGTGCCTATTTGAGCAGTTACTATACCACTGGACAACAGTTATTAGCAGACCAAGCTTTACAAAATTGGGCAAAGGAATTAATTTCCGAACAAGGAGGTCGCCTCCAGAATTTTGGTGAAGATGCCTCAGGTACAATAAAAACGCTAGATTATCTGATTGACGCTGTATCTACAATCATTTTTACTGCTAGCGCCCAACACGCTGCGGTTAATTTTCCCCAAGGCGAACTGATGACCTATGCACCTGCTTTTCCTCTAGCCATTTACTCTCCAGCACCGACAAATCCTGACCAGCCAGGGGATTTAATGAGTATGCTGCCTTCACTAGAACAAGCCAAAACCCAACTTAAAGTATGTTATTTGCTTGGCTCAGTTTACTATACAGAGCTAGGACAATACTCCAAATCACACTTTAAATCCAAGCCCCAAATAAGTTCAGCTCTGGTGGCTTTTCAAGAGCAACTCAGAGCTATTGAGAAAGAAATTAACCGAAAGAATCTTACAAGAATCATGCCTTACAAGTTCTTGCTACCTTCCAAAATTCCCCAAAGTATAAATATCTAACTCAATGCTTCAAATCAAGGTTTTTAGTAAAAGTCTTATGTTGTAAGCATCGTAGTTTATTCTCTCCCGAAAGTGACAAAAGACGGATAACAATGTTCTGGTTTAAACTCCAGTCATAAGTCTAAACCCTAACATGAACTGCTTGTTGCTACTGGCGTGCCATTATGGCACGCATTTCGGCTTCACGGTCTTGAATCAAATCTCCATTAACATCCACTATCACGCTATGAATCTTGCCTGTAAACTTGAAGGGCGGTTCATAGTCGGGTGTTACAGGCGCACCAAAAAACCGATCTGCTTCTGTAAATGAGGGGCCAGGCCAAGGACAAACCGCCCGCCAGCTATCCTGATAAAGAGAACGATGTCCCATCATCTCAAAATACTGAGTAAGGTGCTTAGTGGGCGCGTTTTTATTATTAAAAGTATGGGCAAAGCTAACACCTTCAATGGGGGATTGGGTGACACCCCTGATAGTTGTTGGTGGTTCAATTTCTAGTAGGTCAAGTACTGTTGGCACTAAGTCAATGGCATGGGCATACTGAGTACGGATTTCGCCTTTTGCCTCAATGCCTTGAGTCCAATGCACTATCAAGGGGTCGCTAATTCCACCTCGATAGGTTTCCCGTTTCCAGCGACGGAAAGGCGTATTACCTGCCCAAGTCCAGCCCCAAGCATAATGGTTGAAGGTTTCTGCACTCCCTAGCTTATCCAGTGCCTTGAGATTTTCCTCTAGGGATTCTGGCACATTGTTAAAAAACAGGTTCTCATTAATTGAACCAGTGGGGCCACCTTCAGAACTTGCCCCATTGTCTGAGACGAGCATAATTATAGTATTATCGAACTCGCCGATGGTTTTCAGGAAGTCGAGTAAACGACCGATGTGGTAGTCAGTATGGGTTAAAAAGCCGGCAAAAACTTCCATCATCCGGGCATAAAGCCGTTTTTCTGCGGCTGAGAGAGTATCCCAGTGGGAAACGTCGGGATCGTGGCGGGAGAGTTCGGCATCGGCGGGGACGATCCCCATTCCCTGCTGACGGGCAAAAACCTTTTGCCTGTATACTTCCCAACCATCATCAAACTGTCCGGCGTAGGCATCAGCCCATTCTTTCGCCACATGATGAGGGGCGTGCATCGCCCCAGGACAGAAATACATGAAAAAGGGTTTATTTGGGGCAACTTGCTTGGCATCAGCGATGAAGCTAATTGCTTTGTCTGCCAAGTCTTCGGTCAAATGGTAGCCTTGTGCAGGGGTCTTTTCTGGCTTGACGGTGTGGTTATCATAAACCAAATCTGGATAATACTGGTGGGTTTCTCCTCCGAGAAAGCCATAAAAACGTTCAAAACCGCGACCGAGAGGCCAGCGATCGTAGGGGCCAGCAGCAGAGATTTGCTCTGAGGGAGTTAAATGCCATTTCCCGATCGCATAGGTGTTATAACCCTTCTGTAGTAATATCTCCGAGAGAAATCCATTCTCAAAGGGAATATTTCCATTACTACCTGGATAACCGGTAGACGTTTCTGTAATGCAGGACATGGCGTTGGAATGGTGATTGCGCCCAGTTAGAAGGCAAGAGCGGGTGGGCGAACACAAGGCCGTTGTGTGTAGATTGTTGTAACGCAAGCCAGTGGCAGCTAATGCGTCTAGGTTGGGTGTTTTGATGGGACTTCCATAGCTGCCAAATTGTCCAAAACCTGTATCATCGAAGACGATAAATAGCACGTTTGGGGTGCCTTCTTTGGCTCGCAAAGGTTCTGGCCAAGCTGGACTAGAGCGATCGACTGTTCGTCCTATCACACCAGGGAAAGTGTTTCCGGCTTTATATTCATGCAGAGACATAGAGCTAAACTCCTGAGAATATGCAACGCTTAAAAATTCAAGGATTTAATTACCACACCAATAAAACTAACTAAGCCAATCACTAGCAAAGCCACCGCAACAATTTCTGCACTGTAAGAGGTTTCGTAATACCAATTTGAAAAAAGAATGCGACAGATACACATCCCCAAAACCTTGTCCTGTCTGGATTCTTAATTTTGAATTTTGAATGCAAGAATTTTGAATTGGTATAAGTATAGCGATCGCTTTGGATTTGTTTGAGTAGCTGACGATGTTCCCTCAATCCCAAAGCCATCCCCAGCATTGCCGTGCCAGTAAAAGACAGCCCCACAATGACCGAAAATAAGGTGAGTATTTTCAATCGCCCTGACGATGGTGGGGATACCAAAGCCGAAACCAATCAACGAAAGACAGGTGCGTATTCAAGCCATTAAGGTGCGATCTGCTGCTGCCCGATTGCGGTATTTAGCCAGTTCGGTACGAGCTGCTGCTAAATCATTGCCAAAAGGCTGCTTAGGCGTTTCTGGATTGAGAGATGGCTGACTTATAACGGGTTTCCGGCTAATCTGCGCTGATTCCAGATGGAGTAGGGAACACCTACAAAGGCTCCCAAAATTAAATAAGCCACCAGCGTCGGAATCACCTGCTGCTGTACATGATTCAAAATAGCGATAAATAAAGCTAAACCAAAATTGCGAGCAATACAGAAAATCCCCAAGATAGATCGGGTATGAGCGTCAAGTCTGCCTAAAGCGTGTCCAATTCCTAAAGAGGCAATCACCATAATTGCGATCGCGACGATTGGTAATCCCCAAACCTGAAAAAACAGTGGTAGCCCTAAGATGCACGCTAAAATAACTAGCCCAAAAAAGAGACTATTAGCAATAAAAGCTAAGGGTTGGGCGATCTTTTGAGTAAATGTAGGAGTGAACTTTTGCATTAAAAGACCGAGACTGACAGGCAATATCTGTACTATAATGACTTGCCGGGCAACTTCTAAAATTGCTACTTTTTAGGAAATATTGTCAAATAATGTGGCAAAAATCGCCAAAGTAAGGGGAGTAACAAAAACCGCAAGTATTGCTAGGGTAAGCTGAAGACTCGCTGCATAACCTAAGCTGCCTCCAGCCCTTTGCGCTCGCTTTGTGCTTAGAGGTGCACCTGGAGAAGCTGCCAATAAAGCTAATCCTATCATCACTTCTGGTGGTAAGTTAAACAGTTTCAGCAGCAGAATAACTACTAGAGGAACAAGCAGCGACACCGTTAGAAACGCACGCAATACTAAGGCAGGTTTTCGCCAGAAGGAGAGCATCTTTTCAAAACAGAGGTTGCTCCCTATGGCTAACATCAGAGAAAAAATAGTGATTTTAACGAGAATTAGTAGTAGAGGATGGTGCATGGTTTTCAAATGGTTGATACTGGGTCTGGTCGAAAGCAGCTGGCTGGTGAGCGATCGCTTCCTAAGCCAATCCCCTTATCTGATTATTATTCTCATTAAAAACTGCAAAATAAGCGGCGTTGGTATTTAAATTACAACGTAGTCACTATTTGCTTTTTTATCTGACGATGCCACTTAATGACTAGCTTGCCCTGATTCAATACTTTATTTAGTGGAGATTTGAATTCATCTACTAATGGGAATAGTCTTTGGAATTTGATATCAATAATGGGAATTTGATTTAGTAAATTTCTTGTCAAGGCCAATCAAGCCTCTGCTGAGTAAGAACAGTGCGAGATCGTGGCTCTCAAAACTATTGATATTGCTGGATTTAACAACTATAGTATGAAATTCTGCGGTCTAATTTCTTACTTTCAGTAGACCGAAAACTTTTGAAAGTTAACGAAATATATCAGGGTTTGGGGCGATGCTTTTCAGCTCTTGGTCACGAGCGCAGCCGATCGCTCTATTTATCATTCTGGAACAAAGATGCTTGAAAGGTAGATTGGAAGCCGATTTCGGTCTTCGGGTGTTCCCAACGTCAAACGAAGGACTGATAAGGCTTTTGGAAAACTTTTCCGTCTACTGAATTTGGGTTGGGCAAAATTTTGCCCAACTAAAACTAATTAACATCACGTAGCTTGCGAGTGTTATCAACCAAACTCTGAGCAAATTGGTCAAATCTTTGAGAAAGTTTTTCATCTAATAACTTACCCTCAGGACTGAAAGCACCCCAAGCTTGTCCGATCGCAATTTGTTCCGGAATTACCCAACCATGTACCCAACGGACGATTAATCTTAGGTCATTCAAAGCGTTACTATTAGACTGACCACCCAAGACACTAATTAGTCCTGTTACTTTATCTGAGAGTTGGTCAAAGCTCATCAAATCTAGGGCATTTTTGAGAACACCACTGACGCCACCATGATACTCAGGTGTCGCTAAAATTAACCCATGAGCATTACTAACTGTATCTTGCAACCGCTTCACATCTGGGTATTCTGGATACTCCTTTCCACCATTACAAAATGGTAGCTGCAAGTCTCGTAAATCGAGAATCTCAACCTCTGCACCTAAAGCTTCTACTCTTTGCATTGCAACTTCCAAAGCCACCTGAGTATAGGAATTAGGTCTCAAACTACCGCCAATGCCAACAATTCTCACCATAATTAACCCACAAATTACTAACTAACTACTATCACTCACAAAATTGTTAAAAAGTGAAGTCGTTATGACTATGTTTATTCTAACGATTTATGTCAGAATGTGTCAAATTGATATCGAGGGGAGATGAGGGAGATGGGGAGATGGGGAAGTGTGGGGAGTGTGGGGAGAGAGGGGGGAAAGATTTCTTCCCCATCCTCCCACACCTCCCACACCTCCCACACCTCCCTGTTTGCCCAATACCCAATCCCTAGTCCCTAGTCCCCAGTCCCTTGTCCTGAAGTTAAACTAGATAAGAAAACCGTAATTTCCAGTTATTGGAATTTTTGCTAAAAGAATAGGCATAAAACCATAGCTCAACTTCTGCCAGCAGACAAAGGGTAATTATTATGACAAATTTGCAAAAAAAAGCGTTGATAAAACAGGGGTCATCAAAGCGCGTTGCTTGGATTGGTGGGCTAGCAGCTAGTTTGATTATGTTGCCAGGAATTTTCGGAAGTACTCCTGTTTTGGCACAAAAAGCAGACAACAACTCTCTAAATTATGGCGAGTTGATCGAGAAAGTGAAGGCTGGAGAAGTCCAAAAAGTTGAGCTTGACGAAACTGAACAGATAGCAAGAGTTTATCTCAAGGGTCAAAAACAGAATACACCACCGCAACAGGTGAGACTTTTAACCCAAAACACCGAATTAATTAACACCCTCAAAGATAAGAAAGTTGATTTTGGCGAAATTTCTTCTGCCAACAGTCGAGCTGCTGTTGGGTTGTTGATTAATCTGATGTGGATTTTGCCACTAGTAGCTTTAATGCTATTGTTCCTCCGTCGTTCTACTAATGCTTCTAGCCAAGCGATGAATTTTGGCAAATCCAAAGCTCGTTTCCAAATGGAGGCCAAAACTGGTGTGAAATTTGAAGATGTCGCTGGAGTTGAAGAAGCAAAAGAAGAACTGCAAGAAGTTGTTACCTTCCTCAAACAGCCAGAAAGATTTACTGCTGTGGGCGCACGTATTCCCAAAGGAGTGCTATTAATTGGTCCTCCTGGTACAGGTAAAACTTTACTAGCTAAAGCGATCGCAGGTGAAGCAGGTGTACCATTCTTCAGCATTTCCGGCTCGGAATTTGTAGAAATGTTCGTGGGCGTGGGTGCATCCCGCGTGCGCGACTTGTTTAAAAAAGCTAAGGACAATGCACCTTGCCTGATATTTATTGATGAAATCGACGCTGTAGGTAGACAACGGGGTGCTGGTATCGGTGGCGGTAACGATGAGCGAGAACAAACTCTCAATCAATTACTCACCGAAATGGATGGTTTTGAAGGTAACACAGGCATCATTATTATTGCTGCCACTAACCGTCCAGATGTATTAGATGCAGCATTGCTTAGACCAGGACGCTTTGACAGACAAGTGATGGTGGATGCACCAGACCTTAAAGGGCGGCTGGAAATTTTGCAAGTCCACGCACGTAATAAGAAGATAGATCCTAGCGTATCATTAGAAGCGATCGCTCGCCGCACTCCTGGTTTTACCGGCGCAGACTTAGCCAACTTACTCAACGAAGCTGCGATTCTCACAGCTAGAAGGCGTAAAGAAGCTGTCACTCTCTTAGAAATTGATGCTGCTGTGGATAGGGTAGTTGCGGGTATGGAAGGTACCGCTTTGGTAGACAGCAAGAGCAAACGCTTAATTGCTTACCATGAAGTTGGACATGCCTTGGTAGGCACATTGCTCAAAGACCACGATCCCGTACAAAAAGTTACACTCATTCCCCGGGGACAAGCACTGGGATTAACTTGGTTTACTCCTAATGAAGAACAAGGATTAATTTCGCGTTCCCAACTCAAAGCACGCATCACCGCCACTTTAGGTGGTCGAGCTGCTGAGGAAGTTGTCTTTGGTAAACCAGAAGTGACAACAGGTGCAGGAGATGACCTACAAAAGGTAACAGGAATGGCACGCCAGATGGTCACACGGTTCGGAATGTCAGAATTAGGTCCATTGTCCCTAGAAAATCAAAGTGGAGAAGTATTTTTGGGACGTGACTGGATGAATAAATCAGACTATTCTGAGGAAATTGCTGCCAAAATTGATTTGCAAGTCCGCGAAATTGTCAACAATTCCTACATCAAAGCAAAAGAACTGTTAGAACAAAACCGCATCGTTTTAGAGCGTTTAGTAGACTTACTAGCAGAACAAGAGACAATTGAAGGCGAATTATTCCGGAAAATTGTTGCCGATCATGCTCAGGTAGCTGATGAAAAGTTGGCTATATCTCATTAAAAGATTAGTCAATGTTTAATAGTCAATAGTTGATGATTTCTCAACTATTGACTATTAATAAAAAGTCTTTTTTTCCATTCAATTTCTATTTATAATAACTAAAGTGATTGCTCACTTTTTTACTGCTATTGGTGTATTTATAAACTTATAATTAATCTAAGTTCGATATACCTCTCCCTGCTTTGAACTAAAGTTCAAGTCGTCCCTCTCCGACTCGGAAAAGGACTGCTTTTACTGAGTAAAACCAGGGAGAGGTATTTTTAATTTGATTAGGCAGATACAATTATCACCTGTCGAACTCACGTTATATAGCAGGAGGCAGGAGGTAAAACTATTACTATTCCCAGCATTTACGCTTGTCATTATATCCTAAAGGGTATGACTACGGTTATAATTAATGCGAAATCCTTAAAGCTTTTTCTCAGCTAACTTTCTATTTTCTCTATGATTCCATTATTTTTATTACATTTATTAATTGGCTTCAAAAATACATTGTTTGATTGCTGAAAAGTCCTGAGTCTCGTTATCTGCTCGAACTTAAGCTCTACAAAATATAATTACTTCTCTCAAAGGCAAAATGAGGGAATCGACAGTCGTTAAATAAACCTATGAAAAATCAAACAATCTCCCCTTGGGCTTTCATCCCCACTTTATATTTTACCTCCGGTATACCTTACGTCATCATCAACACAGTTTCCGTAATATTTTACAAAAAACTCGGAATAGATAACGCTCAAATTGCCTTATGGACAAGTTTTCTCTATCTACCTTGGGTCATCAAAATGTTTTGGGGGCCAATTGTTGATATTTACTCTACCAAACGCAGATGGATAATTTACACTCAATTAGCCATGTTCATCTGCTTAGGTTTGGTAGCTTTTTGTTTACAACTACCAAACTTCTTCTTCATCTCGCTGACAGCATTAACAATTGGAGCCTTTATTTCTGCAACTTATGATATTGCCACAGATGGTTTTTATTTGTTGGCTTTATCTCCCGAACAACAAGCCTTTTTTGTTGGTATTCGCTCACTATTTTATAGACTTGCTGTCATTTTTGGCTCTGGGATATTAGTAGTCATAGCAGGTCAGTTTGAAGTTTCTCTTAACAACATTCCTCTAGGCTGGACGCTAGCTATTGGCTTCTCAGCTTTAATTTTAGCAATCCTGTTTATTTTCCATCACCTAATTTTACCCTTGCCTGAATCAGATAGTCAACTACATCTACCAACTACAGAAAAGATAGATTTTTGGAAAATTATTAGCTTATATTTTGCTCAAACTAAAATTATAAATATTATAGCTTTTATTTTGTTCTACAGACTTGGTGAAGCAATGCTTGTGAAGATAGCCTCTTTATTTTTATTAGACAAAACAGAAGTAGGAGGCTTAGGTTTATCAACATCAGAGGTTGGATTAGCTTACGGAACATTTGGTGTAATCTCTCTAATTTTTGGAGGAATATTAGGAGGTTTAGTAGTTTCTAAATATGGATTAAAAAAATGCCTTTTACCTATGGCTTTAGCCTTGAATCTACCTGATATTTTTTATGTATATATGGCTTATATCCAGCCTCCATTAATATTAGTATATCCCTTAGTTTCCTTAGAGCAATTTGGATATGGTTTTGGGTTTACAGCTTTTAGTGTTTACTTAATGTATATTTGCCAAGGGGAATACAAGACTTCCCATTTTGCCATATCTACTGGCATTATGGCTTTAGGCATGATGTTACCTGGCTTAATTAGCGGTTATCTGCAAAAAGCACTTGGTTATCCACTATTTTTTGTCTTAGTCTGTTTGCTGACTATTCCGGGAATGATTGCTTTATTTTTTATACCTTTAAAATCAGAATCACAACTTAAGACTAATTAACGCTTTTAGATATTATGCGTTATGTTTTGGGAATAGATGGTGGCGGTAGTAAGACTGTCTGTGTATTGATGGATGATTCGCGCCAAGTGCTAGGACGCGGTGAAGCAGGAGCATCTAACTATCAGACTATAGGTATTGAAGCCACTCTAAAATCAATTCAATCTGCAATTTTTAATGCAGTCAATCAGGTAGCATTAATTCAAAATACTATTACTATCAAAGCAATATGTCTAGGTTTAGCAGGTGTAGGGCGTCTCTCAGATATCGAAGTAGTAAAAAATTTAATTCAAGAATTGCAGAATAGTAAATTACCTATTACCTGGGTATTAAAGCCAATAAATATTGTAATTTGTAACGATGCATTGATTGCTTTAGTTGGTGGAATTGGTCATGATGTGGGAATTGTGGTTGCAGTAGGTACTGGTTCCATAGTTTTTGGGCAAAATCATCAGGGAAGTACTAAGCGAGTAGGCGGCTGGGGCTATATTTTAGGAGATGAAGGTAGTGCCTATAAAATTGCTGTTGCTGGGATGAATGCAGCATTAAAATCTTATGATGGTCGGGAGATATTAACGAGTTTAGTAGAGGCTTTTAAACAGCATCTTGGCTTGAAAAATATAGAAGACTTAATAGAAGTAATCTATCGACGAAAATGGGGAGTTAAACAGATAGCTGCTTTAGCACCAATTGTAGATTTAGCAGCAGCCTCAGGTGATATAGTAGCGAATAGCATAATTGACGATGCTGTAAAAGAGTTAGTGAAAGCTACATCTACAGTAATTGATGCAATTTTTACTACCGACTCAGTTTTAGAAGTAGT
Source organism: Nostoc sp. S4 (assembly GCA_029379225.1). Classification (GTDB taxonomy): domain Bacteria; phylum Cyanobacteriota; class Cyanobacteriia; order Cyanobacteriales; family Nostocaceae; genus Nostoc. Next base: position 64,928 of record JAQYWR010000008.1, on the reverse strand, counting down.
TACAACAGGAAGCGTATGGCGTGGTAAATGCAAGATCCATGAAAGATTTGCAGCATCTCTGGTTAAGAAGTTTCCTGAAGTCAAGATAATTTTTCCGAGGTATGAGCCTGCTTATGGTGCTGGTTTGTTAGCGTTACAGACAACTCAAAATTGATGCAAAGAAAGCAATAATAAAAGTTTTTAATCTGCAAAGATGCGCCCCAAGAAAGTTATTATTTCAGACCAAGCAGAGGTGGTAGCACTAAAATCATAACGATAACCGTCGTCGCGCATGAATGTATGTTCTGCTTCATACAAGAAAACTTGATGAGGGATGTTAGCTTTTTCAATTGCTTTTATTATGGTTTGGCGATCGCTCTCTGGTATATGAGGATCAAGAGTACCGAACACCATTAGCATCTCACCTTTGATTTCACTTACCCTGTGGATTGTATCGGCTACCTCCTCACCCAGTTTACCACTGGGAATACCAGTAGGGTAACAGCAAACAGCAGCCCGAATTTCACTTTGAAATGCGGCGCGGAAAGCTAAATGTCCACCAATACAAAAGCCTAGTGTGCCTATTTGATTTGGAGAAACCGCACTCTCTGTTTTCATAAATTTAATCACAGCAAGGCAATCGGCATCATAATCAGCTACGGAGGTTCGACGCGCATCGTCATTACCGCGCATCCTTGCCACATCGTCTGGCTCAATTACTAAACCAACTGCCTCAATTCGGTGAAAAATTTCTGGCGCTGCTACTACATAGCCGTATCCTGCTAAGTAGTTAGCTAGACGCTGCTGTCGGTATTTCTGCAACCACCTTGTTATTGTTGATGGGTCACCTGCTAATATGTGCGCCAGTTCATGATGCGATCGCACTTGTCCTATTTTGAGCCACCACAGCATTTATAGCCTTTCTTTGTGACTTGCGCTCCGAGCCTGTTTAAGTGTTTTTTCTAAATATTCTGCACTTTCGGTGATTTCTATTTCTAGCTGTCGTGCCATTTTGCTGCTGTCCGACTTCCCCTCGACTCTCTATTATATGCAAGCCCAATGTAAATCGATATAAATCTATTTTTAATAAAAAAATTCCTCTACCTTAATCATGGTGAAGTAACTATAAGGTAGAGGGTTTTACTTATCTTAATATTATTGTAAAGGCAGGTTTAAAGAAAATGCTTGCAAACAACTAGTTTCTTCGATTGAAAATTCGTCAAAACTTATGTTGTATTTATTTTAACCCGCCTACTTGGTTGAGCTTATTTCCAATCGGGAATCTCGGCATCTTCTCCACCAATACCGATTCCAGTATTAAATATTTCGGCATCAGTGAGATTGAGATCGTTCATTGATGCTTTGTACACATTAGAATCGTGAATCGTCGCGCGAGTAAAATTTACCCCATTGAGATTGGCTTGTTTCATATTTACATTGGTTACATAAGCTGATGTTAAGTTAGCACCCGCCAAGTTAGCACCAGTTAGGTCTGCACCTTCGAGATTCGCCCCTACAAGGTTGGCTTTTTGAAGCTTCGATCCTCTTAAGTCAGCACCAATTAAATGAGCGCCACTAAGATTAGCTCCCGATAGATCGCACTGGATACATTCCCCAGTCGAAAGTAGTTTTTGTAAGTCCTGCGGATTTTCAGCTCTAACCGAGCTAATGAAAAATAGGGGACTTGCTAAGGCTGTGGCCACTAATAGCTGGAGTTTCATAATTTTCCCCCTTGATTATCAAGTTGCGTCCGTTCTTTACCTCACAGTTCTATTATCTCACCAAACTTCTTTAGGTTCCAGATTGACGTCAGAGGCTTGTTGTGATAATGAAGCAAAGATAACAGGAACACAAAAAATGCGATTTATCCTAATTTTTGGCTATTTTACTCAAATAAGCCCTGAAAATCTGCTAATATTAAATTAGCATTAAATATCTCGAAAAGCTTACACTGTTCGGCAGAGTTCATCTGTCTAAATAAGTATTTATACTATGAAGTTAACCGTTTAGCTTAATAGTATTTATTAAACTAAGCCCTAAGAAACTCTTTCATATACTGATTAACTAATTCTGGCTGTTCTTGTTGCACCCAATGACCACAATTAGGAATGTACTTGATTTGAAAGTCTCTAACATAAGCTGCTGTATCGTAGGTTAGTTTCTTGCCAAGTGCAGTGTCATTTTCTCCCCAAATCATTAGCGTTGGTACTTCTAGAATTCCCCAATTTGGATTTAGCATTTTCTGCTGAAAAATATTGCGGTAATAGTTTAACATTGCTGTAAGCGCACCGCGTTTTGCCGCAGCATCTTTATACGCATTAATATCCACTTGGTTGAAAGCAGTTTTATTAACTGCTGTGCCTTTAAAAGCTATTGCAATTAGTTGGTAATCTGAAGATTGTAAAAGTAATTCTGGTATCCACGGTAGTTGAAAAATAAATATGTAATAACTACGTAGCAATTGTTGAGGAGTGCGTAAGCCTTGGGCGAATTTAGCAGGATGAGGCAGGTTAAGGATAATTAATCGCTCTATCATTTCCGGATGAGCATAAGCAAAAACCCAAGCGATCGCTCCTCCCCAATCATGTCCAACTAAAACACATTTTTCGTATCCTAATCCTTTAATTACTCCCTCAACATCTTTGAGAAATTCATCCATAACATAAGCTGATTGCTCTGTTGGCTTATCACTATCGTTATAGCCACGCAAGTCAATGGCAACGACTTTAAAATCTTGGGCAAATTCTGGTATTTGATGCCGCCAAGAGTACCAAAATTCTGGGAAACCGTGCAACATCAACATTAAGGGGCCTTCGCCTTGAGTGACGTAGTGTAGTTTCACCCCATTGGTTGTTATATATTCGTGTTTAAAAGATTCTTCGATTACGGACATAACTAATATAATTTCTACCTAATCAAGCACTAAATAATACTATTTTTAATATGATTTTGAGTAGTTTAACATCTATTAAAAGACAGTAGATAATAGGAATTTCTAGTAAAGCGTTAAACAATTTACCCTGAGGTAGATGTCAATTAAAGGTATAGATTGTTAAAAAATAGACATAATTCTCCTCAACTTACCATGACACAACAGTTAATAGACCATCATTCATTGTGGGTTGAGCGACTGGCACGATTTGGCTACGTTTCTAAGGGAGTAGTTTACAGTATCGTTGGACTGCTGGCAGCACAGGCAGCTTTTGGCATAGGTGGTAGAACAACTGATACCCAAGGCGCTCTTGAAACTATTGTCCACCAGCCTTTTGGTAAGTTTTTACTAACTTTGGTTGCAATTGGTTTGATTGGATATGTAATTTGGCGTTTTGTACAGGCAATTAAAGACCCAGAAAATAAAGGGAACGACGCCAAAGGTTTGGCGCAGCGAATTGGTTACGCAATTAATGGCTTTATTTATGCAGGTTTAGCCTTAAGTGCTGTGCAAATTGTCATGGGCACTAGCAACGGCAAAAATAGCGATTCTACAGAAGATTGGACGGCACGTTTGCTTTCTCAACCCTTTGGTCAATGGTTAATTGTAACTGTGGGGGTGTTGATAATTGCTCTCGGCTTCTCTGAGTTTTATCAAGCTTTTAGTGGTAAGTTTCGCAAACAACTCAATTTAACTGAGTTAAGCAACACAGAAGCCAAATGGCCGATCGGGATTTCTAGATTTGGTCTAGCAGCACGGGGTGTGGTCTTTTGTATTATCGGCTGCTTTCTCATCGAAGCTGCAAGGCAGTCGAACGCCTCAGCCGCAGGAGGTTTGGATGAAGCATTACAGACGCTAGCGCAACAGCCTAATGGTGGATGGCTTTTGGGTATTGTGGCACTAGGTTTAGTTGCCTATGGAATTTATACGATCGTACAGGCGTGGTATCGTCGGCTAGTCAATGTTTAGAAGGTGCGAGGCAGAAAATTTTAGTTACTAAAAATGACAATAATCGAAACACGTGGTATCTGGCTGACCACTACTGATAGTAAAGTTCTCAAGTCAAAGCAAGGTATTGCTCAGGCAATGGATTTTATTGCCCAAACGGGATTCAATGTAGTGTTTCCTGTAGTTTGGAACCAAGGAGTAACTTTGTATCCAAGTCAAACAATGCGGCAGACTTTTGGGGTTGAAATTAACCCTCTGTGTGTAGGACGCGATCCTTTAGAAGAAGTGGTAGTAGAGGCGCGGCGAGTTGGGTTGAAAGTCATCCCTTGGTTTGAATATGGTTTTGCCAGTTCTTATAATTTGAATGGCGGTATTGTTTTAGCTCAAAAACCAGAATGGGCTGGGCGCGATCGCAATGGTAATTTACTAAAGAAAAACGGTTTTGAGTGGTTGAATGCTCTCGATCCCCAAGTGCAGGAATTCTTATTAAACTTAATAATAGAAGTTGTAAAAAATTATGATATTGATGGTATCCAAGGAGACGATCGCTTGCCAGCATTCCCTAGTGAAGGAGGCTACGACCGACTAACTTTAACACGTTACCGCCAGCAAACCGATCGCGATCCGCCACCAAATCCTAAGGATAGGCAATGGCTACAGTGGCGTGCAGATATACTCACTGATTTCTGGGCGCATCTCTATCAGCAAGTCAAAGCAGTGAATCCTAATTTATTAGTAGCGATCGCACCTAATATTTATGATTGGGCATTCCAAGAATATCTGCAAGATTCCCCTGCGTGGCTGAAGCGGGGAATAGTCGATATTATAAACCCGCAGATTTATCGCCGCGACTTTAGAAGTTATCAGGCGATCGCTAATCAACTAGTAACTCAACAGTTCACTGATGCAACTTTGTCCAAGTTAGCGCCAGGAATTTTGATCAAGCTTGGCAATTATTGTATTGGTCCAGAATATTTGGTACAAGCAATTGAATACAATCGTCAAATTGGTATTCAAGGTGAGGTATTCTTTTTTTATGAAGGGTTGCGAGAAAATAATAATGCTCTAGCAAAAGTTTTGCGAAATGGAGCTTATGCTAAATCTGCATCGTTTCCCACTTTGTCAGATTTAAGTCACAGTGGTGACAGTAACAGGAAGTCAACTTCAATTTGGCAAGGGGTGGCAAGGTTTTTGAGAAATCTTTAGCATTGCCGATCAAAGTTATAAAAACTACGCACAACCTCTATAAGTGTAGAAAAAACAGGTGAGATAATTAGAAAAATTAGAAGCCCCAGAACTAGATTCTGCCAGAAAAGCTATTTGCTGAGTAAATTGGGATATAGAACCAGAAAAATTTTCTGGGTAAACTTGACCAGTAAATGGTATGGAAAAATATTATCAAGAGTTTTTAATTCGTAATTGGGTGCAAAGCGATCGCACTAGAGCTGCCCAAGTTATCAATTATGTATTATCAGAATACGGTTTGGGCTGGGAACCAAATGGTGCTGACCGAGACGTGCTGCAAGTAGAGGAATTTTATTTAGTTACTGGTGGCGAGTTTTGGGTAATCGAACACCAAAGCCAATTAGTAGGTACTGGGGCATACTACCCCATCAAACGCGGTCAAAAATCTGTGGAAATCCGCAAAATGTATCTTTTGCCCAGCATTAGGGGTTTAGGATTGGGGAAATATTTGTTACAACAACTAGAAGCAGCGATCGCCGAGCGTGGTTTTGAGCAAATTTGGATTGAAACCGCCAGTGTTTTGGTGGAAGCAGTCAAGCTGTATGAAAGCAACGGCTACAAACCAGCAACAGGAGTAGAAACAAAACGCTGCGATCGCGTCTATTTTAAGTCATTAGTCATTGGTCATTAGTCATTCACTATTGGACTTTGGACAAATGACAAAGGATAATTCTAAATGCACACTTTGACTCAAAATCTCACAAGCTTACTTAATCTTTTTCTCCAATCTCATTGTCCCCTATGCAAACGCTCAACTTCCGAAGAATTCTGTGACAATTGCACTAAACAACTCCGAAAATGTCAGCGTCAAAATCTGGTTTCTCAGTGGCAAGAACCACTACCAGTGTTTAGCTGGGGTGAGTATGGGGGTATAGTCAAAAGGGCAATAGCCGCGATGAAATACGAAAATCAACCCCAAATAGCTCGTCCTTTGGGTCAATGGTTAGGGGAAGCATGGTTGTTGAATTCACCGAGACGAGATAGCCAGCCAATAGTAGTTCCTATTCCACTCCACGCTAGCAAGCAAAAGCAACGTAAATATAATCAAGCTGCACTTATAGGACAAAGCTTCTGCCAAATAACTGGATTAAAATTGAAACGAAATGGTTTAACAAGAGTGCGACAAACTGAAGCACAATTTGGTTTATCAGTATCTCAACGAGAACAAAACTTGAAGACAGCTTTTGCTGTTAGTCAAGAATTTCGTTATAGTTACCCAAATGTCCCAGTGCTGTTGGTGGACGACATTTATACTACTGGTGCTACTGCCAGATCTGCTGTGCAAACACTTCGGGAGTATGGAATTGTAGTCTTAGGACTAGTAGCAGTAGCCACTACCGTCAAAGACGGCTCAATTAAGAATTAATGGGCAACTTGGACACAAAAGCGTATAAGTGACCAAATTACCGTATTTTTATAGAAAAATTGCTTGAAATGTATGAATAAAGCTTTTAGGGTGGGTTTAAAACAGTTCTGGATCGTTCCTGCTACGTTACTGGCAATAAGTATAAGTACAAGTGCAGCTTTTGCTCAAAATAAGTTGTATAGTCCAATTGTTGTATCTAACAGTACTGAAATTGACGATAGCCTTTCAGACAAAGATATTCCCACAGGTCAAGGTGGGTTTGCCCGTGATTATGCGGTCAAGCTACAAAAGGGCGATAATTTAGCAGTTGACCTCTCATCTGAAAGCTTTGACAGCATAGTCACACTGCTGTCACCTGATGGTTCAACTTTGGCAGAAAATGACGATGGCCCTGATGGTAGCAGCAATTCTCTACTATTTACTCGCATTGTAGAGACAGGGACTTATGTTATTCGCGTCCGGTCTTTTGGAGAAACTGGGGTTGGAGCATTTAAACTTAAGGTGACAAAGTTGCAACCGATTAAATGAAGGGGGGATTGGGGGCAATGGGGAGATGGGGAGATGAGGAGATGGGGGAGTGTGGGGAGTGTGGGGAGTGTGGGGAGAGAGGGGGGCAAGATTTCTTCCCCATCCTCCCACACCTCCCACACCTCCTTTTCCTTCCACACCTGCATTTGTTCCCCATCCTCCCACACCTCCTTTTCCTCCCACACTCCCAGTCCCCAGTCCCTAAAAAGAAGTCAATATACAGAGAAATAAGGCTTCAGTCCACTCAACAACTGCACCGTAGGTATCTCCTGTGTGTCCGCCTAATTTGTAGTTGAACCAAGCGGCTGTGAAAGTGGCGATCGCACTTCCAGCTACTATCATTCCTATTGCCAAAAATAACTGCTGTTTATCCATCAACCACACTAAACCACTCAAACCCAACAGCAATAACAATCCCGGTAACAAATCTTTGTGAGAACGAATGGCTTGTTTGTGAAAGGCACCTTTGCCAGTTGGTTTGAGGTAAGGATATCGAGCGATCGCTACCTGCTGTCCCCAGCGTCCCCAACCACAAGCAGCCATCAATACCAGCCAACGGTTATTTGGGATATCCGTCAAGGCTGTTATCTTTAATACTACTAAGGCGATCGCTGCCATTGCCCCGAAAGCACCTGTGGCACTATCTGCCATCACCTCCAATCTTCGATCTCGATCGCCTACTGCTAAGCCGTCAGCAGTATCCATTGCCCCATCTAGGTGCAGTCCTCCAGTTATAGTAATCCAAATACTTACTACCAAAGCACTACGAGTTAGCACTGGTATACCAACGTAATTCATTCCTGTATCCGCTAACCCTAAAATTATCCCAATTAGCAACCCTACAGTTGAAGCAAGACGTGCCACCCCTCGAAAGTCTAATTCATTCAAATACGGCAGGGGAATTATTGTGTAAAATATAATACCTGCTGCTATTTTTAATAGCAGGTTTTTCCACCATTGGTGCTGTTCGCTCATTTGAGTTAAATTAATAGTTAGTTGCTAGATACTAGTCTCAGTTTCAGTACAACTGACATCAGTAGACTTTAAAGCTTTAGATAAGATTTACTTCTATTAGAGATTCTCCCTGAAAATTTTGTTATCCTAAATTTCAGTGGTAACTCATAATTCATGAGTTCTATATAATACAAGTAGATTATTTAAAAACATTACAATTCCATCAAGGAGTAAATTCGTATTTTCGATTGCTGAACTAAAAACTTACTTTAGATTATCGCCCTGACCAATAGATGCGAAACTCCATATCTTGAAATTGGAAATGCAGCACTAACGCAGATTTTAAGAAAGCGTCAACATGGTAAAATACTAGTAGTGGTAAAACTAATCAACTACTTCAAAAACCCTACTACTACCTTATAAGTAGGGTAGTGTAGTCTTGGGGCATCCTCTCGAGCAACTGCCGTTTTGTACCTTGACAATTGAAGATATGGGGTTCTATTCCATAGTTCTAGTTTTTGACGGCAGTTGACGCCAGTCGTCTCAAGTCGGGAAACCCGTTCACAGTGCTGGCTCCTTTATGCTGGGGAAGCCATCCACTCCGCTGCCTTCCCAGGAATAGGTTAAATCTTCACGGGAACTAGATGAATAGTATTTAACAACAAACTACCGCCCCAGGAGCGGCAGGTCAAAACTTGGAAAAAGAATTACCTCTAGCTTAGGTGACACAAGGAACCTAGTCTAAGTGAACTCTTTGATCCAAAAACCTCTCGAATCGAATTTGGGAGAGTATCTAATAGACAATTACCCCAGAAAATTGATATTTTTTTAAATATAGGGAGTAAACAAGGTATTCAATTTGACTGTTTAACTTATGTTATTACTTTTCCTCGCTCAATTGCTATTTCCCTATGAGTCACCATCTACCTGACACCAGAATACTAGCTCCGTGCATTGTTAATGCGGGCATCATTGTGAATAAGCTCGACATGCGGCGATTGCTGACAGATTTAGGTCGAGTCCACTACATCTACACCCAAGAAGACAAGGTACTGAGCGAGGGTGAAGGAGATGTGATGGAAGTTTTTGCCAATCCGCAAAGGTCTACCTTAGTCGCTAACCACGCCTTATATTTGAATGTTTGTAGTTTTGATTATTTAGAACTCAAACAGTCGTCGCAGCAAGAAACATACTTTAATCTGATGCAAGAAGGAGTGTGTTTACAGTTGATTCCTCGGTCAACTCCTTTGCAAGAGCGAAGAGAAAGAAGCTTCAATGTCAGTGCCATAGAAGCGATGATGGAGCAAGTACTCTCAGCTAGATGGGATGCAGAAATGGATGATGACTGTTCTGATTCTTTTTAAATATAGGTAACTCCAAGAAATAAATTATCCTGTTTGAAGTTGCTGACTGATGACTGTTGACTATGAACAGTAGGATATTTTTTTATTTGTCACTTCCCTGAATAAATTAAAAGATATTTAATATTGTATAACAACTAATAAAGGCTGTTCTTTGTCATTACCAATTGGACTTTGGACAAAGGAGAGTCTTAAGCAGAGAATATGTAACTTGGACGCACATTAGCTTAGCAAGTGTTATAGCAATTATATGTGAGGCTGGGCTTTATTGATGTAGGGGCAATTTCTTATTTGCCCCTACATCGTGTAGTTTGGCGTAAGTTATATAAGCGCATTTTCAAAAATCCAAAATGGTATGAGTGCCAATTTCTCTTTTCAATGTCTTGCTAGCTGTAGCCATACAAAAGCCAGAGCAGGAGTGTTTTTTACCCCTCACGGTATTGTAGAAACTCCCAGATTTATGCCAGTAGGGACGCTGGCAAATGTTAAAACTATCACTCCATCTCAGTTGCGTGATACTGGGGCACAGATGATTTTATCGAATACTTATCATCTTCACCTGCAACCAGGAGAAGCGATCGTCGCTGGGGGTGGTGGGTTGCACAAGTTTATGGGTTGGAATGGGCCAATGCTCACAGATTCGGGTGGGTTTCAGGTCTTTAGTTTAAGCGAGATGCGAAAAATTACTGAAAAAGGTGTAACTTTCCGCTCGCCTCATGATGGACAAATTATTAACTTAACACCAGAGCTATCCATTAAAATTCAAAATACTTTAGGGGCAGATGTAATCATGGCTTTTGATGAATGTCCGCCCTACCCAGCGACTCGCCAAGAGGTAGAAACTGCTACTGAACGGACTTATCGTTGGTTAGAACGTTGTATAACAGCTCATCAGTGTAGCGAGCAAGCGTTGTTTGGCATTGTGCAGGGAGGCGTGTTTTTAGATTTGCGTTGTCGCGCAGCTGAAGCTTTGGCTAAGTTGGATTTGCCGGGATATGCCATTGGTGGCGTAAGTGTTGGAGAACCGCCAGAATTGATGGCTGAAATTGTGCGAGTGACAGCACCACTTTTACCCCCCGAAAAGCCGCGTTACTTAATGGGTGTAGGTACTTATCGAGAAATGGCGATCGCCATCGCTTCTGGTGTTGATTTATTTGATTGCGTAATTCCTACACGCTGGGCTAGACATGGGACAGCAATAGTCCAAGGCGATCGCTGGAATTTGAAAAATGCTAAATTTCGTGAAGATTTTGCGCCCTTAGATGAAACTTGTCCTTGCTACACTTGTCAAAATTTCAGCCGTGCTTACGTATCTCATTTGGTGCGATCGCAAGAAATTTTAGCTTACACGTTGTTGAGCATTCACAACATTACTGAATTAATTCGCTTTACGCAGCATATTAGAGAAGCAATATTAAGCGATCGCTTCACCACACAATTTGGTCACTGGCTTGAGTGAGTGGAAAGACAAGGGGACAAAGAAAATAATTCCTAACCGGAGCTTTCTTTGGCAGTCTCCGGCGAGGCTCATCAGTCATCAGTCAACACTTCCAATCACAAATGACCAATCACCAATGACAAATGACCGATCGCCAAACCATGTTAAGATATTTCTCAATTATTAACGCTGTGTTGGATAGGTGGATTTAAACAAACATGGAAGCAGCACTTTTATTAGCAAAACTGCCTGAAGCTTACCAAATCTTCGATCCTTTAGTGGATGTTCTCCCAGTTATCCCCGTATTCTTCTTGTTGCTTGCTTTCGTTTGGCAAGCAGCCGTGGGGTTTAGGTAAGTTAATTTATTTTGCAATTTTTTCTGAGGACAGGTACTATGCCTGTCCTATTTTTGTGGCATTATATTTATGCAATTAACATTTATTAATAATTTGTAATGAATTATTATAATTAGTAAGGTATGAATCAAGCCATGTCAATATGAAGCCTTGAAAGCCAAGCTTACAGTCAAGGAGGAATCAGCTATGGGTAATATCAAATTCGTAAAAGAAAATAAAGAAGTAGTGGCGGCAGATGGTGCAAATCTCCGGCTCAAAGCGATGGAAAATAACATTGATATATATACATTGATTGGCAAGATGACAAATTGCGGTGGCTATGGTCAATGTGGCACTTGCATTGTTGAGATAGTGGAAGGACAACACAATCTCTCCCCCCGCACAGATGTAGAGAACCGAAAATTAAAGAAAAAGCCGGAAAATTATCGGCTTGCTTGTCAAACTTTAGTAAATGGCCCTGTGAGTGTGGTCACAAAGCCTTAAGTTTTTTAGAATTATGTGTGGCTAGCATTTAAGCAAGTAAAAAATTTGAGCTAACTCTGTCATCGATGATGATATCCTAATGTTGTTGATTGGAAATTTAAGAGAGGCTTTCTTGCCATGCAAGTTAATGACCTGGGGTTCGTAGCGAGCATTTTGTTCGTACTTGTGCCCACTGTGTTTTTATTAATTCTGTACATCCAAACTGCTAGCCGCGAAGGTGGAAAAGATAGTTAAGAGTTCGTGTATAAAATAAATACCCCTGCATTAACACTGTAGGGGTTTTTATTTATCAACCTGCCTAGTTGTAGAGACAAATCTGGCTTGCTTCCTATCGTAGGTACAAAACTAATACTCAGCAGCGTTTATCTTAACCGATGGTTCGCGCTAATAGTACTGGACAAGTGGCATTGACTCGAACGTAATCAGACAAAGAAGCGCCAATGAGTCGGTCTATATCAACAAAACTTTTAGCGATCGACGGACGGCGGTCTGGAGAACCGAGTAATAATAAGTCTACATTTAACTGCTCTGCTAACCGACAAATTTCTTCACCCGGTTTGCCACTGCTGATATAACAACGAGATTGGATGCCTAATTTTTGAGCTTCTGTAACTGCGGCTGCCAAAACTGGATTTTTTTCAGTAGTAACCTGAGTTATTTCTGATTTTTTGCCGCCGAAATCTGTGCTAATATTTGCCAAAATCAACTCACCGCCCTGAATATCTCGCAGTAAAAACAGTGCCAACTTCAAGCAGTTTTTTGCTGCATCCGAATTGTCTATTGCCACCATAATGCGCTTAATTCTTTTGACATAAATGTCATCTTTCACCAGCAACATGGGGCGAGAAGATAGCTGAAAAACATACTGACTGACCGAGTTAGATAAAATCGATTGTAGCCGCTTGAGTCCGCGTGAACCCATAATAATTAAATCAGCGTCGATTTCATCAGCCACTTGACAAACCACATCCTTAGGGTCGCCTTGGCGCAAAATTGAAGAAACCTGGCTAGGATCTAAATTTAAAGTTTGAATGGCATTAGCCAAAATTTTACCGCCGTCTTCCCATTTAGCTGTCATGGTAGCAGCAGTACTTTTTGCAGGAACAACATGCAAAATTGTAACTTTTGCAGATTGAATTGAAGGGATTTCTTTGAGAGTTTTGAGCATTTCTTCTGCATGTCCCAATCCCGATACAGCCAGCAAAATTTTTTGTATCATCTTAGGTGATTGTTGTTGAGTTTACTTTTTTCTCGCTATGAGTACTTGCTCTTGGTCAGATTTTTACCGCCTTATTTGATAAGCTAGTTAGTAATTTGGCACAAATAAATTTTGTTTTCTTACTATAAAACATTAAGAGAAATGTTTAATTTGGTTTGCACCCAATTACTTAATTTTTCAACTAGACTTCTAATGATTAAGCATACTCTCAATTTAGCTCGGTAAACTTAATAATTTATGATGTTATTTATTATTTTTAATCTATGTTAACCTTTTTTAATTAGAAAGTAGTTAAGTATTGCAAAGAAATGCCAAACTAATCCTTGAGAAACATTTATATAGTAGAAATGTATGATATTAAGCTGTTAGGTTTCCTCGTTTGTTAATCATCAATCACCAATAACTAATGACAAACACTTGAGTAAGTTTTTTTAAGTCAGGATAATTCACCCAAATAACCGTCTTCAGGGCAACTCCAGACGCCGCTACAATAGTACCACTAGGAAGGATTATGCCCAAATTAGTGATATTATGACCTCTGCTACAACTGTAAAAACTGAGTACGAAGCGATTATTGGTCTAGAAACCCATTGTCAACTCAATACTAATAGCAAGATTTTCTCTACTAGCTCTACAGCCTTTGGTGCTGACCCCAATACTCACATCGACCCAGTTTGTATGGGTTTACCTGGGGTTTTACCTGTACTAAATCAAAAGGTATTAGAATATGCCGTCAAAGCAGGTTTGGCACTGAATTGTCAAATAGCCAAATATAGTAAATTTGACCGCAAACAGTATTTTTATCCAGATTTACCAAAAAATTACCAAATTTCTCAATATGACCTACCGATCGCCGAACATGGTTGGTTAGAAATTGAGTTGGTAGATGCTGAGGGTAACCCCACTCGCAAACGCATTGGCATTACGCGTTTGCACATGGAGGAAGATGCCGGCAAATTGGTACACGCAGGCAGCGATCGCCTCTCTGGTTCTGCTTATTCTCTAGTGGACTACAATCGTGCAGGTGTACCATTAGTAGAAATTGTCTCAGAACCAGACATGCGTTCTGGACTCGAAGCTGCTGAATATGCTCAAGAACTACGCCGGATTGTGCGCTATCTCGGTGTTAGCGACGGCAACATGCAAGAAGGATCTCTACGTTGCGATGTCAACATTTCTGTGCGTCCAGTGGGACAAGAGAAGTTTGGCACGAAAGTAGAAATTAAAAACATGAACTCCTTTAGCGCCATCCAACGGGCGATTGATTACGAAATTGAGCGCCAAATCGCAGCCATCGAAGCAGGCGAGCGGATTATGCTAGAAACTCGTCTGTGGGAAGAAGGCGCTCAACGTACTATTAGTATGCGGACTAAAGAAGGTTCCAGCGATTACCGCTACTTCCCCGAACCAGATTTAGCGCCAATTGAAGTATCACAAGAACAACTAGAAAAATGGCGTAGCGAACTACCAGAACTACCAGCCCAAAAACGCCATCATTACGAAAATGGATTGGGACTTTCGGCCTACGATGCGCGAGTCTTGACAGAAGATCGTCCTGTATCCAAATATTTTGAAGGCGCAATCGCTGCTGGAGCAAATCCCAAAGCTGCTGCTAACTGGATTACTCAAGATATCGCTGCATACCTTAATAAACAAAAACTCACTATCAGTGAAATCGCCCTGACTCCGAGCAATTTAGCAGATATCATCAACAGAATTGAAAAGGGCAAAATTAGCAATGCCCAAGCCAAAGAAAAACTGCCAGATTTGCTAAATGGTATTTCTCCTGAAAAAGCTTTTGCGGGACAAGAACTAATCACCGATTCTAGTATCCTCGAACCGATCGTTGATGAGGTTATAGCCGCTAATCCCAAAGAACTAGAAAAGTATCGCAACGGTAACACCAATCTCAAAGGCTTCTTCGTCGGACAAGTTTTGAAAAAGACAAGCAAACGTGCCGATCCAAAGCTGACTAATGAATTGGTTGAGAAAAAACTCAACGCCTAGAGTGGTGACTGGGGAAATGGGGAACTCGGGGCCCCCACGTTGGCGTACTCCTACGCAGAAGCAAGCTACGTGTAGCGTCTCGTAGGAGAAGTCCAGCGAGGATTAGGGGCAATGGGAAGATGAGGAGATGGGAAGATGGGGAGATGGGGGAGTGTGGGGAGAGGGGGGCAAGATTTCTTCTCCATCCTCCCACACCTCCTTTTCCTCCCACACCTGCATTTGTTCCCACCACCCCATCACCCTACCACCCTATCCTTCCAATGCCCGATTCCCTAAGTATTTTCCCGGTGTTCTTTACAAAATCTTCATAATTAAACTGGTGACAACACGCATACATAAAATGGTATGCTCTGGTAAGTAGATGCACCCTGATGATCTGGAGAGCCACTTAAGTAGCTCTCCTTTTTCGCATTTGTCTTTCGTCATAAGAAAGGTAAAAATAATTATCCTAATCGTCAAGTAGTGCATTATTATTTATTGCCATCAGCAAATAAACTCACAATAAAAGCAAGTAGGGAGTGGGGAGACGTAAGGACGTATAGGTAAGGAGAATAACTGATAACTCCTAACTGATAACTCTTAACTCAACACTCAGCAATTGTAAGGAAGAATCATGGCAGATTGGCAAAAAATAACAGGTGGGATTACAGCACCAAGGGGGTATCAGGCGGCAGGAATTACCGCAGGACTGAAGCCTTCGGGGTTACCAGATTTAGCTTTGATATTTTCAGATGTAGAAGCGATCGCAGCTGGTGTATTCACTACCAGTCAGGTAAAAGCTGCTTGCGTGGAATATTGTCGCCAACGCTTGCAAGCTAAACAGAGCGCTCGTGCTATTCTCTGCAACGCTGGGCAAGCAAACGCCGCTACAGGAAGTCAAGGCTGGATCGATGCCTTAGAATCGGGGATGGCAATAGCCCAAGCGCTGAACATTTCCTCTGAATCTGTATTATTGGCGTCTACTGGTGTGATTGGTCAACGTATCAAGATGGATGCTTTGCGAAGTGGGATTTCCAAGCTAGTAGAAGCACTATCCCAAACAGGCTCAGATGCCGCTGCCAGTGCAATTATCACCACAGACCTAGTAACAAAATCCATCGCCTTAGAGACAACTATAGGCGATCGCCCCGTGCGGATTGGCGGTATTGCCAAGGGTTCCGGGATGATTCACCCCAACATGGCAACCATGCTGGCATTTGTGACTTGTGACGCAGCCGTTTCACCAAATCTTTGGCAGCAGATGTTAGCTAGGGCAGCTGATAGAAGTTTTAATTCGATTACCGTGGATGGCGACACCAGCACCAACGACAGCTTAATTGCCTTGGCAAACGGTCAATCTCGCACCCCAGCAATTACAGAAGTGGGTGCAGAATCAGAGAGATTAGAAGCAATGTTAACAGCAGTTTGCCAGTATTTAGCCAAAGCGATCGCTCGTGATGGTGAAGGTGCAACTTGTCTGGTAGAAGTAGAAGTAACTGGCGCTCATGATGAACTCTCAGCTAGACAAATAGCCAAAACCATCGCTGGTTCCTCCTTAGTTAAATCTGCAATCTTTGGACGTGACCCCAACTGGGGACGGATAGCCGCTGCTGCTGGGCGTGCAGGTGTACCTTTTGAGCAAGAACACCTGCAAATCAAGCTAGGGAATTTTTTAATGTTAGAAAATGGGCAACCCTTACTATTTGACCGTGCAGCAGCCAGCGCCTATTTGAAACAAGCAGCGGTGAGTGCTTATCTTGAAGAAGATACAGTGTTAATTTCCGTTAGCGTTGGCAATGGTCATGGTACAGGTAAAGCTTGGGGTTGTGATTTGAGTTATGACTACGTGAAGATTAACGCAGAATACACTACTTAAAGAATATAGAATTCATTCGTGTTGACTGTTGGGTGTTAATCTTCAGCAGTCAACGAATTTAGGAAGTGATTGTGTAATTTAACGTGAGTCTCTAACGAAGGCGCACCTACGGGAAGGGCAAAACAAATAAGTCAAATCCTCTTCCCTGCTGCCTCCTGCCTTATTTCTTAGGAGTTTGATAGCTCATATCCTAAAAAGATAATAAAACCTAAACACAAAAAGACTTTTCACCCAGTCCCCAGTTCCCTGCTATCAAACCTAGACACTAAAAGACTTTTTATCGAGTTCCCAGTTCCTAGTCCCTAGTCCCCTGCCATATCTTCTTATTTTATATTCTAAATTATTCAGCTTTTTAACTATGATTACGATTGATTTAGCTTATGATTTACTTTTTTGTAAATCATAATCTCAAGTTAATAGTGTTGATAAATCAGAACTTATATATTAAGAATTACTACCAGAGTTTGGGCAGATAGATAAATTTTTCCTTATACATCCAATCTAATATTTATTTAATAAATAGAGATTCATAGTTAACTAAATGGGCTTTAAAGGCTGTAAACTAATTTCAATCAGGTGAATAACACTTCTGGATCGCACCAGAGCAGATTTAATCAATTGATTGAAATTTTGTTTGAGGCAGTAGCAATAGCCATTGATAAAATGGCCGAGTTTGCCTTGCAAAATAGAACTTGATTACTTATTGATTTGCAAGAAATTTCATGTCTTTCTTGCTGAAATTTTCATAGCTATAAAAAATAAAATTTATTTTGAGGAGATATTATGACAAAATTTTTTAATCAAATTTCTCGGCGCAAATTTATTTTCACAGCTGGGGTATCTGCGAGTGCTGTATTCCTTAAAGGTTGTTTGGGCAATCCACCTGAAAACCTGACTGGTGGTGGTACTCAAGCACAGCCAACTGCTCAGTCTGTTGCTAATATTAATCCTGAACAAACGCCAGAAACTACCACAGTAAAATTAGGATATATTCCGATTGTAGAAGCAGCTCCTTTAATTATTGCTAAAGAAAAAGGCTTTTTTGCTAAATATGGGATGACTAAAGTTGACCTTTCTAAACAAGCTTCTTGGGGTGCAGCTAGAGATAATGTAGAAATTGGTTCTGTGGGTGGTGGTATTGATGGCGGTCAATGGCAGATGCCAATGCCACATTTAATTACAGAAGGTTTAATTACCAAAGGCAATCAAAAAATTCCCATGTATGTATTATGCCAACTAATTACACATGGAAATGGAATTGCGATCGCCAGCAAGCACCAAGGCAAAGGTATAACTTTACAACTGGCTAGCGCTAAATCCCTCTTCACGGAATTAAAATCTTCAACACCCTTTACCGCCGCATTCACTTTTCCCCATGTCAACCAAGATTTGTGGATTCGCTACTGGTTAGCAGCAGGTGGCTTAGATCCAGATGCAGATGTCAAATTGCTCACAGTACCAGCAGCCCAAACTGTTGCCAATATGAAAACAGGAACAATGGATGCCTTTAGCACAGGTGACCCCTGGCCTTATCGCCTTGTTCAAGACAAAATTGGCTACTTAGCAGCATTGACAGCAGAAATTTGGAAGAATCATCCTGAAGAATATCTTGCCATGAGAGCCGACTGGGTTGATAAAAATCCCAAGGCAACCAAAGCAATTTTAAAAGGAATTATGGAAGCCCAACAGTGGTTAGATAATTTTGACAATCGCAAAGAAGCGGCTGAAATTTTGGCTGGACGAAATTATTTCAATCTTTCGTCACCAGAAATTCTTGCAGACCCATACCAAGGTAAGTATGACATGGGTGATGGTCGCAAAATTGATGATAAATCAATGGCAGCTTACTATTGGAAAGATGAAAAAGGCAATGTTTCTTATCCCTATAAAAGTCATGATTTATGGTTCATTGTGGAAAACGTTCGTTGGGGATTTTTACCAAAAGATTACGTTACCAATAATGCCGCTAAAGCTAAAGAACTAATCAATAAAGTCAACCGCGAAGATATTTGGAAACAAGCAGCTAAAGAAGCTGGTATTTCTACTGCTGATATTCCTACAAATCCATCTCGTGGTGTAGAAGAGTTTTTTGATGGCATCAAATTTGACCCAGAAAAACCAGAAGAATATCTCAAGAGTTTGAAAATAAAGAAAGTCAATATTTAGTCATTAGTTATTGGTCATTATTTTTTTCAAAGGACTAATGACTAATGACTAACAACAAAGGACAAATATAATTTCAGGACAATATTATGACATTAGCCCAAAGACGCCCTGCAAGCCCTAGATTTAATAATGGCTTTATATCGCGTCTACAAAAGCAATTTTCTAACCTTATACCACCAATCATCGCCATTGTTATATTTCTAGTTTTGTGGCAACTTTTCGCTTGGACTCCAGGAGCTACATTACCAGGACCAATACAGGTTATCCAAGATACTTGGATACTCATTTTCTGGCCATTTTATGACCGAGGTGGCATCGATAAAGGTTTGTTTTGGCAGATTTTAGCGAGTTTACAAAGAGTTGCTATCAGTTATACTCTAGCGGCAATTGCCGGTATTGGTTTGGGCATTTTAATTGGTGTTAATAAAACCATGTCCAAAGCTTTAGACCCCATCTTTCAATTACTGCGGACAGTACCACCTTTGGCTTGGGTACCGATTTCTTTAGCAGCTTTACGACAAAACGAACCCGCAGCATTATTTGTAATTTTCATTACTGCAATATGGCCGATTCTAATTAACACTGCTGTTGGCGTTACGCAAATTCCCCAAGATTACAACAACGTCGCTAAAGTTCTACAACTTAGCCGCAAAGAATATTTCATTAATATTTTAATTCCTGCGGCATTACCATACATTTTCACAGGTTTGAGAATTGCGATCGGTTTAGCTTGGTTGGCGATTATCGCTGCTGAAATCGTCATGTCTGGTATTGTCGGGATTGGCTTCTTTATCTGGGATGCCTATCAAAATAACAACGTCAGCGAAGTGATTTTAGCTCTAGTTTATATCGGTGTCGTTGGTTTGCTGCTAGATAAAGCGATGGCTTGGCTGCAAAACAAGATTTTACCAGCAGAACAGAAGTAATAATGCAGCAGAATTCAGAATTTAGAATTCTGAATTGGTAAGTAAAACAGTCTTGACACCAAGATAGCAGACTGCAATCTGCTGCAAGCTTGTCACTCCTCTGTAAATTAATACGCTTGGGTTAAAGCTTGATTATCGCTAATTTTCTAGAAAAAGAAGGGAATTAAGTCCCTTTTCAAAGGAAGTTAGAGAAATCTTCTCAGGCTAAATATCACTAACCTAAGCGTATTTTTCTTTTATAAACTTTATTTTTATGATTAAACTAATGATAATCATTGGATAAATCAATGATAATTTAATAGAAAAGACAATAAATATTTTTGATAGTTAGCTTTAGAAATTGAGATTTTACTAATTAAACATTTCACGTAAATATTAAGAAGTAAGCACACTTGCTCTAAATAATCTCTTGACTGGAGAAAACTAATGGTCGCACTCACACAGCATTCTCAAGTTATTCCTAATTCTGGACGTTTAACAATTGAAACTGTTAAAATTGCTCCTCAAACGACTGCTATCCGTTGCCTTGATTGGGATAGAGAACGTTTTGATGTCGAGTTTGGTTTGCGGAATGGCACGACCTATAATTCTTTCTTAATTCAGGAAGAAAAAGTAGCTTTAGTTGATACTTCTCATAGCAAGTTTGAGGAGTTATATCTGGAGATAGTGACAGGATTAATTGACCCAACTAAAATAGATTACTTGATTATTAGTCACACTGAACCAGACCATAGTGGCTTAGTAAAAAATATTTTACAACTAGCTCCTGAGATTACTGTTGTTGGTGCAAAAATAGGTATTCAATTTTTGCAGAATATGATTCATCAGCCTTTTAAATCAAAGGTAGTAAAAAGTGGAGAGTTATTAGATTTAGGCAACGGTCATCAATTAGAATTTATCTCGGCTCCTAACTTACATTGGCCTGATACAATCTTGACTTATGACCATAAAACAGGCACTCTCTACACCTGTGATGTGTTTGGAATGCACTACTGTGATGACCATACTTATGATGAAAATATCACCATCATTGAAGAAGATTTTAAATATTATTATGAGTGTTTGATGGCTCCTAATGCTCGGTCTGTATTGGCAGCTTTAAAGAAAATCGAAAAGCTAGAAATAAAAACAGTTGCCACAGGACACGGTCCTTTATTAAAAGAGTATATTCCAGAATGGCTGGGACGCTATCAAAATTGGAGTTTAGAGCAAGCCAAAACAGAGACATTAGTGGCTTTATTTTACGTGGAAGATTACGGGCATAGCGAGAATTTAGTGAGGGCGATCGCACATGGAATTGCCAAAACAGGCGTCGCGGTAGAATTAGTAGCTCTGAATAATACTGAGCCTCAAGAAGTCCGGGAATTAGTTGACCAAGCTGCTGGTTTAGTTATTGGAATGCCTCCCCAATCATCAGATATTGCTCAGGCAGGTTTAAAGATTATCTTAGCTGCTGCTCACAATAAACAAGCAATTGGTTTATTAGAGTCTGGAGGAGGAGAAGATGAACCTGTTTTTCCCTTACGCAATAAGTTTCAAGAATTGGGATTAATTCAAGCCTTTACCCCAATTTTAGTTAAAGAAGCTCCCTCTAAGGTACTAGAACAACTTTGTGATGAAGCAGGGACAGATATGGGTCAATGGTTGAATCGCGATCGCACAATCAAACAAATCAAATCTATTAATAGCGAGTTAGAGAAATCCTTGGGGCGAATTAGCACCGGACTGTATATTATCACCGCTAAAAAAGCAGAAGTTCAAAGTGCAATGCTCGCTTCTTGGGTAACACAAGCAAGTTTGAATCCTTTAGGTGTAGCCATCGCTGTCGCCAAAGACCGAGCAATAGAATCATTGATGCACGTTGGCGATCGCTTTGTTTTAAATATTTTAGAAGAAGGCAGATATCAAGGCTTAATGAAACATTTCCTCAAGCGTTTTGCTCCCGGTGCAGACCGCTTTGCTGGCATCAAAACATATCCTGCTGCTACCAATGAATCTCCGATTTTAGCTGAAGCTTTGGCTTATCTTGAATGTGAAATCACCAGCCGCATGGATTGTGGAGACCATTGGGTTATTTATAGCACTGTCCAAACTGGGCGAGTTGCCAAAGTCAACGGATTCACCGCCGTTCATCACCGCAAAATGGGCAATCATTACTAAATTTGTTATTGGTCATTAGTCATTAGTCATTAGTCATAAAGGTTAGGACATAATGACAAGCGTGAATGTCAGGAAGAGTAATGTTTTTACCTCCTGCCTCCTGCCCCCTGCCTCCTTCCTCACTCCCCAATCCCCACACAAAGCCATGTATAAAACTGCTCAAGATAGCCCAATTTCTCAGTATGAAATGCATAGAAAACGCATCGTGCAAACCTTAGAATTGATTCAAGATTTGATTGTGATTTCTCTGTGCATGGGTTTGTTTACCTTCATGGTAATTCAGGTGAGAGATATGTTTTTCTCCCTGCTTCCCCCATTGGATTTTCATACTGTTACTGCTGATATTCTCTTTTTGCTCATCTTAGTTGAGTTATTTCGATTGCTGATTATTTATTTGCAAGAACAACGAATATCTATTGGCGTAGCTGTAGAAGTCTCTATTGTTTCCGCCTTGCGAGAAGTAATTGTTAAAGGAGTTTTAGAAACTAATTGGAGTCAAATTTTAGCAACTTGTGCCTTCTTATTAGTTTTAGGAATAATACTCGTTGTTCGAGTTTGGCTACCCCCAACCTTTGAAGGCATCGATCCCGAACAAGCAATAGCTAAACGCCTTAAAAATAGAGTCAAATCGGAATTAGTTGAAAGCAATGGCAATTAGAACAGGGAGATGGGGAAGTGTGGGAGGAAAAGGAGGTGTAGGAGGATGGGGAACAAATGCAGGTGTGGGAGGAAAAGGAGGTGTGGGAGGATGGGGAACAAATGCAGGTGTGGGAGGAAAAGGAGGTGTGGGAGGATGGGGAACAAATGCAGGTGTGGGAGGAAAAGGAGGTGTGGGAGGATGGGGAAGAAATCTTGCCCCCTCTCTCCCCACACTCCCCCATCTGGTCATCTTTTCCGCCCTCCCCCCCCACACCTCCCACACTCCCCACACTCCCCACACCTCCCACACTCCCCACATTCCCCACACCTCCCACACTTCCTCCTTGCCCCATTCCCAATGCCCAGAGAGAGATTACTATGTCTGCTAATACTGTAATTACCAACCGTTCGAGAGATGTGCAGGTTGCTGAAATTGGTCAAGATACGTTGGTTTTGCGATCGCGCACTTGGGAGAGATTAAAATTTGAGATTGAGTATTCTCGCCAACGAGGAACTACGGCAAATTCTTATCTCATTCAAGCTGATAAAAAAGCTTTAATCGATCCTCCCGGCGAATCTTTTACCGAAATTTATCTTCAACAGCTAGCACAATATCTAGATTTCACTACCCTAGATTACATTGTTCTCGGTCATGTCAACCCCAACCGCAGAGCCACCCTACAAGTATTGCTTTCTCAAGCTACTCAAGCTACTTTAATTTGTTCTCGTCCTGCTGCTAATGCCCTGAAAACTGCTTTTCCGAAATCGGAGTCACGCATTCAAGCTGTGCGATCGGAGGATACTCTGGATTTAGGACAAGGACATCATCTCACATTTGTGAGCGTACCGACTCCTCGTTGGGCAGATGGATTGTGTACTTATGATTCTGCTACCAAAATTCTCTATACAGACAAATTTTTTGGCGCTCATATTTGCGAAGATACCCTCTTCGATGAAGACTGGAAAAGTTTAGATGCAGAACGTCATTATTATTTTGACTGTCTCCACGCACCCCAAGCCAAACAAGTCGAAGTTGCCTTAGAAAAGCTTTCGATTTTCCCTGCAAAATGTTACGCTCCGGCTCATGGGCCTGTTGTTCGTTACAGTCTCAGCCGATTTACTTTTGATTATCGTCAATGGTGTCAAGGACAGAAATTACAAGAATTGAGTGTTGCTTTACTTTATGCCTCCGCTTATGGAAATACGGCAATTTTGGCTAATGCGATCGCTCAGGGTTTAATTCAAAATGGCGTCAATGTAGAGTCCATCAACTGCGAACTAGCAGAACCAGCAGAAATTACCCGCATTGTGGAAGCTTGCGACGGATTTATTATTGGCTCACCCACTTTAGGCGGCCATGCACCAACCCAAATTCAAACAGCTTTAGGAATAGTTTTAGCCACAGCAGCAAAAACAAAATTAGCAGGAGTATTTGGTTCTTATGGCTGGAGTGGAGAGGCAATTGATTTACTGGAAAGTAAGTTTAAAGATGCCAATTATCGTTTAGGATTTGAAACAATTCGAGTCCGCTTTACTCCTACAGATGAAATTCTCCAACAGTGTCAAGAAGCGGGTGCTGCCTTTGCCCAAAACTTGAAGAAAACTAAAAAATTGCGGACTGCGCGTCAAGTTGTCACAGAAACTCATGTAGACCGTACCGAACAAGCTGTAGGGCGGATTATTGGTTCTTTGTGTGTTTTAACAACTCGTGATGAAGAAAGTCACAAAGGTGTTTTAACCTCTTGGCTATCTCAAGCAACTTTTAATCCACCGGGGATTATGATTGCCATTGCTGACGAACAAAATGCAGATTTAATGTGTCATCCTGGCGATAAATTTGTATTGAATATTCTCAAAGAAGGTAGAAATGTCCGCCGCTATTTTTCCCGGAATAGCGTTTTAGGAAATAATCCCTTTGTCAATCTTTCTTGTCAAACTGCTGAGAATGGTTGCCTGATTCTGAATGAAGCATTGTCCTATTTAGAATGTACTGTCCAAAATCAGATGAAATGTGGTGAAAGATGGTTAATCTATGCCGTAGTCGATAAAGGTGAAGTCTTAGAAAACGATGGTTTAACTGCCCTCGAATATCGGAAATCTGGCAGTTATTATTAATTGGTCATTTGTCATTTGTCATTTGTTTTTCTTTGCGTCCCCACGTCTCTCTCCTTCTCCCCCATTTTATAACCAAATTACCAATACCAAGTTATGTCTACATTTGTTGCTGTTGACCAAATTGATAAAGTTTTTGAATTAACAGGTGGTAGTCAATATATTGCCCTTAAAGGAATTGACCTGCAAATAAAAAAAGGAGAATTTGTTTCTTTAATTGGTCACTCCGGTTGTGGCAAGTCTACCTTATTAAATATGATTGCGGGTTTGGATTTGCCCAGTGAAGGTATTGTCACCTTAGAAGGGCAAAGAATCAGCAAACCAGGCCCAGACAGGATGGTGGTTTTTCAAAATTATTCCTTATTACCTTGGCGGACAGTCAGAGAAAATATTGCCCTGGCGGTAGATTCAGTAATGAAAGGATTGCCAGCCGCAGAACGCCAAGCGATTACTGAAAAGCATATAGATATGGTGGGTTTGCGTCCCCATGCTGACAAACAGCCGGGAATGTTATCTGGCGGACAAAAGCAGCGTGTGGCGATCGCCCGCGCCTTAGCGATTCGCCCCAAGTTACTATTATTAGATGAACCCTTCGGTGCGTTGGATGCACTCACTCGTGGTAATTTGCAAGAACAACTGATGCAAATTTGCGAAGAAAATGAAGTTACTGCGGTGATGGTTACCCATGATGTAGATGAAGCGGTGCTGTTGTCTGACAGAATTGTCATGCTCACCAACGGCCCCGAATCGAAAATTGGTGACATTTTAGAAGTGGATATTCCCAGACCCCGCAAGCGCATGGAAGTTGTAGAACATCCCAGCTACTACAGCTTGCGGAGTGAGATGATTTACTTCCTCAACCAGCAAAAACGGATTAAGAAAATTCGCGCCAGGAAAACTGCCGACATTGCCCGTCATGGATTGGAAAAAGTTAACTTAGAAATTGGCTTTTTACCTTTGACAGCTTGCGCCCCCTTAGCAGTTGCCAAAGAAAAAGGCTTCTTTGTCAAGCACGGTTTAGATGAAGTTCATCTCGTGCGCGAAAGTAGCTGGCGGGGTATAGTTGATGGCATGACTGGCGGTTATTTGGATGCAGCTCAAATGCCTTCAGGGATGCCGATGTGGCTAACTTTGGGAGGACACAACAACCAACCTCTCCCTGTTGTCACCGCCCTGACGATGACCCGCAACGGTAACGCCATCACCTTAGCAAAACGCTTTTACGACCAAGGCGTGCAAAGCTTATTAGACTTTAGAAATTACTTAATTCTCACCCGCGACCAAAGACACACAATGGGAGTAGTGCATCCCGCATCTATGCACAACTTACTACTGCGTTACTGGCTAGCAGCTGGAGGAATTGACCCCGATACCGATGTAGATATGAAGACCATTCCCCCAGCCCAGATGGTAGCCGACTTGCAAGCTAGCAGCATTGATGGTTACTGCGTCGGCGAACCTTGGAACTACCGCGCCGCCGTTGAAGGTGTTGGCTTTACCATCGCTACAGACTTGGAAGTTTGGTTAGGACACCCCGGTAAAGTTTTAGGAGTACGGGAAAATTGGGCAGAAACCTATCCAAATACCCACATTGCCTTGACCAAAGCGTTGCTAGAAGCTTGTCAATACTGTGCAAATCCCAACAATGCCGAAGAGATTCGCCAAATTTTAGCAGGGCGAGAGTATGTCAGCACTGATTTAGAATACATCCAACTCGAAGACCCGGATAGTCTCACCTGTGACTTAAATCATCCCCTGCGAGACTATGCCCATCACCAGTTTTATTCCGAGTCTGCCATTAATCGCCCCAGTCGCACCGAACAAATTTGGATTATGAGTCAATTAGCGCGTTGGGGTGACACTCCCTTTCCGAGAAATTGGGTGGAAGTTGTCGAACGCGTGTGTCAAGTGCGTGTTTTCAGCACTGCCGCACGGGAATTAGGCTTAGATATTAGCTATATTCGTCAACCCATCAAACTATTCGATGGTACTCCCTTTAACGCCGACGACCCAATCGCCTATCTCAACAGTTTGAAAATCAAACGTGATTTTTCAGTCGCGGAAGTCATCCTTGATGCACCAAGAAGAAAACTCGCTTCGTAAAAAATAATGAGAGAAAGAGGCAGTGGAAGAAATAGGACATCACGCATGAGCCTTTTTACTCGAACGTTGAGCCTCTGAACTCGAAAGTTGCAGCTTTTTACTCGAATGTTGAGCCTCTGAACTCGAAAGTTGCAGCTTTTTACTCGAACCTTGAGCCTCTGAACTCGAAAGTTGCAGCTTTTTACTCGAACGTTGAGCTTCTGAACTCGGAAGTTGCAGGTTTTTGCTCGAACGTTGAACTTCTGAACTCGAACCTTAAGCCTTTTAACTTCTCAGCGAAGAGTCCCCAGTCCCCAATCCCCATGCAAAACCACAACTCAAAAGTTACCGACATCAGAAAGACACTAGGAAATACAGGCACCATCCCTCAGCCCTTCCTAGAAATCAAAGACGTTACCAAAGTCTATCCCACAAAAAAAGGCCCTTTCACCGTACTCGATGGCGTTAACCTCAACGTCGAACAAGGCGAGTTTATTTGTGTCATCGGTCACTCTGGCTGTGGCAAATCCACGCTGTTAAATATGGTATCGGGTTTTAACTTTCCCACCTCCGGGGAAGTATTACTTGAAGGACAGCCGATTACCAAACCAGGGCCAGACAGAATGGTTGTCTTCCAAAACTATGCCTTGCTACCGTGGCGGACTGCTTTTGAAAATATCTACTTAGCTGTTAACGCCGTTTATCCCAATAAACCACAAGCTGAAAAAAGAGCGATTGTGCGCGATCATTTAGCAATGGTGGGATTAGCTGACGCAATGGAAAAGAAACCAATGCAAATGTCGGGTGGTATGAGACAAAGAGTTTCCATCGCCCGCGCTTTGGCGATTCGTCCCAAAGTCTTAATTTTAGATGAACCTTTTGGGGCGCTTGATGCCATCACTAAAGAAGAGTTACAAGAAGAACTGCTGAAAATTTGGAATGAAAATCGCTGCACAGTGTTGATGATTACCCACGACATCGATGAGGCATTATTTTTAGCAGACAAGTTGGTAATGATGACTAATGGTCCCCACGCCAAAATCGGCGAAGTCATGGAAATACCCTTTTCACGTCCCCGCGATCGCGCCCGGATCATGGAAGATCCACAATACTATCAACTGCGTAACTATGCCCTAGACTTCCTGTTTAACCGTTTCGCCCATGATGACGTAGGGTAAAAGGGACTGGGTATCGGGAGTGTGGGAGGAAAAGGGGGTGTGGGGGGTGTGGGAGGAAAAGGAGGATGGAGAAGAAATGCGGGTGTGGGAGGAAAAGGGGGTGTGGGGGGTGTGGGAGGAAAAGGAGGATGGAGAAGAAATGCGGGTGTGGGAGAAAAAGGAAGTGTGGGAGGATGGGGAAGAAATCTTGCCCCCCTCTCTTCCCACACTCCCCACACTCCCCACACTCCCCACACTTCCCCATCCCCCTCTCTCCCCACACTTCCCCATCCCCCCTCTCTCCCCATTTACACCCTAATAAACCACCGTTGGCGATACATCACAACACCAACAGCCCACCACAACAACACCGTCACTATTCCAAACAACAGAGAACCATTAAGCGCCCCCGCCCAAGATGCAAAAAAATTCTGGTAAATCCAATTGTAGGTACTAGGAGCATTTTCTCCTGTACCAATAGTAGTTTTGACTAAGATTTTAATTAACAAAACAGATGCAACGAAAAGTGCGATCGCATTTAACCCCATAATTTCAAAAGGTTTACCCCAGCGACGTATCAACCGGACTTCGATGAGTTGATAACAAACTGCTAGCAACAATAATGCCCAACCTGTTGTAAAAACCACATAAGAACTTGTCCACAGTTTTTTATTAATCGGGAATGTCCACCCCCACGCCCAACCAATAATTAAACAACCGACTCCAAATAATCCTAACCCGATACTTGTACGCGACTGTACAGGCTGACTGCGTATCCATTGCCCAGTAAAATAACCAGCCAGGACACTTACTATCGCAGGAATAGTACTAAAAAGTCCCTCTGGATCTCCCATAAATTTGAAACCATCACCTTTATATAGATGTGCTTTCGGAATAATTAGGCGGTCAACATAAGCACCAAAATTTCCTTCCCGCGTCAGCACTCCCGCCCCATAATCGGGTACTGGTACATACATCATCGTTAGCCAGTAGCCGATGAGTAGCACTGCTGCTAGTATCCATTGACCTTTGCGCGGCAAGTTGAGAACTATTAAAGAAGCCAGCAGATAGGTAATGCTGATACGTTGCAACACCCCCATCAACCGGATGCTACTTAAACCAAAAGTCCAAACACCCTGATTCCAAAAGCCATTTAGTAGTAATCCCAAAACAAAAAGAATAAAGG
The DNA here is from genome assembly GCA_029379225.1 of Nostoc sp. S4. GTDB lineage: Bacteria > Cyanobacteriota > Cyanobacteriia > Cyanobacteriales > Nostocaceae > Nostoc. The sequence continues at coordinate 35,829 of JAQYWR010000008.1, read as the reverse complement.
CGCGGCGAAATATCCGCAAGTAAACAGTTGAGTGTGGTTTATTAGCTTCGGTGTATTTCGATAGAGAAAAAGTCATCGCTACACCGATAATGAACAGAAAAAACGGGAATACCAAGTCAGTTGGCGTACAGCCGTGCCAATCAGCATGGGCGAAGGGAGGATATACGTCATCTGCAACTCCCATCATATTGACGAGAATCATCCCAGCAATGGTAATACCGCGAAAAACATCCAGTGAATTCAGGCGCATAAGCGGAATTTTGTGTTAGATGAGTATCCAAGCTACTCCGCTTGATGCAGCTAATCAAGCAAAATTTATAGAATTAGATACAAGGTAAAATTGGCTAGTTATGCCGTATTCCTTCTAACTTCGCTTATTTTAATACATGTGTATCATTAAATATTTAGAATATAATCTAAATTAGGCATAAACTCTTTTACCCTTATGGTTAAAATTTAACATATATTAAAAAAAAGTTTTGATAATCTTGATTAAAGATGAATTTGGAAAACTTTCCCGTGCTTTTAAAAGATAAAAAATTTACGGTAATATCAAATTCAGCATCAAGCAAAGATATAGAATTGACTAATGCTGATTTATCTGCTTCAAATCTAGTTAAATTTAAAAGTCTATTGTCTTTTTTTTCGTATTTAAATATGAATGGAGAAATTAGTGATCGAGCATTTGAAGCTTTAGTTCGTTATGCTTGCTCTATTTTTATTGAAAATGAAGTAGAAGCCAGAGTTAAAGATGCTCTTGAGCAGAAGTTTATAAATTTTTGGGAATCAAAATTTTCGTCTACTCTAGAGAAATATATTACTACGAAGTGAAGGTTTATCTGAAAAGCCAGCTAACTCGTATTTTGTGAACTTTATCTTATACATATGTCTAATCTAGAAGATAAATCAAATGAAGAAAGCAAAGAGTTTAATAGAGAAAAAGATAACCAAGATAGTGAAAGTAGAGATATAGAGAAACTCCCTGAAGAACTAAAAAATTTAGATATTCCGCCAGAAATCAAGAAGGAAATAAGAACATTTCTTTCTATGGGTCGTTTTTCTGCATCTTCTATTTCACCAATTTTAGAGAAAATTAATCAACAACACATAACAAAAATACTTGAAAGCGTAGAAAAAGATAGCGAAAGAGCATATTTTGACTCAAAAGAAGCAAGAAAGTATAATTTAGCTGCTATTTGTATTTTTTTGGCTGTTTTCGTATTTCTAACGGTTTTTCTCGTCAATAAAGACGTGGCTGTTTATCAGGATATTCTAAGAATACTTATCATATTTGGCGGCGGGTTTGGCAGTGGCTTGGGCTTCAAGATCTACTTAGATCGCAAAAAATAAATTATGAATATATACTTAAAAAAGTATATCTATATTAAAAATGTTCAAAAATTATTAATTATGATAAATAGTTATTTAGAGAACAAAATTTTAGATTTTTAATTAACTATGTCAATCAAAGTTGGAGATACCGCTCCTAATTTTAGTCTACCTGCTCAAAACGGCTCAACAGTTAGCCTCCAGGATTTTCGCGGCAAAAGTGTTGTCCTATATTTTTATCCCAAGGACGATACACCCGGTTGTACATCTGAATCTTGCGCCTTTCGCGACCAGTATGAAGTTTTTAAAAGCGCTGGCGCTGAAGTTCTCGGCGTCAGTGGTGATTCCACTGAATCTCACCAAAAATTTGCAGCGAAGTACAATCTACCTTTTACTCTGTTGACCGACAAAGGCGACCAAGTACGAAAGCTATATGGTGCAACAGCAGCCTTCGGCTTGTTCCCCGGTCGCGTTACTTATGTCATTGACGAACAGGGAGTTGTGCAATACGTATTTAATTCAATGTTTAACTTTAAAGGTCACGTCGAGGAAGCGCTAAAAACGTTGCAACAAATTGTGAAATAGGGAAGTGGGGAATGGTGGGGTGATAGCGTGGTGGGAACAAATGCAGGTGTGAGAGGAAAAGGAGGTGTGGGAGGATAAGGAAGAAATCTTGCCCCACACTCCCCCATCACCCCATCACCCTATCTCCCTATCTCCCCATCTCCCCATCTCCCCAATCCCTATTTACTCAAATGCGACTTTTCTGATGTGCCGATATTAGCGTTGGCTGACTTACCATTCTTGCCATTGGTATGACTATTACCATGAGGTTGAATCACACCGTAACCGCCGTGGTTGCGTTCGTAAATGACATTTATCTCGCCTGTTTCAACATTACGGAACATATAAAAGTCATGTCCTACAAGTTGCAGTTGTTCCAAAGCTTCTGCAAGGTTCATCGGAGGCATGGAAAAATATTTAGTGCGGACGACTTCGTCGGGTAGTTCGGGAGTGCGATCGCCAATTAAATCTGTGACTACCGACTCTGTAACAACTTCTTCTGTTGGTTGGGCATGAGTTTTGTGATCTTGACGCCGTTCTTTGTATTTCCGCAGTTGACGCGCAATTTTATCTGCAACTAAGTCAATACTGGCGTATAAGTTTTCGCTGCTTTCCTCCGCACGGATGACGCTACCATTAGCATAAATAGTTACTTCAGCTGCTTGTCTAGGATTAATTCGGGGATTCCGCGCTACGCTCAGATGCACATCCACTTCATTTGTAATATTCTGAAAGTGATTAACTGCTTTTTCAATTTTTTGATGTACATACTCACGAATTGCATCGGTGATTTCAATATTTTTGCCGTGGATGACAAGCTTCATGTAAACTCTCCCGCTGAATATTTTGATGTGTGAATTTGCTTTGTATGAAAAGTTACGGTAAGGTCTATCACTTCCGCCAAAACAAATTGTGAACTATTGTGATGTATTACTGCTAAACTGTCTCTAAGCTGACTGCATGTGAGTTTTTGCCAAGTATATCCTTAATTTACCTCCTCATCTCTGCGCTAATATCCAATTGGATATCCACTTAGAAGTTTTTGTTAAATAAATCTTAGCAGTAACAGCTGTGACCACTTTTTCGTTGAAAGCAAAACTTACAGAACTGTTGATAATTGCTCCTTTTGTGTTCGATTGAGGTTTGCTCTTTGTTGATAGAAGAACACAAGTCTTGTGGAAGTAGATTTTGTTTGAAATGTAAACAATTTTATTAGAGTCATCAGCCAGTGCATTCATTTCTATTCTTTTGGTCTGATGCTGATTGTAGAGAATTCCTCCCAACACCTATTGAGGTTATATATTCAAGCTAGCATTTTGTATTTTCTAATGCATCTTCCCTTGACTTTCCTTTAAAATCCTTTGCAAAGCTTGACATTTTTTGATTGCATTCCTCCAACTTGAAATATATTTCATTCCTTACACAGTTGATTTTTAGTATGAGCGATAGTAATAAACTACAGAAAAATCGTTGTTTGCTGTATAACCAAGGATTAATGTCTTACTTAGAAGCTCATAGATGGCAGCGATCGCTCGTGGGCGATCGCATCCATGACCCCAGTTTAGATGACGTGTTGATTCTCCTTGAACATCCGCCTGTCTACACTTTGGGACAAGGAGCCAACTCAGATTTTTTAAAATTTGATATTGACAAAAATCAGTATGATGTGCATAGAGTAGAACGAGGTGGTGAAGTTACTTACCATTGTCCCGGTCAGCTGGTAGGATATCCAATTTTAAATCTGCAACGTTACTCTAAAGACCTCCATTGGTACTTACGGCAACTTGAAGAAGTATTAATTCGCGTATTGGCGAATTATAAATTACAGGGAGAAAGAATTCCGGCTTTTACTGGTGTTTGGCTACAAGGGCGAAAAGTTGCGGCTATTGGGATTAAAGTTAGCCGTTGGATTACTATGCACGGCTTTGCATTAAATGTTTGTCCGGATATGACAGGTTTTGAGCGCATTGTACCCTGTGGAATTTCTGATAAACCTATAGGCAGTTTAGCCGAATGGATTCCGGGTATTACTTGCGAAGAAGTGCGTTTTTATGTAGCACAGTGCTTTGCAGAAGTGTTTGGAGTAGAAATAGTATTGCAGCCGCAAGGATTTTTTTAGTGTAAATAAATTAAGCTGGAAATTATGTAATAAATACTATACCAGTCTGATTTAAATTGTGAGACACTCGTAAAAGTCATCTACCGTTGAGAATATCAAGGTATCTACTTAACTAGGATTATCAAAGTTAAGTAGGTCGGCGTGAATATTTATCCTTGAGATGAGGCAGGAGGTAGGAGAAAAAAGGGTTTAAGCCTATTTAATTTTTATTAACATAGTTTTTTTTACACGGTTCTACTTAAAATCTAATTTTTTACAAACAATTAAATGTAAGAATTGAGGAGTCAAAAATCAGAATTGCGAATGATTAAAAAATTAATAGCTTGTAAAACCTTAGTTTTTTCAAATTGCTAAGCTTGAGTATCAAAATCTTCTTAATTCTAACTTCTGGATTCTAAATTCGGAATTGATTCAATTAAACTAGCATTTTGCAGCACTAAATTACAAATTCGCGTGTGAATTACCCAACTAATCTCCAGGTATATACCCCATCCTTAACATCACTTAGAGACCGTGATTGGACAGCTTTAATAGAACTATTTGAGAGAGATGATGGTGATGAAATTGAAGACGATATCCACACTAATTTGTTTTGGCTGATACCTGAACCTTGTTGGGAAGATGACCCTTTTGATTTTCTGCGTGAATATCTTTAAATAATGGAGAGTAGGTAGAGACGCGTAGACACGATTAATCGCGTCTCTACCTTTAATTGCGAATTATTTGAAGGCGACTGAGGAAAGTACGCAGGCGATCGCTTTGCGGATTGGTGAGAACCTCGTAGGCTGAACCTTGTTCTGCCACAATACCTCGATCTAAAAATATCACTTGATGCGCTACTTCTTTAGCAAACTGCATTTCATGGGTGACAACCACCATTGTCATCCCTTCTGCTGCTAATTGTTGCATCACTTGAAGAACTTCACCAACTAGTTCCGGATCTAAAGCGCTGGTGGGTTCATCGAATAGCATAATCTGCGGATTCATACATAAACTACGGGCGATCGCTACTCGTTGTTTTTGTCCGCCAGAAAGTTGTTCGGGGTAAGCAGAGGCTTTGTCAAATAAACCGACTTTTTCCAGATATAACCCTGCTAATTGGGCGCTTTCTTTTGGTGTTTTCCCCAGAACTTTACGCGGCGCAAGTGTCATGTTTTCCAAAACACTCAGATGGGGAAACAAATTGAATTGCTGAAAAACCATACCTACTTGTGTCCGCAGTTGCCGCAGTTGGCTATAGTTAACAGTGGATTGCGATATATCGATCCCGTTGACTATCAAGCGTCCTTTGTCAATGCTTTCTAGGCGGTTGAAGCAGCGCAGGAGAGTACTTTTACCACAGCCTGAAGAACCAATAACTGCAACAACTTCTCCCCGCTTGATTTCGCCTGTGATTCCTTTGAGGACTTTGAGGGAACCAAAGCTTTTTTCGATATTGTCAAAAATAATTGCGGGGATAGAATTGTTCATTGCGTGTATCAAGCTGCTTTAAAGTTGATTGTAAGGTTTTTAACGAATCGTCAAGACAGTCTTTCTTTAATCTTCTCCTTTGCGCCTCTGCGTGAGAAAAAAGGTCTAATAAATATGCCTAAATTTGGTTTTATCCGTTGGCTGCAATTATGTCTAGTTATAAGTTTTAGTTGTTTGTTACTCACAACCTGTAGTACGAACCCCAGCGCGGGAAAAACTCTGCGAGTTGCTACCGAACCGGCGTTTCCACCTTTCGAGTTTCAAGGAAAAGGTGGTGAGTTACAAGGATTTTCCATTGATTTGATGAATGCAATCGCCACTACTGCTAACTTTAAAGTCAATTTTCAAAGTCTGCCTTTTGATGGCATTATCCCAGCACTCCAAGCCAAAACGGTAGATGCTGCCATTAGTTCGATTACGATTACCGAGGAAAGAGCAAAAACAATTGCTTTTTCCCGTCCTTATTTTAAAGCGGGGTTGGCGATCGCCATCCGCACCGATAATCAAAATATTACTGGCTTTGATAGTCTCAAAAATCAAAAAATTGCTGTACAAATTGGCACAACTGGTGCAGCAAAAGCTAAAAGTATTCCTGGGGTACAAATTCGCAGTTTTGATTCAGCACCTCTAGCTTTACAAGAATTGGTCAATGGTAATGTGGATGCGGTAATTAATGATGCGCCTGTGACTTTATATGCCATTAATACGGGTAATTTGAAGGGAATTAAAGTTGTACAGCAATTGCTGACAGAAGAGTTTTATGGAATTGCTACAGCGAAAAATTCGCCTTATTTGGCATTAATCAATGATGGTTTAGATAAAGTCTTGAAAAATGGCACTTATGCCCAAATTTACCAAAAATGGTTTAAAGCCGAACCGCCATCATTACCAGCTAAATCACCTTTTGAAAATCAAACTAACGCTGGCGCACCTAAAATATTAACTTCAATTAACGTGATTTTACAGGCTGTTCCAACTCTATTGCAGGGTACTTTGGTAACCTTGCAATTGACAATACTTTCTGTAGTGTTCGGTTTGATTGGCGGTACCTTGATTGGTATTGTCCGCCTTTCACATATTGCACCTGTGCGTTGGGTAGCGAGGGCGTATGTAGATTTTTTCCGGGGAACACCTTTGCTGGTACAAATTTTTATGATTTACTTTGGGTTACCGGCAATTTTCCAAGAATTTGGTTTGACATTTACTTTCAATCGCTTAGTTGCTGGAGTCATTGCTTTAAGTTTGAATAGCGCCGCTTATATTGCTGAAGTTGTGCGGGCTGGGATTCAATCGATTGAAACAGGACAAGCTGAAGCAGCACAATCACTAGGTTTAACTTCTGTACAAACCATGAGTTATATAATTTTTCCCCAAGCTTTCCGGCGGATGATTCCACCATTGGGTAATGAATTTATCAGTTTATTAAAAGATACAAGTTTAGTTGCAGTGATTGGTTTTGAAGAATTGTTCCGCAAAGGACAGCTAATTGTTGCTGACAACTATCGCGCCTTTGAAATTTACGCGGGTGTAGCAGTGGTTTATTTATGCTTGACGCTACTTTCTTCCCAAGCGTTTAGCCAGTTAGAAGCTTGGATGAATCCCGTTAAACACCGGAATAAATTTCATAATTAATAATTTTTAAATTTTGACTTCCCCTTCGTGGGACACTCCTAAGAAAAATAAAACTTGAGGATGACATATTATACCTTTTTTCTCGCAAATCTAAGTTATTGTCCAGCTTTCCTTTACATTTTGTGGCAAATCTAATAGAAAAAGTTATCTATTATCAATTAGATAGCTCTACTGTTATCATGGGTTTGTAATCATGAAGAAATGTTAACGGTAGCTATAAATACAAGTAGATTTAATTAAATGATTTTATACTTGTTATTTGAGGGCTGAAGATACCAATACAATCATGCCGAATTAAAACACACTAAATATCTTTGAACTATTCAATGCAAACTTAGTTTGTGCTGCATTGTAGTGGTTGAATTTGTCAGCCAAAAATTAAAAACTTTTTATTGGAGGACAAGCAAATGAGAAATTTGAAAGCAATTACAGACAAATACTCATTTACTAGTGAAGTACCAGCATCATTTGTGGTATTTCTTGTCGCCCTCCCTCTTTGTATGGGTATTGCGATCGCTTCGGGACTTCCGCCATCTCGCGGCTTAGTTACAGGAATAGTAGGCGGAATTATTGTTGGTGCTGTTTCTGGTTCTCCTTTGCTTGTTAGCGGCCCTGCTGCTGGGCTAGCTGTAATTGTTGCCGAAATAGTTCAACAATATGGCATTGAAATGATTGGGCCAATTCTGCTGCTAGCGGGTTTAATCCAATTACTCGCGGGTAAATTTAAACTTGGGCAATTGTTTCGCGCCATGTCACCAGCTGTGATTTATGGAATGCTTGCAGGTATTGGGGTATTAATCTTCGCTTCCCAATTTCATGTCATGTTAGACGACAAACCGCGTATACATGGCATTGATAATTTAATTTCTATTCCCAATACCATTTACAAAGCTTTGTTTCCGATTGATGGTAGCGTTCATCACATCGCAGCATTTATAGGAATAACAACTATTATTAGTCTGCTGCTGTGGGAAAAATTTAAACCCAGGAGTTTGAAGTTAATACCTGGTGCGCTTGTCAGCGTTGTCATTGCCACTGTTATTGCTACAGTATATCGATTGCCGATTCAATATGTTGATGTACCTGCAAATTCCACCCCACAATAAAATCCCCGACTTTTTGAAAAGTCGGGGATTTTATCTGCTTATTGCATTAAAATCTGACGGATTAAAATACTCATCACTTCGTCAGAGTTGCTCGTTGGTATTAATAAACTCCAGTCGCCGATGCTGGCGTAGCCAATGACTTGTAGATAGTGAATTGTGCTGGTAACGGCTTTTGAAGAACCTATCAATATATGTTTAATCGGTTCTCTTTTGGGTAATGGATTTTGAGCAGGTTGATTTAAGGCAGGTATATTTAAATTTTCGCTACCCAAGTATTGTTGCAGTTGGGATTGATTTTGTACAAACTCTTCTTCTTGTGCCATGATGGGAATTATCTCTCAGAATGAGGGTTTAGGGAAAGGCGATCGCAAGCTCTTGGCGGAGGGCGATCGCCTTTCTTATTCTAATTCTAGAGTATAATTTTATACTTGTCAATTACTTTGCTGAAAAATATTCAGCATTTGTCAGCAATTTTTTGAAGAATTTTATCTAAACTTGATGTTTTGACTAAATTCAATCAGTAAAAGCCGTAATTACTTTCTCAAAATGCTATTTAACGTAATCAGTGAGGAGTTAAGATAGGTTTTATATAGGGAATTTAGATTGATTTGCGCCTGAATTAATCAAAAATATATGACAATTATTAACGCTCGTAATTTATCCTTAGAAGAAGTTCATCGTCTGTTTGGCTTTCAAGAAGAGTATACTGATTCATTTTCTAACTACTTATTTCTGGAACCTCTGACGGAAGCAGAACAACAGGAACTTGTGCAAATTAGAAATGACTTTCGACGCTACCTGAGAGGTGGTAAAGTTTCTGAGGGTCAGGTAAAGTTTCTTGCAGTTGCGCCTTTATTAAGATTAGCTGGTTTTTATCGCTATCCAATAGAGATACTTTTGGAAGAAAATATTGCTGATATTGAAGTTGAAGATGAAAATATTAAAATTAAAGGTAGATTTGATATTTTAGCTATTAGTAAAGCTAAACATTCAAAACCTCAAGTATATTTCTGGGTACTGCTAATAGAATCGAAAAATAGTCAAATTGATATATCAACAGGTTTACCTCAACTACTCACCTATGCTTATAAAAATTTAGAGAATCAAAAATCAGTTTGGGGATTAACGACTAATGGTAGAAGTTATCAGTTTGTCTATATCGAACAAGGAAATCCCCCTATTTATTATCTGTTGTCTGAATTAAATTTAATGGAAAGAGAGCGTTCAACTCAGTTGCTACAAGTTTTAAAAGCAATTTGTCAGCTTTAAAAACAAGTATTAAGGCAGCATACAAGCTAAGGTAAGAATTTATGACTCAAGCCATACCCAAACTAGTAACTTTTGAAGATTTTGCAGCTTGGCGACCCGAAGGCGGAAGATATGAATTACATGATGGTGCGATTGTTGAAATGCCACAACCAAGCGGTGACCATGAAGATGTTGTTGGTTTCATAGCCAGAAAACTAACAGTAGAATTTGACCGATTAAATTTACCTTATATAATTCCCAAAACTGCGCTGATAAAACCTGCTAATTCGGTATCTGCGTACTCTCCAGATGTGTTGATATTAAATCGTCTTAATTTAGTGAATGAGCCGTTATGGAAAAAAGAATCAACTGTATGCTATGCGGCATCAATTCCCTTGGTAGTTGAGGTAGTTAGTACTAACTGGGATGATGACTACTACACAAAACAAGGTAAGTATGAGGTTATTGGAATTCCTGAATATTGGGTTGTAGATTATCTCGGTTTAGGTGCTAAAAAGTTCACTGGCAACCCCAAACAGCCTACTATGTCTATTTATCAATTAATTGATGGTGAATACCAAGTTACTCAATTTAGAGGTACTGATTCCATCGTCTCGCCTACTTTCCCAGAATTGAATTTAACCGCCGAACAGATTTTTCAAGCTGGAGGTTTGCCAAATAGTTAAAGATATTGAATCTAAAATGTCTCGCAAACCTCGAAATTACCAATTAGGATTCTGCTATCACATCACCACGCGTTGCAATAATCGTGAGTTTCGCCTTACCCATGTAGAGTGTCGAGAAGTATTTCTCTACACCATCAAAAAAGCTCAAGACAAATATCGATTTAAGCTCTATGCTCTTTGTTTTATGAGCAACCATGTTCATTATCTGCTAGAACCTGCACAACCAGAAGATTTACCCAAAATTATGCACTGGTTGAACTGGTACATATGTGTTTTATTCGGATGCTCAACCGCACTGGACATTTTTGGGAGAAGTGATATCACAGTAGTGGCTTTGCTAACACAGACAGCAAAAGAGCATTAAATACCCTGCGATATATCCACGCCAACCCCAAAACCGCAGGAATGCAGCCAGGTTTTTTCTATGATTTCAGTAATTACGGCATTCACGATAGATTAGGTGATGATGGTATCACTCAATGGCATCCAGCATTTTTGAAGTTGGGTAAAACTCTGGATGAATGCGCTGCAAAGTATCGAGGATTCTGTAAAAAATACCGCCCTCAAGCAAAAAAAGAAACGCGCAACTACTGGGGAAGCAAATTATTACTAGGGTTGAAGGCTAAAGCAAAGGTAAAGAAATCTTCTCCAGGACAAATGAGACTACCTTGGGATGAATGGGAAGCAAGTAACCAAGAAATAGAAAAAGTAGCGAGTAAATTTATCTTTGCTAATTGCTATGACACCCAAAAAGCTAGCATTGTACTACAAGCACAACAAGAAGACGTTCTTTTGCCACTGTGCCAGGTAACGGAAACGTAGAAACCGCAATACTTCGTGTGAAATGACTTGTTTGTAAATCTTCACAATTTCCTGTAAGTCTTATATGTTACAGTTTACAAGTCTCGACGCGAGAAAAGAGAACCATCACCACGCACAAACCCGGCTTCCACCATGCATCCAACCCAATGCCAGGCAAATATCCCTGCGATCCCCTGGCAGGCAAATGTCCCTGCGGAGAATCAGCGAAGGTCAGGTCTGAGTAGGGAATCCAGTTTTTATTCATTCGCCATTCGACGCGATCGCCAAACTTTTCGTAGTCGCCTCCAACGCTTTCCCAAATTCGCTTTTGGACACTAAACCCAAAATGCCCATTGCTGTATTTTACCCACAGTTGGTCAATGGTGAGTAAGTCAGTGCAAGGAAAATTATCAATAGATTCAGAATTAAGCCAGCCTTCTTGTTCTCTACTAGTGGCTTTGAGCATAACAACCAGAGTTTGTGTATCCGCTTCCTTCCAATTCCCAGCTTTAAGTAAATCGCGCAACTGGGTATAGTCTACGTCTTTTTCAGACGGAAGGTCATTAGCAGTAGATTGCTGTTCTAGTCGCAGCTTATCAGCTTTTTCTTGTTCCCGTCGTCTTTGTAACCTATCTGCTTCTTCTTGTTCTTGTTGTCTTGGCAGTCTTTCTGCTTCCCGTGTTCGTAACCTATCTGCTTCTTCTTGTTGTTCGTGTAGCCGCAGCCTTTCTTGTTGCTGTTCTTGTAGCTTTCTGGTTTCCTCTTGTTGTTCCCGTAGTAGTAACCTTTCTGCTTCCTGTTTTTGCTGTTCCTCTCTTTCCTTCTTTAGCTTCTCAGCAACTAACCGAATTCCTTCAGCGACATTGTTGAAGGCTTCATCTGGATTATGCCAATACCTTGAGACTATAGGCTGAGCATCCTTAGGCAAAGCTTGAAGTTTTCCAAATGGTGTGTCTTTCCAATCAACACTTCGTAGAATAACTGGGATAACACAAGCCTCTCCAGTTTCGTGACGTTCTATTGCCTTCTCAACTTCGATATCCCAACAATAATCAGAAGCAATAAAGTTTGAACTGACGAGCAACAGAATGATGTCGGCGGTGTTTAGATGATCGTTAATTTGATGATCCCAGTCCTCTCCAGGTAGTATCCTACGATCGTGCCAACTTGAAATCACCCGCTTTCTTTTCAAAGTACTCAGGTGATTAGCTAGTTCATCCCGTAGAGCTTCGTCTTTGTGAGAATAAGAAAAGAAAAGCTGTAACGATTCCTCTGGCATTTTTGGTTTCAGGAGTAGGATAAATCACGCTTAAGCAAATTATAGTGTTTTTAGCTAATTTGCTTCGCCATAAACTTGACCAATACTCCGATCGCCATTAATCTCAATAACTAAATCAACCGCTGTTGCATCTTTTACTAACGGTTTGATGAATAATTCTGGGTGAAGCGATCGCCAAAAATAATTGACAAATTGCTCTATTTCTGTATCACTCATCCCCGATTTACCCGCAGCAATCATCTGGTGTTCTGCCTGTTTTCGCCACTCTAAAGAACAGCGGTAATCGGTGGGATACAGCACAATTAAGCTGTCTAATCGCTCCCACAGTGGTAGATAATCGTGGAGGCGAAGATTCATATCGCGGGCAAATGCTTTATCTTCGTCTGTAACAATTGGCGGCAGTGCAGTATCAAATAAATCTGGGTCGATTGGTCGCACGCCCACAAACCAACCTTCAAATAGTACGATATCTATATTCGTAACGATTTCTGGATTAGTGCGATCGCCAGCACCTCCATAAGCAGATTTATCAAACCGGGGAACCATAACCGGACTTTGGAAATCGCGGATTCGGTCTAGTACATTTAAACCTAAGTCGATATCATGGGTTCCTGGAGGGCCGCGCCAAATCAAGCGGGGATCGTGCTGTGTTAAGAGTAAGCGATCGCTGTAAGTTTTATATAAGTCATCCAAAGACAAACTCAAAGTCCTGTATCCCAACTGATGCAGAATCAAGCCTAGAACTTTGCACATTGTGGTTTTCCCAGTCCCTTGTCCTCCCAAAATTCCCTGAATCAAAGGCCGTCCCAACTGTTGACGGTGCGATGCAAGTTTGCTCCCCAAAGGCAGCCACAAGTCCCACAAAACTGGTAACATTTCCTTGGCTTCTCTTTGCAGAGTAATTTGGCAGAACTCGTTAAAAGCTGGCAAAACAGATTTTAGTAAATGCGATCGCTTTTCTATCACCCGATCTACATTTTCCGGCGTGATTCCAAAAGCCTTTGCCCTCAACGGATCTGCCAACGCCGCTTCTCTTGGTTCCCCATTTCCCCATCTCCCCATCCTACGATCCCAGCTTAAAGGCTTCGAGAAACAGACTGTAGATGAAACCAACTTTTAGGAGATTTAATGAGTCTACTAAGAGCGATCGCCTTGACAAAAAGCTGCGACTATAAAATATCCTGCTAGTAATTTCCGTTAACAGTACTAAAAAAGCAGCTACTACAATGTCTAGTACACCTTCTTGACCGGCTGTAGTAGAAACTGCATTTCCCAGAAAAAAACCGAACAAAAAACTAATTATCAGCAACGATTGTCGCCGCCAAGGGTTTAGAAACCATTGCCCCAACTGTCTAGCAATGGCATCGAACAAGTTATTAAGACGAGTATTTTGCATTAAAGGGACTTTTGGGAGAAAGTCAACATATCTTAAAATATCTCGATATTCAGATTGAGGAAATTGGTATTAGATGAGTTTGTTTGTTAATATTATAGATATTTACTGGGCTTTCAGTGTTTATTCAAATTTTTTGTAAATTTTATCATTTTCAGGGAAATGCAAGTCTTTCAAAGGTGACTTTCCCATCTCCCAGATGAAATATACTACCTAGATTTATCTCAGGTTTAGCAATGGACGCTTTGTTGAGGCCGCTAGTGGTTTCACAAAACTTTTATTGTCTTATATAGCTGTAGTCACACCCTTTGGGACATAATGACAAGCGTGAATGCTAGGAATAGTAATAGTTCTACCTCCAGCATAGCCGCCTCCTGCGTCCTGCCTGCTGCTATACAAATCAATTTCCTGATTAAGTATTTAATTATCTTATTTTTATGCAAACTTACGGATAAAATACTAAGTAATCGGTCTCTAGACTCCTTGTGAGTCAAACATAAAAGGAATTATTTCCTAAAAATATTTGTAACTTAAAATGATATCGCTCGTGCATTATTGTGCCTAATTTTAGGAAAATCTATATTAGGCTACTTTTTGCAATTGCCTTTTATGATAGTGGGCTACTATTTGGTCAAGCCTAAACAAATATTTATTTCTAATAACTATCAATATGAAAACTTCAGTGTATCGTAACCTCGGTGTTACAGCTTGTTGTTTGGGAGTGCTTGTTGCTCTGGCAGGATACTTGGGAGTGAGTGTATCTTTTGAGTCTACAAATCCAAATACATCTTCACAACTACCAACTAAGACTTCTGAGCAGGAGATCGATTCGTCTACATCGGTTTCACCAGAAAAAGGTATCTCTAGTAGCCTATCGACTCCAGCAACGAACCCAAGCAATAAAGTAGAATATAGCACTAAAGAGAATACTTATCCTGTCTTAGCAAATCGCGATCGATCGGCTACTAAAGTTAAGGAGCGAGGAACTTTGCGGATGAGCAATCAAACTAATCAGCCTGTGCGCCTAGCATTACTGGCGCGAGAATCTGTAGCAAATAGTTCTGGTGCAAAACAGATTAAATATGATGTCCCAGCACATTGGGACTTTGCTCCCCAAGAAGGTAGTGACAAGGGACTAATTTTGTCTCTACCTCAGAATAATTTGAAACTGGAGAAGGGAGATATTTTAGTTGCCTTTGCCGAAGATGGTTCCCGTCGTTACTGGGGTCCTTATGTTGTCGGAGAAACTGAATTACCTAAGTGGAATTCCCAAAGCAAAGAATGGCAACTAGTACTGAGTCCATAATTGAGCGACACTAGGGAGTTAGAAGCTATTATTTTGTGTCTGCCTCTGTTGTCTTTCAAACTTCCCCTTAAGCCGTATAATGAATTTTGCTCAATTACTTATTGAGCAATTGTTTTTTTAAATAAGAACAAAATATAGACAAGCAACGACTATTGACTAGTAATTGTTGACTATTGACTAATGAAAATGAAATTGAGTGTGAAGGGCACTGTCAATCGGTGGTTCAACAAAATAGGAAATAATCCAACCCTTGGTTTAACTCTGTCGATTTTCGGGTTGATAGCCATCGGCTGGATAGCTTTTGGGTGGAATTTGGGCAACATTGGCTTGATTGATGAGACAGAGCCGCTATTTGCAGAGGCTTCCCGTCAGATGTTGATTACAGGTGATTGGATCACCCCATTTTTCGATGGTGACACTCGTTTCGATAAACCTGCTTTAATTTACTGGTGTCAAGCGATCGCTTATGCAATTATTGGAGTCAATGAGTGGGCAGTACGCCTTCCTTCGGCGATCGCTGCATTCGGCTTAATTTGTCTAGCTTTTTACACTGTACAGTGGTATTTGGTTAAACAAGACCAATTAGAGCAAGTTTCACGTCCTACTCGCCGCTACTTAGTATCTTTTTTGGCAGCAGCGTTGATGGCACTCAATGGCGAAACAATTATTTGGGCGAGAACTGGTGTCTCTGATATGCTGCTTACGGGCTGCATGGCATCAGCTTTATTATGTTTCTTTCTCGGATATGCAAAAGGAGGGATTGGGGACTGGGGACTGGGGACTAGGGAGACAAGGAGACAAAAAGACAAGCAGACAAGGGAAATAACTAATCCCCAATACCCAATCACCAATCCCCGATCCCCATTTCCCAATAAGTGGTACTTAGCTTGTTATGTACTGATTGCTGCTGCAATATTAACTAAAGGCCCAGTGGGAATTGTTTTACCGGGGTTAATTGTTGTCGCCTTTTTGGTTTACGTGGGCAAGCTGTTAGAGGTATTGCGGGAAATGCGCCTCTTGGTAGGTATACTGATAATTTTCGGTTTATCAGTGCCCTGGTATGCATTAGTGATTTGGCGCAATGGCTGGAATTATATTAATGCCTTTTTTGGTTATCACAACTTAGAACGCTTTACAGAAGTAGTTAATGGTCACTCAGCACCTTGGTATTTTTACTTTCTAATAGTATTGCTGGGCTTTGCGCCATACTCAGTGTATTTACCAGTGGCAATATTCAGGCTGAAATTTTGGCAGCGATCGCGCTGGCTCTCTCAAGAACGTTTTCAGCAATTGAGTTTATTTGCCTGGTTCTGGTTTGCTGGTGTATTTGGCTTTTTTACTATTGCTGTCACCAAACTTCCTAGCTACGTGTTGCCTTTAATGCCAGCAGCAGCCATCCTAGTGGCGCTGTTGTGGAGTGACCTTTTTTCGGGCACGGTAAATAAAAAGGGCACGCACACACACGGACATTCAGACCCCGACAAAGATGACACAGATAAGGCTGAGCGTCGGCTTGGGGCGAACAGAACTTCACAAGACACAGAAAAATTACTCTTTGCGTCCTCGCCTCTACCCCTCCCCACCTCCTCCCTTGTCTGGAGTGGCTGGCTAAATGTAGCGTTTTTATCAGTTCTGGCAACCGCACTGTTTAACATCACCCAAATATTAGGTAGCGATCCAGCTATAACCAACTTCCACCAACTAATTAAACAATCTGGTTTACCAGTCATTGGCGGTATAATTTGGCTGCTTTGTGCTGTTTTGATTGCGGGTTTACTATTAAATCGCCGCTGGGACTATATCATCAGTATGAATGTAGTGGGATTTGTCGCGTTTTTAATTTTTGTCCTCACGCCTACTTCATTTTTTATCGACCGCGAACGTCAATTACCGTTAAGAGAGTTGTCTGCAATTATACAGCAAGTTAAACAACCAAATGAAGAACTGGTTATGCTTGGCTTTAAAAAGCCTAGTGTAGTATTTTATAGCCACATCAATGTCAATTATTTAACATTTCCCCAACAGGCCGTAGAGCATATTCAAAACCAGGCTGCCAAGGCACTACAACCTCCTTCATTGCTGCTGTTAGCTGAGCAGAAAAAGTTTCTTCAAATGGACTTACAGCCAGATGATTACAAAAATTTATCTACCAAAGGTGCTTATAATTTGATTCGCATTCCTTTGGTTAAAAAGAAAAAAATGGAAATATCATAAAACTGTTAAAAAGTTATTAGTCATCTGCAATTGGACTTTGAACAAATGACTAATGACTAATGACGCGATTAAGATTTGTGATTTTGGCTGTTGAGAGCTAAAGCTTGATTAATCTGGCTTAACAAATCTTCCATAGAAATCGATCGCGGTAATATCTGGGTAGCGATCGCACTAACAATAGTTTCTACCGATTCCAAAGCATTGCGATCGGGCTTGTCAATTTCTTTGTAAGCCGCCCCAGGCTGAGAAATAGTGTCTGGGCAATTCAATGGTTGGTTGAGTACTAAAATTGGTGGTAATTTCGAGGGTGACTCTCCCAATCTTTTCAATGCTTTGAGTACCTCTTTGTGGATAGTGGATTCTCCTAAGCAAATTAGCAATAAGTCAACGCTTTGGTGACGAATTTGTTGTAACACTTCTGCCCAACAAGGACTGATTGCGGCTTTCAAGCCTGCTGTTTGGAGGTACTGAATTAAAGCTTGGAACCACTCAGACCCTCGTCCGGGTGTTTCACTAGCGATCGAGCAATTTTTTTCAGTGCGATAACCCTTGGCTTGCTTGCATCTTGCCTGTGGTAAATCGCGCAGCTTTGTTAAATCCACTACTAAAATGTTGGGAGGGCAGCAGACACCAGAAGCAATTTGCAGTACTGATAGTAAGGCATCTGTTTTCTCGGTGGGAGTACTGTTGTCTTTTCCAAGTGGTGTTAAACAAGGAAATACAGATAATCCTGGTATCTGAGAGGCTTTTAGGGTAGTTGTAGCATCGCAGGTAACCAATGGTATGGCCGCTAAACGTGGATGCTCAATTAGTTGTTGTAAATAAGTTTGGGCGGTGGTACTCTCTACATCGAGCAAAATTACATCAAATTGCCATACCCGCGCCAACAGTTCTGCCTGATTTAGGTCATCGACTTCAATCACCCGATGTTCTCGCAGTGAGGAGTGGGGATTGACAGATTCCAGATCGGGATTCACTAACCTGAGAATTCGCAGTGGCGTCTTAGTTGGCAGACTGGCGCTATTGTCTGACCCTAGCTGTAAAACTCCTTGTGCAGTACATAATTTTTCTAACAGTGGTCCCAAAACCTGATATTCTACAGGCAAGCTTAAGAAACCATCGGCTCGGTTGGCAAATGCTTGCTCTTTTTCTGCTGCCGTTGCTGTGAGAATTACAGATATATGACGGGTTGCGCTGTCAGATTTAAGTAAAGTTAGCACATCCCAGCCTGAGAGCAAGGGTAGCAAGGGATTGAGAAATATTGCTATTGGTTGCAAGCGCCGAGCTTTTTCTACTGCTTCTGTCCCCGATCGCGCAATCACTACGCGATATCCTAAACTTTTGAGTTGTTCGGTCAAATCTTCAATATATCGGGCTACTGCCTCGACTACTAAGACCAACCGTTGCGAACTAGTGGTATGAAACTGTGGGGACTTTGTGACCTGCTGACGACCGACTGGGACAATTTCTTGTGTCTGTTGGTGTCGTTTTTGCTCGTCTTCTCCTGTTGGGATATCTGGTTCCGTAAAACCTGTTTTTGGGGGACTGGGTGGTAGCAGGAGTGTGAACTGGCTACCTTTACCTTCACGAGATAAAAAGCTCACATCTCCACCGTGGAGACGAGCCAAGGCGCGAGTTAATACCAGCCCCAAACCAGTGCCTTCAAACTGGCGAGTCAGGGGATTTTCCAGTTGTTGGAATTTTTGAAATATTAAATGTTGCTGATGTTCGGGAATACCAATGCCTGTATCCCAAACCGTAAAGGCAATCCATCCTTCCCAACGACTCACCCGCAGCCCAATTTCGCCTGATACTTCGGTAAATTTAAAGGCGTTGGAAAGCAAGTGGATGAGCATCTGGCGCAGGCGTAATTCATCTGCGACAATCTGGTCTAAACCTGGTTCAATAGAGAGAGAGAATTGGGGAGCAGATGAACGGGTCTTTTGAGTTGGAGATGCAACCGGAGCTTTGCCAGTTTGAGTCTGAATGGCTTTGACTTCAGATAAAGCGCGATCGCACACAGCCCGAATTTTGACTGGGGCTGGTGTCAGCTCCATTTGTCCCGTCTCCATCCTGGTCAAATCTAAAATGTCATTGACCACACTCATTAGGTGGCGTCCGCTTTGATGAATCAGTCCCGCATAACGGGCTTGACGCTCGTTGAGTTCTCCCAACTGCCGATCTGCGAGCAATCGCGATAATCCCAAAACGGCAGTTAGGGGAGTTTTCAGCTCGTGACTAATACAAGCTAAAAATTCATCTTTCAAGCGATTTAGTTGAATTAAATCCGCATTCTTGGCTGATAGTTCTTTGCAAAGCTGCTGCTGTTCAGTGACATCAGTTGCTAAAACTAACCACAAATCGCTGCTGAGTGCGATCTCTGATTCGGCACTCATGAGTTTCAACTCTGGACTGTCTAATGGGATTTTGGCAAACTGCCAAATTCTTTCCTGACCATTTTGCACTTCAACAACGCAGGTACAAGTACCTAATTGACTATCCAAAAAGCAGCGACTAGATGTAGTTTCTTGGGCTTTGGGCTGTTCTCTAAGATTGTTCAGAGTAGATAAGCCTGTTTCAGGTATTGTTTCACTGTTAACTAATAGCTGGGGCGTTGGTTGTTCTTCACCACCATTGGGATAAACTTTGATTCCTCGTTGCTTAACGTATTCTGATTTTTTGGCTCGCAAGGGGCTAAGTATTGCCTTTACTTGTTCTCTGACTCCTTCTGGGTCTTTTAAAACTCCTAACTGCTGCCACCAAGCAGGATTTTGGGCTACTACTTCGCCAGTACTCGTTTCCAACATCAAAGGCCAAGGCAGTCTTTCTAACAACTTCACCAGTGGCTTTTGTACCAATGACTTGAGTTGATTTGGCGTCTGCACCTGAGAGTGAGTTTGCCCAGCATCATATCTATGGCGATACTCGCCAGAACTGAGCGAGCCAGCGGTTTTTTCCTTAGCCAGCGATCGCAACAGGCGTGAAGTATCTACCAACCCCAAATATTTACCATCACAGTCAATCAACGCCCAATCTAAGTTTTGCGGTTTTTGAGTTTGTTGGCACAAACGCGAGATCAATTGCTCTAGACGCTCATAAACTGGTATTGTCTGTATTGGGTCAATCAGAGCTTGTCCCCAGATAGAGACTGATTGCTGTAAATTTAAATTTTTCTCGTCGCTATGACCTAATAATTTTTCGATTAAGCGGATAGAGTACAGCAATCCAATGGGGTATTGCTGTTGATTTAATACTACCAGGCGATCGCACTGCTCTTGCTCAAAAATCTCCAGCACCACTGCCAGAGTAGTTGTTTGGGGGCAGCTTGGTACGGTTGCCTGAAAGTCATAAAGCGGGTAATCTAGCATTGACATAGGGCTTTGGGGGTCATTCTTCCTCCGGAAACCTCTGGCATTCCCATCTGCCATCTGCCGATGTTCTTTGCACCTGAAGCCATATCCTCTCAGAAGACTCATATAAGCAATTTTGGTTAGGATTTTAACGCCATTAAAATAACAGGATTTGATTTTGCAGACACTTGCTGGCATCCGACCTTTCAAACAGAGGTAGATGGCAGTTTTTGCCGCTCCTCATTTTTAGCAAATAGCCTTATCAGTGTCTTGCTGGTATTTAAACTCCTCATCGATAACGACGGCTAAAACAATTATGGCTCCAAAGATTCGCTTTAGAACCTTGAGGAATTATAATGATTTAGAATGCGACAATCCTTTAAGTTCGTTTAAGTATCTTATCAACGAGCAAAATAAAAAAGTCTATCTATCTGTATAGCTACATATGCATATCCAAATAATCATTTGCCGATACATTCTCAAGCTAAGACCTATTAAGTCCTACAACTGTGCTATTGCACAAGGTTCATGACTGGTTGACCTAACTGTTAACACAGAGCGTTATTTTGCAATTTGACTGCACACCCAGTATTACTCTAGAAGCGTTTGCCACACTTATTCAGCCCGCGCTTCTTGAGCGAGTCGATCGAGTAGATAGACAATAAATGTTATTACCTATATTGATTCAGCAACGTGATGTTAACAAATATTTAAAGAATTCAGCCCATTTAGCTAACAAAGATGGTACAAGCGTGTGGATATCTAAGTTTATTTATAGTATTTTTAACCACTTTTGCCATCTACCTGTTGCTGTAACTTCTTGTGGAACAATCAATGCTTCCCCACTTTGGTCGCAACGCCACCCAATAGAACCAGATAATGGCAAGTATTTTGATGTATCTGCTAGTCACTCGCCAAAAAAGCAACAGCATTTTCAAAAAATGAGTGTAGGAGAACGTCAAGAATTATTAAACGATTTGAAATTAGATTACACTCAGATTCTTATAGATTATTTTACCACAGACAAAACCCTCAAAGAGAAAATTGATAAATTTATCAATACTATATTTTATGCTAATATTCCTGTGCCTCTAATTATTGAGATTCACATGGAAATAATTGACGAATTCTCTAAACAGCTAAAATTAGAAGGAAGGAGCGATGAAACCTTATTAGATTACCGTCTGACATTGATAGAGATCCTGGCTCACTTGTGCGAAGTCTATAGATATTCAATTTCTAAATAAATTAAATTTATCGATATTCCAATCCGCACAAACTACGGCTGTTAGTTACTCTCAATGCGCGATCGCATCTTATATATCTCTTGTAATAATTAGCCTGTAACTTTATGAATAAAGCCAGAAAGACTTATGTTCTCAAGCTTTATGTAGCAGGGAACACTCCTAATTCAGTACGGGCATTAAAAATACTCAAAAATATTTTAGAACAAGAATTTGAAGGTGTTTATGCTTTAAAAGTGATCGATGTCCTCAAAAGCCCGCAACTGGCCGAAGAAGATAAAATCTTGGCGACGCCTACATTATCTAAAATTTTACCTCCACCAGTTCGTAAAATTATTGGCGATCTCTCAGATAGAGAAAGAGTATTAATTGGATTAGATTTACTGTATGAAGAACTAAGTGAAGAAGATTTTACAGAAGAAAACATTTAATCGTTAGATTGCAGCCAACCTATTAGTAATAAAAAATATTTTATACCCATTTGTGATCGAGCATGAGTGAAAACGAACAAATAGCCGCACCGAAGAAACCGCCATTAATTGTGGGTATAGAAAAGATTCGCACGATGATTGAGGGGTTTGATGATATTAGTCATGGGGGATTGCCTGTTGGTAGAACTACCTTGATTAGCGGCACCTCGGGTACGGGAAAAACTTTATTATCTCTTCAGTTTCTTTATAACGGTATTACCTACTTTGACGAATCAGGAGTATTTGTTACCTTTGAAGAATCACCTAGTGATATTATTAAAAATGCTAATATTTTTGGGTGGAATTTGCCACGGCTAATTGAGGAAGGTAAGTTATTTATTCTAGATGCATCTCCCGATCCAGAAGGTCAAGATATTATTGGTAATTTTGACCTTTCTGCATTGATTGAACGCTTGCAATATGCGATTCGCAAATATAAAGCTAAACGAGTGGCGATCGACTCAATTACAGCAGTATTTCAGCAGTATGAAGCAATGGGAGTGGTGCGGCGCGAGATTTTTCGCTTGGTAGCACGTCTCAAACAACTGAGTGTCACAACTGTAATCACTACTGAACGCAGCGAAGAATATGGCCCTGTTGCGTCTTTTGGAGTTGAAGAATTTGTTTCCGATAATGTCGTAATTGTTCGCAACGTTTTAGAAGGAGAACGCCGCCGTCGCACGGCTGAAATTCTCAAATTACGCGGTACAACTCATATGAAAGGTGAATATCCCTTCACAATTACTAATGAAGGAGTCAACATCTTTCCACTAGGAGCAATGCGTTTAACTCAACGTTCTTCTAATGTTAGAGTTTCTTCTGGTGTTAAAACCTTAGATGAAATGTGCGGTGGTGGTTTCTTCAAAGATTCAATCATCTTAGCAACAGGAGCTACAGGTACTGGCAAAACTTTGTTAGTCAGTAAGTTTATTCAAGATGGCTGTCTCAATGGAGAACGAGCAATCTTATTTGCTTATGAAGAATCACGCGCCCAACTATCTCGCAACGCTTCCTCTTGGGGAATTGACTTTGAAGAACTAGAACATCAAGGTTTACTGAAAATAATTTGTACCTATCCCGAATCGACTGGTTTAGAAGACCACTTACAAATTATTAAATCAGAAATTGCAATTTTTAAACCAGCTCGAATTGCTATTGACTCACTCTCAGCGCTAGCTAGAGGAGTGAGTAATAATGCATTTCGACAGTTTGTGATTGGTGTTACCGGTTATGCTAAACAAGAAGAAATCACCGGTTTCTTTACTAATACAACCGACCAATTTATGGGATCGCATTCGATTACAGACTCTCACATTTCCACGATTACCGATACAATTTTGATGTTACAGTACGTAGAAATTCGTGGAGAAATGTCGCGGGCAATTAACGTATTTAAAATGAGAGGCTCTTGGCACGATAAAGGCATTCGTGAGTATAATATCACTGCTGATGGTCCAGAAATTAAAGATTCATTCCGGAACTACGAGCGGATTGTTAGTGGTGCTCCTACTCGCGTTAGTATCGATGAAAAGGCGGAACTTTCTCGCATTGTCAGACGTTTTGAAGATAAACAGAGTTCCGAATCCTAAATTTAGTATCGTAGTATATTCATTTCTAAATTTAGTATCGTGCTATATTCTGTGGTGAAGAAAGGTTTTCTGCCGCTAGATTGATTTTCGTGTGAGGGGATGCGGTGAAAGGACAGCAATTATTCCATAGCTTCTTGCCTGGTGTGACAGCAGCGGTCTTAACAACTCAGCCTGTGTGGGCTGATACTGTGAAACTAAATGGGGTAAACTCGGCGTCTTCTCCAAGTGTTTTGACTTCTACCTATGGTCAGCCCTTAGTTGTAGACTTCATGAATACGCAATTGCCTAAGACAGCAGATGTTACTATTCCAACCCTATTAGCTGCTCCTGGTTTTACTAAGTTTAATGTAAAGCCTTTAAGTAATAAGAGTATTCCAGTTTTTCTGGCTGGAAATACTAATGTGCCAATAAAACAAGTAGCTCAAAAAGATGAAGATAGATTTTTCAGTTTAACACCTACCTCTGGTTCTTCCCAACAGCCAGATATTAAACGTTCTGTTCAAAGCAATCAAAAGAGCAATTCAAGCGCCTATTGGCAAAGATTAAAGAAGATTGTACCTGACTACACTTCCAAACCCGCTTCTGCCCCAAAAGAAATTTTGTCCCTGTCTGCTTCACCGCAGCCAGTAGTTCAAAAGATAAATAATGTTACTCAATTGCAGACATTTTTACAAACTTCAGGTACAGATGGAGGAGCAGCAAAACTGTTGTCAGCCGAGAGGTGTCCGCAACAACAGTTGGAAACTAGCTCATGGGGTGCTTCTTTGGTGGCCTCAAACACCTGCCGACAACAAAATGCTGTTGACAAACGCCTAGCTCAGAGTAATACCACAGTTCCCACAGATTCAACGCCGACTCTTACTGTACCAGGAAGCGTAACTCCTGTACCAGCAAATTCGACGCCGACTCCTACTTTACCAGGAAGCGTAACTCCTGCACCAGCAGGTTCGACACCAACTCCCATCCCAACAACCATAACTCCTGTGCCCTCAGGTGCGGTGCAAATTCCTGAGAAGTTGATTCAAAATCCAAATCCCTTGCAATTTCCTACCAAACCGGAGGAAGTGAGACTTCAGGAAAATCAGCCGATAACTTTGGCACAGGCTTTGGAGTTAGCACGGCGTAACAATCGGGATTTACAAGTGGCGTTATTAGAGTTAGAACGCAGTCGATTTGCCTTAAAAGAGGCGGAAGCTAGTTTATTGCCCAGTCTTGGAATTAGTGCGGATATCACTCGCAGTCAGTCTGCTAGTAGCCAGCTTCAGGACAAATTAAGCGCGCGAAATGGCTTCCCTTCCGACACAGATCAGGCTAATACAAATTTTTCTGGGCAAGCACAACTGTCTTATGACGTATATACCTCTGGGTTAAATAAAGCGCGTAGAGAGGCAGCTAGAGAACAGCTACGTTTTAATGAGTTGGCTGTAGAAACTCAGTCCGAGGAAATTCGCTTGAATGTGACGACTGACTACTACAATTTACAACAAACAGATGAACAAGTACGCATTGCTCAATCGGCTGTACAGAACTCTGAGGCTAGTTTACGGGATGCAGAAGCTTTAGAGCGAGCTGGAGTTGGTACGCGATTTGACGTGCTACGCTCTCAGGTGAATTTAGCAAATGCCCAACAAGACTTAACTAATGCTAGATCCCAGCAGGCAATTGCTCGTCGTCAGTTGGCTACTCGGATTAGTTTGCCACAGGGGATAAATATTAGTGCCGCCGACCCCGTACAATTAGCTGGTCTTTGGGATCTAACGTTAGAAGACAGTATCGTGCGAGCTTATCAAAACCGCCCAGAACTGCAACAACAGTTGGCACAACGTAATATTAACGAGCAACAGCGTCGGCAAGCCCTTGCAGAACTTGGCCCTCAAGTTAGTTTGGTAGCCACCTATGACCTGCTAGATCAGTTTGATGATAGCGTCAGTGTTACAGATGGTTATTCATTTGGAGTTCGAGCAACCCTAAATTTGTTTGATGGGGGAGCAGCAAGAGCGAGGGCATCTCAACAGAGAGCTAATATTGCGATCGCAGAAACTCAATTTGCTGAACAGCGTAACCAAATTCGCTTTCAAGTAGAACAAGCCTTTTCTACCCAGCAATCTAATTTGGAGAATGTTCAAACCTCTAATACTGCTTTAGAACAAGCCAGGGAAGCTCTACGTTTAGCGCGTTTGCGATTTCAAGCTGGTGTAGGTACTCAAACTGATGTGATTAACTCTGAAAACGACTTAACAAGAGCTGAAGGTAATCGAGTCACAGCAATTTTGGATTACAACCGTGCTTTAGCTCAACTGCAAAGGTCTGTTACCCTTAGAGGACTACGCTAATAACGCTTTACGTAATTCGTAATACTCGCCTTTGGTCACAAGCAAGCTACGTAATTCGTAATTAGCGTTGCGTAAGGGTTTTAGACTTTTCAAATGGATGGTGTGATTTAGCCGCCCTGTGCTAGTTACCCAAAACTCAACTAAATCAGAGAATCTAGTAGCGTTTTCAATGAAAAGCCGCAATAAACCTCATTTTTCACTAACTTAACTGGGAAATGAGGCTTTTTGCCAAAAGAGGTAGTAGGGAAATGGGAGATGGGAAGAGAATTTCACCCTACTACCCCACCTCTGTTACACTCTCAATGCCCGATTTTCATGTGAAGTGTCAAAATTGAACTAACATAACTGAGTGTTCGTAGTTTACCGCCGTAGGCATCGCTCGCCTTGTCAAAGACTCATGACTAAAGTAACATCAAAAGAAATTGCACAGTTTCGCTCTCAATTAGCAGATGATCCCAGCGATATGGAAGCGCTGGACTTGATTGAAGACTGTGATGGAGATTTAGAGGATGCAGCGATGACGCTAGCTATCCGCGCAGGACAAGAACCAGAAAGAGCAAATTCCGAATGGTTAGATGCTTTGGCTAGAAAATGGCGTGCGGTCATTTGCGAACAAGAATATCGAGAAGATTTGCTCGATAGTTCACTTGGGAAGATGATGGAACGTCTCAAAACAACGCCCACGTTTCCAAAAATTTTGGCAACGCCAGTTTTGATTTATGTCCTCAAGCAAGGCGCGAACAATTTTTGTGAGCCACTGGATTCATTAAAGTGACGGATTAATAAGGAACTTCAATTCAAGGCAATATATAGCTTTTGCATTAAGTTGACACCAATGACAAGATGTCTACCCTACAAATAGTAGTAATTTATTTTTGGAAATCCCTTAATAGAAAATAGATTCAACCAGGACTGATACGCTGTTAATTAAGGCAAAACTTTTATTAGACATGTATTGTAGAATCAATGAATTACCTTGTTGCTGTATTACCAGACCGCATTCAAGCTGAAGCTGCTTATTTAGCTTTAGAAAAAGAAGGCATAAACAGTACTATCCTGGGGAAGGGGTATAAAACTGCTGACGAGTTTGGCTTAATTGACCCCAAAGACCAAGCCAAAAAGCAAGCACGGCTGATGGCAACCTGGCTGATACCATTCGGTTTTTTTGCGGGTTTTACCTTCAGCCTGATTACTGGTTTGCATACTTTTGCTTGGGCGGGTGAAGTTGGCAATCACATCGTTGGAGGACTACTGGGTGCTGCTAGTGGTGCTATGGGTGGTGTGTTTGTCGGTGGCGGAGTTGGTTTACTCGTAGGTAGTGGTGATGCTTTACCCTACCGCAACCGCTTGGATGAAGGTAAATACTTAATTGCAGTTCAAGGTTCTGAAACTCTGACTCGGCAAGCAACCAGGATATTACGACAATTTGAGCCAGAAAATATTCAGGGTTATGCAGATACAAATAGCGCCTAGCAAATGAATCACAGTTTACACATTATGACACAACGGCTTGAGTTGCTTCCCTGTTCCTTGAAAGTCGCGCAAGCCGTTGTGACAAAAAATAAATCCGAAGTGGAAAGGCTCTTAGGGGTACGCGTTCCTGATGAATGGTATGCATCTGAGGTGCTAGATTTTTTTCCAATGTATGCTCAGATGTTAATAGACGATCCTTCACAGTTGGGTTGGGGTGTGTGGCTGATGATTCACATTGTTGATAATACACTGATTGGCGATTTGGGATTCGGTGGCAAACCCAATGAGCAAGGAACAACACAAATGGGTTATGAAGTGA
This sequence comes from Nostoc sp. S4, assembly GCA_029379225.1. Taxonomy (GTDB): domain Bacteria; phylum Cyanobacteriota; class Cyanobacteriia; order Cyanobacteriales; family Nostocaceae; genus Nostoc. The sequence continues at coordinate 7,904 of JAQYWR010000008.1, read as the reverse complement.
TATCAGCCTATCGTCAGCAAGGATTTGCTTTTGAAGCAGTAGAAGCATTAGTAAATTTTGCTTTTACTCAGCCAGAACTTACAAGAATTATCTCTCATTCTCCAGATAATCATGTTGCCTCACTTCGTATTCTCGAAAAATTAGGAATGCAAGAAATTAGTAGAGATGAAAACCTTATAAAATGGGAATTAAAGTTAGGATCGAGATAGTTTTAACTAAAAGGGCATTGGGCATTGGTAATAGATAAATAACTAATGACTAATGACTAAACGCAAAGTTCCGATCGGAGGAAACCTCCGATCAGAACTTTGTAACAGAGGACTAATGACTAATTCATAATTTATTAGAATGTTGCCACGAGAAGAACTTTTAAAGGGTGTTGAAAATCGAGATAGTGTAGCTCGTGTAATTGACCAAGCAGAGCAAGCTATTAAAACTTGGGAAGTGGTTGTGACGGATTTTTTATCTCCTCCAGAATTAGCGGAAATTCAACGGGTGTTTAGTCGTTTAACAGAGGTGCAATTAGTTGTGTGGGGTGGATATCCGCAAGCTGAACGCCAAAGAATTACGATCGCTCGTTCGGAATTACCTTTAGATCAATCTCAAGTCAGCTTAGTTGCAGTAGAAATTGCTGGTAATTTCCTGTTTGATACTGCCACTCACCGCGACTTCTTAGGCGCAATGCTGGGAACGGGAATTGTTCGTGATAAGACGGGAGATATTATTGTTTTAGGAGAACGGGGAGCGCAAGCGGTTGTTGCACCAGAGTTGGTGGAATTTTTGTCAATGAATCTCAAACAGGTGCGATCGGTTCCTGTAAAAACTCAACGAATTGAGATTACTGAATTGAAAGTTCGAGAACCGAAGAAAAAAGAATTAACTACTGTGGAAGCATCTTTGCGATTAGATGCAATCGCCTCTGCTGGTTTTGGCATGTCTCGCAGTAAAATGGTTGACTTAATCGATGCTGGTGATGTGCGCGTCAATTGGAAAGAAGTAACTCAAGCTAGTTCTCAAGTAAAATCAGGCGATTTAATCGCCATTCGCTCTAAAGGACGTTTAGAAGTTGGAGAAATTGCTGTTACTAAGAAAGACCGTTACCGCGTGCAACTAACTCGATATATGTGATTTTTGAGTCATTACGTATAATCTGGATTGAGAGCAATCTTTCTCGGCGTTTTGACAACCACAGAAAGCAAATTTTTATCACTTTCTTTGCATAAAAACTATTGAGTAGGATGGCTAATTTTAAGTAGCTAACATTTGAAGGAGTTTTTGTAGCGATCGCACCCATCAGCTACACTATTCATCTTAACTTAACCCTATCTGGCTATGACTAAATTCAGGTTAATGTGGGTAACCTAAATTACACGAGTTAAAGCTTGTGGATATATCATGCCAAAAATTGTTGTTTTTAGTGGAGCAGGACTTTGTGCAGAAAGTGGTATTCCCACTTTTAGAGGTTCAGGAGGCTTGTGGGAAGGACATCGTATAGAAGATGTTGCCACACCTCTGGGTTGGATGCAAAATAAACAGCTAGTGCTAGACTTTTATGCTCAAAGGTTTGTCCAAATGCAACAATGTCAGCCTAATACTGCTCACTTGGCGATCGCTCAACTTGCTGCTAATTTTGATGTTGTCTGCATTACCCAAAATATTGATACTTTATTGGAAAAAGCAGGTGTTAAAGATGTTTGGCATCTCCACGGTCGCATAGATTACCACAAGTGTGAATGGCATTTTGGCATTCCGCCAATGGATGCTAAATGGCAATGTGATTATCGTAATGTTATACAGAAAGCTGTTCAACTCAGCGATTTATGTCCAAAGTGTGGTAGACAATTACGTCCTGATGTTGTTTGGTTTGGTGAAGCAGTGGATATGAGAGTAGATGATTTGTATCAAATGGTGTCTTTAGTAGATGTGTTTATTGTCATCGGCACATCTGCTACAGTCTATCCTGCTGCTAATTTATTGAAATTTTTTCAAAACGTACCTGAGAAATACTTTATTGACCCCAATCCAAGCTATCAAGAACTTAATAGTTTTACCGTCTTTCAAGGTTCGGCCGCTAAACATCTGCCCAACCTTGTTGCATCACTTACAGTAAAATTTTCTTAGCGATTGTTCAACCTTTCCATAATAGAATTCGATTATGATAAATTATCTATATCGAATCCATTATCGAGCCGTTTTCGCTGGCTTTAGTTTAAACTCCAATAATAACTATCTTAGAGTTGAAACCTTTTTGCCAAAATATTCAGCAGAATTTTTCGCGGTACTAATCGAGCTAATATACTTCTAATTTGAGTAGTAGTATCACCAATAATAACCGTAGGCTGACCCTCATCTAAAGCTTTAAGGGATGCACGAACTACTTCTTCAGAAGAGTATACCTTTTCTGTACTTCCTGCTAAAGCTGGAGGAAAATTAGCTTCTGTAAAAAAATTTGTTTCTATTGGCCCTGGACAGGTAACTAAGATGCGAACACCATGTTGGTGATTTTCTGCCCAGAGTGCTTCACTAAAGCTGATAATAAAAGCTTTACTAGCAGCATAAACAGAAACGTACGGTATCGGTTGAAATCCAGTAATTGAGGATACGTTAATAATACTTCCAGAACGACGTTGCCGCATCAAGGGTAGAAATTTATGAGTTAAATCTACCAACGCCAAAATGTTTAATTGTACGATTTTAATTTGTCTTTCTCCATCTGATTCGGCAAAGTCCCCATAGGAACCAAAACCTGCATTATTAATTAATAAGTCAATCGTTAATCCCTTAGCTTTTGTAACATCAAATACAGCAGCAGCAGCGTTAGGTTGTGTGAGGTCTTTAACTATAACGTCTACTTGAATTTTAAATTGCTCTTTTAGTTCTTTAGCTAATTGGTTAAGTTGGTCTTCGGAACGAGCAACGAGTACAAGATTTGTCTTGCGTGCAGCTAATTCTTGGGCAAAAGCTTTACCAATACCACTAGAGGCACCAGTAATTAAAGCAGTTGACATTCTACATATTGAGATAGTTTTTTGAGTATATTATAAATGTTAACTAAAGTGGATACAAATTTTAACTATCTAAAGTGATATACCTAAAAGGGTAAAACTAACAATTAGTAATAACTACCATTGTTCAGCCCAGTAGATAATTTCTGAGGCGGAACTATTAATTGCAACACCATAGCTATCTCCATGATTCCATTTAAAGCCCTGTTTACCTTTATTTGTTGCATCTAATACTAATATTTCATAAGTATCTGGAAAAGTTTCCGCAGGAGAATCACTAGTGTAGAAGAAAGTTGTCGGCACGCCATTAGGCTGATTTATATGGTCGTTTGTGTTACCACCTTTATATTTATGCTTTGCATTATTTCTGTATTGTGAGAGTAATTTCGCTATTTTTTCTGGCGACTGTTTCAATCTAATTTGAAAAAAACTGCCTGCTTGTAAAAATCCAGGAGAGTAAGCAATGCGAACATCTTTAGCATCAGTGGGAATCTGATTCGGAAAATGTTTTAATTCATCCTTATTAGACCACAATTGATTACGAATTTCTCCATAGCGTGTTGTATCAGTTATGATTTCAGGTTCGCTAGTATTACTAAAAGCTTTTCTGAGGAAAAAGCTTCCTCCGACAATACCAAGGCTACCAAGAGAAAATAGAACTATCATGGCAACTTGGACAAAATGCGTAGGCATAGCCCGTCGTAGACATCGCTTCATCGAGTTGGATTAGTCTAATTTTTATCGTTATATATCCAACTACTAAACTATATTCGTACTATTGCGGATATCGTGTTAGAGATATTAACGGAAACTTTGTCTATTCTGGGTAAATTTGGGGTATTTGTAAAATTACTGTGAAGATAAACAATGTTTACCTAGTCAAATACCGTAGGTTCATCTTGTTTGAGTTAGTACTAAGTTTATAAATAACTAAATCAATTCCCCAGCTATCTATTTTTTTTCAATTCTTCCCGATTAAGCGAGAACTAAAGCGGATATATAAATAGTAGATGCACCTTAATTAAATCACAGCCCCCAGCTAAAGGTTGGGGGCTTTATTTATTGCTGATAATTTTTAGTTAGAAAAAATAAAAAATTTGTTAACAATTCAATTTTTTCCGGATAGAGTGAGAACTAAAGTGGATTAATAAATAGTAGATGCACCTTAATAAATTCAATAGCTCTCAGTTTCTGGGAGCTTTATTTATTGCTAATAATATTTTGGAGTTAAAATACGTTCTGAATTAAAATGTATTAAGTATATTTTTGACAATTATTTTTGAAATTAGAAAGAGTTTTTTTAGATATATTTTTTAGCAATTTAAAATTGCCCGGATAGAGTAAGAAGTAAAGCGGATTAATAAATAGTAGATGCACTCTAATAAATCACATAAGTCACAGCCCTCAGCCTTTAGGTTGGGGTTTTTTTATTTAAATATAGATGGTAGCAAACTGGGAGCTAACCACAGAGCATAACCAATAAATCCAAATAGCAAAGTAATCATGCCTGTAATAACATAGCCGATACAAATTAATAAACCATCAGATTCGATGGTAGCAATAGTCAAAAGTAAAATGCCTATGGTGGGGATGGGATTTGTCAAGGGAATTGGTAATATTAGTAATATTGTCAACCAAGAGATACAAAACCCATTAATTCGCCAAATAAAAGGATGATGAGCTATTTTTCCCAAGCGGGGACGGGTGATTTTCTGTAAAACTTTGGTGAGACGACCCAAGTTTTGCAAAAGTAACTGGGCAAAGGCACGAGGAAATTTGTAGTTAGCGATTCTTTTTGGTAACCAAGGCGATCGCCTTCCTAAAAGCATTTGCACAGACAACAACAAACAAGCAGCACCAAAAGGCCCGGTTAGTCCTGGTGGCATTGGAAATAAGAACGGCAAAACTAATAATGTAATTACTAGGCTGAACCCTCGTTCTGAGGTTTCTGCCAGAACATCACCTAAAGTCAGAGGTTGCTGGGCTAGGCGTTGTAACAGGGACTTTATATCTTGAGAAAATCTCAGATGCATTTGGTGTAATTTTTTTGAAAGGGAGAGACGCGATTATACTCTTACGAGAAGCCGCTCTTCGAGCGTCTACGCGTCTATACAACAGTAAGGAAGAGAGCGAGAATAATTTCTAATTCTTAACTCCAAACTCTAAATTCTAAACTCCGAACTTTTAACCTTGACTTGTGGAGGTACTAAAACAGCTACAGCTTTAGGTATAACTCGGAAATGGGCAGGTGTGTAAGTAGTGATTTCACCATCTGTATTAATAGGGCGTGGTTTGTGAGTATACAAATGTATTTCCTGACTTTGATGCGAGCGTACAGTCTGCCAATGTATATGCCGCCCTTGTCGCATCCAGGGTAATAATAATATAATCTGCCACCAATGTTGAATTTCCAAACTATAAAGATCTAGTCTTTGATCGTCTATTGCCGCATCATCTGCCACTGCCATCCCGCCGCCATAGTAGCGACCGTTACCCACAGCAATTTGCACGGTTTTGACGCGAACTGATTGACTGTCGATCGCAATTTCCGCACTAAAAGGTCTAGCTTCCAAAATTACTTGCAATGCAGTGGCGGCGTAAGCAAATATTCCCCAACGGCGTTTGACTTCTTTGGTAAGTCGTTTGGTAATTTTTACACTCAATCCCAAACTGGCAACGTTAAAAAAGTGCTTGCCATTCACCCAACCCAAGTCAATGCGATGTAAATTTCCTTGAGCAATAATATTACAAGCATCGTTGAGGGAGTTGGGGATTTCTAAAGTTCTTGCTAAATCGTTGGCAGTTCCTAAAGGCAAGATTCCCAAAGGCAACTGAGTTTCAACTAAAGCATCTACTGCGGCATTAAGAGTACCATCGCCACCACCAATAATTACCAAATCAACTTGATGCTGGTAGCGAAATATAACTTCAGAAAGTTGCTTGGGATGTTCTGTAGACTCTTCAATTAAAATAAAGCCGAGTGTCTTCAAATAATCAATAGCTTTCGACAGAGCCTTTTGCCCTTGGCGGGCATGACGATTCACTAACAGCAGTGCGCGGGAACTCATAGGCAGTACCTTTTGTAGTTAATATGTCTAAGTATCCGCATCTGTTTACTCTGCTTAATTTAACTATGAGAAACTTTTGAGATTGCGATCCCAGTTCTCAAAAATTCATTTTATCGTAATCATTCTAGAGTCAGAATAGTTCAAGAATCAGCAGAATATTTGATAAATGAATATAGCTAACATACTATAGCAGTCTGATTTGATTGCCTGAAAAAACTCGCCAACCCTTAAAGAGCCTTCTTGACTGCTGCAAGAGTGCTTATTGCCTATTAACCATTGCCTGTCTTGACAAATAAGTTCAAAAACCAAAAAAAGTCCTATATTTTTTCAATTCTATTTTGTCTAATTTCACTTTATCGGCTATTGATGTGTTAATAATCAGTAGATAGAGTGACGAGTGCAACTTTAATTAGAGACTGGGGAATCCTTTGGTGAAGCGTTAAAGTTTGAAAAATTGTAGCGCTTGCTTTGTAGTATTTCAGGAACAAAGCTAGTTACATTGTTATCTATATAACTAGTGCGTGAATCTACACTTATTCTCAAGAAGCTGTGGAAGCGTTGAGAGAGTTTACTGTGCCTTGAAATTCCTATTCTTTCTAATTCACTAAATTAATTCATAGAAAAATTACGAGGTCATCAATGCATCGGATTAAATTTTGGGTATTTTTTCCACTCACCTTGACATTTGGTTGCTCAGATCGATTGCTTCAATCTAACCCAACTGTAGGCACATCTCAGCCAACAGTAGTTGAAAAAAATAGCCCAACTTTGTTAGCAAAAGCAAGTTACCTTTCACCACTCGAACAACAGGTAATTATTGAAACAAATAAAGTCAGAACAAATCCTCAATCATACGTGCCGATTTTGGAAAACTATCGCCAGCGCTTTCAAGGTAACCGAGTCAAGATTTCTGATAATACTTATTTGCGAACTCAAGAAGGAGTCAAAGCAGTCGATGAGGCGATCGCATTTCTCAAATCAGCACGTCCTATAGGTGCTTTGAGTCCCTCTAAAGGTATGTCTTTAGCGGCAAAAGACCACGTTAAAGACCAAGGCGCAAAAGGTGCCACAGGCCATGATGGTAGCGATGGTAGCAACCCCTTTACTCGCATCAACCGCTATGGTAGATGGCAAACAACCGCAGGCGAAAATATTAGTTATGGGCCAAACACCGCCCAAGATATCGTTATGCAATTAATTATTGATGATGGTGTGCCCGATCGCGGTCATCGAAAAAATATTTTTAACGACGCTTTTCAAGTCTCTGGTGTTGCTTTTGGAATTCACAAATCATATAGAACAGTTTGCGTGATTGACTACGCTGGAGGGTATCAGGAAAAATCATTTTAGGTGGGGAGTGTGGGGAGATGGGGAGGTGGGGAGGTGGGGAGTGTGGGAAGTGTGGGGAGATGGGGAGGTGGGGAGTGTGGGGGAGAATAACTCCTCACGCCTTGCTTCGGAATCTCCGGGAAAGCTCAACAGTCAACAGTCAACAGTCAACAGTCAACCCTCCCCAGATTATCCTAAATTGAATAACTTAGCGATCGCAGGCAATAATTTATTAGTGGCTTCCAGCAATGAAGCAACGGTGGGTAAGCCAGAAAATATCCCTTTCAACATTGTGATTGCTGTTTTTGCAGTCTTTTGTTTTGTCGATTCTTGAGGATTTTTTCCAGCTTCAGCTAAAGTTTTTACTTGTTCTAAAGCTTCGGCTTTTTCTTCATCTGGTAAATCTGACGATTGGGTAATTGCCTCTTGCAACTGCGTCAATAATTCGTAAGGATTCAGGTAGCAGAGTATTGACAAAGGGAACAGTTGAGGGAGAATATCA